>CP108997.1:1825458-2433945 GCA_036226585.1 Streptomyces sp. NBC_00708
CACGGCTGGATCCCCGCGGTGATGGGGGCGGGCGAGGAGGCCGGCACGGTGTACGCCCGGCACGGCCTGGACGCCCTGGAGCTGGGCGACGAGGCGATCGTGGAGACGGCCGAATTCACCCTGGAGGGCCGCGCGATGCGGACCGTGCGCCAGGCGTACAACCGGGTGCGCCGGGCGGGTTACGAGGTGACGGTGCGCCGGCACGCGGAGATCCCCGAGGACGAGATGGCGGAGCTGGTGCGCCGGGCCGACGACTGGCGCGACGGGGCGACCGAACGCGGCTTCTCGATGGCGCTCGGCCGGCTCGGCGACCCGGCCGACGGGCAGTGCGTGATGCTGGAGTGCCGTGACGCGCCGTCCGACGACGGTGCGCCGGGCGGGCTGCGGGCCCTGCTGAGCTTCGTCCCCTGGGGGCCGAACGGCCTCTCGCTGGATCTGATGCGGCGTGACCGGGACTCCGAGAACGGGCTGATGGAGTTCATGGTCATCGAACTCCTGCGACGGGCCGGGAAGCTGGGCGTGACGCAGGTGTCGCTGAACTTCGCGATGTTCCGCTCGGTCTTCGAGCGTGGGTCGCGGCTCGGCGCGGGCCCGGTGCTCAGGATGTGGCGGTCGCTGCTCAGCTTCTTCTCGCGCTGGTGGCAGATCGAGTCGCTCTACCGCGCCAACGCCAAGTACCGCCCGATCTGGGAGCCCCGGTTCCTGCTCTTCGAGAAGAGCGCCGACCTGCTGCGCATCGGCGTCGCGGCCGGCCGCGCGGAAGGGTTCCTGGAGGCGCCGGGCCTGCCCAAGTGGATGCACCGCTCCCGGCTGGCCCGGGTCCGTGACGTCCCGTCCGGACCGCGTGGATGAGAGCCGTACGCGCCCCGGTCCGGGCGGCCCGCCGGGAGTGGGGCCCGCTCTGCTCGGCCGTACGGGCGTCGCTCGCCGCCGAGGGTCTGCGGGCCGTGCCCCTGACCCTGGCCTCGGTGGCCCTGACGGCGCTGCTCCAGCTGGTGCAGAACCGGCCCTGGGGCTACGGCCCGGTGCAGACGCTCGGCGCGGTCCGGGCCGACGACCCGCTCGGAGTGGCCCTGCTGCGTACCCCGTTGTCGCTGTTCGTCCCCGCGCTGGACCTGCCGGTGTGGGGCGCGCTGGTGCAGATGCTGGTGGTGTTCGGGGCGGCGGAGCTCTGCCTCGGCCGGGGGCGGACCCTGCTGATCGCGTACGCGGCGACGCTGGCCGGGACGATGTACGCGCGGATCGCCGTCGCGGCCGGGCCGGAGGCGTTCCTCGGGCTGCCCGCCGCCGACGCACGCGTGGTGGACACCGGCCCGTCGGCGGCCGTCGTCGCCCTGGCGGTCTGCGTCTGCTGGGCGTACCGGGCCCGGCTCACCGGGGCGCTGGTGATCGTGGCGATGGTGGCCGAGACCGTGGCCGAGGACAATCTGGCGGGCCGGGAGCACCTGGCGGCTGTCGCGGCGGCCCTGGTGCTGTGCGCGGCGCCGGTGCGGCGCGGGCGGCGGCGCGGCGGTCAGGGCTGGGAGGGCGGGAGCGGGGCCCGGTCCGGTGCCCCGCCGATCAGGTCCTGAAACTTCCGGCGCGGGCCGACCCAGCGGACGTCGTGGTGGTAGGCCCGCAGGACCGCGCGGGAGCGGGCCCGGTGGCGGTCGCGGTAGAACCGCTTGGCCCACATCGAGGTCGGCCGGGCCAGCCGTACGGCCCCGACCAGCGCCACGAACGGGATCAGTGTGCCGACCACCGCCATCCGTGCCTTGCCCTTGAACAGGGTGATCAGCACGAAGCAGAAGTTGATGACGACGGTGAGCACGGCCCCGAGCCGGCCCTGCTGCTGATCGTCGCTCAGGTCGTTCACGCCCAGCGGGGAGAACCCGCCGAGCACCAGCAGCACCAGGGCCGCCGTGAGCACGACGACCTCCACACTCTGGCGCCCCTCCTCGGTCCAGTACACGTCGTCCAGGTGCAGGATCAGGGCGAACTCGTCCAGCACCAGACCCGCGCCCACGCCGAAGACGACCGCGCAGACGGCCGCCGTCACGCCGTGCCTCCCGCTGCCCACCGCGCCGAAGCCGCCGACGACGCTGAGCACCACGCCGGGCACCACATGGTGGATGTGGACGCCGCCGGGCGTGATGTTGCGGAACGGCCCCTTCCCGGCCCGGATCATCCGGGTGATGAACCGGGTGATCGCGAAGGTCAGCACAAAGGCGGTCAGGGCGAGGAGCAGGGGCAGCTTGCCCGGCTCGACGAAGTTCTGATCGAACCAGTGACCCATGCCACGCACTCCCACTCGTCCGCTTGTGCCCCGTTATGCGGCATTCGGACAATCTAGCGGCCGTCCCCACCGATTAGCCTGCGCGCCGTGACCTCCCTGAACAGCCACGGCGTTCGTTTCGCCTTCGGCACCCTGACCGTGCTCCCCGTCCGCGTGACCCGCTGGGACCGGGATGCCGCCCGGTCCGGGATGCTGTGCGCGCCCCTGGCCGGGCTCGTCGTCGGGGTGCTCGCCGCCGTCCTCGGCAGCCTGCTGCTGTGGGGCGGTGCGGGCCCGCTGCTCGCCGCCGTCGCCTCCGCCGCGGTGCCCGCCGCTCTCACCCGGGGGCTCCACCTGGACGGTCTCGCGGACACCGCCGACGGCCTGGGCAGCGGCAAGCCGGCCGACGACGCGCTGCGCATCATGAAGCAGTCGGACATCGGCCCCTTCGGCGTGATCACCCTGCTCTTCGTCCTGCTGGCCCAGGTGGCGGTCCTCCAGCAGCTGTACGCGAGGGGCTGGGCGCACGGCGCGGTGGCGGCCGTCGTCTGCGCCCTCGTCGCCCGGCTCGCGCTGACCCTGGCATCCCGGTGCGGCGTCCCGGCCGCCCGGCCGGAGGGCCTGGGCGCGGCGGTCGCCGCCACGGTCCCGGTGGCCGGCGCGGCGGCGGTCGCGCTCGTGGTGGTGGCGGCCTGCGCGGGCGCGGGGGCGCTGTTCGGCGGGTACGGGGCGCTGCGCCACGCCCTCGCGGCGGTGGCCGGGGTGGTGGGGGCCGAACTGCTGCTGCGGCACTGCGTACGGCGGTTCGGCGGGGTCACCGGGGACGTGTTCGGGGCGCTGGCGGAGACGGCGGCGACGGTGACGCTGGTGGGCCTGGCGCTGGGCTGAGGGGCCGGTCAGTCCTCGGCGCAGGTCTCGCGCCCGGCGCCGAGTGCGTACTCCTTGCGCAGTGAACTGAGCCCCAGCTTCCGGGACTGTGCGCAGAACTTCGCCGCCGGCAGCTCGTACTCCACGTGGAAGACCGCCTTGCCCGCCTCCACGAACGGGGTCAGCTCCTCGCACTCCTCGTACTGGGCGCACTGCTCGTTGACCGCGAAGTCGAAGTCCCCGACCAGCTCCGGGATCTGCGGCAGGTCGTTCTTCAGGCCGACGGACATGCCGTGGCGGTGCACCATACGGGCGATCAGGCGGTTGTAGCGCAGCTGGTCGGCGGCGGTCAGCGGGAAGCCGCTCCGGTTGCGGTAGCCGTCCATGTTGTCCGGCTCGACCGCGTCGAAGCCCTTCTTCGCGCACATCGCGATCCGGGTCTCCATCAGCGGCTCCAGGACCTCGGTGCGCCGGATGTCGAGCCAGCGCTCGCCCTTCCAGCCGTTGCCCTTCCCGAGCACGGCGGTGGGGAAACGGGCCGCGTCCGGGCGGAAGTCCTCCCAGGCACCGGTGGACAGGTAGCAGATGACCTTGCGCCCTTCTCGGTGCAGCGCGGCGACCTGGGCCGCCGTCCGGTCGAAGCCGTCGATGTCGTACACCGGGGCGTCGACCGTCGTGTCGAGCTTCCCCGACAGCTGCCACTGCCAGTCCGTGCCCGGCTCCGGCTGCCAGCGCGCGGGCGAGGGCCGCGCGGAGGCGGACGCCTTCCCCGCCGGCGCCTGTTCATGCCCCGAGGAGCAGCCCGTCAGCGTCGTGAGCACCATCAGTGCCGTGACGGCCAGGGCGCCGCGCGCCCCGCCCACCCGTGCGGCCGTCCGGTCGCGCATCGTTCCCCCATGTCCACCGGAGCCCGCCGACGCCGGTGCGCCCGGGATCCGTTCCGCCGGGACGATCTTCCCGGGAGCACCACCGTACGACGGCCGCAGACCGCCTACGGCCCGCCGCCGTGATCGGGCAGCAAAGGCGCGCGTAGGCTCATTCCCGGCGCATCGCGGCGGCGTCTACGATGCGCCGGGCACGGTCGGCCCACCCCTCGATCGGAAAAGAACTCAACGGAAGCGAGATTTCACCACCGTGACTGCTCTCACTCTCAGCACTGCCGGTGCGGCGACGCTGCGCGCCGACGCCCTCGTCGTGGGCGTCGCCAAGGGCGCTGGATCCAAGTCCGGGGACCTCGTCCTCGCACCGGGCGCCGAGGCCGTGGACAAGGCGTTCGGCGGGAAGCTCGCCGCCGTCCTGGCGACCCTGGGCGCCTCGGGTGCCGAGGGCGAGCTGACGAAGGTCCCCGCGCCCGAGGGTCTGAAGACCCCGGTCGTCATCGCGGCCGGCCTCGGTGCGGCCCCCGAGAAGGACGGCTCGTACGACGCCGAGGCGCTGCGCCGGGCCGCCGGTGCGGCCGCCCGCTCGCTGACCGGCTCCAAGAAGGCCGGCTTCGCGCTGCCCATCGCCTCCGTCGAGGACGCCGAGGCCATCGCGGAGGGCGCGCTGCTCGGCGCGTACGCCTTCACCGCCTACCAGGCCGGCGAGAACAAGCTCGCCCCCAAGGGCGCCAAGGCCGGCGGTGCCAAGCAGGCGCTGGCCGAGGTCGCCGTGCTCGGCGCCAAGCCGCGCGACAAGGCGTTCAAGGCCGCCGCGGAGCGCGCGATCGCCCTCGCCGAGGAGATCAACCGCGCCCGCGACCTGGTCAACACCCCGCCGAACGACCTGTACCCCGAGTCCTTCGCCGCCGTGGCCACCGCCGCCGGCAAGGAGCACGGCATCAAGGTGCAGGTGTTCGACGAGAAGGCGCTCGTCAAGGGCGGCTTCGGCGGCATCCTGGGCGTCGGCCAGGGCGCGGCCCGCGGCCCGCGCCTGGTGAAGCTCGCCTACACGCACCCGAAGGCGGAGAAGACCCTGGCCCTCGTGGGCAAGGGCATCACCTACGACTCGGGCGGCATCTCGCTGAAGCCGGCCGGCCACAACGAGACGATGAAGTGCGACATGGCCGGCGCCGCCGCCGTGTTCGCGACCGTCGTCGCGGCCGCCCGCATCGGCCTGCGCGTCAACGTCACCGGCTGGCTGGCGCTCGCCGAGAACATGCCGTCGGGCACCGCCACCCGCCCCGGTGACGTCCTGCGCATGTACAGCGGCAAGACCGTCGAGGTCCTCAACACCGACGCCGAGGGCCGGCTCGTCCTCGCCGACGCGCTGACCCGCGCCTCGGAGGAGAACCCGGACGCGATCGTCGACGTGGCGACCCTGACCGGCGCGATGGTGCTGGCCCTGGGCAACCGGACCTTCGGCATCATGTCCAACGACGACGCCTTCCGTACCTCGATCCACGAGATCGCGGAGGAGGTCGGCGAGGCGTCCTGGCCGATGCCGCTCCCGGCCGACCTGCGCAAGGGCATGGACTCCCCGACCGCCGACATCGCCAACATGGGCGAGCGGATGGGCGGCGGCCTGGTGGCCGGTCTGTTCCTGAAGGAGTTCGTGGGCGAGGGCATCGCCTGGGCGCACCTGGACATCGCGGGCCCGGCCTTCCATGAGGGCGCGCCGTACGGCTACACGCCCAAGGGCGGCACCGGCTCCGCGGTCCGCACGCTGGTGAAGCTGGCGGAGCGCACCGCCGCCGGCGACCTCGGCTGAGTCAGCGCCTGCGATACGGCCCCGGGCATACGTCCGGGGCCGTATGTGTTGCCCCCACGGCACCGGGACCGGGACGGTTTCGCTCTCGACGAAATCCCCTGTTCCCTACGCAGCGGTAATCCACCGGGACGGACGATGATCCGTCCCGGACACGGGCCCCGCGTCCCGCCCACCGTCAACAAGTGCGAAGATGGGTTCTCGGCAGGACAGGGCCCCCACCACAGGGCCGAAGACAAAGCGGCCGCACACCAGCCGACCGGCCGGTACCACCCCGAGGACGGGGCCCGGCGTACGGCGCACATGCATGGAGGACGTGACGTGGCGAACGACGCCAGCACCGTTTTCGACCTAGTGATCCTCGGCGGTGGCAGCGGCGGGTACGCCGCGGCCCTGCGCGGAGCGCAGCTGGGCCTGGACGTCGCTCTGATCGAGAAGGGCAAGGTCGGCGGCACCTGCCTGCACAACGGCTGCATTCCCACGAAGGCCCTGCTGCACGCCGGCGAGATCGCGGACCAGGCCCGCGAGGCCGGCCAGTTCGGCGTCAAGGCCACCTTCGAGGGCATCGACATGGCGGCCGTCCACAAGTACAAGGACGACGTGATCTCCGGCCTGTACAAGGGCCTCCAGGGTCTCGTCGCCTCCCGCAAGGTGCACTACATCGAGGGTGAGGGCCGGCTCTCGTCGCCCACCTCGGTGGACGTGAACGGCCAGCGCATCCAGGGCCGCCACGTGCTCCTGGCGACCGGCTCCGTGCCGAAGTCGCTTCCGGGCCTGGAGATCGACGGCAACCGCATCATCTCCTCGGACCACGCGCTGAAGCTGGACCGCGTCCCGAAGTCCGCGATCGTGCTGGGCGGCGGCGTCATCGGCGTCGAGTTCGCCTCGGCGTGGACCTCCTTCGGTACCGACGTGACGATCATCGAGGGCCTGAAGCACCTCGTCCCGGTCGAGGACGAGAACAGCTCGAAGCTTCTTGAGCGCGCGTTCCGCAAGCGCGGCATCAAGTTCAACCTCGGCACGTTCTTCCAGAGCGCCGAGTACACGCAGGACGGCGTCCGCGTGACCCTCGCCGACGGCAAGACCTTCGAGGCGGAGGTGCTGCTGGTCGCGATCGGCCGCGGCCCGGTCTCGCAGGGCCTGGGCTACGAGGAGGCCGGGGTCGCCATGGACCGCGGCTACGTCCTGGTCGACGAGTACATGCGGACCAACGTGCCGACGATCTCGGCCGTGGGCGACCTGGTCCCGACGCTGCAGCTGGCACACGTCGGCTTCGCCGAGGGCATCCTCGTCGCGGAGCGGCTGGCCGGTCTGCAGACCGTCCCCGTCGACTACGACGGTGTTCCCCGGGTGACGTACTGCCACCCCGAGGTCGCCTCCGTCGGCATCACCGAGGCCAAGGCCAAGGAGCTCTACGGCGCGGACAAGGTCGTCGCGCTGAAGTACAACCTCGCGGGCAACGGCAAGAGCAAGATCCTCAAGACCGCGGGCGAGATCAAGCTCGTCCAGGTCAAGGACGGTGCCGTGGTCGGCGTCCACATGGTCGGTGACCGTATGGGCGAGCAGGTCGGCGAAGCCCAGCTGATCTACAACTGGGAGGCGCTGCCGGCCGAGGTCGCCCAGCTCATCCACGCCCACCCGACCCAGAGCGAGGCGCTCGGCGAGGCCCACCTGGCCCTGGCCGGCAAGCCCCTGCACTCCCACGACTGATCAGTCGACCGGGCGCGACGACCGACCACTTCCGCATTTTCGTTAGGAGCAACTGAAACCATGTCGGTTTCCGTAACCCTTCCGGCGCTCGGCGAGAGCGTCACCGAGGGCACTGTCACCCGCTGGCTGAAGGCCGAGGGCGAGCGCGTCGAGGCCGACGAGCCGCTGCTCGAGGTCTCGACCGACAAGGTCGACACCGAGATCCCGGCCCCCGCCTCCGGCATCCTGTCGTCCATCAAGGTCGCCGAGGACGAGACCGTCGAGGTCGGCGCCGAGCTGGCCGTCATCGACGACGGCTCGGGCGCCCCGGCGGCCGAGTCCGCCCCGGCCGCCGAGCCGGCCGCGGCTCCCGCCCCGGCCGCTTCCGAGGCCCCGGCCGCCCCGTCGACCGAGACGCAGGCCCCGGCCCAGGCGCCGAGCGCCGAGGCCACCACCGGTGCGTCCTCCGCCTCCGGCACCGACGTCACCCTTCCGGCGCTCGGCGAGAGCGTCACCGAGGGCACCGTCACCCGCTGGCTGAAGGAGGTCGGCGAGGAGGTCGCGGAGGACGAGCCGCTGCTCGAGGTCTCCACGGACAAGGTCGACACCGAGATCCCCGCCCCGGTCGCCGGTGTGCTGCTGGAGATCGTGGTCGGCGAGGACGAGACCGCCGAGGTCGGCGCCAAGCTCGCCGTCATCGGTGCGCCCGGCGCCGCCCCGGCCCAGGCCCAGGCTCCCGCCGCCCCCGCGCCGGCTCCCGCCGCCCCGGCACCGGCCCCGGCCGCCGCCCCGGCTCCGGCTCCGGCTCCGGCCGCCGCCCCGGCTCCCGCGCCCGCCCCGGCACCGGCTCCGGCGGCTCCCGCCCCGGCTCCGGCACCCGCCGCCGCCCCGGCTCCCGCGCCGGCCGCCCCGGCGCAGGCTCCGGCCGCCGCCCCGGCCGCGACCTCCGGTGACGACGGCGCGTACGTCACGCCGCTGGTCCGCAAGCTCGCCGCCGAGAACGGCGTCGACCTGGGCTCGGTCAAGGGCACCGGCGTCGGTGGCCGTATCCGCAAGCAGGATGTCGTCGCCGCAGCGGAGGCCGCCAAGGCCGCTGCCGCCGCCCCGGCGCCCGCCGCTCCGGCCGCCTCCTCCAAGGCCGCGCCGAAGCTGGAGGCCTCCCCGCTGCGCGGTCAGACGGTCAAGATGACCCGCATGCGCAAGGTCATCGGCGACAACATGATGAAGGCGCTGCACTCGCAGGCCCAGCTGACCTCGGTCGTCGAGGTCGACGTCACCAAGCTGATGAAGCTGCGCGCCAAGGCGAAGGACGGCTTCGCGGCCCGCGAGGGCGTCAAGCTCTCCCCGATGCCGTTCTACGTGAAGGCCGCCGCCCAGGCGCTGAAGGCCCACCCGGTCATCAACGCCCGGATCAACGAGGACGAAGGCACCATCACGTACTTCGACTCGGAGAACATCGGCATCGCCGTGGACGCCGAGAAGGGCCTGATGACCCCGGTCATCAAGGGCGCGGGCGACCTCAACATCGCCGGTATCTCGAAGAAGACCGCCGAGCTGGCCGGCAAGGCCCGCGGTGGCGGCCTGACGCCGGACGACATGTCCGGTGCCACCTTCACCATCAGCAACACCGGCTCGCGCGGCGCGCTGTTCGACACCGTCATCGTGCCGCCGAACCAGGCAGCCATCCTGGGCATCGGCGCCACCGTGAAGCGTCCCGCGGTCATCGAGACCGAGGAGGGCACCGTCATCGGCGTCCGCGACATGACGTACCTGTCGCTCTCCTACGACCACCGTCTGGTGGACGGCGCGGACGCCGCCCGCTACCTGACCGCGGTCAAGGCGATCCTGGAGGCCGGCGAGTTCGAGGTCGAGCTCGGCCTGTAACCAGCCTCACGATCGGCGCCCCCGTCCGGAACACTCCCGGGCGGGGGCGCCGCCGTATTGTCTAGACACCACCGGTCGCCCCGGTCACCATGCCGGTGCAGGCGTACCGGTCTGTCCGAAGGAGCCCGTCATGACCCCGCCCGTCGTCCACTCGCTGCGCGAACAGATCCGCGAGCACATCGTGGAGGGGATCGTCAGCGGGCGCTGGAAGCCGGGCGAGCGGATCGTGGAGCGGCGCATCGCCACCGAGCTGGAGGTCAGCCAGACGCCCGTGCGCGAGGCGCTGCGGGAGCTGGAGACGCTGCGGCTGATCGAGTCGGCGCCCAACAAGGGCGTCCGGGTCCGCAACCTCACCGCCGCCGACCTGGAGGAGAGCTACCCGGTACGGGCGGGTCTGGAGCAGATCGCGGCCGAGCTGGCGGCCCCCGCGCTCGGCGAGGACTGCTCGCTGCTGGCGCCGCACGTGGCGGCGCTGTACGAGGCGGACCGGCTGGCGGACGGCGAGGCCCAGGTCCGGCACACGGTCGGTTTCCACCGCGAGCTGGTGCGGGCGGCGGGCAACGCGGTGCTGCTGCACACCTGGGAGGGGCTGGGCATCGAGGTGTTCACGGCGCTGTCGATCCGCTGGCTGGGGACGGTGCAGAAGTCGTACGCCGAGGAGCACGAGGCGCTCATCGACGCCTTCCTCCGCAAGGATCCGGACATAGGGACCCTGGTCAAGGCGCACGTGCTGGGCTGCGCGCCGCGCGCCTGAAGGCGCACCTGAGCGGCTGTGCATCTGTCGTGAGGGGCGCTCGCCTGTGCAGGCGAGCGCCCCTTTTGTGTAGGTAAATCCCGTCACTCGGTGCCCCATTTCATGGCACCGCATGCCACTTTCTTCATATCGAGAAGTTTTGCCGTTCATCCTTTGATCGATCATCGATCGGCGACTTACAGTTCACCTCGCGGGCCCACCGGCCCCATCGCCCTGTCCTGCCAGTCAGGGACTTCTCCACCCCCCTCCTCACCGGAAGGCGGCGATCATGACCGACCCCGTAGGAAAGCTTCCGAGCGAGCTCGACCAGCTCCCGGACCGCGACCCGGAGGAGACCGCTGAATGGGCGGCCTCCCTGGATGCCGTCACCAAGGCCGCGGGCCCGCACCGTGCCGCGTATCTGATGCGGCGCTCGCTCCAGCACGCCGAGGGCGCCGGTCTCGCGCTGCCCAAGCTGCTGGAGACCGATTACGTCAACTCCATCCCGACCGCCGCGGAGCCCGACTTCGACGGCGACCTGGAGATGGAGTCGAGGATCACCGCGTGGAACCGCTGGAACGCGGCCGCGATGGTCACCCGCGGTGCCCGCTTCGGCGTCGGCGGCCACATCGCCACCTTCGCCTCGGCGGCCTGGCTGTACGAGACCGGCTTCAACCACTTCTTCCGCGGCAAGGAGGGGGACGGCTCCGGCGACCAGCTCTACATCCAGGGCCACGCCTCCCCCGGCATCTACGCCCGTGCCTTCCTCGACGGCCGGCTCAGCGAGCAGCAGCTCGACAACTTCCGCCAGGAGGCGGGCGGCGACGGTCTGCCGTCCTACCCGCACCCGCGGCGGCTGCCCTGGCTGTGGGAGTTCCCCACCGTCTCCATGGGCCTCGGCCCGCTCTCGGCGATCTACCAGGCGCGCTTCAACCGCTACCTCGCCAACCGCAACATCAAGGACACGTCGAACTCGCACGTCTGGGCCTTCCTGGGCGACGGCGAGATGGACGAGCCCGAGTCGACCGCCGCCCTCGCGCTGGCGGCCCGCGAGAAGCTCGACAACCTGACCTTCGTCATCAACTGCAACCTGCAGCGCCTCGACGGTCCGGTCCGCGCCAACTTCCGCGTCGTGCAGGAGCTGGAGGGCGCCTTCCGGGGTGCCGGCTGGAACGTCATCAAGACGCTCTGGGGCAACGCCTGGGACGAGCTGTTCCAGCTCGACACCACGGGCGCGCTGGTCCGCCGGCTGCGCGAGGTCCCGGACGCGCAGTTCCAGACGTACGCCACCCGTGACGTCGCGTACATCCGTGAGCACTTCTTCGGCGCCGAGCCCGCGCTCGCCGAGCTGGCGAAACTGCTCACCGACGCGAAGATCGCCGAGTGTTTCTACACCTCCCGCGGCGGCCACGAGGCCCGCAAGGTGTACGCGGCGTACCGCGCGGCCGTCGAGCACAAGGGCGCGCCGACCGTGATCCTCGCCCAGACGGTGAAGGGCTACACGCTCGGCAAGGGCTTCGAGTCCAAGAACGCCAACCACCAGATGAAGAAACTGTCGATCGACGAGTTCAAGGGCATGCGCGAGCTGCTCGGCCTCCCGATCCCGGACAGCGCCTTCGCCGACGGCCTGGTGCCCTACGGCCACCCGGGCGCCGACTCCCCCGAGGTCCGCTACCTCCAGGAGCGCCGTGCCGCCCTCGGCGGCCCCGCCCCGGCCCGCCGGGTGCACGCGGTGGCGCTGCCCGAGCCCGAGGAGCGCGCGTTCGCCGCGCTCAAGAAGGGCTCCGGCAAGCAGGAGATGGCCACCACCATGGCCTTCGTCCGCCTGGTCAAGGACCTGATGCGGGACAAGCAGACCGGTAAGCGCTGGGTGCCGATCGTCCCGGACGAGGCCCGCACCTTCGGCATGGAGTCGCTGTTCCCCTCCGCCGGCATCTACTCGCCGCTGGGCCAGACGTACGAGCCGGTCGACCGCGACCAGCTGATGTACTACAAGGAGGCCAAGGACGGCCAGATCCTCAACGAGGGGATCACCGAGGCCGGCGCCATGGCCGACTTCATCGCCGCCGCCACGTCGTACGCGACGCACGGCGAGACGATGATCCCGTTCTACATCTTCTACTCGATGTTCGGCTGGCAGCGGACCGGCGACCAGATGTGGCAGCTCGCCGACCAGCTCGGCAAGGGCTTCATCGTCGGCGCCACCGCCGGCCGTACGACCCTGACGGGCGAGGGCCTCCAGCACGCGGACGGCCACTCGCACCTGATCGCCGCCACGAACCCTGCGTCGCTCAACTACGACCCGGCGTTCGCGTACGAGATCGCGGTCATCGTCAAGGACGGTCTGCGGCGGATGTACGGCCCCGAGGCCGAGGACGTCTTCTACTACCTGACGGTCTACAACGAGCCGAAGCAGCAGCCCGCGATGCCGGAAGGCGTCGAGGAGGGCATCGTCAAGGGCCTGTACCGCTTCAAGGAGGGCACGCCCGCGGCCGCGGACGCCCCCCGCGCCCAGCTGCTGGCCTCCGGCACGGCCATCCACTGGGCCCTGGAGGCCCAGGAGCTGCTGGCCGCCGACTGGGGTGTCACGGCCGACGTCTGGTCCGCGACCTCCTGGGGCGAGCTGCGCCGCGAGGCGCTGGAGTGCGACGAGGCGCTGCTCCGCGGTGAGCAGCGAGTGCCGTACGTGACGCAGGCGCTGGAGGGCGCGCCGGGTCCGGTCGTCGCGGTCAGCGACTGGATGCGCGCGGTGCCGGACCAGATCAGCCAGTGGGTCGAGCAGGACTGGTCCTCGCTCGGCACGGACGGCTTCGGTCTCTCCGACACGCGTGACGCGGCCCGCCGCCACTTCGGCGTCGACGCCCAGTCCGTCGTGGTCGCCACGCTGGCCCAGCTGGCCCGGCGCGGCGAGGTGCCGGCGACCGCCGTCAAGGAGGCGCGGGACCGCTACGGTCTCTGACAGCCCGATCAGGCCCGTCCGGCGCTTGCGGTCTTGTCCGCAAGCGCCGGACGGACCTGTTTTCCGTCCACAATGACCGCATGCGTGCTGCCCGGCTGATCCGTATGGTGCTGCTCCTCCAGGCCCGCCCCGGCATGACCGCCGCCGAGCTGGCACGGGAGCTGGAGGTCTCCGAGCGGACCGTCACGCGGGACGCCCAAGCCCTCTCCGAGGCCGGCATCCCGGTGTACGCGGAGCGCGGCCGGGCCGGCGGCTACCGGCTCGTCGGCGGCTACCGCACCGGGCTGACCGGTCTCGCCCGTGACGAGGCCGAGGCGCTCTTCCTGTCCGGCCTGCCCTCCGCCCTGCGCGAGATGGGGCTCGCGGACGCCGCCTCCGCCGCCCGGCTCAAGGTGTCGGCGGCCCTCACCCCCGCGCTGCGGGACGCCCCGGCGGGCGCCGGCCGGCGCTTCCACCTGGACGCGCCCGGCTGGTATCAGGAACCGGTCACCCCCGAACTGCTGCCCGCCGTGGCCGACGCCGTGTGGCGCGACCGGCTGCTCCTCGCCCGGTACCGGCGGGCCGGCCGGGACACCGACGTCGAACGGGAGCTGGCCCCGTACGGGCTCGTCCTGAAGGCGGGCGTCTGGTACCTGTGCGCCCGCGTGGGCGACGACGTCCGGGTCTACCGCATCGACCGGTTCACCGCCGTGACCGTCTCCACCACCCCTTTCGTCCGGGACGAGGGTTTCGACCTGCCCGCCTTCTGGGAAGAGCGGTCCGCCGCGTTCGCCCGCTCGCTGCTGCGTACGGAGGTGACGCTGCGGCTCTCGGAGACGGCCGTGCGCCGGCTGCCGCACACCGTGGACCGGGCCGCCGCCCGGGAGGCGCTGGCGGCGGCCGGGCCGCCCGAGGGGGACGGCTGGGTCACCGTCACCCTGGCGGTCGAGTCCCCGGATGTCGCCTACGGCCAGCTGCTGGGCCTCGGACCGGAGTTGGAGGTCCTGGAACCGCCCGCCCTGCGGGAGAGGTTCACGACCGCCGCGGCCCGCCTGCACGCCCTCTACGGGGAGGCCCTCTGAGGGCTTCGTTCAGATGTCTGGGCGTGCGTCGGCCGCCTCCAGGGCAGATGCTGGACCCGTGATGGACGAGACCGAGTTCTGGGAGCTGATCGACAGCACGCGCGAGGCCGCCGACGGCGACCCCGAGGACCATGCCGACCTGCTGGTCGACAAGCTGGTGCGGCTCGATCCCGAATCCGTGCTGGACTTCGCCCGGCACTTCGAGGCCCGCTTCAACCGCGCCTACCGCTGGGACCTGTGGGGCGCCGCCGCCGTGCTGCTCGGCGGCGCGGACGACGAGGCCTTCGACTCCTTCCGCTGCTGGCTGATCGGCCGGGGCCGGGAGGTCTTCGAGGGCGCCGTGCACGACCCGGACAGCCTGGCCGAGCTGCTCGGCTCCTTCGACGAGGAACTGGACGGCGACGGCGAGGAGCTGGGCTACGCGGCCGACGAGGCGTACGAACAGCTCACCGGCGTCGTCGCGCCCGACCTCGGGCTCCCGCCGCAGGCCGACGAGCCGGAGGGCACCGAACTGGACCCGGACGACGACGACGCCCTGGCGGCCCGGCTGCCCGTGCTCTGGGAGCGGTACGGCCGGGAATGAGGCCCGCGCCCCTCACGGGGTGAGCGGGCGGCCCATCATCACGTCGTCCACGTACCGCCCGTTCAGGAAGAACTCGCCCGGCAGCACGCCCTCGACGGCGAAGCCCTCCGCCTCGTACAGCGCGCGGGCGGGAGCGTTGTGACCGAGGACCCGCAGGGTCATCCGGTTCGCGCCCTCGCCGCGCGCCGCGACACACGCGGCCCGGATCAGGGCGCGCCCGACGCCCCGGCCACGCGCCCAGTGGGCCACGGCGAGGCCCTGGATCTGCCGGACGTGCGCGTTGCAGGCCAACGGGGTCGGCGGCACCACCCGTATGTAACCGGCCGGCAGCAGCCTCCCCGCCTCGTCCTCCGCCTGGGCCACCAGGATGTCCTGGGGCGGGTGGCGCTCGTCGAAGAACGGCGCGTACGGCGGCTGCGGGCGCGGCTGCACCGCGTGCAGCGTCGACCAGGTGGCACGGTCCAGCTCACCGAGGGCCGGCCCGTCGTCCAGGACGGCGCGGCGGACAACAGGGGCGGCGGACATGGCGGATTCGGTCATGGCCGCCACTGTGCCACGGCCGTGTACACCGGCCCGGGTGGGGCAGGATGGACGCCATGCCGCACTCCCGCATCGCCGTCACCGGATCGACCGGACTTATCGGAGCGGCCCTCGTCCGCTCGCTGCGCGCCGACGGGCACGAGGTGGTCCGCCTGGTGCGCCACCCCGCCCGGGAGGGGGACGAGGTGGAGTGGGACCCCAAGCGCGAGTACGTGGACGTGGCCGGCCTGGTCGGCTGCGACGCGGTCGTCCACCTCGCCGGGGCCGGGGTCGGCGATCACCGCTGGACCGACGCGTACAAGAAGGAGATCCGGGACAGCCGGGTGCTCGGCACCGCCACCCTCGCGGACGCCGTCGCCTCGCTCGACACCCCGCCCGCCGTACTGCTCTCCGGCTCCGCGATCGGCTTCTACGGGGACACCGGGGACCGCCCGGTCGACGAGGACGCGCCGCCCGGCGACGGGTTCCTGCCCTCGGTGTGCGTGGAGTGGGAGGAGGCCACCGCGGCGGCCGAGGAGGCGGGGGTGCGCACGGTGCACGCCCGCACCGGCCTGGTGGTCGCCCGGGAGGGCGGCGCCTGGGGCCGGCTCTTCCCGCTGTTCCGGGCCGGGCTCGGCGGCCGGCTGGGCAACGGGCGGCAGTACTGGAGCTTCATCGCGCTGCACGACCACATCGCGGCGATGCGGCACATCCTGGACACCCCGGAGCTGTCGGGGCCGGTGAACCTGACCGCTCCCACGCCCGTCACCAACGCCGAGGTGACCGCCGCGATGGGGCGCGTACTGCGGCGGCCGACGCTGTTCCCGGTGCCGGCGCAGGCGCTGCGGATCGCGCTGGGCGAGTTCGCCGGGGACGTGCTGGGCAGTCAGCGGGTGCTGCCCGCACGGCTGCTGGACTCCGGCTTCTCGTTCGCCTTCCCCGGCGTCGACGCCGCGATCCGGTCGGCCCTGCGCTGATCGTCCCGCACCCGCCGGCACTCCGTTCGGACGGGTGTGCGACCCCGTGCACCGGTGCACCGGTCCGCGCGCGACTGCGCGGGATCGGGCCACTCTCCTAGCCTCCTGACGAACGCACGCATTCCGGTGGGCGGTTGAGGGCAAGAGCCCCCCACCACTTGCGCCGAATCGGGGAGGGCACGTGCTCAGCACGGCACACCACGCGGACGTCGTCATCATCGGGGCCGGAATCGCCGGCCTGTCAGCGGCCCACCGGCTGACCAGCGCGGGAGTCAGTGTCAGCGTCCTGGAGGCCGGCCCCGGCGTCGGCGGCCGGATGACGACCGACGACGTGGACGGGTTCCGGCTCGACCGCGTCGGCCCGCTGCTCAACACCGCGTATCCCGAGCTCCGCACCACCCCGGGGCTCGAAGGACTCGTCCTGCGCACCTTCGATCCCGGCGTCCTCGTCCACAGCGAGGGCCGCCGCCACCGGACCGGGGAGACCCGCCGCGTACCGGGCGCACGCAGCGCACGGGGCGCGCTCAAGGCGGCGCGCGCCCTCGCGAGCGCCCCCCGGCCGCCCCGCGCGGGCGCCCTCACCGGAGCCATGGGCGGCGCGATCGACCACGCCCGGCTCGGCGTGGCACTCGCCCGGCTGGCCGCCACCCCCACGGCCCGCGTCCTCGCCCGGCCCGAACGCGCCGCGCTCGACGCCCTCTCCGGCCGGCTGTCCGCCCGTACGCTCAACGGCTTCGTCCGCCCCCTGCTCACCGCACTCCTCAGCGACCCGGACCTCACCACCTCCAGCCGCTGCGCCGACCTCGCCCTGCGCACGTACGCGAGCGGCCGTCTGTGCGTACCGGAGGGCGGGGCGGACACGCTGCCCGCGCTCCTCGCCGCTTCCCTGCCGCCCGGCACCGTACGCACCGGAGTGCACGTCACCTCCGCCGACATCACCTCCGTACGCACCAAGGAACACGGCGAACTGGGCTGTCGCTCCCTGCTCGTGGCCACCGGGGCGAGCGCCGCCGCCGAACTGCTGCCGGGCCTGCGCCTGCCGTCCTTCCACCCCGTGACGGTGCTTCACCACACCGCCCCCGCTCCCCCGCCGACGGGCGCCGCACTCCTCCTCGACGCCGACCGGTCGGGCCCCGTCGCCCACACCGCCGTGATGAGCGCGGTCGACCCGGCGCGCGCCCCGCACGGCCGGACCCTGATCAGCTCCACGGTGCTCGGCACCCCGCCCGACGACCTCGACCGCACGGTCCGCGCCCACCTCGCCACCCTCTACGGCGTACCCACCGACGACTGGGAGCTGCTGGCCGCCCACCACGACCCGGAAGCGGTACCCGCGATGCCCGCGCCGCACGACCCGCACCGCCCCGTCCGGGTCCTCGCGGGCCTCTACGTGTGCGGCGACCACCGCGACACCGGCACCGTCCAGGGCGCCCTGGCCTCCGGCCACCGCGCCGCCGCCTCGATCCTCAACGACCTCGGCGTACGCCCCGCCACCGGGGACACACCAGCGCTTTCCGAGGCGGCCTGACGACCGGTCCGCCTCAGCCCAGCGCCGCCACCCGCTCCCGGTAGCCCCGTACGGCGGCGGCGTCCCGGAAGGGCTCCAGCCGCCGCTCGAAGTCCCGCACGTACTCCGTGGCACGCGCCGAACGCATCTCGGCCGCCTGCTGAGCGGCCTCCGCGCCCAGCCGGCACGCCTGGTCCAGCTCCCCGAGCCCCAGCCGGGCGGACGCCAGCACCACCCGGCAGAACAGCCTGCTCCGGGCGTACGCGGGGGCGCGCAACTGGAGCGCGCGCTCCGCGTACTGGGCGGCGGCCCGGTACTGCTGGAGGTCGCGGTGGCAGTGCCCGAACTCGTCGGCGAGCTGCGCCTCGTCGAAGTGGCGCGCCCAGTGCGGCACCTCGTCACCGGGCCGGGCGGCCTCCAGCGCGCGTTCCGCTCGCGCCAGCGAGGCCGTGCACGCCTTGGCGTCCCCGAGCACCGCGTGCCCGCGCGCCTCCACCGCGTGCAGCAGGGCCGTCACGGTGTGCGGCGCGGCCGAACCGATGCCCTGCTGAGCCACCCGGGCCAGCTGGACCGCTTCGCGGCCGTGCGTGAGATAGACCGCCTGACGGCTCATGGTGATCAGCACATAACTGCCGTACGCCCGGTCGCCCGCCGCCTGCGCGAGCCGCAGCGCCTGCACGAAATAGCGCTGGGCCAGCCCGTGCGCCGCGATGTCGTACGAGGTCCAGCCCGCCAGCCTGGTCAGATCGGCGGCGGCCCCGAACAGCCGCCGGCCGGTCGCCTCCCCGTACGTGCCGCGCAGCATCGGCTCCGTCTCGTGCTCCAGGTACCGCACGAGAGCCTGCCGGGCGTGGCCGCCGCCGTAGGCGTGGTCGAGGGTGCGGAAGAGCTCGGCCACCGAACGCAGCGCGGCGACGTCCCCCTCGCCCACCCGCAGCCCCGAACCCCGTTCGGTCTGCCGCTGCCGGGGCACGGCGGCGGTGCCCGGGGCGCCGGGCGGCGGGGGCGTCCCGCCGGGCCGTGAGGGCACGGGCCCCCGCACACCGTGCCGCCCGCCCGGGGCGCCGCCCTGTTCCGGGACGACGGGAACGGTGCCGTGCGCCGCGTAGGGGGCCGGGGCGGCGGGGACCTGGGCCCCGGCCGGGGGCCTCGCGGCACCGGCCCTGACGGGTCCGCCCGGCGCGGGCCGGCCGACCCACTCGTCCGCCCGGCCGATCAGCCAGTCCCGGCTGGGGACGACGAGCCCGGCCGGGGTGAAGGCGATCTTCCGCAGCTCCGTGTGGCTGCCGGAGTCCTTGCGCCAGAGCCCGCTCACGATGTCGACCGCCTCGGCGGGCGTGGCGGCGAACTCGAGACCGGCGTAGACCGGGGCGCAGGCGTCCAGCCCCAGGTCCTGCGCCGAGAGCCGGCGGCCGAGGCGCCGGGTGAAGACCTCGGCGATCAGCGCGGGCGTGGTCCCCCGGGGCTGCTGGCCCCGCAGCCACCGGGTCACGGACGTCTTGTCGTACCGCAGGTCGAGGCCGTGTTCGAGGCCGAGCTGATCCACCCGGCGGGCGAGGCCGGCGTTGGAGAAACCGGCCTCGGTGATGAGCGAGGCGAGCCGACGGTTGGGGGTGCGCTGCGGAGGTCGTTCCGACATCAGCTGTAGGGTCTCCTGCCTTCGGGGCCGGGCGGAAAGCCCTGGGGCGTGTCCGGCGCCCTCCTCTGACGAACGGCGCGAATTTAGCCGCCTGCGGGGCGGCCACAGGACCCTTCGCTCCACATTCATCCGATCGTGTGAGGATTGTGGGCGGCGCTGACGGGAAGACCTGCCCGGCCCATGTGCCGACGCCGGCCGTACAGTGGCCGGGGCGCGATTCGTGCAGGGTGACGCGGTACGGGGCAATCCCCCGGACCACGACACCCCGAGGAGAGAGGCTGCTGACGTGACGGAGCTCCGGTTCGTCCGTATGGGATTCGGCGAGAACGCCGTCGACTACCGGGAGGCCTGGCAGAAGCAGCGCGAGGTGCACGCGGCGCGGTTCGAGGACACCGTGCCCGACACCTGCCTGCTCGTCGAGCACCCGCCCGTCTACACCGCGGGCAGGCGCACGGCCGACAGCGAGCGCCCCCTCGACGGCACCCCCGTTATCGACGTCGACCGCGGCGGCAAGATCACCTGGCACGGCCCCGGCCAGCTCGTCGGCTACCCGATCCAGAAGCTCCCCCGCCCCGTGGACGTCGTCGCCCACGTGCGCCGCCTCGAAGAGGCCCTGATCCGCACCGCCGCCGAGTTCGGCGTCGAGACCACCCGCGTCGAGGGCCGCAGCGGCGTCTGGGTCCTGGGCGACCCCGTCGAACAGCGCCCCGCCATTCCCGGCCTCACCCTCGACTTCGACCCGCGCATGCAGGACGACGAGTTCGACCCCCGCCTCAACGGTCCGCAGTACGCCCCCTCCAACGCCGGCCAGCGCCGCGAGGACCGCAAGCTCGCCGCGATCGGCATCCGCGTCGCCAAGGGCGTCACCATGCACGGCTTCTCGTTCAACGTGAACCCCGACAACACCTGGTTCGACCGGATCGTCCCCTGCGGCATCCGGGACGCCGGCGTCACCTCGCTCAGCTACGAGCTCGGCCGCGACATCACCATCGACGAGGTCCTCCCCGTCGTCGAGAAGCACCTCCGGGACATCCTGGAGAACGCCGAACTCGCCCCCCGTACGATCGAGCGCGCCGACGACGCCATGGCCACGGCGTGACCCACGGAACACGCCCCCGGGAATAGGCCCCGCCTGCCCCAGGTTGGGCAGACGTACAACCGAATGAACTACGGGCGTACCCTGGTGTTCGCCGAAGAATCCAATGCAGTGAAAGCAAAGGGGAGTGCCGGAGTGTCTGTCGCACCTGACGGGCGCAAGATGCTGCGCCTTGAGGTCCGGAACAGCCAGACCCCCATCGAGCGCAAGCCCGAGTGGATCAAAACCCGGGCGAAGATGGGCCCCGAGTACAACCAGCTGCAGAAACTCGTCAAGAGCGAGGGCCTGCACACGGTGTGCCAGGAGGCCGGCTGCCCCAACATCTTCGAGTGCTGGGAGGACCGCGAGGCCACGTTCCTCATCGGCGGCGACCAGTGCACCCGGCGCTGTGACTTCTGCCAGATCGACACGGGCAAACCGCAGGCGCTGGACCGGGACGAACCCCGCCGCGTCGGCGAGTCGGTCGTCACGATGGACCTGAACTACGCCACCATCACCGGCGTCGCCCGCGACGACCTGGAGGACGGCGGTTCCTGGCTGTACGCGGAGACCGTGCGCCAGATCCACGCGCTCACCGCGGACCGGGAGGCCGGCCGCACCAAGGTCGAGCTGCTGATCCCCGACTTCAACGCCGAGCCCGAGCAGCTCGCCGAGGTCTTCTCCTCGCGCCCCGAGGTGCTCGCGCACAACGTGGAGACGGTGCCGCGCATCTTCAAGCGCATCCGCCCCGGCTTCCGCTACGAACGCTCCCTGGAGGTCATCACCCGCGCCCGCGAGGCCGGCCTGGTGACCAAGTCCAACCTCATCCTCGGCATGGGCGAGACCCGCGAAGAGGTCAGCGAGGCGCTCCAGGACCTGTACGACGCGGGCTGCGAGCTCATCACCATCACGCAGTACCTCCGCCCCTCGGTGCGCCACCACCCCGTCGAGCGCTGGGTGAAGCCCAACGAGTTCGTCGAGCTGAAGGACGAGGCCGACGCGATCGGGTACTCGGGCGTCATGTCCGGACCGCTCGTCCGCTCCTCGTACCGCGCGGGCCGGCTGTTCCAGCAGGCGATGGACCGGCGCGAGGCGCAGGTTCCGACGCCCTCCGCGTAAGCACTCCGCCGGTGGCCGCCCGTGTGAAACCGCACACAGGCGGCCATCGCCGTGTCACGCCCTCCCCCACGCGGTCCGCACGCCCGCCGCAGGTCCGGGAGGCCGCGCGGCGCGGACGGACCGCGTCGGCGTGCGCGGCGCCCGTATCAAGGTTTCATTGGTGTTTGACCGACCGGTCATGCGCTGGTAACACCGAACAGTGACCCTGGATGAACGCGCAGCGCGATGACGTGGTGACTCCGGCCACCACCGCCTCCCCTGCGCAGCGTCTCCAGTCCGCGCAGCACACGCACATCGTTTCCGAGGGGACTTCCACGATGCAGGCCGCGCCGGTACGCGCCACCGTCATTCCCACCGTCACCGATGCCCTCCGCGCCGTCGAGTCGCTGCTGCTCAGCAGCGGCCAGCGCACCGCCCGCCGCAACGCCTGGACGGCCGTCCTGGAGGACCGCCGCCGGGCCAGGGACCGGGTCGAGTCCGGCTACGTGCCGGAACGGGAGGCCGTGGCCGCCCGTCGTTCCCGGGCCACGTAAACTTCATTGCATGGCGAGGAAGGCAAACACCACTGAAGGCGCGGACAGCGCCGAGAACGCGGGGCGGCTCAAGCAGATCGCTCTGACCTACAAGATGACCAGGCGGACCGACTCCAAGATCGGTCTCGTGGTCGCGGGTGTGGGAATCGTCACCTTCGGTGTCATCCTCGCGATCGGTTTCCTGATCGATCACCCGATCTACCTGGGCATCCTGGGCTTCGTGCTCGCCCTCCTCGCGATGGCGATCGTCTTCGGACGCCGCGCCGAGCGCGCCGCCTTCGGGCAGATGGAGGGCCAGCCGGGCGCGGCGGCGGCGGTGCTGGACCGCGTGGGCCGCGGCTGGACGACGACCCCGGCGGTCGCGATGAACCGCAGCCAGGACGTCGTCCACCGCGCCGTGGGCAAGGCGGGCATCGTGCTGGTCGCCGAGGGCAACCCGAACCGGGTGAAGAGCCTGCTCGCGGCCGAGAAGAAGAAGATGGCCCGCATCGTGGTCGACGTCCCCGTCCACGACATCATCGTCGGCAACGACGAGGGCCAGGTGCCCCTGAAGAAGGTCCGCACCAAGATGCTCAAGCTCCCCCGCGTCCTGACCGGCCCCCAGGTCACGGCCGCCAACGACCGCCTCCGCGCGATGGGCGACCTGATGAGCAACATGCCCCTCCCGAAGGGGCCCCTCCCCGGCCGCGGCGGTGCCGGCCGCCCGCCCCGCGCACGCTAGGGCCCGTCCGCCGGAAGCGCGAAGAGGGCGGGCCGTGAACCAGATGGTTCACGGCCCGCCCTCTTCGCGCTTCGTACGGCCTTCGCGCTTCGTACGGCTCAGATGCGGATCTGGACCGCGCGGGCCAGGCGGTCGTGGAGTCCTCGGCCGTCGCGGTCCCAGACGAGGGCGGGGATCGCCAGGCAGAGGAGCACGCTGCGGATGAGGACGCGTACGAGGCCGAGGCGGCCGCCGTCCTCGGCGACGACGCGGATGCCCATGAGGCGCTTGCCGGGGGTGCAGCCGATGGTGCCGACGGTGAGCACGCTCATGACGAGGAAGATGCCGAGCGCCCAGTTTCCGGACGTCTGCTGGTCACCGCGAGCGAACAGCCCGTATGCGATCAGCAGGCACAGGGCCCAGTCGATGAAGAGGGCCCCGAAGCGCCGGCCGAGCGGGGCGATGGCCCCGGGGCCCTGCTCGGGAAGACCGAGCCGCTTGCCCCGGTACCCGAAGTCGGCGCCCATCTCCTCGGCTGCCGCGCGCGGCCCGGAGAGCCACGATCCGATTGCTTGCCTATTGTCCACCCGACCACGGTACTGCGCCTCGCCGCGCGCCTTCCCCGGCGGGTGCCGTCCCACTCCTCGGACATCTGGTTGAGACGCCCCGGAAACCCGCCGGACCCCGGTACGACGCCGGTCCGGGGCCCGTAGGACCGTCTGTCGCACTCGCGCCGGTTAACTTCGGCGAAACAAATGGGTCATGCTTGAGAAATCCGGTCTGCCTATGGTCGGGTCCAGCGTGTGCCACCGCACTGGTCACACAACGAGCTGCAACCCCGTCCCTCCCGGGCCGGGAGTAGGAGGAGTTGGATGTTCCAGAACGCCGACGACGCGAAGAAGTTCATCGCCGACAACGACGTCAAGTTCATCGATGTCCGGTTCTGCGACCTGCCCGGTGTGATGCAGCACGTCACCGTGCCGGCGGCGACCTTCAACCCGGCCGACGAGCTTGCCTTCGACGGCTCGTCGATCCGCGGCTTCCAGGCCATCCACGAGTCCGACATGGCGCTGCGCGCGGACCTGTCGACCGCCCGGGTCGACCCCTTCCGCCGCGACAAGACCGTCAACATCAACTTCTTCATCCACGACCCGATCACGGGCGAGCAGTACAGCCGTGACCCGCGCAACGTGGCCAAGAAGGCCGAGGCTTACCTCGCCTCCACCGGCTTCGCCGACACCGCGTACTTCGGTCCCGAGGCCGAGTTCTACGTCTTCGACAACGTCCGCTTCCAGACGTCGGCGAACGAGAGCTTCTACCACATCGACTCCGAGGCCGCGGCCTGGAACACCGGTGCGGTCGAGAACAACCGCGGTTACAAGGTCCGCTACAAGGGCGGCTACTTCCCGGTCTCCCCGGTCGACCACCACGCGGACCTGCGCGCCGAGATGTCCCTGGAGCTGCAGAAGAGCGGCCTGGAGATCGAGCGTCAGCACCACGAGGTCGGCACCGGTGGCCAGGCGGAGATCAACTACAAGTTCAACACGCTGCTCGCCGCGGCCGACGACCTGATGCTCTTCAAGTACATCGTGAAGAACGTCGCCTGGCGCAACGGCAAGACCGCGACCTTCATGCCGAAGCCGATCTTCGGCGACAACGGCTCGGGCATGCACGTCCACCAGTCCCTGTGGTCCGGCGGCGACCCGCTGTTCTACGACGAGCAGGGTTACGCGGGCCTGTCGGACATGGCGCGCTACTACATCGGCGGCATCCTGAAGCACGCCCCGTCGCTGCTGGCCTTCACCAACCCGACGGTGAACTCCTACCACCGCCTGGTGCCGGGCTTCGAGGCTCCGGTCAACATGGTGTACTCGCAGCGCAACCGTTCCGCCGCGATGCGCATCCCGATCACGGGCTCCAACCCGAAGGCCAAGCGCGTCGAGTTCCGCGCCCCGGACCCGTCGTCCAACCCGTACCTGGCGTTCTCGGCCCTCCTGATGGCCGGCCTGGACGGCATCAAGAACAAGATCGAGCCCGCCGAGCCGATCGACAAGGACCTGTACGAGCTGGCTCCCGAGGAGCACGCCAACGTCCAGCAGGTCCCGACGTCCCTCCCGGCCGTCCTGGACGCCCTGGAGGCGGACAACGAGTACCTCCAGGCCGGCGGCGTCTTCACGTCCGACCTGATCGAGACGTGGATCGACTACAAGCGCACCCACGAGATCGCCCCGATCCAGCTGCGCCCGCACCCGCACGAGTTCGAGCTGTACTTCGACCTCTAAATCGCGGGACCGGGACGCGCCCGTACGGACGGTCGGCGTCCGACGGCGTACCGGACACAGCTTTGCCAGAGCAGGAGCCCTGCCACTCTCCGCGGAGAGTGGCAGGGCTCTTTGCGCAGCGCCCGCTCCGGTGTCCCGGCGATGGAAGCGGCGGGGAGGAAGAAGACCGCTGTGCTCCTCCTCGCTCTGCGGTGCCGGTCCGTCGTCTGGTGTCACGCTGTCGCGCCGGACCCCGTATGCCTGCACGCGTGGGTTCGGACTGGCGACGGAGCCCCCGCAGCCGAACCGGTGTCCACGCTCCTCTACCCGCCCGTCCTGATGATCGGAGACACCCATGGCTGAGCCGGCTCTGTGGCTGACCACCGAGGCGTGCGGCCTGGGTGCCTACCGCGCGGACTTGGTCGAGACGTACTGGAAGTGGGACTGCATCCCTTTGGCACGCGCCTCCAAGGACTCGGGGAAGCCAGTCTGCGCATGGTGTGGCTCAAGGTGCTGGCTCCGAACGT
Source organism: Streptomyces sp. NBC_00708 (assembly GCA_036226585.1). Classification (GTDB taxonomy): domain Bacteria; phylum Actinomycetota; class Actinomycetes; order Streptomycetales; family Streptomycetaceae; genus Streptomyces. The sequence continues at coordinate 1,851,031 of CP108997.1, forward strand.
GGCCGGGATCAAGGCGTACGAGCGTGCCGGGTTCCAGCACGCGGGGCGGCTGCGGGAGGCCGGTTACTGGCTCGGGCAGGTTTGTGACGAGGTGCTGATGGATGCCCTGGCAAGGGACTTCAGTGGGCCCTCGGCGGTGCGGGCACTCCTGGGACGCCCCTGACCAAGGACCCCGTCGGGGGAAGGCACGGCCCTTGGCTGTTCGTGTCCGGAGCGTTCACCCAGAGCGGAGTGAGGACTCACTCATTGACGGAGTGAGGACTCACTCCGTATGGTCGGGGCATGACCGCATCCGAGGAAAACCGGACCGCCCGCCGCCGCGCTCCCGCCATGTCGCCGGAGCAGCGGCGCGCGATGATCATCCAGACCGCGATCCCGCTGATCGCCGAGTACGGATCCGCCGTCACGACCGCGAAGATCGCCCGTGCCGCGGGCATCGGGGAGGGCACGATCTTCCGGGTCTTCGCCGACAAGGAGGAACTGATGCAGGCCTGTGTGGCCGAGGCGCTCTCGCCCGAGCACGCGATCCGCGAGCTCGACGCGATCGACCTCGCCCAGCCCCTGCCGGACCGGCTCGTGGAGGCGGCCGACGCGCTTCAGGCGCACATGTCCCGGATGGGCGCGATCCTCGGGTCGCTGGGGCATGGCGGCGGCAAGCACCCCGGGCCGGTGCGCGGTGCGGGGCGCAATGAGTCGTCGGCCCGTATCCGCTCGGCCGTGGCGGAGTTGCTGGAGCCCGACCGGGACGCCCTGCGCCGACCGCCGGAGCAGATCGCGGCGCTCTTCTTCGGGCTGCTGTTCACGCAGCCGCGTACGGAGGACGAGCCGGACCTGACCCCGGGGGAGCTGGTCGAGGTGTTCCTGCACGGGGCGGTCGCGGGGTAGGCGTACCGACGGGGCCCGGGGCCGGGCGGCCGCCCCCCGGGCCCGGGGCGCTCGCCTCAGTGCCCGCCGGTCAGTTCGCCGCTGAGGGTGCCGTGCAGGTCCGCGCTCGGGCGGTTGAGGCCGATGATCTCGACCGTCTTGCCGCGTCCGGCGTACTTGGCTTCGATCGCGTCCAGGGCCGCGACCGACGAGGCGTCCCAGATGTGGGTGGCCGAGAGGTCGATGACGACCTTGTCGGGGTCGGTGGCGTACGCGAAGCGGGTGACCAGGTCGTTGGAGGAGGCGAAGAAGAGCTCGCCGGTGACGGAGTAGACGACCTGGCCGCCGTCCGGGTCGACGACCGCGGTGACGTCGGCGAGGTGGGCGACGCGGCGGGCGAAGATCACCATGGCGGTGACCGAGCCGACGACGACGCCGATCGCCAGGTTGGACGTGGCGACGACGACGGCCACGGTGAGGACCATGACCGCCGTTTCGCCCACCGGCATGCGGCGCAGGGTCTTCGGGGCGATGGAGTGCCAGTCGAACGTGGCGAAGGAGACCATCACCATCACGGCGACCAGCGCCGCCATCGGGATGTCGGAGACGACGGGACCGAAGACGATGCAGAGCACCATCAGGAAGGAGCCGGCGAGGAAGGTGGACAGGCGGGTGCGGGCTCCGGAGACGCGGACGTTGATCATCGTCTGGCCGATCATGGCGCAGCCGCCCATGCCGCCGAAGAAGCCGGTGACGATGTTGGCGATGCCCTGGCCGACGGACTCGCGGGTCTTGTCGGAGCGGGTGTCCGTGATGTCGTCGACCAGCTGGGCGGTCATGAGGGATTCCATGAGGCCGACCAGGGCCATCGCCAGGGCGTAGGGGGCGACGGTGGTGAGGGTGTCCAGGGTGAACGGCACGTCGGGGAGGCCGGGCACCGGCAGCGAGGAGGGCAGTTCGCCCTTGTCGCCCACGCTCGGGACCGCGAGGCCCGCCGCCAGGGTGATGGTGGTGAGCACGACGATGGAGACCAGGGGCGCCGGGATCACCCGGGTGACCTTCGGGAAGAACACCATCAGCAGCAGGCCGCCGGCGATGAGCGGGTAGACCTCCCACGGCACGTCGTGCATCTCGGGCACCTGGGCCATGAAGATCAGGATCGCCAGGGCGTTGACGAAGCCGGTCATCACGGAGCGCGGCACGAACCGCATCAGCCTGGCGATGCCCAGAGCACCCAGGACGATCTGGAAGAGGCCGGCCAGGATCACGGCGGCGACCAGGTAGCCGAAGCCGTGCTCGCGGTTGAGCGGGGCGATGACCAGGGCGACCGCGCCCGTGGCGGCGGAGATCATCGCGCGCCGGCCGCCGACGACCGAGATCGTGACCGCCATGGTGAAGGAGGCGAACAGGCCGATCGCGGGGTCCACGCCGGCGATGATCGAGAACGAGATCGCCTCGGGGATCAGAGCGAGCGCGACGACGAGTCCGGCGAGGACCTCGGTGCGCCACACCTTGGGGTCGGCGATCCAGTCGGGCTTGAGGGCACGCAGCCGGAACGGGGACGCGGGCGTGGTGGAGGAGGGCAAGAAGGCGTACCTGTCGGTCGGTGGGACGGCGTCCACCGGGTCCGCGGTGGCCGGGCGTGGAACCTGCACACGCGTACGCGCGCGTCCTCGGGCGCCAAACAACTGTACACACCCGGCCCCGCGCCCCTAGGGTCGTGCCCGTGAACACCGGACCGGCTATACGCCATGCACGGAACGGCTATCCGGTGGTGGGCTGAGCCCCCGCCGGAAGCGCCTCCTCGGGCGTTCCGTATGCCGGACACGGGGACCTCCCCCGGCTCGTACAGCGTCGTGTTTTCCCACTGTGCCGAGCCGAAGAGATCAAGAGGTCGTCAACCGTGTCCGTTTCGTTCAACCACACCATCATCGCCGCCGTGGACCGTCATGCGTCCGCGCGGTTCTTCCGGGAGCTGCTGGAGCTGGACGAGGCTCCGTCCTGGGGGCCGTTCGTCAACATCCAGCTGGAGGACGGCGTGCTGCTCCAGTTCGCCGAGCCGCCGGTGGAGATCCAGATGCAGCACTACGCGTTTCTCGTCGACGACGAGATGTTCGACCGGGCCTACGGGCGGCTGGTCGAGGGCGGGGTCGAGCACTGGGCGGACCCGCAGATGAAGCGGCCCGGTGAGACCAACACCGGGCACGGCGGACGGGGCGTCTACTTCAAGGACCCGGCCGGGCACGCGATCGAGCTGATCACTCGGCCGTATCTGTAGCCCTCCGGATCTGCGGCCCCCGGATCTGCGGCCCTCCAGCCGGACGGACACCAGGGCCCGCGAGCCCGGGATGGTCCAAAGGAAAGGCCCTAGGGGTCGCGGTGCCGGGCCGGAGCGCGGAGGCTGGGTGGATGAGTGAGCAGGTGCCGCCCGGCGAACCGGTCCCGCCGCCGCCTCCGCGGCGGCGGATGTGGCCGTGGGTGCTGTTGCTGGTCGCCGTGCTGCTCGCGCTCGCGGCGGGTGCGGTCACGGCGGTGCTGTCGGACGTGCTCCGCTCGGAGGGCTCGCGGAAGGTGCACATCCGGTACGAGGTGACGGGCAGCGCGCGGGACGTGGTGCTCACCTACAGCACCTGGCGGGGTGAGGAGTTGTCGACCGGGCGGCTGGCGCTGCGGTCGCTGCCGTGGGCCGGGGAGCTGGACACCAAGGGCTTCATGAGCGGCGGCTCGTTCGTCGTGAGCGTGGGCCGGGGTGGTGGTGACGTGTCGTGCGCGGTGACCGTGGACGACGGTACGCGGCGTACGGACTCGGCCTCGGGTGCGTACGCGACGGCGACCTGCGACGGGTACTGAGAGGGGCGGGCCCCCGGAGTCCTCCGGGGGCCCGCCCCGCGTGCGTCAGCGGCCGTAGCGGATCAGGGCGCGGACCATGCGGCAGGTGGTGTCGGACGGCGGGTGGATGGCGAGGCGCTCGGCGGTCGCGCGTATCCGGGCGTTGTTCGCGGTGGACGGGATGTAAACGCCGGTGTCGAGCAGGGCGATGGCCAGACGCATCGCCTTCAGTCGGCGGTTGTGCGAGACGTACCACTCACGGGGCCGGCCGGCGGGGAGCGGCTTCTTCTTCAGCGGCTGGTGCAGGGGCTTGTCGAGCGGCTTGGTCGTGACTGCGGCAACGGCCATGGGCAACCTCCTGGCACGGTGGCGGAACTCATCGGAACCCTCACGATCTGTGTTCCATTCTACTGCCCGTCACTGACAATAGGCCCTGGCCAGAGGGGTTTTCGGCCCTCTCGGCGGAGTCCGTCCCGTACCTTTGGCCCCATGGAGATCTGGATCAATCCCGCGTGTTCCAAGTGCCGCAGCGCGGTGCAGCTGCTCGACGCGGAAGGGGCCGATTACACGGTCCGCCGTTACCTGGAGGACGTGCCGTCGCCGGACGAGATCCGGGCCGTGCTCGACCGGCTCGGCCTCGAACCGTGGGACATCACGCGGACCCAGGAGGCGGAGGCGAAGGAGCTGGGGCTGAAGGACTGGCCTCGCGACGCGGGTGCCCGGGAGCGGTGGATCGCGGCGCTCGCCGGGCACCCGAAGCTGATCCAGCGGCCGATCATCACGGCGGAGGACGGCACGGCGGTCGTCGGCCGGTCGGAGGAGGCGGTCCGCGACGCGCTGGGACGCGGGGGCGCGTCCTAGGACGCGCCCGGGACGCGACGGGCGGGGTCCGCCGGCCGGCGCCGCCCCGCACCGGCGCCTACTCCACGCGCACCTGGGCCTCCGCCTCCGCGAGGAGTTCCGTCAGCCGGAGGCCGAAGCGTACGTCGCAGGGGTGGGCCTCACCCGTGCGTACCGAGGTGATCAGCGCGTCGACCGCCGCCGCGAACGCGTCCACCGCGCCGTCCCACCTCGGCAGCGAGGCGATGCCGTGCTCGCCCCGGAGGACGACCTCGACGCCGGCGGCGGCCACCGGAGCGCCCAGGGAGAGCGTCACCGTGCTGGAGGCTCCCGAGGTGTGGCGCAGGACGAGGTGGTGGACGTCGGAGGGGCCGCGGGCGGCGGTCAGTTCGGTGACGTCGCCCAGGAGCGGGATCAGGACCGAGAGGGCGTGCGGGCCGACGTCCCAGAGGCCGCCCCGCTCGCGGCGCCAGGGCGACGCGGCGTACTCGCTGTCGCTGCCCGGGGCCCACAGCGCGCCGATCCAGTCGGCGCGGGCGGTGAACCAGTCGCCCACCGCGCCCTGTTCGGCGATCCACGCGGCGGTCTGCGGGGCGAACCTGAGCGTGCAGAACACGACGGACGCCACCCGGGCCTGCTCGGCGGCCTCGGCCACCTCGCGTGCTCCGGCGACCGTGGTGGCGACCGGCTTGTCCATGATCAGGTGGCAGCCGGCCGCAGCGGCGCGGGCGGCCAGCGGGGCCTGCACGTCCGGCGGCAGCGCGAAGGCGACGGCGTCGCTCACGGCGAACAGCTCGTCGAGCCCCGTGTCGCCGGAGAAAGCGGGGGCGCCGTACACCCCGGCCAGCTCCCCGGCCGCCTCCGCCCGGCGGCCCCACACGCCGCTGAGCACGACGTCCGGGTGGGCGGCGAGCGCGGGGGCGTGGGTGTTGCGGGCCCAGGGTCCGGTGCCGGCGAGGCCGATGCGCAGGGGGGTCTCGGGTGTGGTCATGGGGACAGTCTGCCTGGTGGGGGCCGCCGGGCCGAGGCCCCGGTGCCCCGTCGCGGTGGCCCGCCGCGGTGCCCCGTCGCGGTGGCCCGGAGGCGGAGGGCTCCGGGCGCGGGCTCCGGGCGCGGGGTCCAGGCGCGGGGCGCCCACGCGCAGGCGCGGGCTCCGGACACGGAACCCGGCAGCGGGCCGCAATGCGGTGGCGTGGTCCGCGCCCCGGAGGTTACGTTGGCCGGGCCGGCCGCGGGACTCCGGTGCGACTTCCGGGACTTGCCTATGAAGCAATCATTTCGCTGCTCGCGCCTCCATTCCCCGGCCGGCTTCCGCATGCGCGTACCGCCGTACGGAACACCACGGGGGACCCACCATGACAACTGCCGCGACCGGCACCGAGACCTTCGCCGACCTCGTCGCCGCCGAGGACGTGCTCCTCTTCGTCAACGCCGCGATCACCGCGACCGGGCAGCGCGAGTTCCGCTCACAGGCCGGATCGCAGCGGCTCTCGCTGGACTTCCTGCACGCGTACGTACGGGTCAACTACCGCCGGGTGTACGCGGCTTCGCTGGCCCTGGACATCAACGACCACAACGCCGTACGCATCGTGCGCGGCCTGCTGGAGCACGCCGCCGACGCGTCGGCGCAGGAGAAGCGGGCCGAGGGGGCGCTGATCGCGGCCCGGCTGGCGAAGCTGCCGCCGCAGCGGGTCTACCGGCTGTTCGGGGAGCTGCGCACGGCGAAGGTGAACAACCGGCGGACCCGGGCGATCATGCGGGACTGGCTGGCCGCGCGGCCGGAGGCGGCGCACGACGCGGTGAAGTACCGGACGGGGATGAAGGCCGCCGTCCGCCATGCCCACCTGCCGCTCGACGGGGTCCGGAACGTGCCGGACGGGGAGCTGGGCGCGTTCCTGTTCCGGCCCGGGACGCTGCCGCGCTACGAGCACCGGCTGCTGGACGCCTGGCGCCGGGCGCACTACGAGCAGGGCGCGGTCGGCGAGCTGCCGTTCACGGTCGCGGAGGGCTTCGCGGCCCGGCACGGGATGAAGCGCGAGGCGTTCGTGGAGCGGATGGTGCCCCGGATGACGCGGCTGGAGCGGCTGCGCACCCAGGGGCAGCGGACAGCCGCTCGGGACACGCTGCCGGACGTCGATCTGACGGTGATGCCGCTGACCCGGCTCGCCCTGTACGTCCTGTCGCTGGACCGGGACGCGCGGGTGCGGCACCGGGCGGAGCTGACTCACGCCCTGCGCGCCGCCGCCCGCCGCGCGGCCGGTCCGCATGCCGGGAGCTGGGGACGGGTGGCCGCCGTGCTGGACGACAGCTACTCCTCGTCGGGTTCGGGCGAGAAGCGGCGGCGTCCGCTCGCCGTGGCGCTGGCCTGCCACTTCCTGCTGGAGGCGCTCGCCGCCCCCGGCGCGTACACCCCGCTGTGGACCACCGGGGCCCGCGACCCGCTGCTCGTACGCCCGTGGGGGCCGACCCCGCTCGGCGCCCGGATCATCGACGCGCTGGAGCACGGCCCGGAGCGGCTGGTGATCGTCTCGGACGGCTGGGACAACGCGCCGCCGGGGCTGGCGGGCGAGGTGCTGCGGGTGTGGCGGACGCGGCTCGACCGGGACCGGCGGACGGCGGTGGTGCATGTGAACCCCGTATACGACGCGGACGGATTCGACGTGCGGCGGCTGTCCGCGAGCGTGCCGACGGCGGGCATCCGGGACGCGGAGGACCTGCCCGCGCTGGTGGAGATCGCGCGGTTCTCCGAGGGGCGCACGGGGGCCGCCGAGCTGTACGCGTATCTGGACCGGCAGGTCGCCCGGTTCACGGGCACGGGCCTGGAGGGAGGGCCGCGATGAACAGGCTGGAGCTGACCGGGCTGACCGCCCGTCCTTCGCAGGTGTGGGGCGGCATCCGGCTGGTGCCGCTCGTGCGCGAGAGCCCCGTCGACGGGCTGCGGCTGCACCGCGAGGTGTACGGCGGCCCCGGGGCGGTGGAGGTGGGGCCGCGTAGCCACTACATCTCGTACATCCCGCACGGTTTCGTCGCCGACTGGTCCGGCGAGGGGGCGGACAGCGCGGCGTACGGGACGCAGCTCGGCGGGGAGGGTGCGGCGGAAGGGCCTGCCCGGACCGTGCGGCTGCCGCGCCTGCGCCACCACCGGCTCGCCAAGCGGCGGCCCGGGGACCGGCTGCGGTTCCTGCCGCTGCACCTGGCGCTGGAGGGCTATCTCGCGCTGCACTTCGGGGGGCCGTCGACCGCCTGGGAGGAGTGGTCGCGGCAGGCGCTGCGCGATGGGCTCTCGCCGCGCGCCGAGGACGCGTACCTGGGGTGGTCGGTGCGCGGGCTGGGGGACGCGCTGCGGGCGTTCGAGATCCACCCGGGCCAGTGCGGGGTGATGGTGTACGCGGCCGACGCCCTGGCCGCCGCCTTCGTCGTCCCGCACCCCGACGACTACCGTCTTCTGCACCCGACGCTCGTGGAGGACCTGTACGGGGAGCTGGTGCACCAGTACGCGTATTTCGGGGCGCCGGTGCCGGAGTTCGGGGCGCGCATCGCGGACGGGCCGGGGCTGCGGTCGCTCGACGGGCTGCGGGCGGCGGCGCGGGAGCAGGAGCGGGCGTGGGCCGAGGCGCACGGGTCGCTGTTCGCGCGGGAGCTGCTGGACAGCTCGTACGCCTTCGACCGGGTGTACCGGATGGGGGCGTTCACGCTGTGGCGGTTCCTGCCGCCGTTCGTACGCGACGGGGTCGGGCAGCACATCGGCGAGACGATCACCGACCACAAGGGCCGGGTGGCGTACCTGAAGACGTTCCGGCTGTCCGACGCGCAGATCCGGCGCGGTCATCTGCTGCACCGGCTGGCCGGCTCGGACTGGCGGCTCCCGGACGCCGCGCGGGCGCTGGGCAGCAGCGAGGAGGAGCTGCGGCGGCGGATCAGGAGCGCGGGGTTCGAGGCGCTGCTGAGGGACCGCTGAGGGACCGGGACGGCCGGGGGAACGCTGCCGGAAACCTCGGTAACACGGGGTTCACACGAGGGCAACGGTCGGGAAATCGCGCCTTGCGAAGCTGCACGGCATAGACCGCAGCACCCGCAAAGGATGGCTTCCGTGACGTTCAAGGCTGAGTACATCTGGATCGACGGCACCGAGCCGACCGCCAAGCTCCGCTCCAAGACCAAGATCATGTCCGGCAGCCCGTCGTCCGACGTGGCCGAGCTGCCGATCTGGGGCTTCGACGGGTCGAGCACCAACCAGGCCGAGGGCCACGCCTCCGACCGGGTGCTGAAGCCGGTCTTCACCTGCCCGGACCCGATCCGCGGCGGCGACGACGTCCTGGTCCTGTGCGAGGTCTTCGACATCGACATGACCCCGCACGCGTCCAACACCCGGGCGCTGCTGCGTCCGGTCGCCGAGCAGTTCGCCGGGCAGGAGGCGATCTTCGGCATCGAGCAGGAGTACACCTTCTTCGACGGCCACCGGCCGCTCGGCTTCCCGGAGGGCGGCTTCCCGGCCGCGCAGGGCGGTTACTACTGCGGTGTCGGCTCGGACGAGATCTTCGGCCGCGAGATCGTCGAGAAGCACCTCGACAACTGTCTGAAGGCGGGCCTGGGCATCTCGGGCATCAACGCCGAGGTCATGCCGGGCCAGTGGGAGTTCCAGGTGGGCCCGCTGTCCCCGCTGGAGGTCTCCGACCAGCTGTGGATCGCCCGCTGGCTGCTCTACCGCACCGCCGAGGACTTCAACGTCTCCGCGACCCTGGACCCGAAGCCGGTCAAGGGCGACTGGAACGGCGCGGGCGCGCACACCAACTTCTCCACGAAGGCGATGCGCGAGGGCTACGACGCGATCATCACGGCCTGCGAGTCGCTGGGCGAGGGCTCCAAGCCGATGGACCACGTCAAGAACTACGGCGCGGGCATCGACGACCGGCTGACCGGTCTGCACGAGACCGCTCCGTGGAACGAGTACAGCTACGGCGTCTCCGACCGCGGCGCCTCGGTGCGCATCCCGTGGCAGGTCGAGCAGGACCGCAAGGGCTACATCGAGGACCGCCGCCCGAACGCGAACGTCGACCCGTACGTCGTCACCCGGCTGATCGTGGACACCTGCTGCTCGGCCCTGGAGAAGGCCGGCCAGGTCTGATCCGGCCCGCACGTCACGGGAGGCGCCCACCGCACACCGCGGTGGGCGCCTCCCGTTGTCAGTGGGGTGTGCCAGGCTGGTCGCATGCTCAGCGTCAAGGTCGAGACCGAGAACCAGCAGACCCATACCCGCGTTTCGGAGCGGGCGTTGGGCGACCTCGTGCACCGCATCGGCGGGCGCGGGGACAACTTCCTGGTGGTCCAGCGGATCCCGGACATCCCCGGCACCTTCGTCCAGGTGTGGCACGAGACCGGCGCGGGCTACACGGTGGAGCACCGCACGGGCCCGGCGGTGAGCCATGTCCGGACGGAGGTCGACGACCCCGAGCGGGTCGTCGCGCTGATGACGCGCTGGGCGCGCGAGGAGCCCGGCTGGGACGCGGGGACCGTCTGGGAGAGCGCCGGGATACCCGAGCCCGAGCCCGCCCCGGAGCTTCCCCCGGAGATCCGGGAGCAGTTGGAGGCCCGGGTCCGGGAGCTGCTGCGCGGCGGTTACGGGAGCGTGCGGACGCTCACCGAGACGGCCGAGGACTACCTGGTGAAGGACGGGGTGCGGCCGGTGTCCCCGGCGCAGGCGCGGGAGTTGGTGGAGCGGCTCTGGCTGGAGCGGGTCGAGGAGCAGCGGGGCTGGGCGGACGACGTGACGGACCCGGACCGCATCGAGCGGGCGTTCGCCGAGCTGGACGGGCGCGGGATCACCGCCCGGGAGCACTTCACGTGCTGCCGCTCGTGCGGGATGAGCGAGATATACGCGGACGGGCGCGAGGATGCCCGGGGCTTCGTCTTCTTCCACCTCCAGGGCACGGAGAGCGCGGCGGCCGGGCACGGTCTCACGCTGTACTACGGCGGGTTCGACGATTCCGCCGGGACGACCGCGGCGGTGGGCCGCGAGGTGGCGGCCGTGCTGGGAGAGGCCGGGCTGACCGTGGAGTGGGACGGTTCGCCGGACCGGGCGATCGAGCTGACGGGCCTGGACTGGCGCAAGCGGCTGGTGGGTTAGGGCCTTTTGTTCGGATCAGCCCGCGAGCCCGGCATGATCCGAACGAAAGGCCCAAGGGCCTTCCGGAGGGGCCGCCTCAGCCCCGGCGTGAGGAACGTAACGCAAAGGGTCCGTATCGACGGGTGGGAGAGGTCTGCTCCCGGGCCGTGTTCTCTGCTTCAATGGGGGCATGGCCAGCTTCCCGCACACCTCGACAGGTCGCAGCGACCTCGAGCCGTTCTGGCCCTCCCGTCAGCACCATGACTTCGACCGGGTGTGTTGCCGCGCGCTGAACGCGCCGGCCCTCTAACGCCCTCACCCGGCCTTCGGTCCGCGCGCACGCAGCAAGTCCGTCCACCGACGACTCCCTCGCGCGAAAGAGCTGACCCCTCATGGCGAACACCCGTTCCTTCTCCGCCGCCGCTGCCACCGCAGCGCCGGCGGTGGCCGCTGCGACCGCCCCCGTCCGTTCCCACTCCCCCCACCGGCACCGCCTGCGCGCCGTCGCCCCCGACGAGGTCGTCCAGCAGGCCGACGTCTCCGCGCTCCTGGCGCCGGGGGCCACCTGGCTGCCGGCGCCCCAGCACACCCTGCCCAGCCTGCCGGGCCGGCCGCCGATGGTCGGCTACCTGGTGCTCGTGCCCGCCGACCAGCAGCCTGCCTTCGCTGCCGCCGCGGCCCAGTACGCGGTGCCGGAGCCGCCCCCGGAGGCGGCGGCCGGTCCGGTGACCATCGACTCCGTCCAGCGCTCCGCCTCGGTGAACGGGCGGGTGCTGGACCTCACCTACCTGGAGTTCGAGCTCCTCGCCCATCTGGTGGCCCACCCCCACCGCGTCCACTCCCGCGACCAGCTGGTGACCACGGTCTGGGGCTACGGGCACGTGGGCGACGGCCGCACGGTGGACGTCCACATCGCCCGGCTGCGCCGCAAGCTGGGCGCCGAGCACCGCCGCTCGATCCAGACCGTGCGCCGGGTCGGCTACAAGTACACGCCCTGACCCGCGGTACGCGACGAGAACGGCCCCGGCCCCCGGTACGCGCTACCGGGGGCCGGGGCCGTTCTCGTACCGCTCGGGTCAGCCGCGCACCCCCGGTCCGACCGGCGTCGCGGCGGTGGCCGGTTCCGGCTCGCTGTGGTCCAGGCTCGGCAGGCGGCCGAGGCCGCGCGGGGTGCGCCAGTTGCGCTCGCCGAGCAGCGCCATCACGGAGGGCAGCAGCACCATCCGTACGAGCGTGGCGTCCAGCAGGACCGCGACCGCCAGGCCGACGCCCATCTGCTGCATGTCCTGCATGGACAGGGTCGCGAAGACCGAGAACACCGCGACCATGATCACGGCCGCGCCGGTCACCGCGCCTGCCGTGCGGCGGATGCCCTCGTCGATCGCGGCCCGGTTGCCGATCCCCCGGCCGTGGGCCTCGCGGATCCGGGAGACCACGAAGACGTGGTAGTCCATCGAGAGCCCGAACAGGACGACGAGGACGAACAGCGGCATCCAGGACTCGACCGCGCCGACGCCCTCCGAGCCGATCAGCCGGGCGCCCCAGCCGTGCTGGAAGACCGCGGTCATGACCCCGTACGCGGCGGCCACCGAGAGCAGGTTGAGCAGGATGGACGTCACGGCGATGACGTAGGACCGGAAGCAGAACAGCATCAGCAGGAACGTCACCGCGGTGATGAAGAGGAAGACGGGTGCGATGCCGCGCTTGAGCTGGTCGTTGAAGTCGACGGACCCGGCCACCTCGCCGGTGACGTAGGCGCGGGCGCCGCTGCCGTCGAAGGCGGCCGGCAGGCGGTCCTCGCGCAGTTCGGCGAGGCCCTTCTCGCCGCCGGGCAGCGGGACCTCGAACTCGGCGACGTTCTGCGCCCGGTGGACGGTGACGTGGTCGAAGCCGGCCAGGGCCTTGCGTACGGCGGGGGCGGTGATGTCATCGGCCTCGACGACGACCTGGGCCGGGGCGGGGCCGCCGGGGAAGGTCTCGCTGATGTCGCGGTAGGCGACGGACAGCGCGGAGTCGGAGCCGAACTGCTTCTCCAGGCCCAGGGATTCGGTCTTCATGCCGATCGCGGGCGCGGCGAGCACCAGCAGGACGGCGACGGAGGCGGCGGCGAAGAACTTCGGCCGGTCCAGGACGGGGCGCAGCACCCGTCCCGCGATGCGGCCGCTCTGCTTGTCGCCCCGCTTGGAGCGTCGGTTCAGCAGCGGCACCCGGCCCGCCTCGATGCGGTCGCCGAGCCAGGAGAGCAGGGCGGGCAGCACGGTGACGGAGCCCAGCATGGCGATGAACACGACGGTGATGGTGGCGAGGGCGAAGCCCTTGAAGAGCATCAGCCCGGACAGGAACATGCCGGCCATGGCGACCATCACGGTGAGCCCGGAGACGAGGACGGCCCGGCCGCTGGTGGCGGCGGCGATGCGCAGCGCGGTCTCGGCGTCGCGGCCGGCGGCCCGCTCGTCCCGTTCGCGGCGCAGGTAGAACAGGCAGTAGTCGACGCCGACGGCGAAGCCCATCAGGAACATCACGGAGTACGTGGTCTGGAACAGGTGCAGCTGGTGGCTGGCGAGCGAGAGCACTCCGAAGGCGGCCATGCACGCGGTGAGCGCGAGCCCCACGGGCAGCAGGGCGGCGACGACGGCACCGAAGGCGACGAGCAGGATGCCGAGGGCCAGCGGTACGGCGGTGAACTCGGCCTTCTTGAAGTCGTCGGAGAGCAGGTCACCGAGCCACTTGCCGGCGCTGGCGTCACCGAACTGGCTGACGGTGACGTCGGGTTGCTTCTCCTTTACGCCGGCGACGGCGTCCAGCACGGGCTGGACCCGGTCGGCCGCGGTGTCCGGGTCGCCCTTCATCTCGAAGGTGATCAGCGCGTCCTTGCGGTCCTTCGAGGCGACCGGGTCCGCGAGGCCGGTGACCTCGCCGGTGTCCTCGATGGCGGCGGTGAGTGCGCGGGCGGCGGTGCGCCAGCCGTCGGGCTCGGCCGACGTCACCATGACGAGTTCGCCGGCCCGGTGGCCGAGTCCGGCGTCGGAGAGGATCTGCTCGGCGCGGGCCGAGTCGCCGGCGCCGTTCTCCGCGTCGGTCATCTCGACCATGCCCGAGGCGCCGCCGATGCCCGCGGCGAGTACGACGAAGAGCAGCCAGCCGAGAATGGCCGTCTTGCGGTGGTGTGCGCTCCACACACCGATACGTGCCGCGAGGTTACGCCTCATGGCGGGTTCGCCCCCTGTTGGTGGAAGTCCGACGATGCACCTCGAATCTAGGAACGCCGGGGCGGGCGCCCCAGCCGGTGAAACCCCCGGTCGCGCGGCACGTAGGGCGAGGGGGCGGGGGTGGTGCTGGGTACACCCCTACCGGGTGGCGAACCGGCTGACGTGCGCGGGGTGCGGCGGGTCAGACTGTGTGCGACACGGGTCCGGCACGGGGCCCGGCGAGGGAATGAGGGACCGGGATGGACGCGATACGGGGACGGATCGGGTCGGCGCTGCTGGCCGCGTGGCGCGGGCTGGTGCTGTCGATCGCCGCGATCGCCGGGTCGTGCACGCTGTTCGTGCTGGCGCTGGTCTCCATCGCCATGATCCCGCTGGGCATCGGCCTGATCACCACGCCGTACATCCTTCAGGCGGTCCGCAAGCACGCCAACCAGCGCCGGCTGCTGGCCATCACCTGGTCGGACGTCCGCATCCCGGTCCCGTACCGGCCGTTCCCGAGGGATCTGCGCAGCGGGTTCACCGGGCGGGTGGAGCGGACCACGCTGATGCTGAAGGACCCGGCGACCTGGCGGGACATGCGCTGGCTGATGGCCGACATGACGGCCGGGTACGTGGTGGCCGTCCTGGCGGCGGCGCTGATGGCCTACCCGGTGGAGGGGTTCGTCCTGGCGGCGGGCCTGTGGCGGGTGTTCAGGGACGACCAGTACTGGTACGGGTTCGTCCCGGTCGACAGCCAGGCGACGGCGCTGATGGCCGCCGCGCTCGGCCTGGCGCTCTTCGCCTTCGGGGTGCTGGTGAGCGAACGGCTGCTGCGGGCGCACTTCGTGCTCGCCCGGTCGGTCCTGGCCCCTACCCAGGAGCAGGAACTGGCCCTGCGCATCGACCGGTTGACCGAGACCCGGCACGAGGCGGTCGACACCGCCGCTTCCGAGCTGCGGCGCATCGAGCGGGATCTGCACGACGGGGCGCAGGCCCGGCTGGTGGCCATGGGGATGAACCTCGGCACCGTCGAGGCGCTGATCGAGAAGGACCCGGCGCAGGCGAAGAAGCTGCTGTCGATGGCCCGGGAGTCCTCGGCCGAGGCGCTGACGGAGCTGCGCGACCTGGTCCGGGGCATCCACCCGCCGGTGCTCGCCGAGCGCGGGCTCGGGGACGCGGTCAGGGCGCTGGCGCTGCGGCTGCCGATCCCGTGCGACGTGGACGTGGAGCTGGACGGGCGGGCGGAGGCGCCGGTCGAGTCGGCGGCGTACTTCGCGGTCAGCGAGGCCCTGACGAACGCGGCGAAGCACTCGGGCGCCGACCGGATCTGGGTGGACCTGCGCCACAGCGACCGGGCGCTGAAGTTCTCGGTCACCGACAACGGCAGGGGCGGTGCCTCGGTCGGGGCGGGCTCGGGCCTGAGCGGAATCGAACGCCGGCTCGGTACATTCGACGGCATCATGGCCGTCAGCAGCCCCGCGGGCGGCCCCACCATGGTGACCATGGAGATCCCTTGCGAGTTGTCCTAGCCGAAGATCTCTTCCTGCTGCGCGACGGCCTGGTCCGGATGCTGGAGGCGTACGACTTCGAGATCGCGGCGGCCGTCGAGACCGGGCCCGAACTGACCAAGGCCCTTGCCGAGCTGGAGCCGGACGTCGCCGTCGTCGACGTCCGGCTCCCGCCGTCCCACACGGACGAGGGCTTGCAGTGCGCGCTGGCGGCCCGGCGGGCGCGGCCGGGCCTTCCGGTCCTCGTACTCTCCCAGCACGTCGAGCAGTTGTACGCGCGCGAGCTGCTGGCGGACGGCAACGGCGGGATCGGCTATCTGCTCAAGGACCGGGTCTTCGACGCGGAGCAGTTCATCGACGCGGTGCGCCGGGTGGCGGCGGGCGGGACGGCGATGGACCCGCAGGTCATCTCGCAGCTCCTGACGCGGCGTTCGCAGGACAAGCCGATGGGCGGGCTGACACCGCGCGAGCGGGAGGTCATGGAGCTGATGGCCCAGGGCCGGTCGAACGCGGCGATCGCCTCGCAGATGGTGATCACGGAGCGGGCGGTGGCCAAGCACACCTCGAACATCTTCGGGAAGCTGAGCCTGCCGCCCTCCGACGACGACAACCGCCGCGTTCTGGCCGTACTGGCGTATCTGGACCGGGGCTAGCCCCTGCTGGTCAGGTGCAGGGTGGTGGCGCCCAGGTGCGGCTTCGCCCGGGATTCCAGCACCTTGACGCGGACCGCCGACGCGGTGACGGCCCCGGGCAGCGGCAGGATGCGTTCGTGGCCGATGGTGGTGCCCTCGGCGATCCGCTGCCAGGCGCCGTTCACCCTGGCCTCCACGGCGAACTTCTCCACCCGCTGGCCGTGCCGGATGTCCTCGCGGACGGCGACCCGGTCGAAGGTGTACGGGCCCCGGGCGTGGTCGCGTACGTCGGTGCCGTAGATCCGGCGCACGTCCGCGCCGAAGGCGGTCAGTTGCGTGACGTCCTCGGCGGCGATCCGGCCGTCGGGGGCGGGCGGCACGTTGAGCAGGAGCGAGGCGTTGCGGCCGACGCTCTTCTCGTACAGGTTCATCAACTGCGCCGCGGTCTTGGGCTGTTCGTTCCGGTGGTAGAACCAGCCGGGCCGGTTGGAGACGTCCGCCTCGGCCGGGTACCACTGGAGGTAGTTGACCGACGGGTCGAGGAGCCGGGCGCGGGAGCCGATGTCGGGCTCGGTCGAGTCGTTGGGCAGCGAGCCGAGCCCGGTCCACGGGTCGGTGGTGTGCGGGGTGACGCTCCACTCGGTCTCGCGGGCGGTGCCGTTCTCGTTGCCGACCCAGCGCACGCCCTGGGGGCCCTGGAAGACGACGGTGTCCGGCGAGAGCGCCTTGACCATGTCGAACCACTGTTTGACGTCGTACTTCTGCGTGATGCCGGAACCCGACCAGGGGTTGGCGCCGTCGAGCCACAGCTCCTCGACGGGTCCGTACTGCGTGAAGATCTCGTAGAGCTGGTTGAGGTAGTACGCGTCGTAGTCGTCGGCCTTCACCCGGAAGGTGGGCAGCTTGCCGCTCCGCACCCGGGCGGCGCGGTCGTCGGCGGGGACCAGGGTGGGGATGGTGCGTGCGGTGACGGGGCTGCCGTTGCCGAAGCGGCCCTGTCCGGCCGGGGCACGGTCGCCGTCCTCCAGGGCCATCCGCTCGGGCAGGCTCAGCGCCTGGCCGGCGTCCTGCTTGGCGCGGATCTTCTCGACCCACTCGGCGTGCCAGGCGTGCGGGAGTTCGGCGCCGTCGGAGGGCGAGAGGTAGAAGCCGACCTTCAGCCCGGCCTTGCGGGCGGCCTTCACATAGGCGGCGACGACGTCGGGGCTTCCGGGGCTGAGGGCGACCGAGTGGTCGGTGTAGCGGCTGGGGTAGAGGACGAACCCGTCGTGGTGCTTGACGGTGAGCATGACCTGCTCGGCGCCGGCGGCCTTGTAGGCGCGCATCCACTGGTCGGCATCGATGGCGGCGGGCG
Organism: Streptomyces sp. NBC_00708; assembly: GCA_036226585.1. GTDB lineage: Bacteria > Actinomycetota > Actinomycetes > Streptomycetales > Streptomycetaceae > Streptomyces. Next base: position 1,868,349 of record CP108997.1, read on the forward strand.
CGAAGAGCTTCTCGTCCTCGGTGCCGGAGCCCCACTCACGGCCGGTGAAGGTGTTCATCCCGAAGTGCGTGAAGGCGGTGACCTCCCGCTGCTGCCAGGCGAGCTGGCCGGCGGTGGGGACGATGTTCGCCGCCTTCTCGATGATACGGGCGGGGCTGTCGCAGTCCTCGACCGTCATCTGCGAGGCGGGTCTCACGGGCCCGCGGCACGCGCCCGCGGCTGCGGACGGCCCGGGTGCGGCCTGCTGCGCGGTGGCGGTGACGGGGATGAGCGCGGCGGCGGCCGCCAGCGCGAGCGCGCTGAGCACATGGGTGCGTCGTGCCATGGTTCCCTCTCCTTCGCGACCACAAGTGGTCCGATCTCTCGGGTGCCGACGCGTGCATGGTGTCGCACGGAGAGGCTTCCGGAAAGGGTTCGGACTCGATACGTCCTATGTCTCGTGCGAGAAGTCCAAGCCTTCAGGGCTCCGCTCAGCCGTTGAACCAGGCCGCCACATCGAGCCGGAAGGCGCCGTCCGGGGCCATCGTGCGCAGATCGGCTTCCAAGGCGCGGACCCGCTCGGCCCCCAGGGTCCGGACCCACTCGGCGCGCAGCCGGTCGAAGCCCTCGGCGGACCGCGTGAGCACATCGACGCCCCGCCCGGTCAGCCGGACCAGCTTGCGGCGCCCGTCGTGCGGATCGTCGGCGCGCTCCACGTACCCCAGGCCCTCCAGCCTGTCGACGGTCTTGCCGGCGGCCTGCTTGGAGACGCCGAGGCGGCGGCCGATCTCACTGGCGGTCGCCCCCTCGACGCCCACGGCCTGGAGGGCGTAGCCGTACGCGGGCCGCATATCGGGGTGGCCCTGCCCGGCCAGCTCGCGATGGAGCCCGTCGATGACCGACCGGAAGCCGGCGAACAGCAGCAGGGGCAGCTCGAAGCCCCTGCCCGCCTCCTCGGGACGCACCTCTCCGCGCCCGCCCGCACGCTCAGCCATTGCAAAACTCGACAACCTGGTTTACGTTTTCGTCAATCACGTTGTCGAGTTTACGCGAGAGGCCCACCATGCCCACGACCGCCTTCCCCGACCACACCCTCGAATCCGCCCCCGCCGCCGCCCGCCCCGGGCTGTCGGCCATCGCGCGGAAGCAGGGCTTCCTGCCGGCCGCCGCCGGACGGATGGCCACCTCCCCCGAGGTGCTGGGCGGCTTCCTGAAGATGAACGCCCTCTTCGAGTCCACCACCCTGGACAAGCTCTCCCGCGAGGTGCTGAGCATGACCATGGCCACCCGGAACGGCTGCCACGTCTGCGTGGCGATGCACACCGGAATCCTCACCGCCCTCGAAGCGGAGCCCGCACTCGTCGCCGCCCTGCGCGAGAGCACCCCGCTCCCCGACGAACGCCTCGAAGCCATGCGGCAGTTCACCCTGGCCGTCCTCGCCACGAACGGGGCCGTCGACGACGCGTCGCTCCAGGCGTTCACCGACCACGGCTACACCGCCCGCAACGCGCTGGAGGTGACCCTCGGCATCGCCGCCTACACCCTGTCCACGCTCGCCAACCGCATGACGGACGCCCCCGTCGACGGCCCGCTCGCCCGGTTCGCCTGACCACTCCGGGGCGCCCGGCGCTCGCGCCCCGGAGTGACCATCGCACCATTCGCTCGTTCAGCTGAATGTGCGCCCACCGTCAGAGCTACCGACAGCCGTCGCCCCGGTCGACGTGGAACAGGCCGAGGCCGCGCTCGTCGAGCACTACCCGCGCCTGGTGCGGATCGGCTACCTCCTGCTGCCGCCCTCGGTGAGCCGCGGCCGGCGCGTGCTGGCCGCCCACGCCCTCGCCCAGCGCTCCCTCCAGGCGGCCCACCGCGCCGGAGCCGCCGCCGTCCCGCTCCCCCGCCGCCCCGGCCGCACCGAGAGCGCCGACCCCGGATACGCGTACGTGCGCCGCCAGGTGCTGCGCCGGGCCCTGGCGCCGGGGCGCCTCGGCAGGCTGCGTCTCCGGTCGCGCCGGCTGCCGCCCGTCCTGCCGTCGGCCTGGGGCCTGCGTCTGCTCCCCCATCCGGGCGGGGCCGGTGAACTCGCCCTGGAACGGGAGCTGGCGGCGGCCGGCGCCCCCGCCCGCGCCGCGTTCGTCCTGCGCGGCCTGGAGGGGCTGGCGGACGGGGAGGTCCGGCGGGAGCTGGCCGCCGCCGGGGTGGCCGATCCGCACGCGGCCCTGACGGAGGCCGACGGGATCACCGCCGGCCACGCGCTCCTCGTCTCCCCGGAGTTCGACCCCTGCTCGCTCCAGGCCCGGCCGCCCGATCTGCCGCGCCGCCGCCGGCGGGCCCGGACCGCGCTCGCGGCCTTCGCCGCGCTGCTGGTGTGCGGGGCGCTCCTCGGGATGCCCGGCGGCGGCTGGGGGCGCGGGGCGCTGTCCGCCCCGCTGTACGCGCGCAATCCGGCGTCCGAAGCGGCCCTGGACCCGGGGGCGTTGCACCGGGTCGCGGCCGGCCTCTGGCAGCGCTCGGCGCGTACGGACTTCACCGCCTGGCCCACGCGCGGCGACCGCACCCAGGACACCCGGCTGCTGCGGCGAGCCCTGGAGGTGTGGGCCCGGCCGGGCGCCGGGGTGCGGACGTCCGCGACACCGGGCACACCGGTGGGCCCGCCGATGGGGGCGCCGCAGCTGCTGTTCGCGGGCGAGGTGGGCGCATCGGCGGTGGTGCTGTTCCACGACGGACTGCGCGTCGTGCGGTACGCGGAGCCGCGCAACGCCGACCCTTCGCTGGGCGCCGCGCTCGACTTCGCCCGGGTGGACGGGGCGGACGAGGCGTCGTCGGGCGCCCTGGTGGTGGCCCGCACCCGGGACGGGGTGCGGTATCTGACGGCGCCCTGGGTGCGGGGCGTCCGGGTGCGCGACCTGCTCGCGCCGGACCGGGCGCCGCGTCCGCTCCCCCGCTCCCCCGACGGGGTGACCGGCGCGCTGGCCGACCCGGCGGCGGGCTCCGGCTGCCGGGCCTGGCCGGCCGTCGAGCTGACCGGGGGCGGGGCGGTGCGGCTGGTCACGGACCTGGGGGAGCTGGCCCCGGCCCGGCTGACCTCGGGCGCGCCCGGCTCGCCGCACGACGTCGCCGGACGGGCCGAACGGGAGAGCTGGGCGCGGACCGCGTGCCTGCTCCCGGCGGTCCGGTCGCACGGGGTGCGGTCGGTGAACTCCTGGGCGTACGCGCGCCAGCCGCTGCCGGAGGGCGACGGCTCGGCGCAGTGGCTGTGCACCCGGGCCGAGACCTGGCGGGGCACCGGGAGCCGGGTCATCGCGCAGTTCCAGGAGCCGTCCGCGCGTCCGCCGGCGCCGGGGGCGGTCGCGGCGCGCGCCGAGGACTCGCCGGAGTGCGGGGCGCGCACGCCCCGGGTGCTGGCGGGCGTGCTGTGGAAGTCGCCGGGCGGCCGGTGGTACGTACTGGCGGCGGGCAGCACGCAGTTCGCGTCGCTGTCCACGTCGGGCGGGGTGACGGGCAGCGCCCGGGGGCGGCTGCTCGCGGTGCCCGCCGCCGAGGGCGCCCGGCCCCGGCTCGACGGGCGGCTCAAGGACGGCAGCCGGGTGGTCGCGCTGCACTGAACCGCGGGTACGGAGGAACTTGAGCCCGGGAATTCGGCGCACACCCCTGTTCCCCGGGCTTACCCCTCAGTATTTTGACAACATGTCTAACACGCAGCCGGCAGCGGTCGCATCGGAGCGCATCCCCCTCAAGGCCCGGCGGGTCAGCTTCGCCTGGGACCGGACCCCCTTGCACTGGGTGCCGGGCGACCCGTTCACCACGCACACCATCAATGTGCTCCACCTCCTGCTCCCGGCCGGGGAGCGCTGGTTCATCCACGTCTACCGCCAGGTGCTCCCGTACATCCAGGACGAGGAGCTGCGGCAGGACGTCATCGGCTTCATCGGCCAGGAGGCGATGCACTCCCAGGCCCACGACGACGTGCTCCCGCACCTGAAGGATCTGGGGCTCGACCCGACGCCGTACACCGCCCAGGTCGACTGGCTCTTCGAGAAGCTGCTCGGCGACCGGACCCTGCCGCCCGGCCGGGCGCGCAAGTGGTGGCTGCTGGAACGGGTGGCGACGATAGCCGCGATCGAGCACTACACCGCGTTCCTCGGCGACTGGATACTCAACGCCGACGAGCTGGACCGGCGCGGCGCCGACCCGACCATGCTGGACCTGCTGCGCTGGCACGGCGCCGAGGAGGTCGAGCACCGCTCGGTCGCCTTCGACGTATTCATGCATGTCGACGGCAGCTACCGGCGGCGGGTGCGGACCTGGGCGACGGCGTTCAGCGCGCTGGCCTTCCTCTGGCAGCGCGGCGCCCGCTTCTTCATGGAGAACGACCCGAGCCTGCTGGACGGCAAGGCCTCCTTCGGGCAGTTCTACCGCAGCGGCCGGCGCGGCACCCTGCCCAGCACCCCGGCCATGCTGCGGTCGATCCCGCGCTATCTGAGCCGTTCGTACCACCCCTCGCAGGAGGGCAGCACGGCCCAGGCCGTCGACTACCTCACCCGCTCGCCCGCCGCCGTCGCGGCCGAGGCCCGTACGACGGAAGCCCGTTGACCATGCCGCGTTCCCTGCCCCTCCCCCGCCTGCGTACGGTCGCCGTGGCGGCCGGAGCCGCGCTGCTCGCCAAGCGGGCGCTGCGCCGGCGCATCCAGAAGTCCCCGCTGTGGCCGCTGCCCGCGCTGGACGAGCCCATATCCGGCCGGTCCCTGCGCCGTTCGACCACCGGGCGACGGCTGCTGATCACCGAGCGCACCGGCCCCGCCGACGGCGTCGTCCAACTCCGCCTGGAGGGCCCGGACCTGCCGGCGTGGGAGCCCGGCGCCCATCTGGACCTGATGCTGCCCTCCGGTCTCGTCCGGCAGTACTCGCTGTGCGGCGACCCGGCCGACTCCGGCGCCTACACCGTGGCGGCCCGGCTGGTCGAGGACGGGCGCGGCGGCTCCCGCGAGGTGCACACCGCGCTCCACGAGGGCATGGAGGTCGAGGTGCGCGGCCCGCGCAACCGCTTCCCGCTGACCGGGGCCCCCGCCCACGTCCTGATCGCCGGTGGCATCGGCATCACCCCCGTCCTGCCGATGCTGCGCCGGCTCGCCGCCGAGGGCGCCGACTGGCGGCTGCTGTACGGGGGACGGAGCCGGGCCACCATGCCGTTCCTGGAGGAGGTCGAGAAGCTGGGCGCCGACGGCGGCCGGGTCACGGTCGTCCCGCAGGACGAGGCCGGCCACCCGGACATCGCCGCCGTCCTCGCGGACGCGGCCGAGGGCACGGCGGTCCACTGCTGCGGCCCGCAGCCCCTGATGGACGCGGTCGCCGACGCCCTCCCGGACGGCTGCACCCTGCACCTGGAACGCTTCTCGGCGGCCGGGACGGATCCGGCGGACGCGGTGCCGTTCGAGGTGGAGCTGCGCCGCTCGGGGCGTACGGTCCCGGTCGCGGCGGACCAGTCGGTGCTGGCCGCCGTACGCGCCGAACTGCCGCACGTCTCGTACTCGTGCGAACAGGGGTTCTGCGGGACGTGCCAACAGCGCGTCCTGGAGGGCGAGGTGGAGCACCGCGACGACCTGCTGACGGATGCCGAGCGCGCGGAGTCCATGCTGATCTGCGTCTCCCGCTGCCGGGACGGCGGCCGGCTGGTGCTGGACCTGTGATCCGGCCGGACCCACCGGTCGGTACGCTGGGGGCATGACGACCGGGGTGCGGCGCAGGATGGGCGTCGAGGAGCGCAGGGAGCAGCTGATCGGCGTCGCGCTGGAGTTGTTCAGCCACCGGACGCCGGACGAGGTGTCGATCGACGAGATCGCCGCCGCGGCCGGTATCTCCAGACCGCTGGTCTACCACTACTTCCCGGGCAAGCAGAGCCTGTACGAGGCGGCGTTGCGGCGGGCGGCCGACGAGCTGGCGACCAGGTTCCTGGAGCCGCGCGAAGGCCCGCTCGGCGCACGGCTGCTGCGGGTGATGGGCCGGTTCTTCGACTTCGTCGAGGAGCACGGCCCGGGGTTCGCCGCGCTGATGCGGGGCGGCCCGGCCGTGGGCTCCTCCACGGCGAACGCCATGATCGACGGGGTGCGCCAGGCCGCCTGCGCACAGATCCTGGCCCATCTGGACGTCGGGAAGCCCCCGGCCCGGCTGGAGTTGGTCGTACGCTCCTGGGTCTCCCTCGCCGAGTCCACGGCGCTGCTCTGGCTGGACGGCCGGCGGGTCCCCCGGGCCGAGCTGGAGTTGCAGCTCGTGCACGACTTCGCCGCGCTGGCCGCCGTGAGCGCCGCGTACGACGAGGAGATGGCGGGCATCGTGCTGCGGGTCCTGGCGCAGGAGCCGGCGGACGGGCCGTTCGGGGACCTGCTGACGCGGCTCTCCACACTGGCGCCGGCCATCCCGGCGGTCCCGGCGCAGCGGCTGCCGTAGGGGCCGTTCAGGCCTTGCGGTAGGAGGCGTCGAGGTCGCGGGCCTCGACCGAGAGGTGCAGGGTCGGCCCGGTGACCGTGCGGAGGTGCCCGGTCAGCAGGGCCAGGACGGATTCGGTGAGCCGGGCCTTGGTCTCCGGGGTGCGGCCGGCCAGCAGCGAGATGTCCACGTGCACGAGCGCGTCGCCCTCCGGCGCGTCCGCCACCACCGTCTCCTCGGTCCGCCGGAAGCGGGTCTTGCAGGCGGCGATCCTGGTGTCGACGGTCTCCGCGACCAGCGGGTGCAGCGCGAGGGCGAAGGCGGGGCGGTCGAAGGCGTCGTCGAGCTCGGCGGAGTAGTCGACGGTGATCTGCGGCATGACGGGCTCCAGGGGCGCGTGGTGGACGGACGCCTCCCAGCCTTTCCCGGACCGGTGAGCGCGCACAACACCGATTCACCATGTGGGCACGGGAGGCGGTTACGTCAGCAACTCCCCGTGCAGCGCCAGGGCGAGGCCCGCCTCCGCGCTGTCGGCGCGGCCCTGTTCGAAGGCGCGCCGGTACGCCGCGTCGCCGACGGCCGCGCGGGCCCGCCGTTCGCAGGCCTCGCGGACCGGGCCCAGTTCGGGGGTGCCGCGCTGCGGGTGGCCGACCATGCGCCAGTAGATCTGTCCGGTGCCGTAGACCCGGGCCGCCCTGGCCCCCTCGCCCTGGGCGGCGATGGCGGCGGCCAGGATGTCCAGGCCGAGCGCGATCCCGAAGCGGTCGCGGAGCCGGTGCTTGCCGGCGAGCATGGACCGGGCGTGCGCGGCGGCGGGGGCGGCGCGGCCCTGGAGCAGGGCGATCAGGGCGAGTTGGTAGTCGACGTAGGAGCGGGTCCAGCACTCGTCCTGGGCCTCGCAGGCGGCGCGCAGCACGACGGCGGCCGAGGCCGCCTCCTCCAGCCGGCCGAGTCCGGTCAGGGCGAAGACGGTGATGAGGTGGCAGCGCAGCCGGTAGGCCGATTCGAGCGGGGTACCCGTCTGGGTGGTGCGCAGCACCCGTTCGGCCTCGCGCAGCCCCTGCGCGGGGTCGCCGGTCATCAGGTGGGTGAGGCCGCGCAGATAGGCGGCGGCGAGGATGCCCTCGTCGGTGCCGTCGGCGGCGGCGGCGCGGACGCACTCCTCACCGGTCCGTTCGGCGGCCGCGTAGTCGCCCTGGAGCAGCACACAGATGCCGAGCACCCACAGGACCCGGGTGCGGTGGGGGCCGTCGGCCGGTCCGGTGTCCAGGGCGCGCTGGGCGTACCCCCGGGTCTGGGGCAGATGGCCGCAGCAGCACCAGAAGAAGCCGATGCGCCCGGCCATCTCCTGGGCGGCGGCGGGGTCGTGGGCGAGGAGGTGGTCGAGTGCGGCGCACAGGTCGGCGTGCGCGTCGGCGATGCGGTGGTACCAGAGGATCTGGTCGTCGCCGGTCCAGCCGGCGTGGGCGCTGCGGGCGAGGCTCAGGAAGCAGGCGGCGTGCCGGTCGGCGGCGGCCCGGTCCTCGCCGAGTTCCGCGAGCCACATCCGGCCGTACTCGCGCAGGGTGTCGAGCATGCGGTGGCGGGTTCCGTCGCGGGTGACGACGGACTTGGCGACCAGGCCGTGCAGCGCGGTGCGGACGCCGTCCTCGGTGAGGGGGCCGCCGGCGCAGACGGTGACGGCGGTGGCCTCGTCGAAGTCGCCGCGCAGCACGGTCAGCCGGGCCCACAGGAGCCGTTCGAGCGGGGTGCACAGTTCGTGGGACCAGCCGATGGTGGTGCGCAGGGTGCGGTGGCGGACCGGGCGGAGCGTGGCGTCGGCGAACACGTCGAGCCGGGAGCCGAGGCGCTGGGCGATCTCCTGGACGCTCTGCCGGCCGACCGCGGCGGCGGCGAGTTCGATGGCGAGCGGGATGCCTTCGAGGCGGTGGCAGATCTCGGCGGCGGCCTCGGCGGTGCCGGGTTCGCGGAAGGGGGTGGCGGGGGCGGCGGCCGTGGCCCGTTCCCGGAAGAGGGTGAGCGCGTCGGCGGCGCCGTCGACGGGGAGCGGGTCGACCTCGACGAGCTGTTCGCCGCGCAGGTCCAGGGGCTGGCGGCTGGTGGCGAGGACGGTGAGGCCGGGCGAGGTGGTGAGGATCTCGCCGAGGAGGTGGGCGCAGGCGGGGCGCAGGTGTTCGCAGGAGTCCAGGACGAGCAGGAGCTGTTTGTCGGCGAGCCATTCGCACAGCACGTCGATGGGGGTGCGCAGGGTGTGGTCGCTGAGGCCGACCGCGTCGGAGACGGTGGCGAGGAGGAGTTCGTCGTCGTGCAGCGGGGCGAGGTCGGCCCACCAGACGCCGTCGCGGTAGCCGGGGGCCGCGCGGCGGGCGGCGCGCAGGGCGAGCCGGGTCTTGCCGACGCCGCCGGTGCCGGTGAGGGTGGTCAGCCGGCCGGTGGCGAGGGCGTGTTCCAGCCCGGCCAGCTCGGCCGTCCGTCCGACAAAGCTGGTGGTCTCCTCGGGGATGTTGCTGACCATCGTCACCGTCGCTGCACAGGTGGAGCGGCCGGTCCCGGCCCCCGCGTCCGCACGGCCCCGGCGAGGAGGGACGCCGGTGCGCGCGGAGGGGGCCGGGACCGGCCGGGTGGAGTGGAAGGCATGCCCGGGGGGTACGGGGGCGTGTTTCGCCACACTCCTGCGGCGCCCCGGGCGGCTGCCCATACGGTAGTCCTGTCGGGGTCAGCGCAGGGTGAACACCGCCACCGTGCGTCCCGGAACGGTGAAGCTGCCCGAACTCCGCTCGTACGAGGACTTCTTGACGGTAGAATCCGCGCCCTTCGCCTGGACGGGGTGCAGGGCGTAGTCCTTTCCGGCCAGCGCGGCGATTTTCTGGGTGGCGGCGGCGGGGGCGGCGTTGAAGACGACGACCAGCTTGCCGAGCCGCATGGTGATCACGCCCGGGGTCTCGTCCTTGCCGGAGAGCGGGAAGGAGAGCCGGGACTGCACCTGCGCGGCGGAGGCCAGACCGAAGTCCGGCTCCGTGGTGCGGAGGGTGAGCAGGTCCTGGTACGCGGCCGAGGCGCCGTTGATCTGCGCACAGCCCGGGGTGACGTTCGCGTTGGTCAGCAGCGGCTTGGCGTAGGGCCACTTGGCCTCGTTGTCCGCGGCCGGCGGCAGTCCGCGTCCGAAGCCGTTGCCGGCCCGGCAGTCCCAGTGCAGGGCGTTGAACCAGTCGCCGCTGTCGAAGGAGTTGCGGTCCAGCGACTTGGAGCGCAGCAGGTCCGTGCCGGCCTGGGAGAGCGCGGGGCCCTGCGAGAGGGTCGCCGTCGCCATGGCCAGGACCTGCGTCCGGGCCCGGTCGGCGGCCGGGGTGCCCGCCGGGAGCTTGAACGCGAGCGCGTCGTACAGGGACTCGTTGTCGTGGGCGTCCGCGTAGGCGAGGGCGTCGCCGGGGGCGGCGGCGTAACCGGCCGGGGCCCCGTTGTAGTCGACGCCGGAGCCCTTGACGGTGTTCCCGGAGGTGTCGGTGAAGGTGTAGTCGGCGAGGTTGCCGGTGAGGCCGACCTTGATCAGGTCCTGGTAGTGCAGCAGGCGGGCCTTCTGCTCGGCCCGCGTACCGTTGGCGGTGGAGGTGTTGGGGTCGGTGTAGAGGCCGGTGGCGAAGCCCTGGACGCCGGGGTCCTCGTCGAACGGGGAACCGCCGCGCACGGCGTCGCGGGCCCGGTCGGAGAAGGTGGCGATGCCGGTGCCGGCCATGTTCTTCTGGGTGGCCTGGACGAAGCGGGCGTCGTCGGCGATCTCGCCGAAGTTCCAGCCCTCGCCGTACAGGATGATCTTCTTGCCGTCCACGCCGTCCTTGGCGACGGTCAGCGCGTCGAGGGCCTTGCGGACGGCCAGGATGTTGGCCTTCGGGTGGTGGCCCATCAGGTCGAAGCGGAAGCCGTCGACCTTGTACTCCTTGGCCCAGGTGACGACCGAGTCCACGACGAGCTTGCCCATCATGGTGTTCTCGGGAGCGGTGTTGGCGCAGCAGGTGGAGGTGGCGACGGTGCCGTCCTCCAGGAGCCGCTGGTAGTAGCCGGGCACGATCCGGTCGAGGACGGACTTGGCGTCCTGGCCGGAGGCGACGGTGTGGTTGTAGACGACGTCCATGACCGTGCGCAGTCCGGCGCCGTTGAGACCCTGGACCATCTGCCGGAACTCGACGGTGCGCTTCGTGCCGTCCGGGTCGGAGGCGTAGCTGCCCTCGGGGACGGTGTAGTGCAGCGGGTCGTAGCCCCAGTTGAAGCCGTCCTTCGCGGCGGCCTTCGCCACGCAGGCCTGCTGCTCGGCGGAGTCGGGGGCGTAGACGGACAGGTCGCAGGCCGGCTTCTGCTGGTCCTTCTTCTTCTCGGGGATGGTGCCGATGTCGAAGGCGGGCAGCAGGTGGACGTAGCTGGTGCCGGAGTCCGCGAGCTGCTTGAGGTGCTTCATCCCGTCGGAGCGGGTGTCGGTGAACGCCAGGTACTCACCGGGGTGCTTCGAGGTGCGGTCCGCGATGGAGAAGTCGCGGATCTGGAGTTCCTGGATCTGCGCGTCGCGCAGCGGCACGGCGGCGGGCTTGCGGAGCGTGTCCCAGCCCTTGGGGGCGAGCTCGCGGTCCTCCAGGTCGACGACGAGGCTGCGGGCGGAGTCGGTGGTCAGGGCGGTGGAGTAGGGGTCGGTGACCTTGTTGGTGACGAGCTTCTGGACGGTGGGCGCCCAGACGTTCACGACGTACCGGTAGGGCTTGCCGTTCCAGCTCTTCTTCCCGGTGACGGACCAGACGCCGGTGCGGTCGTCGCGCCGCATGGGGACGGTACGGCCGTCGAGTTCGAGCGCGACGGTACGGGCGGTGGGCGCCCACACCGAGAGGGTGGGGGTGCCGTGGCGGAAGACCGGGCCGAGGGCGGCGCCGCTCGCCTTCGCGCCGTAGAGGTCGTCGAGCACCCCGGCGCTCTGCACCCCGGTGGCGGCGAGCAGGGCGCCGTTGGCGGCTCGCTGGGTGGCGATGAGCTGGCCGCGGAGGGCCTCGCGGACGCGGTCGCGGTCCCGGGCGTCGACGGTGAAGGCGGGGTAGTCCTTGAGGTGCGGGTACTTCGCCTTCTGCGCGTCGGTGAGCGCGGACGGGGTGAGCCGCAGCCACTGGCCCTCGTCGCTCAGGGCGCCGTCCTTGACGGTGATGCCGCCCTTCTTCGCGTAGACGAGCTGCTGGCTGGTGGCCTCGGTGGCCTTCACCTTCCAGACGACGGTGCCGGCGTCGATCCACTGCGCCTCGGCCTTGGTGAGGTCGGGCGTCGGGACGCCGCCGGCCTGCGGGAGCAGATAGCCGGCCTGTCCGCCGAGCAGCCACACCTCGTGGCCGTAGGTGGCGAGGTCGAGTGCCTGGTCGCTGGGCAGGTCCTTCTCGTCGCCCCGGTGCAGGATGTAGCTGAGCGAGGTCGCCCCGTCGGTGAGCGGGACCTCGAAGGTGAGGCCGGAGGCGTCCTTCTTCACGGGCTGGAGCGGCTTCGCCCAGTCGGTGGGCTCCTTGGCGCCGGTCCAGGTGTGCAGGCCCCAGCCGTCGTAGTCGCCGTCGGCGCGATAGTAGTGCAGGACGGCCTTGGTCTTGTCCTGCGCCGGGTAGGCCCCGTCGGGCGCGGTGTCGGCCTGGCCGTCCTCGCCCTGCGCGATCCACACCTCACCGGTCTTCGCCAGGTCGACGGTGCGCTCGGGCCCGTCGGCGGCGTTGGACTTCTCGACGGTGTACGGGACGGTGGCGGCGCCCTCGGGCACCTTGATCCAGGCGAACGCGCCGTACGCGTCGCGCCCGGTGAACGCGGCGGTCGTCTCGCCGGACTTCGCCTGCCAGCCGTCGTAGTCGCCGTCGGCGCGCTGGTAGTGGACAACGGCGTAGTCGCGCTCGACGGCCACGGGCTTGGCGGGGGCGGGTGCCTGCCCGGCGGTGGACGAGGCGGTGGCGCTCGCGGTGCGGCCGGTGCGGTCGACGACGACGGCCTTGTAGCGCAGGGGCGTTCCGGCGGCGGTCCTGTCGCTCAGCGTCTGGGTGACCTTGTACGGGGCGTGGTCGGCGGTGCCGAGGGTGGTCCACTTGCCGTTGCCGGTCTGGGCGGCGAAGACGACCCGGTTGAGGGAGCCGCCGTCCACGTCGGCGGTCAGCTCGACGGTGCCGGTGGCGCCGGCGGCCGGGGCCTTCAGGGTGACGGAGGGCTTGGCCGCCGGGGCCGCGAGCGGCCCGGAGGCGCGGAGCACGAGGCTCGACAGGGCCGGGACAGTGACCGTGATCTTCTTGTCGGCGCCGCTGCGGACCGCGCCGGTACCGCCGTACAGGGTGCGGAAGTCCATCCGCGCGGACCCGGTGGGCAGCTCGACGGTCTTCGCGGAGGTGCCGTTGTTGGTGGCGACGACGTACTCGGTGCCGCGCGCCGCGTCCGTACGGGAGAAGGCGTAGACGGAGCCCTCGGCGTACCGCTCGGTCTGCACGCCGTCGCGCAGCGCCGGGTTGTCCCGGGTCAGCTTCGAGAGGGCGGCGATGGTGCGGTAGAGCGGGTGGGTCTCGTCGTACGCGTCGGAGGCGTGGGTGCGGTCGGTGCCCAGCTCGTCGTCGTCGAGGTAGTCGGCGGTCTTCGAGGCGAACATCGTCTGGCGGGCGTCCTTGTCGCCGCCGGCGCCCGTGAAGCCCTGCTCGTCGCCGTAGTAGACGACGGGGTTGCCCCGGCCGAGGAACATCAGCTCGTTGGCGAGCTCCGCGCGCTGGACCAGCTCCGCGTCACCGGCCTTCGGGTTGTCCTGCTTGAGGAAGGTCCCGATGCGGCCCATGTCGTGGTTGCCGAGGAAGGTCACCTGCTCGTAGGCGTTGGCCTTGTCGGTGGTGTACCGGTAGTCGTCGCCGAAGACGGCGGCGAGCTTCGAGGCCGGGGCGCCCTGCGAGGCGTACTGGCGGGCCGCCTCCTGGAACGGGAAGTCGAGCGTGGCGTCCAGCCGGCCCTGGGTGACGTACGGCGAGGTGACGGCGGTGTCCGAGGAGTAGACCTCGCCGAACATGAAGAAGTCCTTGCGCCCGTGCTTGGCCGCATACGCGTCGAGCGCGGTGGCCCACTGGGTCCAGAAGTCCATGTCGACGTGTTTGACGGTGTCGATCCGGAACCCGTCGATGTCGAAGTCGCGGACCCACTTCTCGTAGATCTTCTCCATGCCGGAGACGACCTCGGGCCGCTCCGTCCACAGGTCGTCGAGCCCGGAGAAGTCGCCGTAGGTGGTGGACTCGCCGGCATACGTCGAGTCGCCCCGGTTGTGGTACATCGTCGGGTCGTTGAGCCAGGACGGCGTCTTGCCGCCGCCGCTCACCGGCTTGTACGGGAAGGAGTCGGCGTCCACCTTCGCCATGCCGGCGGCGTCGTCGAAGGGACGGCCGTCGCGGTCGAGGTAGGGGTAGGCGCCCTTGGACCGGTAGCCGTAGTTCTTCTCGGCGTAGTCGACGGTGTCGGCAGTGTGGTTGGTGATGACGTCGAAGAAGACCTTCATGCCCTTGCGGTGGGCCTTGTCGATCAGCTTCGTCAGGTCGGCGTTGGTACCGAAGTGCGGGTCGACCTGGGTGAAGTCGGTGATCCAGTAACCGTGGTAGCCGGCCGAGGCGTCCTTGCCGGTGCCCTGCACGGGACGGTTCTTGAAGATCGGCGCGAGCCAGATCGCGGTGGTGCCGAGCCCCTTGATGTAGTCGAGCCTGCTGGTCAGCCCCTTGAGGTCGCCGCCCTGGTAGAACCCCTTGTCGGTGGGGTCGTAGCCGGTCTCCAGCCGCGAACCGGTCAGCCCGCCGCGGTCGTTGCCGGTGTCGCCGTTGGCGAACCGGTCGGGCATCACGAAGTAGAACTGCTCACGGGTCAGGTCGTGCCGGGTGGCCTGGGCGGCCAGCTTGGCGTCCGAGGGCGCGGCGGGCGGCCGGGCCGCGGCTGCGGGCAGCGCGGGCACCAGGGCCGCGCACAGGGCGGCCGCGACGACGGCGGTCGCCGTTCTGCGTGCGGGCACGCGCGGGTACGGACGTTTCACTCGGGCTCTCCTCGGAGGGGTACGGGGGTGTGCGGGGCCGGACGGACCGCGTGGGGGACGGCCCGTCCGGCGGTGGGAGGGGTGGAGTGCGGGAGGTCAGCCGCGCCAGACGTCCGCGGTCAGCGTGACCTTGCCGGAGGACGGCACCGTGGCCGTGCGGTTGGCACCGCTCTCCCAGGTGACGTTGCCGCTCGCGTCCTTGCGGATGTACTTGTACTCGAACGACGTTCCGGCGGGCAGGCTCACGTCGAGCTTCCAGACGGGGTACGCCGCCGGGTCGAGCTTCAGCGCGCTGCCGGTGTTCCAGTTGCCGAGGGCGGACTGGTTGCCGGTGACGTAGATGTTCTGGCCCAGCTGGGTGGTGGCGTTGACGCCGAAGGAGGCGCCGGAGGTGCCGGTCCCCGTGCCCGGGTCGGGGGTGCCGGTGGAGCCGCCGCAGGTGCGGGCGCCGGTGTGCAGGGCGAGCGCGGTGTTGGCGCCGAGGGTCGCGGTGAACTGGCCGGAGCCGTTGACCGTGACGCCGTTGCCGGACTGGACGTCGCAGTAGTCGCCGGCGGGCAGCGAGGTCTGGAACGTGCGGGTCAGCGAGGAGCCCTCGTGGTTGATCGCGACGTACGCCTTGGAGCCGCGGCCGAAGGCGATCTGGTCGCCGCCGTTGTCCCACCAGTTGGTGACCGCCTCACCGCGCGCGGTGTTGCGGAAGCCGACCATGGAGGAGATCTCGCGCCAGGCGTGCTGGCACTTCCACCCGTCGCTGTAGCAGGCGTTCACGGTGCCGCCGTTGGGCGGACCGGCGTCCTTGTCGGACCACTCGTAGCCGGAGTGGACGTCGGGCGAGCCGTAGGGCCAGGCCAGCATGAACACGCTGGCGAGGGTGTAGTTGGCGCCGTCCTTGTAGTTCAGGGTGTCGCCGCCCCGCTCGGTGTCGTGGTTGTCGACGAACACCGCGGCCTTCGAGGAGGACATGAAGCCCCAGCCCTCGCCGAAGTTCTTCAGGTTGGCGAGGTTCTCGTTGTTGAAGACCTGCTTGAGGCTGCGGGCGTAGCGGAATTCCTGGACGTCGCCGTTCCCGGTGTACTCGTCGGGCGAGACGGCCTCGCCCGCGCCGTAGATCGCCTCCTGCTTCCAGTAGACGCTGGGGTCGGTCAGCCGGGACTTGATGTTGGCGAGGTCACCGGCGGGCATGTGCTTGGCCGCGTCGATGCGGAATCCGTCGACGCCGAGCGAGAGGAGGTCGTTGAGGTAGCCGGCGATCTTTCCGCGTACGTAGTCCTCACCGGTGTCCAGGTCGGCGAGCCCGACGAGTTCGCAGTTCTGGACGTTGGCGCGGTCGCCGTAGTTGCTGATCTGGGCGGTGCAGTCGTCCATGTCGGCCGAGGAGTACAGCCCGGGGTAGTTGTACTTCGTGTACGAGCTGCCGCCCGTTCCGGTGCCCGAACCGCTGGTCATGTGGTTGATGACCGAGTCCGCGACGACCTTCACGCCCGCGCTGTGGCAGGTGCTGACCATGTTGGCGAAGGACGTACGGTCACCGAGCCGCCCGGCGATCTTGTAGCTGACCGGCTGGTACGAGGTCCACCACTGGCCGCCCTGGATGTGCTCCTGCGGCGGCGAGACCTGGACGAAGCCGTATCCGGCCGGGCCGAGGGTGTCCGTACACGCCTTGGCGACCGAGTCGAACTTCCACTCGAAGAGGACGGCGGTGACGTCCTTGGTGCCCGGGGCGGACGCCTCGGCCGTCGTGGCGGGGACCACGAGGGCGGCGGCTCCTGCGACGAGGGCGAGCGCGGCAGACAGGGGTCTGCTGGCCATGTTTTCCTCCTGCTGTGGGGGAAATGCGGGTGACGGTGCAGCCTCATCGGCAACGCGCCCTGCCCTCAAGGCTCCTGAAGGTTCTTGCTGCAAGAATGCAAACCTTGCCGCAGCGAGACCGTACGAGCCCGACAGGTCCCGGTCAACCCTTTGGACATCACCCGCTCACATCCACGAAATACCGCAGATTTGTTCCTGCAAGGTCTTACGCAAGACATTGCAGCCCTGTTACGTTTCTCCCGACTCCGGTCCGGTCGGCCGGGGGTCCCGTTACCCCGGGCCCCACGCGCCCGGCCGGCCGGGCCGGTCAGGGACAAGAGGGGCGCCGGCGGTCACACCTCCCCGCCGACCCAATCCGGGTCGACCTCCGGTGCCTCTCCTGTGTCATCCCGCCCGGCCCGCCCCGGGCCCGCCCCCGGCCCGCTCCCGGGCCGCGACTAGGCTCGCCCCATGTGGCCAGGACAGCAGTCGCCCCCCGATCAGCCGAACCAGCAGGGCTCGCCGCAGAGTTCGGCCCCCGCACAGCCCGGCCGGGGCAGCCCCGACTGGCACGCCGCACCCACGCTCGGCATCAACACCCCCGAACCGCCCCGCCGCCGCAACCGGACCACGGTCACCGTGGTGGCCGCCTGCGCGGCGGTCGTCGTGGCCTGCGCCGCGGTGGGCTATCTGGCACTGCGCGACGACGGGAAGGACGAGGCCGGTCCGCAGCCTTCGCCGTCCGCGTCGGCGAGCGCCTCCGCGAGCGCCGGCGGCACGGGCCGGGGCGCGGGCGGCGGCGGTTCGGGCCCGCTCGTCGCCGGCTGGAAGACGGTGGTCAACGCCAAGCGCGGCATCACCTTCGACGTGCCCGCCTCCTGGGCGCGGAAGTCCGCGGACTGGGTGAGCTATGTCGCCGAGAACGACGACCCCAAGGAGAAGCCGCTGGTCGCGATGATGGCGCCGGCGGTCCTCAAGGAGAAGTGGTGCACGTCCGACGACGACAAGGACGGCACCCCGGACGCGTACGCGCTCGCCTCGACGGGCACCACCGGGGAGCAGGGGTCGAAGAGTGCGGCCGAGGCCGCCGAGGACACGGCCGAGACCTGGGTCTACGGCCTCTACACCCAGCCCGACCGCTCGCGCCTCACGATCGGTGAACCCGAGTCCTTCCGGACGACGTCGGGCGTCGAGGGCAGTCTTGTGACCGTCACCTCGTCCGGGAAGCCGAAGAAGGACAAGTGCGACACCGACGGCAAGGCGGTGACGTTCGCCTTCAAGAACGCGGAGGGCAGGTTCGTCTCGTGGACCTATGTCGGCGCGCACGGTGTCCCCGACGAGGTGCCGGACGCGACGATCCGTCAGATCCTGGGCACCGTACGCCTCTTCAAGGAGGGCGACGGCGGGGAGTGAGCGGAACGGGTGCGGGGCCGGCCCCCCTCCGGCCGGCCCCGCACCCGCGCTCGTCACGGCGTCAGGCGCTGCGGAGAGCCGCCGTGGAACCCCGTACCACCAGCTCCGGCTGGAACACGTACTCCGTGCGCTGCACGGGGCTGCCGCCGATCTCCTCCAGGAGCGCGCCCACGGCGGCCGCCGCCATCGCCTGCACCGGCTGGCGCACCGTGGTCAGCGGCGGGTCGGTGAACGCGATGAGCTGCGAGTCGTCGAAGCCGACCACGGAGACGTCGCGCGGCACTTCGAGCCCGCGGTCCCGGGCCGCACGCACCACGCCCAGCGCCATCAGGTCGCTGCCGCAGACGATGCCGGTGCACCCCCGGTCGAGCAGCGCGCCGGCCGCGACCTGGCCGCCCTCGACGCTGAACAGCGTGGAGCACACCAGGAGTTCGGCGTCCGCGCGGTCCAGGCCCAGCACGGAGACCGCGGCGTCCACGAAGCCGTCCCGCTTGCGGCGCGAGGGCACATAGCGCTGCGGTCCGATGGCGAGACCGACCCGGCGGTGGCCGAGTTCGGCGAGATGGCTCACGGCCATCCGCACGGCGGCGGTGTCGTCGGGCGAGACGAACGGGGCGCTGATGCGCTCGTTGTAGCCGTTGATCAGGACGAACGGCACGCCGCGCTCGCTCAGCGCGGCGTAGCGCGCCGGGTCGGCCGAGGTGTCGGCGTGCAGCCCGGAGAGGAACACGATGCCGCCGACGCCGCGTTCGACGAGCTGCTCGACGAGTTCGTCCTCGGTGGCGCCGCCGGGCAGCTGGGTGCAGAGCACCGGGGTGTAGCCGTGTCCGGCGAGCACCTGCTCCACGGACTGGGCGAAGGCCGGGAAGATCGGGTTGGTGAGCTCGGGGGTCACCAGCCCGATCAGCCCGGCGCTGCGCTGCCGCAGCCGCACGGGCCGTTCGTAGCCCAGGATGTCGAGCGCCGCGAGCACCCGCTGACGCGTGGTGTCCGCGACGCCCGGCTTGCCGTTGAGGACCCGGCTGACGGTGGCCTCGCTGACGGACGCCTGGCCGGCGATGTCCGACAGCCTGAGCGCACCGCCCGCGCCGGGGCCCCTCGGCAGGGGGACGGTCGTCACACCGTCCACCACACCGTGGTGTCCGCGGGCAGCTCGACCGTGTCGCCGTCGGTACCGACCGGGGCGCTGGACAGCAGGACCGTGCCCTGTACGGGGACGCGGACCGGTTCGCCCGTGGTGTTGACGGTGCAGACGAAGCCGGGGCGCGCGAAGGCGAGCAGCCCCTCGGGGGCGTCCAGCCACCGCACGTCGGTGCCCGCGCCGAGCCCGGGGTGGGCCCGGCGGGCGGCGATGGCGGCCCGGTACAGCTCCAGGGTGGAGCCGGTCGCGCCGGTCTGCGCCTCGACGCTCAGCTCGCCCCAGCCGGCGGGCTGCGGAAGCCAGCTGCCGCCCGCGCCGAAGCCGTACGAGGTGCCCTCGCGGGTCCACGGGACCGGGACGCGGCAGCCGTCGCGGAAGCCGTCCTGGCCGTCGGCCCGGAAGAACGACGGGTCCTGGCGGGCCTCGTCGGGCAGGTCGGTGACGTCGGGCAGGCCGAGCTCCTCGCCCTGGTAGACGTAGGCGGAGCCGGGCAGCGCCAGCATCAGCAGGCTGGCCGCGCGGGCCCGGCGCAGGCCCAGCTCGCGGTCGCCGGGGGTGCGGATCTGGGTGCCGAGACCGGCCGGGTTGGCGAACCGGGTGGCGTGCCGGGTGACGTCGTGGTTGGAGAGCACCCAGGTGGTGGGGGCGCCGACCGGCCGCATGGCGTCGAGCGAGGTGTCGATGACCTCGCGGAGCGCGGCGGCGTCCCAGGCGGTGGCCAGGTACTGGAAGTTGAAGGCCTGGTGCATCTCGTCGGGGCGCACGTAGTTGGCGGTGCGCTCGACGGTGGGGGTCCACGCCTCGGCCACGGCGATCCGCCCACCCGTCGCCCGCCCCCGCCCTTCTGCGGAAGGCCCTGCGGGCCCCATCGTATCGGGGTACTCGTCGAGGATGGTCCGCCAGCTGCGGTAGATCTCGTGCACCCCGTCCTGGTCGAAGAACGGCATGACATCGTTTCCGAGCAGCTTCAGCTGGTCGTGGGTGCCGAGGTCCGGCAGCCCCTCCGCCTTGACGAGGCCGTGCGCGACGTCCACGCGGAAGCCGTCGACGCCCATGTCGAGCCAGAAGCGCAGGATCGAGCGGAACTCGTCGGCGACGGCCGGGTGCTCCCAGTTGAAGTCGGGCTGCTCGGGCGCGAAGAGGTGGAGGTACCACTCGCCGGGGGTGCCGTCCGGGTTCACCGTGCGGGTCCAGGCGGGGCCGCCGAAGATGGACTCCCAGTCGTTGGGCGGGAGTTCGCCGTTCGCGCCCTTGCCGGGGCGGAAGTGGTAGCGGTCGCGCAGGGCGGAGCCGGGGCCCTCGGTGAGCGCGCGCTTGAACCACTCGTGCTGGTCGGAGGAGTGGTTGGGCACCAGGTCGACGATGATCCGCAGGCCGAGGTCGTGGGCGTCGCGGATCAGCGCGTCGGCGTCCAGCAGGGTGCCGAACATCGGGTCGATGGCCCGGTAGTCGGCGACGTCGTAGCCGGCGTCGGCCTGCGGGGACGCGTAGAACGGGCTGAGCCAGACCGCGTCGACGCCCAGCTCCTTGAGGTACGGAAGTCTGCCGCGTACGCCTGCGAGATCGCCCATGCCGTCGCCGTTGCCGTCGGCGAAGCTGCGCGGATAGACCTGGTAGATCACCGCGTCCTGCCACCAGCCGGTGCGGTGGCCCGCGGCGGCGTCGTCGGACGTGCCGGTGGAGGGGGCAGCGAGGTGCTGGGTCATGTCGTCCCTGGGGTGTCTGGGTGGGGGTGGCGCCGGGACCGGGTCGGGATGCCGGCGCCACCGTGACTGGTGCGTGCGTGCGGGTCGTACGGGCGGTACTCAGCCCTTGACGGCTCCGGCGGACATGCCGGTGACCAGGTGCTTCTGGGCGAACAGGAACACCAGGGCCGCGGGTATCGCGATCAGTACGGACGCGGCGGTCATCGGGCCCCACTGGGCGCCGTACTGGTTGACGAACAGCTGGAGTCCGCCCGCGAGGGTGAGGTTGTCCTCGCCGACCATGAAGGCGGAGGCGTACGCCACCTCGCCCCAGGCGGTGATGAAGGAGTAGAACGCGGTGACGGCGAGGCCGGGCTTGGCCAGCGGCAGGATGAGCCGCCAGAACGTGCCGAACGGGGTGAGGCCGTCGACCTGCCCCGACTCGTCGATCTCGCGCGGGATGGTGTCGAAGAAGCCCTTCATCATCCAGGCACAGAACGGCACCGAGATGGTCAGGTACGTGATGACGAGGCCGGCGGGCTTATTGAGCAGCCCCATGCCCGCCATGATGTTGTAGATCGGCACGATGAGGACGGCGACCGGGAACATCTGGGTGATCAGCAGCGTCCACATCAGCCCGCGCTTGCCGGGGAAGCGGAAGCGGCTGACGGCGTAGCCGGTGGAGGCGGAGACGATGACGCCGATGAGCGTGGTGAGGCTCGCGACGATCAGCGAGTTGCCGAACCAGGTCAGGAACTTCGTGTCCTGGATGAGGTTCGTGTAGTTCTCGAACGTCGTTTCCTTGAAGAAGTCCGTGGTGGTCGCGAGCGCGGCCGGCTTCAGCGAGGTGAGCAGCACCCAGAGCACGGGGAAGACCGCGATCACGGACGCGACGATCAGCGTGAGGTGCAGGGCCGTGGAGGCCAGCGGCGAACGCTCGCCGCGCTTGCGCACCTTGGCCGGGCGCGGCGCGGAGTGCCGCGCGGTGGGGGTGGTCGTGGTGGTCACCAGTCATCTCCCTGAGTGCGCAGGACCCGCCGGTAGATGGTGGCGAAGATCAGCAGGAGTACGAGGATCAGGACGCCCCAGGTGGAGGACTGCGCGAAGTCGCGCGGGCTGACCTCGAAGGAGAACTTGTACGCCTGGGTCACCAGGATCTGGGTGGCTTCACCGGGTCCGCCGCGGGTGAGCAGGAAGATCACCGGGAACATGTTGAAGGTCCAGATGGTGGAGAGCAGGATGACGGTCGTGGAGACCGGCCGCAGTCCGGGCAGGGTGACGTGCCGGAAGCGCTGCCAGGCGGTGGCGCCGTCCATCTCCGCGGCCTCGTAGTGCTCGCTGGGGATGGACTGGAGGCCGCCGAGCAGGGCGACCATCATGAACGGCACGCCGAGCCACACGTTGACGACGATGACGGAGATCTTGGCGACGGTGGGGTCGCCCAGCCAGTCGATCCCGTCGATGCCGCCGCCGGCGAGGACCTTGTTGAGCAGCCCCCGGTCGTTGTTGTAGAGGAAGCGCCAGGCGAAGACGGAGACGAAACCGGGGACGGCCCAGGGCAGGATGAGGGCCATCCGGTAGGCGGAGCGGCCGGCGATCTTCCGGTTGAGGATGTTCGCCAGCGCCATGCCGAGGGCGAAGGTGATGGTCACACAGGAGACCGTCCACACCAGGGTCCACCCGAGGGTGCCGAGGAACTGCTCGCCGGTGAGGGCATCGGTGTAGTTGTCCAGGCCGACGAACTTGTACGTGGCGGGCAGGTGGTTGACACCGATGGACCGCGCGACGTTGCGCTCGTTGGCGTCGGTCAGCGACAGGTAGATGCCGCGGACCAGTGGATACCCGATGATCACGCCGATCACGACGACGACCGGGGCCACCATCGTCCAGGCGTACCAGTGCGTCGACAGAGCCCGCCGGAGCTTGCCCGGCGGCGGGGGGTTACCAGTACCGCGGCTCCGGCCGCGGGCGACGTCGTCGCCCGCGGCCTTCGCCACCGACTGGCTGGTGTGGACAGCCATCAGCCGGCCTGCCTTCCTGGGTTACTTCCAGCCCTTGAGGAGCTTGCGGTAGGAGGCGCCGGTCGTCTTGACCGCCTTCTCCGGGGTCGTCTGACCGGTGAGGACCTTGGTGTACTCGGTGACGAGCGGCGCGAAGAGGCTGCCGGTCTCCGGGATCCAGGGGCGCTCGACGGCGGTCTCGACGACCGGCTTGAAGAAGCCGACGATCTCGTTGTCGACCACGGACTCCTCGGCGTAGGCGGAGGTGCGGGTCGGCAGGAGGTTCAGTTCCTTGGTGACCTGGGCCTGCGTCTTGACGGAGGTCATGTAGTCGACGAAGGCGTAGGAGGCGTCCAGGTTCTTCGAACCGGCGTAGACGGCCAGGTTGTGACCGCCCTGCGGGGCGCCCTGGGCGACGGAGCCGGACGGGACCGGGGCGATGCCGAGGTTCGCCTTGTCCTTGAACTCCTTGCCGGTGTACGTGTCGGCCACGGCCCACGGGCCGTTGATCATCATCGCGACGTCGCCGTTCTTGAACGACGCCTGCATGTTGTCCCAGCCGTCGGTGGCGTCCGTCTTGGCGGCACCGGAGTCGACCAGGTCCTTGACGACCTTCATCGCCTTGACGCCGGCCGCGTCGTCGATGGTGACGGCCTTGTCCGCGGCGTTGACCATGTCGCCGCCCTCGCCGTACAGGAAGGACAGGAACCAGTAGGCGTCGTCGCCGCGCAGGTAGAAGCCGGTCTTGCCGGTCTTCGACTTGATCTTCTTGGAGACGGACTTCAGCTGGTCGATGGTGGTCGGGACCTCGACACCGGCCTCCTTGAAGATCTTCTTGTTGTAGAAGACGCCCATGGAGTCGATCACCTGCGGCACCGCGTACGTCTTGCCGTTGTACTTGGTGGAGGCGGCGGCCTGCTTCAGGAAGTCGTCCTGCTTCTGCAGGGCGGGGGTGCCGTCGAGCGGGGCCAGGTAGCCGAGGTCCGCGAACTCGGGGGTCCAGGCGACCTCGGAGCGGATCACGTCGGGGGCGCCGGAGCCCGCCTGCGCCGCGTTCTTGAACTTGTTCTGCGCGTCACCGAAGGGCACGTTGACGTACTTGACGTCGACCTTCGGGTGCAGCTTCTCGAAGCCCTCGGCGATCTTCTTGAAGACCTTGTCCTCGCTGCCCGCGGTGGAGGTGTCCCACCACGTCACGGTGCCGGAGAGCTCGCCCGAGCTCTTGGACGTGCTGTCGGACTTGTCGTCGCTGCCGCAGGCGGTCGCCGCGAGCGCCAGGGCCGCGACCAGGGCGGTGGCCGTTATGCCACGTCGCATCTGAACTCCTTCAACTGCCGTACCGCTCCGTCGCGGCGCCGGGTCGACGTGAACGTAACAAGGATGAAAGACGACCGAAAGACTTTGCGGAAGATTTCTGCAAGCTCCGGCGATCGTTACATTGGCGTGTCCTCAAGGTTGCCGTCAAGCCACTTGACGAAACTCCCCGATCCCTGCCGCACGGGGCTCACCAGCCCCGATTCCGCAGTGCGACCATCTGACCGCACCCGGCAAACGGAGGCCGCAAGAGCTTGCAAGATGTTGCCGCCGGGCGCCGCCCGGCACCCCTTCGCGCACCTCGGACCGGTCTCTCCCGGTTCCTGTGCATGGTGGGCAATCCGACCCGCTCCCGGTACAGTCCAATGCCATGACCGCACGGCTTGCCGATATCGCAACTCAGGCGGGGGTCAGCGAAGCGACGGTCAGCCGCGTACTGAACGGCAAGCCCGGGGTAGCCGCTGCCACCCGTGAATCCGTACTCGCCGCTCTCGACGTCCTCGGCTACGAACGGCCCGTACGTCTGCGCAGGCGCAGCGCGGGGCTCGTCGGCCTGATCACGCCCGAGCTGGAGAACCCGATCTTCCCGGCGCTGGCCCAGGTCATCGGGCAGGCGCTGACCCGACAGGGCTACACCCCGGTCCTCGCGACCCAGACCCCGGGCGGCTCCACCGAGGACGAGCTGACCGAGATGCTGGTCGACCGGGGCGTCTCCGGGATCATCTTCGTCTCCGGGCTGCACGCCGACACGTCCGCCGACATGGGGCGCTACGAGCAACTGCGCGCCCAGGGCGTGCCCTTCGTCCTGGTCAACGGCTTCTCGCCCAAGGTGCAGGCACCTTTCATCTCCCCGGACGACCGGGCCGCGATGCGGCTTGCGGTGACCCACCTGGTGTCGCTCGGCCACACCCGGATCGGGCTCGCGGTCGGCCCGAAGCGCTTCGTGCCGGTGCTCCGCAAGATCGAGGGCTTCCACGCCACGATGCGCGAGCAGTTGAACCTCACGGCCGACGAGGTCGAGGAGCTGATCCAGCACTCCCTGTACACGCTGGAGGGCGGTCAGGCAGCGGCGTCCGCACTGATGGAACGCGGCTGCACGGCGGTGGTGTGCGCGAGCGACATGATGGCGCTCGGCGCGATCAGGGCCGCCCGCCGGCTCTCCCGCGAGGTCCCGCGCGAGCTGTCGGTCGTGGGCTACGACGACTCGCCGCTCATAGCGTTCACCGACCCGCCGCTGACCACCATCCGCCAGCCGGTCACGGCGATGGGCCAGGCCGCGGTGCGCACGCTCCTGGAGGAGATCGGCGGCACGCCCGCCCCGCACAGCGAGTTCGTCTTCATGCCGGAACTGGTCGTACGCGGCTCCACCGCCGCGGGCCCCGGCCCGGACACGGCCACCACCGCCCCGGCCGCCCTTCCAGGGTCGCACGCCGGCGCGTAAGGGGCCCGTCGCCCGTCGTCTCCCTGCCCGTACGGGCTGATTTCGCGTGCCCGCGGCCGTCCCGCCGGATGTGCAACTCGCGCCCCACCGGAGGATCATCGGGCGGAGAGGGCAAATCTGGCAGACTCTGTGCCTATGGGTGAATTGAGCGTGAAACGACAGGAAGGCCGCACGGAGGCCACCCCGTCACCCATCGTGAACGAGGCGGCTCCCGAGGCGAACACCAAGCAGTCCGGTCGCGCACACGGGATCGGCAGAGCGCTCGACAGACCACTCGGCCACGCCGTGTCACGGCTGCGCTCCCCCCGGTCGCCCCGGCGCCCACGACTGTGGTTCGAAATCCTGCTGGTCGCGTTGAGTTACTGGGTGTACTCGCTGGTGCGCAACGCGGTTCCCGAGCAGAAGACCGCCGCCCTGGCCAACGCGGACTGGCTGTGGTCGGTCGAGCGCTTCCTCGGGATCGCGGTCGAGCAGTCGGTCAACCACGCGGTGAACTCGGTGACATGGCTCATCGTCTCGATGAACTACTACTACGCCACCCTGCACTTCATCGTCACGATCAGTGTGCTCGTATGGCTGTTCCGCCGGCATCCCGGCCGCTACGCGGCGGCCAGACTGGCCCTGTTCGCGACCACGGCGGTCGCGCTCCTCGGCTACTACCTGTACCCGTTGGCACCGCCCCGTCTGATGCACGGCGGCCATTTCATCGACACCGTCCTGGTCCACCAGACCTGGGGTTCGATGGCCTCGGGCAACTTCAAGAACATGTCCAACCAGTACGCGGCGATGCCGTCGATGCACATCGGCTGGTCGCTGTGGTGCGGCCTCACCATCTTCGCCCTGGCCTCGGCCCCCTGGGCCCGCATCCTGGGGCTGCTGTACCCCACGGTCACCCTGATGGTCATCGTCTCGACGGCGAACCACTTCTGGCTGGACGCGGTGGGGGGCATGGCCTGCCTGGCGTTCGGCTACGCGGTGTCGTACGCCTGGTACGGGTCGCTGCCGCACCGGCTGCCGAGGTGGATCCCGCCGAAGGCGGGGAGGCGGCCCCGCCTCAGCGCGCTGTCGGCGCAGCCACGCCGCGAGCCTGCGGCAACCCGCCACTGACCCCCGGGGCTCCGCCCCGGACCCCGCTCCTCAATCGCCGGAGGGGCTGGATTTTGGCGGCGGCCCATTCAAGCCCCTCCGGCGATTGAGGAGCGGGGTGTGGGGCAGCGCCCCACGAACCCCCGGAGGGCCCCCGCTCAGCCCCCGTAGAACCGTTCCTCCACAACACCCCGCGCCCGCCGCGTCACCCGGCGGTAGTCGTCCAGCATGTCTCCCACATGCCCCTCCTCGTACCCCAGGTACCGCCCCACCGCGGTCAGCTCGCGCGGGACCGAGGGGAACGTGTCGCCCGGCCGCCCCCGTACGAGCATCACCGCGTTGCGGACGCGGGTCGCCAGGACCCACGCCTCGTCCAGGGTCTGGGCGTCGTCCTCGGGGATGAGGCCCGCCGCGCACGCCGCGGCCAGCGCCGCGCGGGTGCGCGTGGTGCGCAGGCCCGGTACGGCGCGGCCGTGCTGCATCTGCATCAGCTGGACCGTCCACTCGACGTCGCTCAGCCCGCCGCGCCCCAGCTTCGTGTGGAGCGTCGGGTCCGCGCCGCGCGGCAGCCGCTCGGACTCCATCCGGGCCTTGAGCCGCCGGATCTCGCGGACCGCGTCATCCCCCAGCCCGTCCTGCGGATACCGCAGCGGGTCGATCAGCGCGGTGAACTCCGCGCCCAGGTCCATGTCCCCCGCCATCGGCTCGGCCCGCAGCAGGGCCTGGCTCTCCCAGCCCAGGGACCAGCGCCGGTAGTACGCGTCGTACGACTTCAGGGTGCGGACGAGGGGCCCGTTCTTGCCCTCGGGCCGCAGGTCGGGGTCGATGAGGAGCGGCGGGTCCGCGGTGGGCAGCTGGAGGAGCCGCCGCATCTCGGAGACCACCCGGCTCGCGGCCCGGCTCGCCTCCTGCTCGTCGACGCCCTCGCGCGGCTCGTGGACGAAGAGGACGTCCGCGTCGGAGCCGTATCCCAGCTCGTGCCCGCCGAACCGGCCCATGCCGATGACCGCGAACCGGGTGGGCAGGGTGTCGCCCCACTCCGCGCGGACGGCGGCCCGCAGCGCACCGGCGATGGTGACGGCGTTCAGGTCGGTGACGGCGCTGCCGACCCGGTCGACGAGGGCGCCCGGATCGGACTCGGCCGGGCTGTCCTCCGTACCGTACGAGCCGATGAGGTCGGCGGCCGTCGTGCGGAACAGCTCGCGCCTGCGCACCCCGCGCACCACCGCGACGGCCGTCTCCGCGTCGTCCGCTCGCCCGACGGCGGCCAGCACCTCCTGCTCCAGGTGTTCCCGGCTGCGCGGGACGAGGCCCTGCGGATCGCCGAGGATCGCGACGGCCTCGGGGGCACGCAGCAGCAGGTCGGGGGCGAGCCGGCCGGCCGACAGGACCCGGGCGAGGTTCTCGGCCGCGGCGCCCTCGTCGCGCAGGAGCCGCAGGTACCACGGGGTCTTGCCCAGCGCGTCGGACACCTTGCGGAAGCCGAGGAGCCCGGCGTCCGGGTCGGCGGAGTCCGCGAACCAGCCGAGCAGCACGGGCAGCAGGGTGCGCTGGATGGCGGCCTTGCGGGAGACCCCGGAGGACAGGGCCTCCAGGTGGCGCAGAGCCGCTGCCGGGTCCTCGTAGCCGAGGGCGACGAGCCGGGCGGTGGCGGCCTTGGTGCTCAGCCGGGACTCGCCGGGCGCGAGCTGCGCGACGGCGTCGAGCAGCGGCCGGTAGAACAGCTTCTCGTGCAGCCGCCGCACCACGGAGGCGTGCCGCCGCCAGGCCTGGTTGAGCTCGGCGATGGGGTCGGTGCGCAGGCCCAGGGAGCGGCCGAGGCGGCGCAGGTCGGGCTCCTCGTCGGGGACGAGGTGGGTGCGGCGCAGCCGGTAGAGCTGGATGCGGTGCTCCATGGCGCGCAGGAAGCGGTAGGCGTCGTCGAGCTGGACGGCGTCGACACGTCCCACGTATCCGCCCTCGGCGAGCGCCCCCAGCGCCTCCAGGGTCGATCCGCTGCGCAGGGCGGGGTCGCTGCGGCCGTGCACGAGCTGGAGGAGCTGCACGGCGAACTCGACGTCGCGCAGTCCGCCGGGGCCGAGCTTCAGTTCGCGGTCGACGCGGTCGGCGGGGATGGTGTCGACGACGCGGCGGCGCATCTTCTGGACGTCGGGGACGAAGTTCTCCCGGTCGGCGGCCTGCCAGACGAGCGGCGACACGGCCTCCACGTACTCCTCGCCGAGCGCGCGGTCCCCGGCCACCGGCCGGGCCTTCAGCAGCGCCTGGAACTCCCAGGTCTTGGCCCAGCGCTGGTAGTACGCGAGGTGCGAGGAGAGTGTGCGCACGAGAGGCCCGTTGCGGCCCTCGGGGCGGAGGTTGGCGTCGACGGGCCAGATGGTGCCCTCGACGGTGGTGTCGGAGCAGATCCGCATGAGGTGCGAGGCGAGCCGGGTGGCGGCCTGCATGGCCTTGCTCTCCTCGGCGCCGTCGGCCGCTTCCGCGACGAAGATGACGTCGACGTCGGAGACGTAGTTCAGCTCGTGGCCGCCGCACTTGCCCATCGCGATGACGGCGAGCCGGCACTGCGCGGCGTCGTCGGGCGCGGCGGCCGAGGCGATGCGGAGGGCGGCCCGCAGGGTCGCGGTGGCGAGGTCGGCCAGCTCGGCGGCGGTCTCCGCGACGTCGGTGGTCCCGCAGACGTCCCGGGCCGCGATGGACAGCAGACACCGCCGGTAGCCGACGCGCAGGGTGTCCGGGTCGTCCGCCCCGGCCAGCTCCTGCTCGAACTCGGCGACCCCGGGGTGCAGGTCGGCGGCCTCGTACGTGACGAGGGCCTGCCAGTCGCGGGGGTGGCGGGCCAGGTGGTCGCCGAGCGCCTCGGACGCCCCGAGCACCCCGAGCAGCCGGTCCCGCAGGGGCTTGGCGGTGACGAGGGTGTCCAGCAGGATCTGCCGCTCCCCCGCCTCCTCCGCCTCGACCAGCCGGACCAGGCCGCGCAGCGCGAGATCGGGGTCGGCGGTGGCCCCGAGCGCGTCGAGGAGCACGGAGTCGGACCGTACGGAGGAGAAGTCCGGCAGGTCGAGCAGGCGCTCGGCGGCGGACGGGTCGGTGAATCCGTGCCGCAGCAGTCGGGTGAACGTACTGCTCCTGCGCCCCGGCACCATGGTCATCCCGCGCTCTCCCGCCCGCCGCCCGATCAGCTCCCAGCCTCCCGAGTTTATGGCCTGCCCCGGAGATTGGACCGGAGGCCGCCGTCTGGGACAGTGGCTTCACCGGACCGGTACGCGTTCGCCCGGCAGGAGGCCCGCCCATGTTCCGCGACCACCAGGAACTCGACGTGACGGTGATCCGCGTCGCCTCGGTCGGCTCGCAGGTCGACGCCGATGGTGGCGGCACGGGCTTCATCGACCAGGTCAAGCACCCCTCCTGGTGGGACGAGGACACGGCACCGCCCCGGGCCGGTGACCGGCTGCACGTGGTCGTGCTCGACGCGAGCCGTGACGAGCCCCGCTTCAGCGCGCTGCGGACGGACATCGACATCGCGCGCCGCCTCCGCGCCCGGCGCGACGGGGCCTGAGCCCGGCACGTCAGCGCGCCGGTTTTGCCGCCCGGGTCCCGGTGACGACGGTCGCGTACCGCTCCTCGCAGGAGTGGACGCGCGGCACCAGCCCGCCGGCCGCGAGGACCCCCGCCGCGGTCTGCGCCTGCCGCTCGCTCGTCTCGACGAGGAGGCTGCCGCCGGGGGCCAGCCAGCGGGGCGCCTCCGCGGCGACCCGGCGCAGGACGTCGAGGCCGTCGCCGCCGCCGTCGAGCGCGACGAGCGGTTCGTGGACGCGGGCCTCGGCGGGCAGCAGGGCGACGTCCTCGCTCGGTACGTACGGCACGTTGGCGAGCAGCACGTCGACGCGCCCGCGCAGGGTGCCGGGCAGCGGTGCGAAGAGGTCGCCCTCGTAGACGTGCCCCCGCTCCCCGATGTTGCGCCGGGCGCAGCGGACGGCGGCGGGCTCGACATCGGCGGCGTGGAGTTCGACGCGCTCCAGCGCCGCGGCGAGCGCGGCGCCGAGTGCGCCCGAGCCGCAGCACAGGTCGACGACGACGGCCGGGTCCGGGGCGAGGGCGACGGCCCGGTCGATCAGGAACTCGGTGCGGCGGCGGGGGACGAAGACGCCGGGGTCCACGGCGATCCGCAGTCCGTTGAACTCGGCCCAGCCGAGGACGTGTTCGAGCGGATGCCCGGCGGCGCGCCGCTCCGCCATGGCGGTGACGTCGCCGGGGTGGTCGGCGGTGGCGGCGATGAGCGCGGCCTCGTCCTCGGCGAAGACACAGCCGGCGGAGCGGAGGGTGGCGACGAGGGAGGAGAGGGCAGACGGTGACAACGGGACCGGCATGGGGTGCGGAGCCTTTCGGAGAAACGCCGAGGGGTGCTCCGCGGCCGGTTCAGGTCCGGTCGGCCACGCGTTCACGGGAGGGGAGCACCCGGGTCGAAACAGCGGTAATGGGTCCCACCTCCTTGGTCATGTCCCCGTGCGGGGAAGCGAAAGACTACCTCAGATCTCAGCGTCTCCCGGGCCGGTAGTCGTTGCCGCCGTTGACGAAGTTGTTGTGGACGGCGACCGAGGTGTTGGCGGCACGGATGTTGCGTATCTCCGCGCTGTGGTGGCGCTCGATCTCCTGGCCGTCGAAGTTGTGCGTCCGCCGCCGCTGCCGCACCGTCACCTTCACGATGAGAAAGACGACGGTGCTCAGGAGCAGCCCGAACACAATGAGAACCGCATACATGATGTGCCTCCCCGTTCCCCCTGGTTCCGCCCATTGTCGGGCAAGGAGACCCTCAGCGGAACTCGTGAACGACCTGGATCTCGCCCACGATGTGCGCGTTGAACTCGTCCAACTCCTCTGCGGGCACCCACAGTTCGAGGATCGTCCGCCCACCGGCCTGCTGCACGGGGTACCGGCTCAGGAACTCCGTCTCGACCTCGAAGCGGGTCACGTAACCGACGCCGCTGTGCTTGACGTTCCAGTCCCTCGCGATGCGGATCGCGTAGTCCTCGTTGAGGACCGGGTAGAAGATCGGCTGCTCGGGGAGGCGAGGGGGCCAGGCGCGCCAGTTCAGCTCGCGCACCAGGGCCAGTTCCTCGGGGCCCGTGGGGCGCCACAGGGTGGTTGTCGCTCGTCGGCCGGTCATGGGGCAGGACCTTACCGGCCGGGTGGCGAGTCGGCCGGGGCGTCCGGGGCCTCCAGCTCCCAGTCCAGCTGCCACACCCGCAGGACACCGTCCATGCTGCGGACCACCGCGAGCCGGGCGTCCGGGGTCATCGCCAGGCCCGCCACGGTTGAGGTCCCGGCGTGGGCGTCGAAGGCCCGCAGCCGGCGGCCGGTCGGCACGTCCCAGGCCAGCGCCTGCGAGGCGAAGCCCCCGGAGAGGGCGAAGTCGCCGTCGTCGGTGACGGCGAGGTGCCGGCAGGCGTTGGGCCCGCCGAACTCCCGGACCGCCGTTCCGGTGGCGACGTCCCAGACCCGCACGGTGTCGACGTCCACGCCCATGCCCCCTGCGACAAGCAGGCGCCGTCCCCCTTGCGCGAAGCACAGTTGAGCCGGCTGCCAGTGCTGGACGGACCGGTGGGCCCGTGGATCGGTCAGTCGGTGCAGGACGGTGCCGTCGGTGGCGAGCAGGTCGGTCCCGGCCCGGCCGGCGACCGCGAGGGTGCGGCCGTCGGGTGCGGCGGCGACGATCTTCTGCCCGTGCCGGTCTCCCGGCGTCTCCATCGTCCGCTCGATCCGGTCGTCGTGCGGATTCCACCACAGCACGGCGCTCGTCGTGCCGATGAGCGCGCGGTGGCTGCCGGGCAGAAAGCAGACGGAGACGGGCCGTTCCACGCCGAACGGAACACGCTCGCCGAACGTGAGCGTGCGCAGGCACTCCCCCGTATCCGTCCGCCACAGGCGCACCGCCCCCGCGCTGTCGGCGGTCAGCAGCCGGCTGCGGTCGTCGCTGAGACGGACGTCCAGCACATGGCGCGTGTGGCCGGTGAACTCCCTTGTCAGAGAACCGGTTTCGACGTCCCACAGCCGCGCCGTCTCGTCCCAGCTGCCGGTGGCGGCCAGCCGTCCGTCGGCGGACAGGGCCACGGACCCGCTCTTCGCGCCGGGATGGGTGAACTCCCGTACGGGCCAGGCCCCCCGCAGCCGGGTGCGGCGGGTGCGCCGGGCGAGCTCCCCCCAGGCGGCCATCACCCGGGGCGCCCGCTCGTACCCCGTCGTCGCCCGCGCCGCTTCGAGATGGGCGAGGGCGAGGTCGTACCGGCCGGCCGCCCGCGCCTCCTCCGCCTCCGTCAGCAGGGTGTCCACCCGGGTCCCGAGCCGGCTCACCTCCGCGTGCCGGCGCGGCTCGCTCAGCCGGGGCGGGCTGACGTAACCCCCCGGCAGTGACCAGGTGCGGACCGTCCGGTCGGCCGAGGCCGACACCAGGGTCCGGCCGCCGTCGATGAACGCGACCGCGCCGACCTCGCGTTCGTATCCCCGATAGGTACGCAGACAGCGGCCCGTCTCCGTCTCCCACAGCCGGACACCGGTGTACGCGTGTCCGGACGAGGCCAGGAGCCGGCCGTC
Organism: Streptomyces sp. NBC_00708; assembly: GCA_036226585.1. Classification (GTDB taxonomy): domain Bacteria; phylum Actinomycetota; class Actinomycetes; order Streptomycetales; family Streptomycetaceae; genus Streptomyces. The sequence continues at coordinate 1,901,248 of CP108997.1, forward strand.
CGGCGAGAGGACGGCGACGGTGGTCCCCGGAGCTCCGGTGAACGTACGCAGACGGCGTCCGGTGTCCAGGTCCCACAGCATCAGCGTGTCGAAGGTGCTCGTCACGGCCTGCCGGCCGTCGGCCGACACGCACAGCACCCCCGGCATGGTTCTGTGCCCGGTCAGCGCGTGCAGCCGCCTGCCCGAGGGCACGTCCCGGACGAGGGCGGCGAAGTCTCTGCGCTCCTCGGGTACGGAGACGGCGTCCTTCTCCCAGAGGGTGGTGATCACCCGGTTCCCGTCCGGGGTCACCGCCACTCCCCCGCCGTCCAGATGTCCGGGAAGGGTCGCCCGCAACCCGCCGCCGCGCGTGTCCCACACCCGGACCGTGCCGTGCCGGTCGACGGCCACGGCGGTGCGCCCGTCCGGGGTGAGGCGGACGGAGTGCCGCTCCGGCTCCCGCGGCACCCGTGGGGGCCGCGCCGTGTCCAGGGGCCTCGGTTCACCCTGGTGCAGCGGGTTCCCGGTGACCGGGCGGGCCAGGAAGCCCCTGGACAGGTTCCAGTAGCGGACCACCCCGTCGGCCCCCTGCGACAGGGCGTGCCGGCCGTCCGGGGTGAGATCGACGGCCTCCACCTCACGGTGGTGCCCCCTGAGCGTCTTCACGCACCGTCCGTTCCGTACGTCCCAGAGCCGCAGCGCACCGTCCGGGCAGCCGGTGAGGGCGAGCCGGGCGTCGTTGGCGAGTGCCGTGGGCAGTGACTCCTGCCTCCACTTCTTCGGGGGCAGGCCCGCCAGGGTGTCCCGCAGGCGGACCGGCACAGGCAGGTGCCGGACCTCGGCCGGCCCGGCGTGCGCGACGGCCCCGGACCGGGCGGCGTCGAGCGCGGACGCGGCCTCCCGGTCGTCCGGCCGCTCCCGGACCAGCTCCTCCAGCAGCGCGCGGGCTTCGGGCAGGGCGCCGCGCTCCAACTGGACCTGGGCGAGGAGCCGGCGGGCCTCCGCGGGGTCTTCGGCGTCCTGCCGGACGCGTTCGATGCGGGTGAGCACGCCCTCGTCGGTGCGCCGTCCGCGCCGCCAGCGCAGCAGTTCGTCGTTGTAGAGGGCGGGCACATGCCGGGGGTCGGCGTCCAGGGCGGCCGCGAACGCCCCGGCCGCCTCGTCCTCGCGGCCCAGGTCGAGCAGGGACAGCGCGCGGTTGTTCAGCTCGTCGGCCCGCAGCTCCGCCGCCTCGGGCACGGACCGCGGGTACGGGGAGCCGGTCCGCGTCTCGTAGATGTCGGTGAGCACATCCGCGATGTCCGCCATGGACGGCGGCCGTCCCGAGGCGTGCGGGCGCAGGCAGCGCCGGAGGAGATGGGCGAGTTCCGGCGGAGCGGCGACCGGATTCGAGGCGTCGGCCAGGAAGTCGTCCAGGGCGAAGCCCGCGACCGAGCCGAACTGCCAGCGCACACCGCCGGTGACCATTTCGAGGACCGAGACCCCGAAACTGTGGACATCGCTGCGCCGCCCCACCGCCCGGCCGGAGAGCTGTTCCGGGGAGGCGTACGCGAGGGTCATTCCGCCGGTCGGGACCAGGACGCTGCCCTCGGGCTCCCAGCCGAGCACGGGTCTGCCTCCCGTGGGAACGGCGTGCTTGGACCGGGCGAGACCGAAATCGGTGATCTTCGCGGTGCCGGCCCGGTCGAGCAGGACGTTGGCCGGCTTCACGTCCTGGTGGACCAGGCCCGCGCGGTGGGCGTGGTCGAGGCCCCGGGCCATCTGCACCGCGATGTCGAGCACCCGGCCGAGGGCCACGTCGGTGCCTCCGGCGTAGAGGCGGCCGTCGCGTATCCATGCGGCGAGGCTGCCCCCGTCGACGTACTCCGCGAACACCCGGGGCACGCCGTCGATCAGCCGCACGTAGTGGCAGGCGCAGACGTTCGGGTGGAGCCCGAGACCCACCCAGGTCTCGGCCTCCCGGACGAACAGCTCCTCGTCCCCCTGGTCCCGGACGACCTCGGACCGCGGACTCTTCACCGCCATGTCGATGCCCCACGCAAGGTGCCGGACCCGGTGGACGACCCCCATACCGCCCCGCCCCAGCTCCCCGAGCACCCGGTACCGCCCGTCGACGGTCGCGCCGAGCTCCCACGCTTCGGGTGTACTCACTGGATCCCCCGGGGTCGTTCCGCCCAACTGAACGACCATCAAAGGCTCTTGGCGGGCCTCGATCAAGGCCGGGGGCGGGACACCTCCGTGGAAGTACGGGTCCGCCCGGCAAAGGCCGCTGCTACGCCTCGAACCGCCCGGCTTCGATCGCTTCGAAGATGTCGGCATCGGTCTCCCGCTGCCACGCCGGCAACGCGTCCCAGTCCGCGACGTACCCGGGCTTCGGCTCCTCGAAGTGCCTGTACATCTGCGCCGTCCAGCACAGGGCGACGAACCGCCCCTTCTGCTCCCGGGAAAGCCGCGCCACGTGCCCGCCGCTCACCTCGACGAACTGCCGCACCTGCGCGTACACCGCCCCGGCCGCCTCCCGCTCCCACTGCGGAGTGTCCTCCCACGGCGTGACGTACCCGGCCTTCGGCTCCCCGGGAAAGCGCCGCCGCACACCGGCGATCCAGCTCTCCCGGAACAACTGCGCACCCTCGGTCTGCGCCATGACCACGCCCCGTCGCATGCAGGGCACGGAGTCTACGGGCGACATATCCGGACCCCGAGGCGCGCGCCAGGCCGACGGCTTCGGTGCCGACGGTGGGAAGACCGTCGGCGCCGAAGGCACGTAAAAGCTCCCCACCACCGCCGACCCGCCCCTACAACACCGGCAGCAGCGCCTTCAGTTCGAACGCCGTGACCTCGCTGCGGTACTCCTCCCACTCACGCTTCTTGTTGCGGAGGAAGAAGTCGAAGACGTGCTCGCCCAGGGTTTCCGCGACCAGTTCGCTCTTTTCCATCAGGGAGATCGCCTCGCCCAGGTTCTGCGGGAGGGGTTCGATTCCCATCGCGCGGCGTTCCGCGTCGGAGAGGGCCCAGACGTCGTCGTCGGCGCCGGCCGGGAGTTCGTAGCCCTCCTCGATGCCCTTGAGGCCGGCGGCGAGGAGGACCGCGTAGGTGAGGTAGGGGTTGGCGCCGGAGTCGATGGAGCGGACCTCGACGCGGGCGGAGCCGGTCTTGCCGGGCTTGTACATCGGGACGCGGATCAGGGCGGAGCGGTTGTTGTGGCCCCAGCAGATGTACGAGGGGGCCTCGCCGCCGGCGCCCGCGGCGCGGGAGGAGCCGCCCCAGATGCGCTTGTAGGAGTTGACCCACTGGTTGGTGACGGCGGAGATCTCCGCGGCGTGGCGGAGGAGGCCCGCGATGAAGGAGCGGCCGACCTTGGAGAGCTGGTACTCCGCGCCGGACTCGTAGAAGGCGTTGCGGTCGCCCTCGAAGAGGGAGAGGTGGGTGTGCATGCCCGAGCCGGGGTACTCCGAGAACGGCTTCGGCATGAACGTCGCCTGCACGCCCTGCTCCAGCGCGACCTGCTTCATGACCAGGCGGAAGGTCATGATGTTGTCGGCGGTGGAGAGCGCGTCCGCGTACCGCAGGTCGATCTCCTGCTGGCCGGGCGCGCCCTCGTGGTGGCTGAACTCGACCGAGATGCCCATGGATTCGAGCATGGTGATCGCCTGGCGGCGGAAGTCCATGCCGACGTTCTGCGGGGTGTGGTCGAAGTAGCCGGAGCTGTCGGCCGGGGTGGGCCGGGTGCCGTCGACCGGCTTGTCCTTCAGCAGGAAGAACTCGATCTCGGGGTGGGTGTAGAAGGTGAAGCCCAGGTCCGAGGTCTTGGCCAGGATCCGCTTGAGCACGAAGCGCGGGTCGGCGAAGGAGGGCGAGCCGTCCGGCATCAGGATGTCGCAGAACATCCGGGCCGTGCCCGGTGCCTCCGCGCGCCACGGCAGGATCTGGAACGTCCCCGGGTCCGGCTTGGCGATCATGTCCGACTCGTACACGCGGGCGAAGCCCTCGATCGCGGAGCCGTCGAAGCCGATGCCCTCGTCGAACGCCTGCTCAAGCTCCGCGGGGGCGACGGCCACGGACTTGAGGTAACCGAGCACATCGGTGAACCACAGCCGTACGAACCGGATGTCGCGCTCCTCAAGGGTCCTGAGGACGAATTCCTGCTGCTTGTCCATAGCCACATCCTTGCAGTTCAGACGGTCCGTGCTCCACCTCCCGGGGCTGGGGAGAGACTCCAGTATCACGACCCCGGATTTCCCCCAGATTACGCACCCGACGTGACATGGAGCACGCGGCCACCCACTACGATCGGCGCCCGTGGTGCGCACGGGCCCCCACCGCCTCGTCACCGGCCCGCACGCCCCGGTTCGCCCCGCCCGGCCCGCCCCCTCATCGCCCCTTCCCCGAAGGACCCACGACATGAGTTACGACCGCAGGACCCGCATAGAGCAGATGCGCAACGCCGACCGCGCGCGGGACCGCCGCAACCGGGTGCTGGCCGTGAGCCTGAGCGCCGTCGTCGTCGCCGGGCTCGTCACCTTCGGTTCGTACACGATCCTCAACAAGTCGGACGACACGTCCTCGAACAGTTCGATGACCGACGACGGGAAGGGCGGGACCCCGTCCGCCGGCGAGACGGACAAGGATCTCGCCACCGGGCCCATCGAGGGCGAGAAGTCCTGGGACGCGAAGAAGCTGACCCGCAACCATGTCACCGAGAACGTCGACTACCCGATGAAGCCCCCGGTCGGCGGTGACCACAGCCCGGTCTGGATGAACTGCGACGGCGAGGTCTACAAGAAGGCCGTCCCCGACGTGAACGCCGTGCACGCCCTGGAGCACGGTTCGGTCTGGGTGACGTACACCGACAAGGCGCCCGCCGCCGATGTCGACAAGCTCGCCGACCGGGTCTCGAAGACGCCGTACTCGCTGATGAGCCCCTACAAGGACCAGGCCGGGGCGATCATGCTGACCGCCTGGGGCAAGCAGGTCACCGTGGACAGCGCGGACGACCCGCGAGTGGCGCAGTTCTTCGCCCATTACGTGCAGGGGCCGCAGACGCCCGAGCCGGGCGCCGCCTGCACGGGCGGGCTCGACGGCTCGTGATCCGGGCCCTCCGAGCGAGGTGCCCGAAAAGTTCCCTCGTACCGTAAATGCACCCGAATGGGCTATAGCGGTCGCGTCCCCCGAACGGGCCCATGACGATGGGTTCGCTCGGGGATGTACGTACGGCCGCCCCTCGGTACGCAGGAGGAATCCCCCATGACCACCGCCAAGGACATCATGCACACCGGCGCCACCTGGATTCCGGCGCACGAGACCCTCGACCGCGCCGCCCAGCTGATGCGCGAGCACCACGTCGGCGCGCTGCCCATCTCGGCCAGTGGCGAGGACGACCGGATGATCGGCATCCTCACCGACCGCGACATCGTGGTCGGCTGCGTGGCGGAGGGCCGGGACCCGGCCAAGGTCACGGCGGGCGACCTCGCCCAGGGCACGCCCCGCTGGATCGACGCGGACGCGGATGTGGAGGCGGTGCTGGAGGAGATGCAGAGCCACCAGATCCGCCGGCTCCCGGTCGTCGAGGACAAGAAGCTGGTCGGCATGATCAGCGAGGCCGACCTCGCCCGGCACCTCTCCGACGACCAGATCGCCGACTGGGCGGAGAAGGTCTACTCGCGGACCGCCACCGGCTGACCGGCTGCGGGGAATCGTTCTTTCGCACGGCCCGCCGGGACATCGCGTCAGTCAGACGATTAGAGTGGGGCGCGTGCCTCAACTACGCCTCGCACTGAATCAGATCGACTCGACCGTCGGCGACCTCGCCGGCAACACCGAGGCGATCGTCCACTGGACCCGGCACTCCGCCGAACAGGGCGCCCACTTCGTGGCGTTCCCCGAGATGGTGCTGACCGGCTACCCCGTCGAGGACCTGGCCCTGCGGTCGTCCTTCGTCGAGGCCTCGCGCGACGCGCTGCGCGCGCTCGCGGCCCGGCTCGACGCGGAGGGCTTCGGGGAGATCCCCGTTCTCGTCGGCTACCTCGACCGCTCGGAGTTCGCCGCGGAGCGCTACGGCCAGCCGGCCGGCTCGCCGCGCAACGCGGCCGCGGTGCTGCACCGCGGCGGGATCGCGCTGAACTTCGCCAAGCACCACCTGCCCAACTACGGCGTCTTCGACGAGTTCCGCTACTTCGTGCCGGGCGACTCGATGCCCGTCGTCCGCGTGCACGGCATCGATGTGGCGCTCGCGATCTGCGAGGACCTCTGGCAGGACGGCGGCCGTGTCCCGGCCGCGCGCGCCGCCGGGGCCGGGCTGCTGCTGTCGGTCAACGCCTCGCCGTACGAGCGGGACAAGGACGACACCCGGCTGGAACTGGTCCGCAAGCGTGCCCGTGAGGCCGGCTGCACGACCGCCTACCTCGCGATGATCGGCGGCCAGGACGAGCTGGTCTTCGACGGCGACTCGATCGTCGTCGACCGGGAGGGCGAGGTCATCGCCCGCGCCCCGCAGTTCGCCGAGGGCAGCGTGATCCTGGATCTGGAGCTGCCCGCCGCCCCGGCCGAGGCGCCGTCCGGCGTGGTCGACGACGGTCTGCGGATCGACCATGTGGTCCTCTCCGAGGAGCCGCTGCCGGCGTACGAGGCGGAGCTCGCCGGGGGTTACGCGGACCGGCTGGACGACGACGAGGAGCTGTACACGGCCCTCGTGGTGGGGCTGCGGGCCTACGCCGCGAAGAACGGCTTCACCAGCGTGCTCATCGGGCTCTCCGGCGGCATCGACTCGGCGCTGGTCGCCGCCATCGCCTGCGACGCGCTGGGTGCGCAGCAGGTGTACGGGGTCTCGATGCCGTCCAAGTACTCCTCGGACCACTCCAAGGGCGACGCGGCCGAGCTGGCCCGGCGCACCGGGCTGAACTTCCGGACCGTCCCGATCGAGCCGATGTTCGACGCGTACATGGGGTCGCTGGGGCTCACCGGGCTGGCCGAGGAGAACCTCCAGTCGCGGCTGCGCGGCACGATGCTGATGGCCATCTCCAACCAGGAGGGCCAGATCGTCCTGGCCCCGGGCAACAAGTCGGAACTGGCGGTCGGCTACTCGACGCTGTACGGGGACTCCGTCGGTGCGTACGGGCCGATCAAGGACGTGTACAAGACGTCCGTCTTCCGGCTGGCCAAGTGGCGCAACCGGGCCGCCGAGGAGCGGGGGCAGACCCCGCCGATCCCGGAGGCGTCCATCACGAAGCCGCCGAGCGCGGAGCTGCGGCCGGGCCAGGTGGACACGGACTCGCTGCCGGACTACGACGTGCTCGACCGCATCCTGGAGATGTACGTCGACCGGGACCAGGGGCTCGAAGCGATCGTCGCGGCCGGGTTCGACCGGGCGCTGGTGGCGAAGACGCTGCGGATGGTGGATACGGCGGAGTACAAGCGGCGGCAGTATCCGCCGGGGACGAAGATCTCGCCGAAGGGGTTCGGGAAGGACCGGCGGCTGCCGATCACGAATCGTTGGCGCGAGGCCGGCTGAAGCCGGCGGGTCCCTGATACGCGAGCCCGTCCGGGGCTGGGGGTTTGTCCTCAAGCGCCGGACGGGCTTGGTTTTGGCCGGGCTCCGGTCAGGAACTGCGGCCCGAGCCGGCCGAGGGGTTGTCCTCAAGCGCCGGACGGGCTGGATGTGGCCGGGCTCCGGTCAAAAACTGCGGCCCGAGCCGGCCGAGGTCTTGTCCTCAAGCGCCGGACGGGCTTGGTTTTGGCCCGGCTCCGGTCAAGAGGTGCGGTCCGTCGTGGCCGGCGTTCTGTCCTCAAGCGCCGGACGGGCTTGGTTCTGGCTCGCCACCACCTTCGATGTGCCGCTCTCGCGGTCCAGTGCGCCCGCCGTCACCGCGATGGCCAGGCCCGCCACCGCCAGGGCCGCGCCGACGACGGCCGGGGACGTCCAGCCCCAGCCTGCCGCGATGGCCGTGCCGCCGAGCCACGCGCCGCCCGCGTTGGCCAGGTTGAACGCGGAGTGGTTGGAGGCGGAGGCCAGGGTCGGGGCGTCCTTCGCCTTGTTCATCACGAGCATCTGGAGCGGCGTGGTGGTCATAAAGCCCACCGCGCCCAGCAGCACCACCATCACCAGCGCCGCCCACTTCACGTGCGCGGCCAGCGGGAAGACGGCCAGGACGACGGCGAGGGCGCCCAGTGACCCGTAGAGCGTCGGGCGCAGGGCGCGGTCCGTGAGCGGGCCCGCGGCGAGCGCGCCCAGGGTCATGCCGATACCGAAGAGCGCCAGGACCGGGGTCACCGCGGACTCACCGAAGCCCATGGCCTTCGTGGTCATCGCCGAGAGGTAGGAGTAGACGGCGAACACGCCGGCGAAGCCGAAGACGGCGGTGAGGAGGCCGAGCAGGACCTGCCGGTTGCCCATCGCGCGGACCTCGTGGCGGACGTCCTGCCGGGCCTCGACGGGGATCTGCGGGACGAGGCGGGCGAGGGCCGCCATCGCGCAGACGCCGATGGCCGCGACGACCAGGAAGGTGGCCCGCCAGCCGAGGTGCTGGCCGAGCAGGGTGGCCGCCGGTACGCCGACGATGTTGGCGACGGTCAGGCCGAGGAACATCGTGGCGACGGCCCGTGCCCGGCGCCCCTCGGGCACGAGCCGGGAGGCGACGACGGCCCCGACGCCGAAGAACGCCCCGTGCGGCAGCCCGGCCAGCAGGCGGCCCGCGAGCAGCCAGCCGAAGCCGGGGGCGAGCGCGGAGGCGAGGTTGCCGACGGTGAACAGGGCCATCAGCAGCAGGAGCATCCGCTTGCGCGGGACGCGGGAACCGAGGGCGGTGAGCAGCGGGGCGCCGAGGACCACCCCGATCGCGTACGCCGACACCAGGTAGCCGGCGGTGGGGACGGAGGTGCCGAGGTCGTCCGCGACGTTGGGCAGCAGGCCCATCATCACGAACTCGGTGGTGCCGATGCCGAAGGCGCTCACAGCCAGCGCGAGCAGGGCCAGGGGCATGAGGAGAGACCTTTCCGCTTCAGGGCCCCCGGCCGCGGCCCGGCGGGGCCCGGTCGGGGCCCGCGGGTGCGGAGGGGCGGGAGGGCACGTGGTCGTACGCGCGCCCGCGCGGTCCGCCGGGTGGGCGGTGCGCACGGCGGCGGACCGGCTTCATCGCCGGCGACCTTGTTCCCGTACGAAACAAAGTCTCTCAGAGGATGGGCTCGCTCCGGTAAACGGCTCGTCGCGTCAGAGTGCGACGCGGGCGGCGATCGGGAGGTGGTCGCTGCCGGTGGCGGGGAGCGTCCAGGACGACATCGGTTCGACGCCCTTGACCATGATCTGGTCGATGCGGGCCATCGGGAACTTCGCGGGCCAGCTGAATCCGAAGCCGTCGCCGGCGGCGCCCTGGGTGGAGCGCATCTGGGAGGTGACCCCCTTGAGCGCGCGGTCGTTCATCGTCCCGTTGAGGTCGCCGAGCAGGGCGACGCGGGCGAGCGGCTCGTGGGAGATGGCCTTGCCGAGCGCGTCGGCGCTCTGGTCGCGCTGGTTGGCGGTGAAGCCGGCGTGCAGCTTGACCCGTACGGACGGCAGGTGCGCCACGTAGACCGCGAGGGGGCCCTTCGGTGTCGCGACGGTGGTGCGCATGGCGCGGACCCAGCCCATCTTGAGGTCCACCGGCCGGGTGTCGCTCAGCGGGTACTTGCTCCACAGGCCGACGGTGCCCTGGACGGAGTGGTAGCGGAAACGGCCGGCGAGCGCCTTCTCGTACGCCGCCACCTTGCCGGCGGGCAGCTCCTGGAGGGCGACGACGTCCGCGCCGGAGCCCGCGACCTGGTCGGCGGTGGCGGCGGGGTCCGGGTTGTCCGCGTTGACGTTGTGGGTGGCGACCGTGAGATCGCCGCCGCTGCCCGACTTGTCGGTGAACAGGCCGCCGAACATGTTGAGCCAGACCACCACCGGCAGCAGCAGCGCCACCAGGGCGGTCCCCGAGCGGCGCACCAGGCCCAGGACGAGCAGCACCGGGACGAGCAGGCCGAACCAGGGCAGGAATGTCTCGGTGAGGCTGCCCAGGTTGCCGATGGTGTTCGGGATCTGGGCGTGGAAGGCCATCACGAGGGTCAGCAGGACGGACCAGCAGGCCAGGAGGATGCCGCGCCGCCAGGTGCCCGGGTCCCTCAGGAGCCGGGTGAATCTGTCGCGCAGGTCCCGGAAGCGGGAGCCGGAGCGCTGCGGCCCCACGCCGTTCCCGGTGTCCGCCCTGTACGCCTGCACCATCGCGCTGTCCTCACTGCCTTGCCGTACACATCGCCGCGCCCCCGACCCTAGGGGATGCGCGATGCCTTTCATGCCGCCCGGGGCGGCCGTACTGCCACGAGGACGTGGCGGGCGGCTCCGGCAGTTCCGGTGGCAGGGGGAAACGCGGGGGTCTGTGACGGAACGCGCACACTCGCGCGTGCCCGGCGCGTCAGCCCCGGCCTGCGGCTTCCCTCTCCGGGGCGGCGGCGGCCCGCCGGGGTGCGAGGCCTTCGATCGCCAGCGTGATGATGCGGTCGGCGAGATCGTCGGGCAGCGGCGCGTCGGGCCGGTGGATGGTGCGTACGAGCATGGGGCCGAGGAACAGGTCGTCCATCAGCTCCACGTCCGTGTCGTCGCGCAGCTCGCCCGCCTCGACGGCGCGCCGGACGGCGGCGACCATGGCGAGCCGGCGGGGGGCTATCACGGTGCACTGGTACTCGTGCCAGAGCTTGGGATGGCTCTTCATCTGCGCGAACACGTTGTGCAGCAGGACCGAGGAGCGCTGGGCGAGACCGCGCGTGCGCATCGACTCCAGCAGGACGCGCAGGTCGCGCAGGCCGCCGGTGCCGGAGACCTCCGGTTCCGGGGGCTCGATGGCGCGCAGCACGTCGACGAAGAGCTCCTCCTTGCCGGCCCAGCGCCGGTAGATGGTGGCCTTGCCGACGCCGGCGGTGCGGGCGATGCGCTCGATGGAGAGGGCGGCGAGGGGTTCACCGGCCTCCAGCAGCTCCACGACGGCGTCCAGGATCGCCGCCTCGGCGGCGGCGCTGCGCGGCCGTCCCCGGCGCGGCTCGGAGTCGTCACCGGGTTCCGGGGCACCCGCTCCGGGGCCGGGAACCTCGCCGGAGTGCTCGTCCGGTGCCTGATCCTGCACGTGAAACCACCTTTCGCCGTCTCCGATTCTCGCCGACGCGGAAGGAGGCCGGCCCCACGGGTGAACCGGGCCGCGCGGGGCGGCCCGGTTCACCCGGAAGGTTCGGCCTTACGGGGCCGGTGTCATCGGCCGGCTGTCATCGTCCGGCGCCCGCCTTCGCGGGGCTCTCCTCACCGCGTACGGGCTGCTGCCCGGCCGGTTCGCGGCCCGGCAGCCACAGGGCGACCACGAGCGTGCCGATCAGGGCGACGGCGGCCGAGCCGAGGGCCGTGACGTGCATGGCGCTCATGAACGCGTCGTGGGCGGCGCCGACCAGCGGGGCGCCCTGGGGGCCCAGCTTCTCGGCGACGGCGAGGGTGGCCTCGATGGACTCCCCCGCCGCGTGCCGGGCCCCGGCGGGCAGCGCGCCGAGGTGGTCCTCGATGTCACTGCGGTAGACGGTGGACAGCACCGAGCCGAGCACGGCGATCCCGAGTGCGCCGCCGACCTGGCGGAACGTGTTGTTGACGGCCGAGCCGGAGCCGGCCTTCTCGCGCGGCAGGGCCTGCATCACGGCGACGGTGACCGGCGGCATGACGTGGGCCATACCGGTGCCCTGGACGAAGAAGACGACGCACATGACCCAGACGGGCGTGCCGGCGTCGAACAGGGCGAACGCGGCCAGGCCGACGGCGACGGCGAGCATGCCGGCGGTGCAGACGGCACGGGCGCCGAAGCGGGCGACGACGATCCGGGCGCGGGGCGCGAAGAGCATCTGCGCCACGGCCAGCGGCAGGATCAGCAGTCCGGACTGCAGGGCGCTGTAGCCGCGCACGCTCTGCATGTAGAAGGCGGAGAAGAAGGTGACGCCCATCAGCGCGAAGAAGATCAGCGCGATGGCGGCGACGGCGGCGGAGAACGCGGGCTTCCTGAAGTACGAGACGTCGATCGCCGGGCTGGCGCTGCGCTTCTCGTGGAGGACGAAGACCACCAGGACGGCGAGGCCGCCGATGACCGGCAGCAGGACCGAGACGTCGGTGAAGTCGGCGAGCTCGCCGCCCCGGATGATGCCGTACACCAGCAGCACCAGGCCGATGATGGAGAGCACCACGCCGACCGGGTCGAGCCGGCCCGGCTTCGGGTCCTTCGAGTCCGGCACCAGCCACACCATGGCGGCCAGGGCGACGATCACGACGGGCACGTTGACCAGGAAGATCGAGCCCCACCAGAAGTGTTCGAGGAGCAGACCGCCGGTGATGGGGCCGATGGCGATGCCGAGGCCGACGCTGCCGGCCCAGATGCCGATGGCCTTGGGCTGCTCGTCGCGCTCGAAGACGTTCATCAGGACGGCCAGGGTGGCCGGCATGACGAAGGCGGCACCGAAGCCCATCAGGGCGCGCCAGGTGATCAGCTCGCCGGGCGAACCGGACAGGGCGGCGAGGGCGGAGCCGATGCCGAAGAGGGTGATGCCGAAGAGCAGGATCTTCTTGCGGCCCAGGCGGTCGCCCAGCAGGCCGGCGGTGAAGAGCAGGCCGGCGAAGACGAGCGTGTAGGAGTTGATCGCCCACTCCAGCTCGCTCTGGGTGGCGCCGATGCCGGTGGGCGAGGGAGAGGCGATCGTCTTGACGGCGACGTTCAGGATCGAGTTGTCCAGCACCACGATGAGCAGGCTGAACATCAGGACCACGAGAATCGCCCAGCGGCGGCGGTGGACCGCCTCCGGTATCTGGGACACGGCGGGAGCGCCGGACGGTGTGGACATGAGGAGCAGCCTAACGGCATTCCGATACGATACCGTCTCGTATTGTAAAGTCTTTACCGATGACCCGGCCGCCCGGCCCACTTCCCGCGACCGGCTCCGGGATGCCACCATGGAAGCGATCCGGGGACGCCGTCAGGGCGCCTCGAGATGACGAAGGAGCCACCTGCCATGTCGCTTCAGGCTGCGCAGAACCAGTCCGCCACCCCCGCGGGAACCCCCTCCGACAGCAGCAAGGCGCTGTACGGGGGCAAGAGCAACCGCCGGGTCACCGTCCACGACATCGCCGCCGCCACCGCGCGCGGCGAGAAGTGGCCCATGCTCACCGCCTACGACGCGATGACCGCGTCCGTCTTCGACGAGGCCGGCATCCCGGTCATGCTCGTCGGCGACTCCATGGGCAACTGTCACCTCGGCTACGAGACCACCGTGCCCGTCACGATGGACGAGATCGCCATGCTGTCCGCCGCCGTCGTCCGGGGCACCAAGCGCGCCCTGATCGTGGCGGACCTGCCCTTCGGGGCGTACCAGGAGAGCCCGGTCCAGGCCCTGCGCAACGCGACCCGGCTCATCAAGGAGTCCGGTGTCGGCGCCGTCAAGCTGGAGGGCGGCGAGCGCAGCCACGAGCAGATCAAGCTGCTGGTCGAGGCCGGCATCCCGGTCATGGCCCACATCGGCCTGACCCCGCAGTCCGTCAACGCGATGGGCTACCGGGTCCAGGGCCGCGGCGAGGAGGCCGCCCAGCAGATGCTGCGCGACGCCAAGGCCGTGCAGGACGCGGGCGCGTTCGCCGTCGTCCTGGAACTCGTACCGGCCGAACTGGCCGCCGAGGTCACCCGCACCCTGCACATCCCGACCATCGGGATCGGCGCCGGTCCGGACACCGACGCGCAGGTGCTGGTCTACACCGACATGGTCGGACTGACCGGCGGCAAGGTGCCGCGCTTCACCAAGCAGTACGCCGACCTGCGGCAGATCCTCGGCGACGCCGCGAAGGCGTACGCGGACGAGGTCGTCGGCGGCACCTTCCCGGCCCCGGAGCACACCTTCCACTGAGGCCGCGCCAGGCCACTGGGGCTCGCGCCCCGATGACCACCACCGGCACGAACGACAGCCCGCCGACTCCCCCATCGGCGGGCTGTCGGCCGTTGTCGGCGGCTATAGGCAGGCTGTCGGCCCGCTGTAGGCGGGCTGTCGGTGGCGGCTGGTCTAGTAGTCGGCATGACGCGAATCGACAAGAACCCCCGAAACGGCGGGACCGGCGGGAACGCCGTAGAGGTGCGGGGACTGGTCAAGCACTACGGCGAGACCAAGGCCCTGGACGGCGTGGACCTCGATGTGCGCGAGGGCACCGTCCTCGGCGTGCTCGGCCCCAACGGCGCCGGCAAGACCACCCTCGTACGCTGCCTCTCCACGCTGATCACGCCCGACGCCGGAACCGCGGTCGTCGCCGGCTTCGACGTGGTGAAGCAGCCCCGCGCGCTGCGCCGCACCATCGGCCTCACCGGCCAGTACGCCTCGGTCGACGAGAAGCTCTCCGGCTGGGAGAACCTCTACATGATCGGGCGGCTGCTCGACCTGCCCCGCAAGAAGGCGCGGGCTCGGGCCGACGAGCTGCTGGAGCGCTTCTCGCTCACGGACGCGGCGAAGAAGGCCGCGATGGAGTACTCCGGCGGGATGCGCCGCCGGCTCGACCTGGCCGCCTCCATGATCGGCAGCCCGGCCGTCCTCTACCTCGACGAGCCGACGACGGGGCTCGACCCCCGTACCCGCAACGAGGTCTGGGACGAGGTGCAGCGCATGGTCGCGGAGGGGGCGACCGTGCTCCTCACCACCCAGTACATGGAAGAGGCCGAACAGCTGGCCAACGAGCTGACCGTCATCGACAAGGGCCGGATCATCGCCCGCGGCGGTGTGAACGAGCTGAAGGCCAAGGTCGGCGGCCGGACCCTGCAGATCCGCCCCTCGGACCCGGCCGAGCTGGCCCCGATGGCGCAGGCGCTGCGGGAGACCGGTCTCGACGGTGTCGCGGGCGCGCAGGCGGTCCCGGACGAGGGCCTGCTCTACGTACCGATCCTCAGCGACGAGCAGCTCACGGCCGTCATCGGTCTGCTCGGCGCCCGGGGCTTCTCGCTGGCGCATGTCGCCACCGCGCTGCCCAGCCTGGACGAGGTGTTCCTCGCCATCACCGGCGACAAGGCCACCGTCACCGACACGATTCCCGAGGAGGTCGCGGCATGAGCACGACGACTCTGACGCCCACCCCCACCGACACACCCGTCTCCGCGCCGGCCGCCAAGCTCCACGACGAGGGCGGCATCGGCCTGCGGAACAACCTGCGCCACATCGGGGCCCTGGTCCGGCGCAATCTGCTCCAGATCAAGAAGGATCCGGAGTCGATGTTCGACGCGCTGCTGATGCCCGTCATCTTCGTGCTGCTGTTCGTGTACGTCTTCGGCGGCTCGGTCGGCGGCAGCATGGGCGGCGGCCGGCAGGAGTACCTGAACTACCTGATCCCCGGTCTGATGGCGATGATGGGCATGAACATCGCCATGGCCGTCGGCAGCGGTGTCAACGACGACTTCCGCAAGGGGGTCATGGACCGCTTCCGTACGATGCCGATCGCGCGCTCCTCGGTGCTCGTCGCCAAGATCGTGGTCGAGCTCGGCCGGATGATGGTCGCCACGCTCATCCTGCTGGGCATGGGCTTCGCCCTCGGCATGGAGCTCCACGGGTCCGTGCTCGGACTGATCGGGGCGATCGGCCTGTCGGCCGCGTTCGGCGCCGCGATCATGTGGATCTTCATCCTGCTCGGCCTGGCCATGAAGACGTCCCAGGCGGTTCAGGGAATGGGGATGCTGGTCATGATGCCGCTCCAGTTCGGTTCCTCGATCTTCGCCCCGCCCACGACGATGCCGGGCTGGCTCCAGACGTTCACCGACTACAACCCGCTGTCGAACCTGGCGGACGCCGCGCGCGGTCTCATGATGGGCACCCCGCTCGGCCACTCGGTCTGGCTGACGCTCGGCTGGGCCGTGGTCATCACGGCGGCCGTGGCCCCGCTCGCGGTCTCCAAGTTCCGCAAGAAGTCCTGACGTTACGAGCCGGGTTCCGATTCCGCGTCCACGAGGGCGGCGGCCTCCTCCAGGGAGAGGCCGCCGCCCTCGGCGTACGCGGCCTCGTAGGCGGCGTCGCCCAGCCGGACGCGCACCAGCTCCTCGGCGCGGGCGAAGTTCTCGCGCTCCATCGCGTTCATGAAGTGGCCCTCCGGCAGATGGGCCCGGCCGGACCCCAGCAGCCGCGCCGCGGTGAGGGACCTCTCCTCCCCGCCGAGACCGGCCAGCGCCCAGGCCAGGATGACCAGATTGATCACCGCCATCTGCGGCGCGACCATCTGCGTCAGCGGGTCCTGCATCGACTCCAGCGCCCGCCGGCTCCGCTCCAGCCCCCGGGCGTACGCGCCGTCCTGGTTGTCCAGCCAGGCCAGGCCGCCGAGCACGAAGCCCTCGAAGACCGCCATGGTCTCCGACTTGAACTCCTCGTGCAGCAGGGTGAACTGCTCGCGCGCCTCGTCGGTGCGCCCGTCCCGGCCCAGCCACATCGCCATGAACAGCCGGGCCGCGGGCCGCGCCTCGTGCCCGGTCTGGCGCTCGTCGCCCAGCACCTCGCGCATGATCGCCTCGCCCTCGGCGCCCCGGTCGAGCTCGGTGAGCACGGAGGCGTAGCGGATGCGCAGGACGGAGACCTGGGCGAGGGCGCCCAGCCTCTCGGCCGAGCGGATCGCGGCCTGGAAGTCCTCGGCCGCCTGCGCGTAGGCGCCCTGCTTCTCGTTGGCCTCGCCGCGCGAGGAGAGCGCCTCGGCCATGCCCCAGTCGTCGCCGAGCCGGCGGAAGATCGCCAGGCTCTCGTCGGCGTCCGTATGGGCCTCGCCGGCCCAGTCGGGGCGGTTGGCCAGCACGTTGGCCCGCATCTGGAGGGCGGCGGCCAGCTCCCACTCGTAACCGAACTCCCGGGCCCCGCGCACCGTTTCGTCCAGCAGGTGCCGCAGGTCGGAGACGCCGCCGGTCAGCATCACGGCGTAGAACCAGAGCGAGGCGGGGCTGCGGCAGGTCTGCGGCTGGCCGGCCCGGTAGGTCGCCACGATCGCCCGCAGCCGGGCCATGCTGGCCTCGTTCGTCCACTCGTCCATCGCGTGGTCCATGTTGACCAGCTGGACGAGACCGACCTGCCGCCGCGCCTCCTCCAGCAGCTCCTGCCGCATGGGCGGGGGCGCGTCGGTGCAGCGCTCGTGGAGCGAGGGCGCGGGCCGTACGGGCGGGGCGAACGGGTCGGGGCCGAGGGCCGCCGCCGCGTCCGCCCAGTGCAGGGCGTCGCCGCGCAGGTTGCGGATCTGCCAGTACCAGGAGAGCGACAGCACCATGCACAGCGCCTCCTGCTCGTCGCGCGCGGCGACGGCGTGGCGCAGGGCGGTGCGCAGGTTCTCGTACTCGCGCTGGAGGAGCCGGACGGCGGCGAGCTGTCCGGAGCCGCGCAGCAGCGGGTCGGTCGTACGGGCCAGCTCGCGGAAGAACACCAGGTGCCGGCGTTCGACGGCGTCCCGCTCCCCCGACTCCTCCAGCCGCTCCGCCGCGTACTCGCCGACGGTCTCCAGGAGCCGGTAGCGCATCTGGCCGTCCTCGGCGGGCGCGGCCACGACGAGGGACTTGTCGACGAGGGAGCCCAAGAGGCGGGCGGCGTCGCCCGCCCCGCCGGACCCGTCGGCGCAGACGGCCTCGGCGGCCTCCAGGGTGCAGCCGCCGGCGAAGACGGAGAGCCTGCGCAGGGTGACGCGCTCGTCGTCGTCCAGCAGCTCCCAGGACCAGTCGACGACGGCCCGCAGGGTCTGCTGGCGCGGCAGCACGGTCCGGCTGCCGCTGGTCAGCAGGCGGAAGCGGTCGTCGAGCCGGTCCGCGATCTGCTGCGGGGTGAGCATCCGCAGCCGGGCCGCGGCGAGTTCGATGGCGAGCGGCAGCCCGTCCAGGCGGCGGCAGATCTCGGCGCCGGCCAACGCCGTCGCCTCGTCCGCGTCGACCCGGAAGCCGGGGCGGGCGGCGGCGCCGCGCTCGGCCAGCAGGCGCAGCGCGGTCGGGTCCGGCAGCGGATCGACCGGACGGACCGCCTCGCCCGGCACACCGAGGGGTTCCCGGCTGGTCGCGAGGACGGTGAGGCCGGGGCAGCGGGCCAGCAGGTGGTCGGCGAGGGCGGCGGCGGCCTCGATGACGTGCTCGCAGTTGTCCAGCAGGAGCAGCATGCGGCGGCGGGAGCAGTACTCGGTGAGCCGGGCCAGCGACTCACCGGCGGCGCGCTCGTCGCCCGAGGCCCGCTCGGCGGCCCGCAGCTCCCCGGAGCCCGCCCCGCTCAGCACCGTCTCCCGGGCGCCCAGCGCGGCGAGCACCGCCTCCGGCACGGCCTCGGGGTCGTCGACCGGCGCCAGTTCGGCCAGCCAGACGCCGTCCGGCCAGGTGCCGGGGTCGACGGTGTCCGCGACCTCCTGCGAGAGCCGGGTCTTGCCCGCGCCGCCGGGCCCGAGCAGGGTGACGAGCCTTCCCCGGGAGAGGTCGTCGCGCAGCGCCGCCATCTCGGACTCCCGCCCGACGAAGCTGGTGAGACGGGCGCGGAGGTTGCCGAGAGGGGCGGGTGCGGAGGGCTTCACGGGGGCCGGCGGCGCGGGCTCCTGCCGCAGCAGCTCCCCGTACAGGGTGGTCAGCTCGGTGCCCGGGTCGGTGCCGAGGCGGTCGGCGATCAGGGTGCGCACCTCGTCGTACGCGGCCAGGGCCTGGGCGGTGCGCCCGGCGTCGCGCAGGGCGCGCAGGCGCAGCGCCTGAAGGGGTTCGTCGAGGGGGTGCTCGCCGCAGAGCGCGGTCAGTTCCGGCAGCGCCTCGGTGGCCCGGCCGAGCCGGAGCGCGGCGGCGAGCCTGTCCCGGCGGGCGTCGAGCCGGCGGGCCGTCCAGCGCGCGGCGGCGGCGTACCGGTCGGGGAGGTCGGCGAGCGCGGGGCCCCGCCAGAGCGCGAGCGCGTCGTCGAGGACGCTCATCGCGCGGGCCGGGTCGCCCTCCGCGAGGGCCCTGGCCCCCTCGCCGGCCAGCCGCTCGAAGCGGAACAGGTCGACGGCCTCCGGTTCGGCGGCCAGCCGGTAGCCGCTCTCCGCCGAGGCGACGGCCTGGTGCCCGATGGCCCGGCGCAGCCGTCCGACCAGGGCCTGGAGTGCGGCGGGCGCGTCGGCGGGCGGTTCGCCGTCCCACACCTCGTCGACGAGCACGCCCACCGGGACCGTCCGCCCGGGGCGCAGCGCGAGCACGGTGAGCAGGGCGCGCAGCCGCGCACCGCCGACGGGGAGGACCGTGCCGTCGTCGCGGAGTGCCTGGGTGGTGCCGAGGATGCCGTAGCGCACGCGCCCATTCTCCGTGACCCCCACCGGTGTGCGCACAGCCGCCCCGCCCCTGCTCGTCATGGGCCCACCCTTTCCGGTCCCGGGGCGGGAAGCGAACCGTTTCCGCCGTGTCGCCGTCAGTCCCCCGGCGCCGCGGGCTCCGCCGGCCCGACCGCGTAACCCGGCACGGACGGCCAGCGGACGGTGAGCACCACGGACTCCTCCTCGGCGACCCAGGAGTGGTCGACGCCGACGCCCCACACCACGTAGTCGCCCTGCTCCTCCAGCAGCACGCTGCGCCCCGGCAGCTCCACCCGGAACCGCCCGCTGATGAGCACGAGCAGCGCGGTCCGGCTCTCCCCGCGCACCCATTGCGCCCGCTCGTCGCCCACCGGGTGGACGCCCCACTTGATCTCGACGTCCTCACTGTGCCGGGGATCGCCCGCGTCCTTGAAGTGCCCGAGGATCCAGCCCCGGTCGAGCGCGGCATCCTTGCCCGCGTTGCCCACGTATACGTTGTCGTTCACGTGGGGCGACGGTAGCAGGGGCGAAATACGGGGAGAGCCAGGTGGGCCGTGTGCCCGCCGCCTACGCTCAGGGCATGGCAAGCGCAGCGCAGCAGCGGATCAGTCCGGTCTTTCTCGGGATCGCCGCCGTGACGGCCGTGGCCGGGTGGGCGGTGTGGACGGACTTCGCGGCGCAGCCCGGGTTCGCGACGTTCCTGTTCGTCACCGGGGCGTGGGTCGTGTCGCTGTGTCTGCACGAGTACGCGCACGCCAGGACCGCATTGCACAGCGGGGACATCTCGATCGGGTCCAAGGGCTATCTGACGCTGAATCCGCTGAAGTACACGCACGCGCTGCTGAGCATCGTGCTGCCGGTGCTGTTCGTGATCATGGGCGGGATCGGGCTGCCGGGTGGTGCGGTGTTCATCGAGCGCGGGCGCATCCGGGGGCGGTGGAAGCACAGTCTGATCTCGGCGGCCGGGCCGCTGACCAACGTGCTGTTCGCGCTCGTGTGCACCGCGCCGTTCTGGCTGGACGCGCTGGACGGGGTACCCGCCGCCTTCCGTAACGCGCTGGCCTTCCTGGCGCTGCTCCAGGTGACGGCCGCCATCCTGAACTTCCTGCCGGTGCCGGGGCTCGACGGCTACGGGGTCATCGAGCCGTGGCTCTCGCACTCGGCCCGTCGCGCGGTCGAGCCGTTCGCCCCCTTCGGCCTGATCGCGGTCTTCGCCCTGCTGTGGGTCCCCGAACTGAACCGGGCCTTCTTCGACGCGGTGTACGCGCTGCTGCGCGGCCTGGACGTGGACGGCTTCTGGACGGACTGCGGCCTGGACGCGTACCGGTTCTGGCAGGGGGCGAACCCGGTGTGCGGGGCCGGCTAGGCGCGGCGGCGGCGCAGGTAGTACCAGGCCATGTTCGAGGAGAGGCCGACCAGCAGGACCCACACGATGCCGATGAGCACGCTGCCCTGCACGAAGGACGTCACGGCCGCGGCGAGGGCCAGGACGCAGACGACGAGGGCGTAGAGGGCGAGACGGGGCATGGGGGTGGCTCCTGTCGGGGGGTGATGCGCGGTCCCCTCCAGTCTCCCCCATGTCCCCGGCCGTCCCCGGGAGGGTCCCCGGCCGTCCCCGGGAGGGTCCCCCGGCCGTCCCCGGGAGGGTCCTCACACGTCGGTGGTGCGCAGTCCGGCGTGGGCCTTGTAGCGGCGGTTGACCGAGATCAGGTTGGCGACCAGCGACTCGACCTGGTGGGCGTTGCGCAGCCGGCCCGCGAAGATGCCGCGCATACCGGCGATGCGGCCGGCCAGCGCCTGGACGATGTCGGTGTCGGCGCGGGCCTCGCCCAGCACCAGGACGTCGGTGTCGATCTCCTCGATGGACTCGTCCTGGAGGAGGACCGCCGACAGGTGGTGGAAGGCGGCGGTGACGCGGGAGTCCGGCAGCAGGGCGGCGGCCTGTTCGGCGGCGCTGCCCTCCTCCGGCTTCAGCGCGTAGGCGCCCTTCTTGTCGAAGCCGAGCGGGTTGACGCAGTCGACGACGATCTTCCCGGCCAGCTCCTCGCGCAGCGACTCCAGTGTCTTGGCGTGGCCGTCCCACGGCACCGCGACGATCACCACATCGCTCTCCCGCGCGCAGGTCGCGTTGTCCGCGCCGCGTACGCCGTTGCCCAGCTCCCCGGCCGCCGCCTCCGCGCGGTCCGCGGCGCGGGAGCCGATGATCACCTGCTGGCCGGCGCGGGCGAAGCGGTACGCGAGGCCGCGCCCCTGCGGCCCGGTGCCGCCGAGCACGCCGACGGTCAGGCCGGACACGTCCGGCAGGTCCCAGGGGTCCTTGGCGGGGGGCTTGGGCGCGCTGCCGCTGTCATTCGTAGTCATGGCCCCGACACTACTGCGAGGTACGGCGCCGCAGCCCGCGCTCCCCGGCCGGTGGGACGTACGTCGCACGGCTCCCTGCCTCCCGCCGCCACCCGTACGGATGGCTGTCCGGCCTTTCGCCGGTGGCGGGGCCCCGGCATGGTGCAGGATGCCGGGCCATGGATGCCGTACGTGTGGCGCTGCTGCGTGAAGTGCTCGCCAGGACCCAGTGGCCCGCCGCCGCCCGGCGGTTCGCCGGCGCGCTCCGCTCCTCCGTGGTTCCGCACGGCGGCGGGCTGCTGCTGGTGGGGACCGAGGTGTACGAGCCCTGGCACCTGGCCGCCCACCTGGTCGACGAGTCCACCTGGTCGGGGCTGCCCGAGCTCCGCCCCACTCTGGTACGCCACCGGGTGGAACCCGGCGACCCGGCCCACCTCGCGGTCGGCCTCGGCCGGATCGAGGCGGCCGGGCGGGGCGAGACGCTGCTCGTGGTGACGCCGGAGCGCCCCGGCGAGGGTCTGCTGGAGCGGGTCCACGACGCCCGCCGGGCCGGCGCGACGATCCTCTCGCTGGACAACGGCGACCCCCAGGTCCGCGGGCTCGCCCATGAGGCGCTGTCCGTGACGGACGGGGAGGACGTGGACCTGGACACCGTCCAGCACCTGGTCAGCGCCGCCGCCGGGGAGAACGGCGCGCCCGTACCGCGCGGCGGGCGGCGGACGTTCCGCGACCGGCTGTCCCGGCTGGCCGACCAGCTGACCGCGCCTCCGCCGCCCCGCTGGTAGCGGGGCGGCTCCGGTCGTGCGGTGCCGCCCCGTAATCCGTTTGCATCCCGCACGTATCACGACAGACCATGTCTCCTCGTGACCTCTCGCACCTCCCTCGCCGCCAGGCTGGCCGCACTGCTTCCCGACCTCTCGCCCTGGCGGTCATCGGCCGACTTCCGGCTGCTGTGGGTGCAGGGGATCGTCACCTACTTCGGCAGCTTCATGGCGCTGATCGCGCTGCCGCTCCAGATCAAGGACCTCACCGGCTCCCCCCTCGCCGTCGGCGCGATGGGCGCGGTCGAGCTGGTGCCGCTGGTCGTATGCGGCCTGTACGGGGGTGCGCTCGCCGACGCCGCGGACCGCCGGAAGATCATCCTGCTCACGGAGGCCGGGCTCGGGCTGCTCGCGGTGGTCCTCCTGGTGAACGCGGCGCTGCCCGACCCGATGCTGTGGCCGCTCTACCTGGTGGCGGGCGGCGTCTCCGCGCTCGCCGGGCTCCAGCGGCCCGCGCTGGACTCGCTGATGGCCCGGATCGTGCCGCACGACCAGCTGCCGGCCGCCGCCGCGCTGAACTCGCTGCGCTGGCAGGCCGGGGCGATCATGGGCCCGGCGCTGGCCGGTCTGGTGGTCGCCTACGCCGGGCACGCCACGGCGTACGCGATCACCGTCGTCACCTTCGCCGTCTCGGTGCTGATGTGCCGCAGGCTCTCCCCCGCGCCGCCCGCCGAGAAGGGGCGGAAGCCGTCGCTGCGCGGCATCGTGGAGGGCGCCCGGTACGCCTGGAGCAGGCCCGTGCTGCTGGGCACGTACGCGATCGACATGGCCGCGATGTTCTTCGCGTTCCCCAACACGATCTTCCCGTTCCTCGCGGACGAGCTGGACGCCGACTGGTCACTCGGCCTGATGTACGCGGCGGGCTCGGTCGGCTCGCTGGTCCTCGGGCTGACCAGCGGCTGGACCTCGCGGGTGCGCCGGCACGGGCTGTTCGTCGTGTGCGGCGCCGCCGTCTGGGGGCTCTCGATCGCGGCGGCGGGCTGGTTCGGCAACGTGTGGCTGGTGCTGGTCTGCCTCGCCTTCGCCGGGGCGGGCGACATGCTCAGCGGGCTCGGCCGGTCGACCATCTGGAACCAGACCATCCCGGAGGAGCTGCGCGGCCGCCTCGCGGGCATCGAGGTGCTCTCGTACAGCGTCGGGCCGCAGCTCGGCCAGGTCCGGGCCGGCGGCATGGCCGGATGGACCGGGACCCGGCCCGCGATCTGGACCGGCGGCGTGGCGTGCGTCGCCTCGGTGGCGCTGCTGGCGGCGGCGCTCCCGAAGCTCCTCACGTACGACTCGGCGACGGACGAGGACGCGCTGCGCCGGCGCGCCCGGCACGCGGAGGGCCTGGACGTGGAGCCGGCGGCCTGAGACCGGGGCCCGCCGGCCCCGGCCTTCCGCGGCCCGTCAGCCGGCCGCGTCGTCCTCGTCCGGTCCCTTGCGGTCGTGCCACTTGGGGTCGGTGTCCCACTCCAGATTCCGCTCCTGGGCGGTCTCCATCGCGTGCTGCGCCTCCTGCCGGGAGGCGTACGGACCGAAGCGGTCCTTCGCCGGGCACTCGGGGCCTTCCTCGACCTTCTTGTGCTCCAGGCAGTAGAACCACTCGCCCGGCTTGCCGACCGTGCGCTTCTTGAACAGGGCCATCATCGGTTCCTTTCCTCTGTGCCATGGTGCCCCGGACACGCTGGTTAGACTCGCTGGCATGTCTGGCCAGTCGCTGCTCGTACCAGGGGAGATCACTCCCGTCCGTTCCGTGCCCGGAAACATCCGGCGCCCCGAGTATGTGGGCAAGCCGGCTCCGACGCCCTACACCGGGCCGGAGGTGCAGGACGCCGACACCGTGGAGCGGATGCGCGTCGCGGGACGGATCGCCGCACAGGCGATGGCCGAGGCCGCCAAGCACATCGCCCCGGGCGTCACGACGGACGAACTCGACCGCGTCGCCCATGAGTTCATGTGCGACCACGGGGCGTACCCGTCGACGCTGGGCTACCGCGGCTTCCCCAAGTCACTGTGCACCTCGCTCAACGAGGTGATCTGCCACGGCATCCCGGACTCCACCGTGCTGCGCGACGGCGACATCGTGAACCTCGACGTGACCGCGTACCTCAACGGGGTGCACGGCGACAACAACGCGACCTACCTCTGCGGCGACGTCGACGAGGAGTCACGGCTGCTCGTCGAGCGCACCGAGGAATCACTGCGGCGCGCGATCAAGGCCGTGAAGCCGGGCCGGCAGATCAACG
Source organism: Streptomyces sp. NBC_00708 (assembly GCA_036226585.1). GTDB lineage: Bacteria > Actinomycetota > Actinomycetes > Streptomycetales > Streptomycetaceae > Streptomyces. Next base: position 1,925,910 of record CP108997.1, read on the forward strand.
TCATCGGGCGGGTCATCGAGTCGTACGCGAAGCGCTTCGGGTACGGCGTGGTCCGGGACTTCACCGGGCACGGGATCAACACCTCGTTCCACTCCGGGCTCATCGTGCCGCACTACGACAGCCCGCACGCCACCACCGTGATGCAGCCCGGCATGACGTTCACCATCGAGCCGATGCTGACGCTCGGCAGCCACGACTACGACATGTGGGACGACGGCTGGACCGTGGTGACGAAGGACCGCAGGCGCACCGCCCAGTTCGAGCACACGCTCGTGGTGACGGAGACCGGCGCGGACATCCTGACCCTGCCGTAACGCCTCCACCTCCCCCGCTTCCGAAACGGCCGCCCTCCGGGCGGCCGTTCTGTTCGGTACCGACAGTTCCCGACAAGCCGTCGGCAAAGAGTTGACTTAGGTATGCCTAAGTAGGAGGATCACCGTATCGGCCCGCGCCACCGGCGGACACCTGTGGCGGGCCGATATTTCCGTCTCTTTCTGGACTTCCCGTCCCCCTCGGCCCCGGAGGCCCGCCTTGGACGCAACCGTCACCGCCACGCCCTTCTCGACGCTGATCCGTACCGCGTCCCACGAGCAGCACACCGAGGCGGAGACCTCGACCTTCATGGGGGATCTGCTCGGCGGGCGCCTCGGGGTGGACGCGTACACGCGCTACACCGAGCAGCTGTGGTTCGTGTACCGGGCGCTGGAGGAGGGCGCACAGGCGCTGGCCGCCGACTCGGTCGCCGGGCCGTTCATACAGCCCGAGCTGATGCGCACCGCCGAGCTGGAGCGCGACCTCGCCCATCTGCGGGGCGAGGGCTGGCGCGAGGGTCTGGAGCCGCTGCCGGCCACCGCCGCGTACGCCGGACGGGTCGCCGAGTGCGCCCGCACCTGGCCCGCCGGGTACATCGCGCACCACTACACGCGGTACCTGGGCGATCTGTCGGGCGGGCAGATCATCCGGGACAAGGCGGAGAAGACCTGGGGCTTCGCTCGCAAGGGCGACGGGGTGCGGTTCTACGTCTTCGAGGAGATCTCCAACCCCGCCTCCTTCAAGCGCGATTACCGCGAGCTGCTGGACGCGGTGAACGCCGACGACCTGGAGAAGCAGCGGATCGTGGACGAGTGCAAGCGCGCCTTCGCGCTGAACACCGCCGTGTTCCGGGAGCTGGGCGAGGAGTTCCGCGCCGCCTGACCCCGCGTCACCCGTGGTGGGCCAGGACCACCCTGCCGCCGATCTCCACCGTGCCGTCCGGTGCGGGCGCCGTGAGGATCTGGGAGCCGCGGCCCTGTGTGATGTTGAGCGCGCGCCCGAGGTGCGCGCTCAGCAACAGGGCCGCGGCTCCCGTCGCTTCGTCCTCCGCGATGCCATCGTCCCTGCGCGGAAAGGCCCGTGCCCGTACGCGCCCCGCCGCCTCCTCCTCCCACGCCCAGGCGTAGAGCCAGCCCTCTCCGGGCGGCGGGGCCGGGAGCGCGTCGACCTCGGCGGCCGAGGCGTACTGCTTCAGGGTGCGCGGCGGCGCCCACTCGGGGCGGGCGGTGATCCAGCTGAACTCGCCGTCCTGGCGGGCGAACACGTCGCCCACCTCCAGCTCCAGGATCTCCAGGTCGAGCAGCCAGGCGGCGCCGACCACGGGATGCCCGGCGAACGGCAGCCGGAGCCCCGGGGTGTAGATGTCGAGCTGCCCGCGCTCCGGGTCGTCGACGAACACGGTCTCGCTGAAGCCGAGTTTCCCGGCGAGTTCCTGCCGGTCCGCGCGGTCGGGAAGGCGACGCCCGTCGCGTACGACCCCGAGGGCGTTGCCGTGCCGGCCGTCCGGGCCGCAGAACACGCGCAGGACGTCGGTGCCGGCGGGTACGTCGTAGTCGTAGTCGCTCACGCTCGCATTCAAGCACCCGCCCGGGTCCCCGCCCTGCGAGAGGGCGGGGACCCGGGCGGTGGTGCCGTCCGGTTGCGGGATGTCAGGCGGTACGGCGGCGGGCCACGACGACCGCTCCGGCGCCGGCCGCCACGATCAGGCCGGACGCGGCGAGCAGCGGGCCCGTGGGCACGTCGGAGCCGGTGGAGGCCAGGGCGCCCGAGCCGCCGACCGTGCCGCCGCCTCCGACGGTGCCGCCCCCGCCGGTGGAGCCCGAACCGCCCGCGGTGCCCCCGCCGGTGGTGGAGCCGCCGGTCGTGGTGGAGCCGCCGGTGGTGGAGCCGGTCGGGAGGGTGGCGTCCTTGTCGAGGGAGACCGCGACGGTCAGCGCGTCGAGCTTCTCGCCCGCCTGGTACATCCCGCCGAAGGCCTTGGCGGAGCCGTCGGCGGTCAGGGTCGCCGGGACGCCGGACAGGGTGACGACACCGTCCTTGGCGGCGAGCTTGCCGGCGGGCAGCTTCAGGTCGGCGATGGCCAGGCCGGTGTAGGTGGACACCTTCTTGGTCGCGCGGTCCTTGGAGGAGACGTCGGCCAGGAGCTTGCCCGTGGTGCCGGACGTGCGCACCGTCAGGCGGGAGAACGAGAGGTCGAGGGTGTAGGCGCCGTCCTCCTTGTGGCCGAGGAAGCGGACCTTGCCGCCGAAGGTGGCCTTCAGGGTCTGCCCGGCGGCGTCGAACGTGCCGGTGGCGTCGGGGAAGCGGTAGCCGGACGCGGTGGCCTTGGCTCCGCCGGTCGTCTCGGCCTTGCCCTGGGCGATGGAGCCCGTGACGTACGAGCGGAAGGACTCCCGGACGCCCCAGTCCAGGGTGCCGTCGACGACCGGACCGGACTCGGGGGCCGGCTTGTCGGTGGCGGAGGCCGTGGGGCTGGGCTCGGTGGTCGGCTTGGTGGGCTCGGTGGTCGGCTTCTCGGTCGGCTTCTCCGTCGGCTTCTCGGTGGGCTTCTCGGTCGGCTTCTCGGTCGGCTTCTCGGTCGGCTTCTCGGTGGGCTTCTCGGTCGGGGCCGCGGCCGCCGTGACGGTGAGCGTAGCCGGGTCCAGCACCTCGCCCTCCTTGTACTGCCCGTTGAACGCCTCGGAGCCCGCCTTGGTCAGCTTGGCCGGGATGTCCTTGAAGACCATCGCGCCGCCCGCGCCCTGGCCCGGCCGCACCGCCGAGAGGTCCAGGTCCGCGACGGCGACATCGTTCCGGGTGCCCTGCGGGGTGGCCACGTCGGCGGTGATGGCGCCGCCCGTGCCGAGCGTGGAGACCTTGACGTCGGAGAGCGTGATGTCCAGGACGCCGCCGTGCGCGTTGAAGTTGACGCCGCCGTCGAACGCGGTGTCGGTGGCGTGGGTGCCGGTGTCGTAGGTGCCCTTGCCGTTGACGAACGTGAAGACGCCGTTGTTCTCGGCCTGCTTCGCGCCGTCCTTGACGGTGATCTTGCCGGCGCCGCCGATGTACCGGCGGAAGGACTCCTTGAAGCCCCAGTCCAGCGTGCCGTCCTTGAGCTCGATCGTCGGCGCGGCGGCGGTGGCGTTCGGCGCGGTGCGGTCGGCGGCGAGTGCCGGGAGGGCGAGTGCGGCGCCGAGGGTGGCAGCGGTGGCGACGGCTGCGGCGAGGGTTATGGGACGGCGGGTGGCTGCCATGGTCGGGGTCTCCTCAGAGATGAACAGGGTGTACGGGGGTGGGGTGGGGACGGGTGGTGCGGGGGGTCAGGAAGAGGCGTCCGGCGTCGCCCGGTTGCGGCGTACGAGCACCAGCACGGTGACCGCGGCCGCGGCGAGCAGTCCGGCGCCGCCGAGGGTCAGGTAGAGCCCGGCCCGGGAGTCGTCGTCCTTCTCGGCCGCCGTGGGGACCGTGGCCGCCTTCGCCGTCGGGCTCCCGGCCGGCTCGGGCGAGGCGGAGGCGTCGCTGCCCAGGTCGGGCAGGGCGGGGAGCTTCGCCTTCGCCTCGGTGGCCACGGCGAGCGTGACCGGGTCCATGGCGGTGCCCGCCTTGTAGAGCGAGCCGAAGACCTTCGCGCCGTCGGCGGTCAGCGTGGCCGGGGCCTCGGTGAGGACAGCGAGGCCGTTCTCCGGCGCGAAGTCCTTGGCGGTGAAGGTGACGAGCGGCACGGACGTGGTGGCCTTGCCGTCGCTCAGGACGTCGGCGCGGAGCGTGCCGCTGCCGGCCTTCACGGCCACCGCGACCCGGGACAGCTTCAGGTCGAGGCCATCGGCCGCGGTGAAGCGGACGCTGCCCGTGAAGGTCGCCGCGAGCGTCTTCTTCTCCGGGTCGTACGTGCCCTTCCCCTTCGGGAAGCGGAAGAGCGCGCCGCCGTCCTGGGCGCCGTCGGCGAGGGTCCACTTGCCCTGGCCGATCGAGCCGGTGACGTACTCGCGGAAGGTCCGGCGCACGCCCCAGTCGACGGCGGCGTCCTCGAAGCGGCCGGCCGCGGTCTTCTTCTTCGGCTCGGTGCTCTTGTCCGGCTTCGCCGGGGACTTGGAGGGCTGCGCGGCCGGGCCCGTGGTGTCGACGGAGAGGCTGACCGGGTCCAGGGGCGTACCGGCGGTGTAGTAGCCGGCGAAGGACTTGGCGCCCTGCGAGGTGAGCGTGGCCGGGATGTTGGTCAGGGCGACGGGTGTGGTACCGCCCCGCATGTCGATCCCGGACAGGCCGAGCGTGGCCAGCGGGACCTGGGCGGCGGTGGTGACGCGTCCGCTGCCCCGCTCCTTGCTGGTCATGTCCGCGTACAGAGTGCCGCTGCCGCCCTGGATGCGGACGGTGGGGCGGCTGATGGTGAGGTCCAGTTCGTAGGAGCCGTCGGACTTCTTGTGGCCGGTGAAGCGGACGCCGCCCGAGAAGCCGGCCCGGAAGGCACCGCTCGCCGGGTCGTAGGAACCGGTCGCCGAGTGGAAGCGGAACTGGCTGCCGCCGACCGTGGCGGCGCCGCCGGTCAGCCCCCAACTCCCCTGGGCGATCGGGCCGGTGACGTAACTCTGGAACGAGGACTTGATGCCCCAGTCGAGCCGTCCGCCCTGCACCGTGCGGCTCGCCGCTTGCGCGGCGGTGGCCGGGAGCAGTGCGCCCAGCAGGACCGCGAGAAGCGCGACGGCGAGTGCGCGGGCAGGTCTGAACGGTGGCATGGAACCCCTCCGAGGTCTGGAAACTCAGGTAAGGCTAACCTAAGATATACACATCCTGTGCCGGTACCCCCTTCCGCCACATTCCTCGCAGATCACCATCAACTGCTCGCCGTAGTACGAGCGCAGAACGACAGGACGGTGCACCCGTGCGCTACACGCAGGACTTCGCCCCACCGGGCCCGGCCGTCCGGCGGCCCCGGCGCGGGCGCACCGGCGTCCTGGCCAGCGCCCTCGCCCTGGCCTCCGCCGTACTCCTGTCCGGCTGCGGCGGTACGGACGCGCCCGCGTCGAAGTCCGCCGCCACCGGGGCCTCCTCGGCGGCTGACGCGGACCGGATAGAACCGCTGACCGGCACCGCCGCGCCGAAGCTCCCGGTCACCGTGGACTCGGCGGACGGCAAGCGGACCACCATCACCTCGGCGGACCGGATCGTGCCGCTCACCGGCAGCCTGAGCGAGATCGTGTTCACGCTGGGTCTCGGCAAGCAGGTCGTGGCCCGCGACATCACCGCCACCTTCGAACAGGCCGGGAAGCTGCCCGTGGTGACCCGCGCCCACGACGTGTCGGCGGAGAGCGTGCTGTCCCTGAAGCCCACCGTGGTCCTCGCGGACACCACGACCGGTCCGGCCGAGGCGATCGACCAGATCCGCGACGCCGGGATTCCGCTCGTGGTCGTCGAACCCGCCAGGGAACTGGCCGACGTGGGCCGCCGGATCGACACGGTGGCCGGTGCGCTCGGCGTACCGGAGGCCGGCCGGACGCTGAAGAAGCGCACCCAGGACCGCATCGACGCCGTGCGCGCGTCCGTGCCCGCACCGGCCGAGGGGAGCGGGAAGCCGCGCGTGGCCTTCCTGTACCTGCGGGGATCCGCGTCCGTCTATCTGCTGGGCGGCCGGGACTCCGGGGCGAGTTCGCTGCTGGAGGCGGCGGGGGCGGTGGACGCCGGCAAGGCGTCCGGGCTGAAGAAGGACTTCACCGCGATCACCAGCGAGGCCCTGGCCAAGGCCGCGCCCGACGCGATCCTCGTCATGACGAAGGGTTTGGAGTCGGTCGGCGGGACCGACGGTCTGGTGAAGATTCCCGGCGTCGCGGAGACCCCGGCCGGGATGGACCGCCGGATCGTCTCCATCGACGACGGGGTGCTGCTGAACTACGGCCCGCGCACCGACCGCGTACTGAGCGAACTGGTCGCCCAGCTCTACCCGGAGAGCGGTGCGGGCAAGTGACGGCTTCCTGCGAGGCTCCCACCAAGACTGCCGGACCCGGGGCTCCAGCGGCCCTGCCCCGGGCCCGGCGCTCCACCGCCGTCACCCTCACCGCCGGACTGACCGCCGCACTGGTCATCGGCTGCCTGCTGTCCGCCGGGCTCGGCGCGTACAGCATCCCGCTCGGTGACGTCCTCGCCTCCGTCCAGCACCGGACCGGGCTCGGCGGGCACGCCCTGGACCGGGTCGGCGAGAGCGTCCTGTGGAACGTACGGCTGCCGAGGGTCGTCCTCGCCCTCCTCGTCGGCGCCTCGCTCGGCTGCGCGGGCGCCCTGATGCAGGGCGTGTTCGGCAACCCGCTCGCGGAGCCCGGCGTCATCGGGATCTCGGCCGGCGCGGCGGTCGGCGCGGTCGCCTCGATCGCGCTCGGGCTGAGCTTCTTCGGCAACTGGACCATCACCGTCTGCGCGTTCGCCGCCGGGCTGCTGACCGTGCTCCTGGTGTACGCGCTGTCGCGGTCGGGCGGCCGGACCGAGGTGGTGACACTGATCCTCACCGGGATCGCGGTCAACGCCTTCGCGGGCGCGCTGATCGGCCTGTTCATCTTCTTCGCGGACAACGCGCAGATCACCCAGATCACCTTCTGGCAGCTCGGCTCGCTGGCCCAGGCCACCTGGCCCAAGGTGCTCGCCGTCCTGCCCTGCGCGGCGCTGGGACTGCTGATCGCCCCGTTCTACGCACGCAGGCTGGACCTCCTCGCGCTCGGCGAGCGGCCCGCCCGGCACCTGGGCGTGGACGTGGAGCGGCTGCGGCTGGTGCTGGTGCTGGTCGTGGCGCTGCTGACGGCGGCGGCCGTGGCGGTCGCCGGGATCATCTCGTTCGTCGGGCTGCTCGTCCCCCATCTGCTGCGCATGGCGAACGGGCCCGGTCACCGCTTCCTGGTGCCCGGCAGCGCGCTCGGCGGCGCTCTGGTACTGGTCGCGGGCGATCTCGCGGCCCGGACCGTCGCGGACCCGGCGGAACTGCCACTCGGGGTGCTGACCGCGCTCTTCGGCAGCCCGTTCTTCTTCTGGCTGCTGCGCAGGACCCGTCGCAAGCAAGGTGGTTGGGCATGAAGACCCTGCGGAACCTCTTCGCCCCGCACAGCCGGCAGCTGCCCGTGCCCGTCCCCGCCGGGGAGCCGGCCGCCGAGGTGAGCGAGCTGCGGGTGCGGCTCGGCGGGCGGCAGGTGCTGGACTCGATCGACCTGACGGCGTACGCGGGCGAGGTGCTGGCGCTCGTCGGCCCGAACGGGGCCGGCAAGTCCACACTGCTCGCCGCGCTCGCCGCCGACCTGCCGGCCGAGAGCGGTGCCGTACGCATCGACGGGCGCCCGGTCACCGACTGGTCCGCGCCCGAACTGGCCCTGCGCCGGGCCGTCCTGCCGCAGTCGGCGGCCCTCGCCTTTCCGTTCCCGGTGGAGGACGTCGTACGGATGGGCCGGGCGCCCTGGGCCGGAACGGACCGGGCCGACGAGGACGATCCGGCGGTCGCCGCGGCGATGGCGGCCACCGAGGTCACCGAGTTCGCCGGGCGCCCCTTCTCCGCGCTGTCCGGCGGCGAGCGGGCGCGGGTGGCGCTGGCCCGGGTGCTGGCGCAGCGGGCCCCGCTGCTGCTGCTCGACGAGCCGACGGCCGCGCTGGACCTGCGCCACCAGGAGCTGGTCCTGCGGATCTGCCGGGAGCGGGCGGCCGCCGGGGACGCGGTCGTGGTCGTCCTGCACGACCTGGGTCTCGCCGCCGCGTACGCGGACCGGGCGGCCGTGCTGCACCAGGGGCGGATCGCGGTGGCGGGCCCGCCGGCCGAGGTGTTCTCGAGTGGCCTGCTCGGCAGGGTCTACCGGCAGCCGGTCGAGGTGTTCCCGCATCCGCGGACCGGGGTGCCGCTGGTGGTGCCCGAACGCACCGCCTGAAGGTGTTTTACCTGTGCTTTGCCTGTGCGGGGTTCGTCCATGGGTCGGCCGTGATCGCCCCGTTTCCGGTCCCGCGCAGTGAGAGCTGAATCACTGCACGGGTGGGTATCGCACTGGTAAGCCTCGGCTAAGTTAGGTCCGCCTCACCCACCTTTGTCCAACCCTTCGTCCTTCTCCTTCATCCCATGTGGAGCCACCATGCGAGCCGTTCGTCTCTCCGTCGTCACCGCTGCCGCCACCGCGGCCGCTCTGACCGCCGTCACGGGCTGCGCCGAGAAGAGCGACGGCAAGGGAGAGGGGGCCGTCGAGGTCGTCGCCAAGGACGACTCCTGCGAGGTCTCGAAGACGAAGCTGCCGGCCGGGCACATCGAGCTGGCCGTGCAGAACAAGGGCTCCAAGGTCACCGAGGTCTACGTCCTCTTCCCGGACGACCGCATCGTCGCCGAGCGCGAGAACATCGGCCCCGGCACCAAGGCCACCATCACGGCCGAGATCAAGGCCGGTTCGTACGAGATCGCCTGCAAGCCCGGCATGAAGGGCCACGGCATCCGGCAGAAGATCGAGGTCAGCGGCGGCAAGGCGGCCAAGCGCAGCCCCGAGATGGACAAGGCCGTCGCCGCGTACCGCACCTATGTGCAGGCGCAGGCCGACGAGACGCTGCCGAAGGTCAAGGTCTTCACGGACGCCGTCGCCGCCGGTGACATCGAGGCCGCCAAGAAGGCGTACGCCGACTCCCGCATCGGCTGGGAGCGCACCGAGCCGGTCGCGGAGTCCTTCGGCGACATCGACCCGAAGGTCGACGTGCGGGCGGACGGCCTGGAGGACGGCCAGAAGTGGACCGGCTGGCACCGCCTGGAGAAGGCGCTGTGGCAGGACAAGAAGCTGGGCACCGAGGAGAAGGCGCTCGCGCCGGCCCTGTACAAGGACCTGGCCGACTGGCAGAAGCGGGTCGGCACCGCCGAGATCACCCCGACCTCGATGGCCAACGGCGCCAAGGAACTCCTCGACGAGGTCGCCACCGGCAAGGTCACCGGTGAGGAGGAGCGCTACAGCCACACCGACCTGGTCGACTTCAAGGCCAACGTCGAGGGCGCCGAGCAGTCCTACAAGCTGCTGAAGCCGATCGCGTCGAAGAACGACTCCGCGCTCACCGCCACCCTGGACAAGCGGTTCGCGGAGCTGAACAAGCTGCTCGACAAGTACCGCAAGGACACGTCCTCGTACGAGTTCACCTCCTACGAGAAGGTCGGCAAGGCGGACCGCAAGGAGCTGTCGGACGCGGTCAACGCGCTGGCCGAGCCGCTGTCCAAGCTCGCCGCCGCGGTCACGAAGTAACCGGCCGGAAAGAGGCTTCGGGCATGACCGAGGAGACGGGCAAGGCAGCCGGCGACGGCAACGCGCCGTCGCGGCGGGCGCTGCTGGGCTGGGGCGGTGCCGGGCTCGCGCTCGGCGCCGCGGCGGCCGGTGTGGGCGTCGCCGCGGCGCGCTCCGACGACGGCGGCCGTCAGACGGCCGCGGACAGCGGCGCGGCGGTGCCCTTCCACGGCGCGCACCAGGCCGGTATCGCCACCCCCGTGCAGGACCGGCTGCACTTCGCCGCGTTCGACGTGACGACGAAGGACCGGGCCGAACTGGTCGCGCTGCTCAAGGAGTGGACCCGGGCGGCCGAGCGGATGACCGCCGGGCACGCGGTCGGCGACGGCGCCTACGGGGGCCTGGCCGAGGCGCCGCCGGACGACACGGGCGAGGCGCTGGGCCTCAAGCCGTCCCGCCTCACGCTGACGATCGGCTTCGGGCCCTCGCTGTTCGCGAAGGACCGCTTCGGCCTGGAGTCCCGGCGCCCCGAGGCGCTCGTGGACCTGCCGAAGTTCCCCGGGGACAACCTCGACAGGTCCCGCAGCGGCGGCGACCTGTGCGTCCAGGCGTGCGCGGACGACCCGCAGGTCGCCGTGCACGCCATCCGCAACCTCGCCAGGATCGGCATGGGCCGCACCGCGATCCGCTGGTCCCAGCTGGGCTTCGGCAAGACGTCGTCGACCACGCCGGACGCCCAGACCCCGCGCAACATGCTCGGCTTCAAGGACGGCACCCGGAACATCTCCGGCACCGACACCGCCGCCCTCGACAAGCATGTGTGGGCCGGGGCGAAGGACGGGGCCGACTGGATGGCCGGCGGCTCGTACCTGGTCGCCCGGCGCATCCGGATGCACATCGAGACCTGGGACCGCACCTCGCTCCAGGAGCAGGAGGACGTCTTCGGCCGCGACAAGGGCGAGGGCGCGCCGGTCGGCAAGTCGAAGGAGCGCGACGAGCCGTTCCTGAAGGCGATGCTGCCGACCGCGCATGTGCGCCTCGCCCACCCGGACAGCAACGACGGGGCGACGATCCTGCGCCGGGGCTACTCCTTCACGGACGGCACCGACGGCCTGGGCCGGCTCGACGCGGGGCTATTCTTCCTGGCCTATCAGCGCGACACCCGCAAGGCGTTCGTTCCCCTGCAACGACGCCTGGCGGCACACGACGCACTCAACGAGTACATCCAGCACGTGGGTTCGGCGCACTTCGCCGTCCCGCCGGGCGTCCGCGACACGGACGACTGGTGGGGCCGGGCGCTGTTCTCGTAACGGGACTCGAAGCGGAAAGGGAACCGAGACGTGTTCAGCAACTTCCTGATCGGCCTGCGTGAGGGCCTTGAGGCCAGCCTGGTCGTCTGCATCCTCATCGCGTATCTGGTGAAGACCGGCAACCGCGACAAGCTGCTGCCCATCTGGATCGGCGTGGCCATCGCGGTCGTCGTCAGCCTCGGCTTCGGTGCCGGGCTCGAATTCGGCTCGCAGGAGATGACGTTCAAGGCGCAGGAGGCGCTCGGCGGTTCGCTGTCGATCGTCTCGGTGGGCCTGGTGACGTGGATGGTCTTCTGGATGCGGCGGACCGCGCGCCATCTGAAGGCCGAGCTGCACGGCAAGCTCGACGCGGCGCTCGCCATGGGCACCGGCGCGCTCGTCGCCACCGCGCTCCTCGCGGTCGGCCGGGAGGGCCTGGAGACCTCGCTGTTCGTGTGGCGGGCGGTGCACGCGGCGGACGACGGCTGGCACCCGATGATCGGCGCGGTGCTGGGCATCGCCACGGCCGTGGTGCTGGGCTGGCTGTTCTACCGGGGCGCGCTGAAGATCAACCTGGCGAAGTTCTTCACCTGGACCGGCGGGATGCTGGTGGTCGTCGCCGCCGGTGTGCTGGCGTACGGGGTGCACGACCTCCAGGAGGCGGAGTTCCTCGGCGGTCTGCAGAACCGGGCGTTCGACATCAGCTCCGCGATCCCGCCGGACAGCTGGTACGGCACCCTGCTGAAGGGCACGTTCAACTTCCAGCCGGACCCCACCGTCCTCCAGCTCACCGTCTGGGCGCTGTATCTGGTCCCCACCCTCGCGCTGTTCCTGTCCCCGGTAGGGTTCGGACGTCCAGTGGCGGCGGATCAGAAGGCGCGGAAAGCAACGGATGAGAAGTCTCAAGCCGGTGCGGCCGGTGACGGCACTCGCGGTGGCGACAGTGCTGGGCCTGACGGCGAGCGGGTGCGTGACGGTGCACGGCGAGCGGGCAGTCGTACCGGCGGCGACGAAGTCTGAGGCCGCACGCGCCCTGAAGGACTTCACCGCCGCGTACAACGCCGCCGACAAGGCGTACGACCCGGCGCTGGACGCGGACGTGGTGACGGGCTCGCTCGGTGCCATCAACCAGGCGGGGCTCAGGGCCCGGCACCGGATCGAGCCCACCGGCAACGCGCGGCACCAGCCGCTGGAGCTGACCGACGCCCGCTTCCTCATCCCCGGGCAGGCCGGCTGGCCGCGCTGGTTCGTCGCCGACACGGACTCCAACCGGGACGAGGACCGGGGCAAGCAGGACACCCGCTGGCTGCTGGCCTTCGTCAAGTCCGGCCCCGACGCGGGCTGGAAGGCCGCCTATCTGTCGGTCGTCGCGCCCGGCCAGGTGCCCGCCCTCGCGAAGGGCGGCGACGGCCGGGCCGAACCGGTCGCGGCGGACGGCCCCGGCCTGGCGGTGGCCCCGAAGGACCTCGGTACGCGGTACACGCAGTACCTCCAGAAGGGCGCGCCGGACGTGTTCGCGCCCGGGGCGGCCACCTCGCAGTGGCGCGACGCGCGGCTGAACACCCGGCGCGCCGGGTTCTCGTACCAGTACGTCGACCAGCCGCTGGACGGCGGCGCGTACGCCCCGCTCGGGCTGGCCACCGAGGACGGCGGGGCACTGGTCTTCTTCAGCAGCAGGCACTACGAGCGGCAGACCGCCGCCGAGGGGCTGCGCCCGACGGTCGACCCCGATGTGGAGGCGCTGCTGACCGGCGAGGTCAGGAGCACGCTGACCAAGGAGCGGGTCTCCAGTCAGCTGGTGTACGTGCCGAAGAAGGGCGCCGGCGCGGACCGGGTGACCGTGCTCAACCGGCTGCCCGGTCTGACCTCGGCGAAGGGCTCGTAGGGCGTATCCCGGACGTCCCGGTCCCGTCAGCGGCGCAGCGGCCAGGCCACCGAGTCGTGGTCGACGTCGCTCTGCCCGGCGGAGCCCACGAACCGGGCGCAGGCGTCCGTCAGCGTCTCCAGGAGCGTCAGCGGATCCGGCAGCGGCTGCTCGGGCCCGCGCAGCCAGGCGACGTCCAGCTCACCGGGCAGCTGGGCCGGCGGCAGCAGCACATAGCTGCCCCGGCAGTGCCAGCGCAGGCCCGGGTGCTCGTCCATCGTCTCGGGGTGACAGTCCAGCTCGCACGGCCACCACTCGTCCTCGTCCTCGGGTGTGCCGCGCGTCGCGGTGAAGAACAGCATCCGGTCGTCGCCGGAGCGGGCCACGGGTCCGACCTCGACCCCGGCGGCCAGCAGCCGCTCCAGGGCCTGCTCGCCCGCGGCCAGCGGGACGTCGAGCACGTCGTGGATCATGCCGGTGGCGGTGATGAAGTTGGCCTGCGGCTGGGAGCGGGCCCAGCGCTCGATCTGGGCGCGGTCGGTGGTGGACTGCGTCTGCCAGGCGAAGGAGACCGGGTGGCGGGCCGGGGTGGGACAGCCGATGCGTTCGCACGAACATCGGTAGCCGACCGGGTGGGCGGCGGGCGCGATCGGCATTCCGGCCTCGGCGACAGCCAGGAGCAGCGCCTCCCGTGCGGTGTCGTCGACCTCGCGCTGCTGCGTTTTGGGTCGTCGCCGCAGCCACTGGGAAAACTTGCTCTCTGAGCCGCGATTACGGCCGAAATCGGCGCCCATCTATCCCCTTGCCTTTGCGTTGCCCCTGCCCATGGTCCCACCATCCTGCGCCTCGGGTGGCCAGAGTCCGGAAGCGGGGTGGGACGGCCGGTGCCGCGCGGGGGGCACTATCACACGCTTTGTCATGAAAGAGCACGTCCGGTGACGGGTCCCGGCCGGGCCGCGCGGAGTGCCGCGGGCCCGTGCTCGCGCGAACCACCCGTTCGGACCACAGCGCCGGGGACCCGGACGGCGCACCATGGGCTCACGCACACACCCGTGCGACGCACCGGCCGCAGCGGCCACCAGCCGCCGCGACGATTCGTGAGGAGCCTTCTTTGCCTCGTGAAGCCACACCCCGGCACTACCTGATGTGTGCCCCTGCCCACTTCAAGGTGACGTATTCCATCAATCCCTGGATGGATCCCAGCAAGCCGGTCGATCTGCCGCTGGCGCAGACCCAGTGGGAGGACCTGCGCGACCGCTACCGCGCCCTCGGCCACACCGTCGACCTGCTGGAGCCGCACCCCGGCCTGCCGGACATGGTCTTCGCGGCCAACGGGGCCACGGTGATCGACGGCCGGGTGCTGGGCGCCCGCTTCGCGTACCAGGAACGGTTCGAGGAGGCGGCCGCCCACCGGGACTGGTTCCTCGGCCACGGCTTCACCGAGGTGCGTGAGCCGGATCACGTCAACGAGGGCGAGGGCGACTTCGCGGTGACCGCCTCCTATGTGCTGGCGGGCCGGGGCTTCCGGTCGTCGCCGCTCTCGCACGCGGAGGCGCAGGAGTTCTTCGGGCGTCCGGTGATCGGCCTCGACCTGGTCGACCCGCGCTACTACCACCTCGATACGGCCCTGAGCGTGCTCGACGACGCGGCCGACGAGGTCATGTACTACCCGCCGGCCTTCTCGCCGGGCAGCCGGGCGGTGCTGGAACGGCTCTTCCCGGACGCGCTGATCGCCGAGGAGCCGGACGCCGCGGCGCTCGGTCTGAACGCGGTGAGCGACGGGCTGCACGTGCTGCTGCCGCAGGCGGCGACGGGCCTGTTCGACCCGTTGCGGGCGCGCGGCTTCGAGCCGGTGCCGATGGACCTGAGCGAGCTGCTGAAGGGCGGCGGCAGCGTGAAGTGCTGTACGCAGGAGCTGCGCGGCCCGGAGGTCCGCGGCTAGGCGGCGTCCTGCGGGGGCGGCCAGGCGTCGCCCCAGTCGGTGTCCCGGGCGGCGCGGTACAGGGCGCCGTGCCGCTTGGTGACCGTGTCCCGCCGCAGGCCCTCGTCGCGGGTGCAGAGGTCGAGGAGCACCTGTCCCTTGCGGATCTGGGGCCTGCGGACGACCCGGGCCGCCACCGGGAGCGGCGTGAACCGGGTGGCGACGACGTAGCTGAACTTCTCGTCCTCGTACGCCAGTGAGCCGCCCTTGACCTGCCGGTGCAGCGACGAGCGGCTGACCCGGGCCGAGAAGTGGCACCAGTCGGTGCCCGGCTCGATGGGGCAGGCGTCGCTGTGCGGGCAGGGCGCGGCGACGGTGAACCCGGCGGCGACGAGCCGGTCGCGGGCCTCGATGATGCGGGCGTAGCCGCCCGGGGTACCGGCCTCGACGACCACGACGGCCTGTCCGGCCGCGGCGGCGGCGTCGATGAGCGCGGTGCGGGCGGGGACGGTCAGCTCGTTGAGCACGTAGGAGACCGTGACCAGGTCCGCGGGGGCGAGGGCGAGGTCGGTGCCGATGCGGGCCCGCTGCCAGTCGGCGGCGCGCAGGGCGGGCAGGCCGGAGGCGGCGGCCAGTTCGCGGCCGAGGGCGAGCGCGGGTTCGGCCCAGTCCAGGACGGTGGTGCGGTGGCCCTCCCACTCCCCCGCGACGGCCCAGCTCGCCGCCCCGGTGCCGCCGCCGGCATCGGTGTGCGTGGCGGGTGCCCAGTCGGGGGCGGCCTCGCGCAGGGCGTCGAGGGCGGACCGTACCGCCTCGAAGGTGGCGGGCATCCGGTACGCGGCGTACGCGGCCACGTCCGAGCGGTCGCGGAGCACCGGGGCGTCGGTGGGAATCGTGCCACGGTAGTGGGCGATGAGCCGGTCGACGGCCTGGCCCGCCTGCTTGGGCGGCAGCCCGTCCAGGAGTCCGGCCAGGGCCGCGCGCAGGGCGTCCGCGGTGGGGAGGGTGGCGTTCACCGAGGAATTGTAGGCGGGCCGGGGCCGCCCTCAGATCGCGGAGGGGCGCTGCCAGGGACGGCAGAGGCCGAGGAAGCACACCAGGGCGCCGGCCGCGCAGACCAGCTGGACGACGGCCATGGGCACCGCGGTCTCCTCGCCGGCGATGCCGACGAGCGGGGAGGCGATGGCGCCGATGAGGAACTGGGAGGTGCCGAGCAGCGCGGAGGCCGATCCGGCGGCGTGCTTCGTACGCATCAGCGCCTGCGCGTTGGTGTTGGGCATCGCGAGGCCCATCGCCGACATCAGCACGAAGAGCCCGGCGGCCACCGGCACGAGACCGACGTCGCCGAAGACCCCGGAGGTCATCAGGAGCAGCGCGGTCGCGGCGGCCACGATGACGACGAGGCCGA
This sequence comes from Streptomyces sp. NBC_00708, assembly GCA_036226585.1. Classification (GTDB taxonomy): domain Bacteria; phylum Actinomycetota; class Actinomycetes; order Streptomycetales; family Streptomycetaceae; genus Streptomyces. The sequence goes on from CP108997.1 coordinate 1,941,886, forward strand.
AGGTGAGGGCCTTGTCGAGGCTGATCCGGCCGACGAGCAGCTTGCCGTTGATCTGGCCGACGGTGATCAGGCCGATGGAGTTGATGCCGAACAGCAGGCTGAAGGTCTGCGGGGACGCCCCGTAGATCTCCTGGATGACGAAGGGCGAGGCGCTCACGTACGCGAAGAGGGCGGCGAAGGCGAGGCTGCCCGCGATCATGTAGCCGGTGAAGACCCGGTCGGCGAGCAGGCCGCGCATGGTGCGCAGCGCGTCGCGGACGCCGCCGGTGTGGCGTTCGGAGGGCGGCAGGGTCTCGCCGAGCCACTTCCAGACGACGAAGGTGAGCAGCAGCCCGACGACGGTGAGGACGGCGAAGATGCCGCGCCAGTCGGTGAGGCGCAGGACCTGTCCGCCGATGACCGGCGCGATGACGGGGGCGACGCCGGAGATCAGCATCAGCGTCGAGAAGAACCGGGCCATCGCGACGCCGTCGTACATGTCGCGCACCACGGCGCGGGCGATGACGATGCCGGCCGCGCCCGCGAGGCCCTGGATCAGGCGGAAGGCGATCAGGAGCCCGGCGGACGGGGCGAAGATGCAGAGCGCGGTGGCCAGGACGTAGACGGCCATGCCGAGGAGCAGCGGGCGGCGCCTCCCCCAGCGGTCGCTCATCGGTCCGACGACGACCTGGCCGAGCGCCATGCCGGTGAGGCAGGCGGTCAGGGTGAGCTGGACCGTGGCGGCGGGGGCGTGCAGCGCGTCCGTGACGGCCGGAAGGGCCGGGAGGTACATGTCCATCGACAGCGGCGGGAGCGCCGTGAGGCCGCCGAGGACGAGGGTGACGAGGAGGCCGGTGCGCCGGGCGGCGGCGGTAGTGGCCTTGCCGGGAAGGGGTGCCCCTTGCGGGGTGGTGTCGGTGGTGCGTATCTGCTGGGCCCGGCTGACGCCGCTCTCCGGCATTCTCATCTCCATAGTTGTTGAATCCGGCTCTATGCTCTCAGCTCGGCGGGGATGGTCGACACCTTTTTGGGAGCGTGCATGAGCAGGACTGTCCGTTGGGGCGTGCTGGCTACCGGCGGGATCGCGGCGACGTTCACCGCCGATCTGCTGGCCATGCCCGATGCGGAGGTGGTGGCCGTGGCGTCCCGCACGGACGCCTCGGCACGGGCGTTCGCGGAGCGGTTCGGGATACCGAGGGCGTACGGCGACTGGGCGGGCCTGGTCGCGGACGACGAGGTCGACGTGGTGTACGTGGCCACGCCGCACTCCGCGCACCGGGAGGCCGCCGCGCTCGCGCTGGAGGCCGGGAAGCACGTGCTGTGCGAGAAGGCGTTCACGCTCAACGAGCGCGAGGCGCGGGAGCTGGTGAAGCTCGCCCGGGACCGCGGGGTCTTCCTGATGGAAGCGATGTGGACGTACTGCAACCCCGTGATCCGCCGCCTGACGGAGCTGGTGCGGGACGGGGCGATCGGTGAGATCCGCACCGTGCAGGCCGACTTCGGCTTCGCGGGCGACCTGGGTCCCGGCCACCGGCTGCGCGATCCCGCGCTGGGCGGCGGGGCGCTGCTGGACCTGGGCGTGTACCCGGTGTCGTTCGCGCATCTGCTGCTGGGCGAGCCGGACCGGGTGCAGGCGGACGCCCTGCTGTCGCCGGAGGGCGTCGACCTGAACACCGGGATGCTGCTGGGCTGGGACTCGGGCGCCAACGCGCTGCTGTCCTGCTCGATCGTCGGGCACCACCCGACGGCCGCCACGGTGATCGGGACGGGCGGACGGATCGACATCCCGCACAGCTTCTTCCACCCGGAGGGCTTCGTGCTGCGCCGGGCGGGCGCCGAGCCGGAGGAGATCACCTCGGGCCCGGGTCCGCAGGGCCTGTCGGGGATGCGGTACGAGGCGGCCGAGGTGATGCGGGCGCTGCGGGCGGGCGAGACGGAGTCCCCGCTGGTGCCGCTGGACGGCTCGCTCGCGGTGATGCGGACGCTCGACGCGGTACGTGACCGCATCGGCGTCCGCTACCCGGTGGACGCGCTCTAGGTCCTGTCCGGCGGATCTTCGCCGGACAGGCCCTAGGCGGGCTTGAGGCCCGGGTCGCCGGCCTCGGTGACGAACGAACCGGCGGTGGTGACGGGGGCGCCCGGCGTGGTGACGGCGGAGACCGTACGGAAGTCGGCGCGCGCCCGGCGCTCCTGGAGGGTGACGACGGCGTAGCCGCGGCGGCCGTTGTAGAACTTCAGGTGCGGGTTGGCCTGCGTGAGGTTGGCGTAGTTGGACGGCTTCTCGGAACCGTCCTTCCCGCTGGTGACGGACGTCGTGACGATCTCGGTGCCGACGGTGCGCGACGCCGGGTCGTCGAAGTCCCGCTTGATGTCGAAGCCGTAGCTGACGTGCACGTCGCCGGTGAGGACCATGAGGTTGTCCACTCCGGCGCGCTCGGCGCCCTGAAGGATGCGGTCGCGGGACGCGGTGTAGCCGTCCCAGGAGTCCATGGACAGCTTGAAGGCGTCGGTGGGCACGTCGCGGCGCTGGGCGAAGGTGACCTGCTGGGGCACGACGTTCCAGGTGGCGCGCGAGTGGCGCCAGCCGTCGATGAGCCAGCGCTCCTGGGTGGCGCCGGTCAGGGTGCGCCTCGGGTCCTCGGACTCGGGTCCGGGGGTCTGCCAGCCGTCGCCGTACGCCTGGTCGCTGCGGTACTGGCGGGTGTCGAGCACGTCGAACTGGGCGAGCCGGCCGAAGCTGAGGCGGCGGTAGAGCCGCATGTCGGGGCCGGTCGGCCGCTGGGGCGCGCGCAGTGGCTGGTTCTCCCAGTACGCGCGGTACGCGGCGGCCCGCCGGATCAGGAACTCCTCGGGCGGCACGCTGTTCTCGGGGATGTCGCCCGCGTAGTTGTTCTCGGTCTCGTGGTCGTCCCAGGTGACGACGAAGGGGTGCGCGGCGTGGGCGGCGCGCAGGTCCGGGTCGGACTTGTAGAGGGCGTACCGCAGCCGGTAGTCCTCCAGCGTCGTGGTCTCCCGGTTGAACAGGGCGGGCAGGGTGCGGTCGGTGTAGTTGCGCGCACCGCCGGTCGCGGTGACGGCGTACTCGTACAGGTAGTCGCCGAGGTGGAAGACGACGTCCACGTCCTCCTGGGCGAGGTGCTTGTACGCGGTGAAGTAGCCGTCGTGGTACGCCTGGCAGGAGACGGCGGCAAGGGCCAGTTCCCGCTTGCGGGCGCCGGGCGCGGGCGCGGTACGGGTGCGGCCGGCCGGGCTGGTCCACTGCCCGGTGCGGAAGCGGTAGTAGAGGACGCGGTCCGGGGCGAGGCCCTGCACCTCGACGTGCACGCTGTGGTGGAACTCCGGGTGGGCGTACGTGGTGCCGCGCCGCACGACCCGGGTGAAGCGCTCGTCGTGGGCCAGCTCCCAGCGGACCTCGACGCGGGCGTTCGGCAGGCCGCTGTCGGGTTCGAACGGGCGGGGCGCGAGCCGCGTCCAGAGAAGGACGGAGCCGGGCAGCGGGTCGCCCGAGGCGACGCCGAGCGTGAACGGGTCCTCGGCGATCTGCCGGCCCTGCATCTCGCGCGCACTGGCCGTCCCGGCGGCGGGCAGCCCGACCGAGAAGGCGAGCGCGGCGGCGGCTCCGGTGACCGTGAGGAAGCGGCGGCGGTCGGTGTGCCGGGCGGCGTCGCGCAGCTCCTGCTGTGGCGATGAGTGCGTCATCTGTCCCTCCCCTGACTGGTGGTGTGGGGGAAGTCCAGCGGCCCGGCGCATCCGGAGGCTGTCGTGTTCGCGTCGCGCGGGCGTCGCCCGGATGAGAAGTGCGCCAGGATGGTGCCCCCGGGGGCAAACTCCGCGTTCGCGGCGAAACGATGATCATCGAGCGGGGGCGGCGGCAGCGCGGGAATCGCCGGACCGGGGCGCGGAATCACCCTCGCGCGACGGTTGCGGCGGCCCGGCGCGGGAACTCGCGTGCGCCGGCCCGCTCGTTCGAGTGGTTCATGGCCCGTACCAGCGGCTTTACCCGGTTCCGTGACCCACCGTGTGGTTCTACCGGAAGCATCCGCACGAGAGGTACGCCATGTCACACAGCACCCGAAGCCCCGGGGCGGCCCGCCGGAGAATCGCGCTGGCAGCCGCCGGCACGATGGCCGCCGCCGCACTGACGGCCGCCGTACCCGGCGCGGCCGGCGCGGCGCCCACCCGCCCCGCGGCGGCCCCGGCCGCCGCACAGCCGCCCGGGAACCCGGTCGCCGTCGGGGCCGCGGACGGAACGGTGACCATCCTCGCCCGGGGCGCCGACGGCACCCTCTACCGGCGCGTGCAGGACCGCGAGGACAGCGGCTGGAGCCCCTGGGTCACGGCCGGCGGCAAGCTGGAGGGCGACCCGGCGGCCGTCCGGGAGCTGAGCAACCGGCTGTCCGTGTTCGTCCGGCGGGCCGACGGCCACCTGTGGCGCCAGAGCCAGACCGACGACAAGGCGTGGGGGAAGTGGGCCGACATGGGCTCCCCGCCCGGCACCGCCGTCGCCGGAGCGCCCGTGGTCGTCGCCAACGACAACGTGTACGGCGACGCGAAACCCGGCGACGACGGCGTGGTGTCCGGCAACACCGACGGACGTCTGGAGCTCTTCGTCCGGGCCGCCGACGGACATCTGTGGCACCGGGTCCAGAAGGCGCCCAACGGCACGTCCTGGAGCCGCTGGGAGCAGCTGCGCGGGAGTTGGGCGGGGGCCCCCGCGGCCGCCGTGGGCGGGGACGGGCGCATCACCCTGATCGGCCGCAAGCCCGACGGGACCCTGAAGGTGACGGCCCAGAAGAAGCGGAGTTCCTTCGGGAAGCCGCTCCCCCAGGACAACTGGTCCGACTGGAAGGAGATCGACACCGGCTACACGGGCAACGTCACCCTGGTCGGCAACAACAGCGGCAAGGGCACCCTCTTCCAGGTCTTCGGCGACCGCGGCGACAAGCTGTGGACCGTCACCCAGACCACCCCGGGCACGTCCGGCAAGCCGGCCGGCGTGTGGGCCACCGGCAAGCACACGAAGCTGGGCCCCTCGGTCGGGGGCCGGCCGGTCGTCGCCGCCCACCCCGACGGCCGCCTCGCCGTCTACCGCGTGGACGCCGACGGCAGCGTCGTCTACCGGACGCAGTCCAAGGCGGCCGACGAGAACAGCGTCAACGGGATCTGGCCGGCGGGCTGGCCGGCCCTGGACCTCCTCAAGGCCCGTTCCGTCACGACCCTCGCCACCACCCGCCAGGGCTCCGCGTCCTTCGACGTGTTCGCCGTCGGCAAGGGCTCCGACAACCTCTACCAGCGCAGGCGGCTGGCCACGGGTGACGAGAAGGGCCGCCGCAAGGACGTCTGGCTCGACTGGGCCGACCTCGCCCCCATCGGCTCCGGCAGCTGCGCGGGTCCCGGGTCCCTGGACTGCCTGACCATCCGCAACAGCGGCCTGGACCTGGCGCTGGGTCTGGAGAGCGTCCTCAGCCCGGACAGCTACGTCACGCGCGGGATCGGCGGGGCCCTGGCCTGGCAGAAGTGGGCGCTGCGCCCCACCGACGACGGGGGCGGGGCCGTCGCCCTCTACAACACGTACCGGAAGAAGTGCGTCGACCAGGACGACTCGGTGGTGGGCCCGTTCCCCCTGCGGCTCGCCGACTGCGACCGGTCGCGCAAGCAGCAGCAGTGGACCATCGAACCGGTCATGCCGCCGGGCGCCGACAAACTGACCACCACGCCGACCGACTTCCGCCTCCGCCACCGCGGCGAACCCGACCGCTGTCTGACGGCTCTGGACCACGACGTCCTGTTCTACGACGCCAAGCGTGTGTACCTGATCTCGTGCAACACGGAGGACGACAACGACCACAACACCTGGAAGCTCGGCAACAACGCCGGCACCACCTCGCCCGGTGTCCTGGGCGTCGTCCTCAAGCAGGCGGCCGCCTGGTGCGCGCTGGTGCCGGCGGCGACGAAGTGCACGTTCGTCCCCGTACCGGACCCGCCCACGGACGCGTACCAGGCGGCGCAGGGCTGTGTGGCCGGGCGCGTGCTCTACAACCCGAGTTCCGACCGCGAGGTCGAGTACTACGTCAACTGGACGTCCACCAGCGGAACCGAGTTCACCTTCGGGGGCAATGTCGGGATCGGGGGCAAGGACGGCGGTCTGTCCCTGGGGTTCAACGCCTCGATGACCTGGCTCCAGCAGGAGTCCACCAGCGAACAGACCCAGATCCACGTACCGCCGAAGCACTTCGCCTGGGTCGAGATCGCCCCGGTCATGCGGGAGACGGTCGGCTACTGGAAGATCCCCCTGGGCGGCGAGTGGACCGTCCCCGGGCACAACGTCTCGTACGCCCGGACGGGCACCAACGGGGTCGAGCCGCTCGTCGTCCCCAGGTCCTCGAAGACGCCGCCGCTGAGCGGTCACTGCGGCTGACGTGAGCGGGCCCGCTGCGCGTACGCTGCGGCCGCATGAACAACAAACTGTTGAACGAGTCGGGCTCCCCGGCAGGGACGGCCGTGGTCACGGGCGCCGGTTCCGGCATCGGCCGTGCGGTGGCGCTCGCGCTGGCCGGGGCGGGCTGGGCCGTGGCACTGGCGGGCCGGCGTCCCGAGCCGCTCGCCGAGACCGCCGCGCTGGCCGGGCCGGACGCCCGGATGATCACCGTCCCGGCCGATGTGACGCTCCCCCAGGACGTGGACGCGCTGTTCTCCTCCGTACGGGAGTGCTTCGGGCGCCTCGATCTGCTCTTCAACAACGCGGGGACCTTCGGGCCCGGCGGGCCGGTCGAGGAGCTGGCGTACGAGGACTGGCGCGGGGTCGTCGACGTCAACCTCACGGGGGCGTTCCTGTGCGCGCAGGCGGCGTACCGGCAGATGAAGGAGCAGGACCCGCAGGGCGGACGCATCATCAACAACGGCTCCGTCTCCGCCCACACGCCCCGCCCGCACTCGGTGGCGTACACCGCGACCAAGCACGCGATCACCGGCCTGACGAAGTCCCTGTCGCTGGACGGGCGCCCCTACCGCATCGCCTGCGGCCAGATCGACATCGGCAACGCGGCTACGGACATGACGGAACGGATGCGGACGGGGACCCTCCAGGCCAACGGTGAACGCGCCGTGGAGCCGGTGATGGCGGCGGACGACGTCGCCCGGACGGTGCTGCACATGGCGGACCTGCCGCTGGAGGCGAACGTCCAGTTCGCGACGGTGATGGCGACGGCGATGCCGTACGTGGGACGCGGGTGACGCGCCGGGGTCCGGGCCCTCGCCCGGCGGCTGCGCCCCGGCGGGGTGCGACGCGGGCAAAGTCGCGGGAATGCCGTCGCCGGGGCCGGGGTTGTGCGGCACATGAGTGATCTCCCCGCGACGGACGTCCTGCGTTACACCGCCTTCTCCGCCGACCTCGAGGGCGGCAATCCCGCCGGGGTCGTGCTCGACGCCTCCGGCCTCGACGACGCGGCCATGCTGGCCGTGGCGGCGGAGCTGGACTACAGCGAGTCGGCGTTCCTCACCGGCCCGGCCGAGGCGTCCGCCCCCGGGGCGCGCGGCTACACGATCCGCTACTTCAGCCCGAAGGCGGAGGTGCCGTTCTGCGGCCACGCCACCGTCGCCACGGCCCTCGCGCTCGCCGAGCGGGACGGGCCGGGCGAGCTGGAGTTCGCCACCCTCGCCGGTCCGGTGCCGGTCACCGTGGTCCGTGAGGACGGCGAGCTGCGGGCGACGCTGACCAGTGTGGAGCCGCGCGTCGAGGACATCGCGCCGGCCGACCTGGCCGAGGCACTGGCGGCCCTGGACTGGCCGGAGGCCGACCTCGACCCGGCCCTGCCGCCCCGGATCGCCTACGCGGGCGCCCGCCACCTCGTGCTCGCCGCCGCCACCCGGGAGCGACTGGCCGCGCTCGACTACGACTTCGCGCGCCTGGAAGCGCTGATGCACCGGCTGGACCTGACCACGCTCCAGCTGGTGTGGCGCGCCTCGGCCACCGGCTTCCACGTCCGCGACCCGTTCCCGGTCGGCGGGGTGGTGGAGGACCCGGCGACGGGCGCGGCGGCGGCCGCCTTCGGCGCGTATCTGCGCACGCTGGCCCTCGTACCGGACAGCGCCGAGCTGACCCTGCGCCAGGGCGAGGACATGGGCCGCCCCGGCACGCTCACCGTGACGCTGCGGGCGGGCGACGCGCGGGTACGGGTGAGCGGGACGGGCACCCGGCTGCCGGAACCGGCCTGAGCCGCGGCCCGGCGCGGGTCAGGACGAGCCGAGCGCGCAGGTGAAGACGGTGCCGCCGTCCTGCACCGCCCGTACCAGCACTCCCTCCGGGGCGGTCGTCGCCTCGATCCGGCAGGGCCGGTCCAGCTCCACGTACCGCAGGAAGTCGGAGCGCAGTGACACCGGGAGGAAGCCGGGCACGGTCGCGGTGGCGGCCTGCCTCGCCGCCTCCAGCAACAGGATGCCGGGCACATGGTCGTTGGGGCGGCCGAACAGCGTCGGGTGCCGGATGTCGAGCCGCAGCGGCCACCGGCCGGGGGCCACGGGGGGCGCGAGCACCACGTCCCGCTCGGAGGTCCGGCCGGCCGTGTGCGGCGCGAGGGCCGGCAGGAGGGACGCGGGGGCGGCGGCGGCCCGGTGGCCCCGCAGCCGCCGGTAGGCGGCGGCCGAGGTGCAGCTGATCCGTGAGCCGCAGGTGGCGAGGACCCCGCCGTCCCGGCGCAGGACGAAGTCGACGCGCATCGAGCCGAGGCTGCTGCCGCGGCGGCGGATGTCGGAGCAGGACACCTCCACCATGACGTCCCAGGGCTCGTCGCCGAGCACGAGGTGTCCGGCGGCGGTGGTGTAGCTCAGCTCCCACATGACGAACGCGTCGCCGAGCGGCACCCCGAGTTCGGCGTGACAGACCAGCATGGCCGCCTGCCGCATCGTTTCGGCGATCAGCAGCGGGTCCTGGTGGCGGCCGCCGACGGGGGCGAAGAAGCGGTGGGCGCGCGGCCAGTGGGCGGGCACGCAGAACCGGGTGTCGCTCAGCCGGGTCAGCCCGGTCGGGAAGGCGTCCTGCGGGTCCGGGCGGTGGACCAGCCGCCGGAAGTGTTCCCCGGTGACGCGTGAGGAGAACTGGATCATGGGGACTCCGATGCGAAGGGGCCGGGTGGCCCCCGCCCCGGCAGTGATCAGGCCAGTCTGCCCCGGCCCCGCCCACAGTTTCCAGCCACCCCCTCGGGTCGGGCCCTAGGGTGGCTGGGGTAACCGACCGTCATCGTTGTGACAGGAGTGCCCATGTCCGTTCACCGTGTGGTCCCGAACATCCCGGTCGGCGCGGGTGACGCCGGACCGGACGCGTCCGCCCTGCGGGAGAACGCCGCGTTCTACGGCCTGCTCGGCTTCGAGGAGGTCATGAACCATGGCTGGATCATGACCCTCGCGTCGCCCACCCAGCCGGCCGCTCAGGTCAGCTTCATGACGCGGGACGCGACCGGCCCGGTCGACCCGGACCTGAGCGTCGAGGTGGCGGACGTGGACGCGGTGCACGCCGCGCTGGTGCGCCAGGGGGCGGACATCGTGTACGGCCCGCACGACGAGGAGTGGGGCGTGCGCCGCTTCTTCGTACGCGACCCGAACGGCAAAGTGGTCAACGTACTGACGCACCGCTGAGGCGCGGCGTCGTTGGACAGGGCGACCGGTGACCGTCCGGTCCCCTGCCTCCGACGCACCACGCCGAAAGGTGACCCCATGCCCCAGCCACCCTTCTTCCTGTCGCCCCCGGCACCCCCGGCACCGGCCGCGCCGCGCGTCCCGGGCGCCGGTGCCGGGCGGGCGCTGCTGCCGACGGAGGAGTACGTCCGCTCGGTGCCCAAGTCGACCGGCTTCGCCTGTGTGTTCTTCACCGACGAGGACGACCGTCCGGTGCAGCTGCGGGCCACGTACTCGCGGACGCACCCGTGGCAGTTCCCCGGCGGGACGATGGACCACGGCGAGCGGCCCTGGGAGACGGCGCGGCGGGAGTGCCGTGAGGAGACGGGCATCGAGGTGCCGGGGCCGCCGCGCCTGCTGGCCACGGTCTTCGGCCCTCCCGGCGCCGACTGGCCGTACCCCACCTGGGGATGCGTGTTCGACGGCGGCCGGCTCACGGACGAGCGGATCCGCTCGCTCGTCCTGGACCCGCACGAGCACGACGCGGTCCGGGTCCTCGCCCTGGAGGAGTGGCGCCCCCTGATGCCCTCGCAGGACTTCGCCCGCCTGGAATCGGTCCTGACGGCGCGCCTGACGGGGACGGCCGCCTACTTCGACACGTGGGGGTGGGGCGACGGCTGAGCGGCGGGGCCGTGGGGGCCGCTGAGCGGCGGGGCCGTGGGAGGGGGCGGCGGACGGCTGAGCGGCGGGGCTCCCCTCAGCCGACGGTCAGCCGCTCCAGGGCCTCCGCCGTCCGTCCGGGGACAAGGGCCCGGCAGCGGCGCGCGATTCCGAGGGGGTGGGGGGACACCGGCCCGCCCACTCGGCCACGGCCGGAACGCACCCGCGGCCCGGCGGGTGTCGCTCCCCCGCCGGGCCACGGACCTGCGCGCGTGGTCAGGCCGCGCACACTCCGAGGTCCTCCCAGACGCCCCACTCACCGGTGGTGCCGGGCTTGTCACCCTTCACCCACCACTTGGCACGCCAGGTGTGCCCGTCGTACGAGACGGTGTCGCCACCGGTGTAGACGGCCTCGGTGCTCCACAGCGGCACGGCGCAGTCGCCCGGCTCGCCGCCGCCGGGGTTGCCGCCGTCGTCACCGCCGCCGCTCTCACCGGTGCCGCCGATGTTGACGTCGACGCATGCGTAGAAGGCGTTGGCGGTGTCGGCGACGTTCCAGACGGCGAGCACCTTCTGACGGCCGGTGAAGCTGCCGAAGTCGACCTCCTGGCTCACGTCGGCGGGCGGCTGGGCCCGGTTGCCGGCGAACTCGGCGATCTTCTGGTCGCCGATGAAGTACTGCCAGCTGTCCGTGGCGTGACGGGCCGTGTGGTGCCAGGTGAAGGTGAACGTCTTGCCGACCGGGGTGACCTGCCAGCCCTTGCTGTCGTCGTCCAGCTCGGCGTACTGCGCGTTCCCGCCGCTGCAGCTCTTCAGGCCCTTCGGACCCTCGACGCTCTGCGGCTCGTACTTGATCTGGCCGCAGTCGACGACGCCCGCGGCGCACTGGGCCTGCCGGCTCGTGGGGGCGGTCACCCAGCCGTGGGCGCTCGCGGTGCCCGCCTGAATGCCGAGGGCGAGCACGGGGGCGACCAGCGCTCCGATCGAAACGGCCATCCGACGCTGTGCGTTCATGCCACATCACTTCCTCTGCTCGTACGGAGGCCGGCCGGGCACTCACCCGCGGCGCAGGAACCGCCCCTGGTCCAGACCTGGGCGATGCAGGTCTAGACCTTAATGACGAACAGGTCGCGGTCAAGGGGATGGACCGAGCCGGTTCGCGCGTCCACTTTTCAAGATCGAGTGGTTCGCTACCGAACTACTCGCACCCCCACTTTTAAGTGATCCTTAAGCCGCTGGTCACCGGCACCGGCCGGCCGCCACCCGGTGCCGAGGCGCCCGCCGCGCGGCCCACGCAGCGTCAAATTGGTCTAGTCCTAATCTCGTTGGAATCGTTGACGCGCTGGTCACGGGCCGGTTATCACTGCTCCAGCCCATCCACAGCACCACCCGCTCCCCCGCTGGAGGCCGCACGTGCACCCCCGTAAAACTCTGATCGCCGCGCTGCTGAGCACGGCCCTCGCCACCGGCGGCCTCGCCGCGACCGTCGGCATCGGCTCCGCCCAGGCGGCCGACGCACCCGCCACCGCCGCCGCGGGCAACGTGCGCATCGCGTACTACGACCAGTGGAGCGTCTACGGCAACGCCTTCTACCCGAAGCAGCTCGACACCCGGGGCATCGCCGGCCAGCTGGACGTCATCAACTACTCGTTCGGCAACATCCACCCCACCGACCTCACCTGCTTCGAGGCCAACAAGGCGGCGGGCGACGACAACAACCCCAACGCGGGTGACGGTGCGGGCGACTCGTACGCCGACTACCAGAAGTCCTTCAGCGCGGCGGACAGCGTCGACGGCGTCGCCGACAAGTGGGACCAGCCAATCGTGGGCGTCTTCAACCAGTTCAAGGAACTGAAGGCGAAGTACCCCCACCTGAAGATCAACATCTCGCTGGGCGGCTGGTCCTACTCCAAGTACTTCAGCGACGCGGCGAAGACGGACGCGAGCCGCAAGAAGCTCGTCTCCTCCTGCATCGACCAGTACATCAAGGGCAACCTGCCGGTCGAGGGCGGCTACGGCGGCCCCGGCTCGGCGGCCGGCATCTTCGACGGCATCGACATCGACTGGGAGTACCCGGCCTCCGCGGGCGGCCACCTGGGCAACCACTACGCCCCCGAGGACAAGCAGAACTTCACCCTCCTGCTCGCCGAGTTCCGTAAGCAGCTCGACGCGTACGGCGCTGCCAACGGCGGCAAGAAGTACCTGCTCACCGCCGCCTTCGGGGCCGGCCAGGACAAGATCGCGAACATCGAGACCGACAAGATCGGCCAGTACCTCGACTACGCGAACCTGATGACGTACGACATGCACGGCGCCTGGGACGGCGACGGGCCGACGTACCACCAGTCCCCGCTGTACTCGGGGGCCGACGACCCGTCCGACCCGGTCGCGCCCGGCACCGAGAAGTACTCGATCGACAACGCGGTCGACTCCTGGCTCGACGGCAAGCCGGCCTACGGCATCGCCGGCGGCTTCCCCGCGAACAAGCTGACCCTGGGCTACGAGTTCTACTACCGCGGCTGGAAGGGCGTCCCGGCAGGCACCACCCACGGTCTGGCCCAGTCCGCGACCGGCGGCTCCTCCCCCCGCCCGCTCAGCCAGCAGGCCGGCATCGCGCACTACAAGGAGCTCGGCGGCATCGTCGACAACCCGGCGACGACGTACTGGGACGACGAGGCGAAGGCGTCCTACTTCTACAAGGACGGCGAGTTCTTCACCGGCCTGGACCAGAAGTCCATCCAGGCCAGGGCCGACTACGCCAAGCAGCGCGGCCTGGCCGGCGCGATGATGTACTCCCTGCTCGGCCTGGACGAGAACGCCACCCTGCTGAAGCAGATCAACACCGCGATCGGCGGCACCAGCACCGGCCCCACCACCCCGCCCACGACCGACCCGACGGACCCGACCACCCCGCCCACCACCGACCCCACGGACCCGCCCGCCACCGGCTGCGGCTCGGTCCCGGCGTACGTGGCCGGCACGGTCTACAACGCGGGCAACGAGGTCTCCTACAACGGCCACACGTACAAGGCCCAGTGGTGGACCCAGAACGAGACCCCGGGCAGCACCGGCGACTGGGGTGTCTGGAAGGACCAGGGCGCCTGCTGAACGCCCTGACCACCGAGGGCCCCCGACGGTACGCACACCGTCGGGGGCCCTCGGCCGTACAGGACCGGGGCGACTGGGAAAGACTGCTCCCATGAGAGACATCGTGTTCACGCGCGCGAGCGGCTGGATCCCCGCCGTGGTCCGCGAGGACGGTGAGCTGCGGCTGATGCTGGGCGCCGGGGCCGACGCCAACCACGAGCCCCGCACCTTCACGTTCCCCCTCGGCGAGGACCACCTCGCCGTGATCCGCGAGGACCTGGCCCGTCACCTGCTGCTGTGGAGCGCGGTCCTCCCGCTGTGCGACGCGGCCGGAACCCGGGGCCGGCTCGACGAGGACGCCGCTGTCGCGCTCCTGGACCCGGTCCTCCTCGCCCCGCCGGCGGACGTCGACGCGCTGTTCCGGCGCATCCCGTGGCACCGGGGCCAACTCGTCTCCCATGGAGCCGACACCGGTCTGCTCGACCGGGGTCAGGTCTGCGCGGCCCTGCGTACGGCGACGGAGACGCCCGACAGCAAGCGGGCCCAGGAGTACGACGCCCGGCGCCGCCGGGCCGAGCACGGAACCGTACTCGCCCCGCTCGACACCGCGCTCCTGCGGTACACGAACCAGTACCTGCACGGCGCGACGACCCCGAGGCGGACGCCCGGCGCCGTCGACCCCGCGCTGCTGCCCGAGGTCATGCGGGTGATCGCCACCGCGGAGCAGGCCTGCGCGGGTCTGCGGATCGGCCGCGACCCCCGCCGGGGCAAGCACGCCACGGACAAGCGGGACTGGGAGCGGATGACGACGGCGGTCGACGCGGCCGTGCGCCGCGCCCACCCGGAACTTGTCGCCGAGGCGGTGCGCACCATCAGCTTCCTGATGTGCTCGGAGGCGGCGGACCGCGCCAGGAACGCGCCCATGGACGATGACGACGACCGGGAGCCCGCGAGGCGGACGCCCCTGTCGTTCACCGACGACAAGGGTGCCGAGAAGACGTGGCGGCCGGGCGGCCCCCGTACCGCCACCGCCGCGTTCTGGGAGTTCGTCGCCGACCGCGCCGCCTCGGACAACGAGGTGTTCACCCTCGAGGACGAGGAGCGGGGCGAGGGGATCCAGCTCCACTTCTACGCGGACTCCGCGGCCCGGATCACGACGGTGCGCGAGGGCCGGGGCGGAGCGGATCCGGAGTACCGGGTCGAGTACAGCCTGGTCGACGGGATGAGCGGCTACCGGGCCCTGGTCAGCGCCTTCGTCCACGGCGGCTGCGGCGCACTCGGGGAGCACGGCCCCTGGATTCCGGATGTCACCGAGTTCGAGCGGGCACGCCGGCGACGCGACACCTGATGGCCCAACTCCGCGTTGGCGGGACGTTGTTGAACCGTTGACGTCGACGACTAGCTTGATCACGAAACGTTCGGAGATCTACGGGTTCTCCGGATACAGGATGACATCGACAGAACGGGGGGCATGTCCCATGTCCAAGAACATCGCCGCACGCGCCGCCGTGGCCGCCGGCAGCCTCGCCCTGGCCGCCACCGGACTCATCGCGGGCGCCGGTACGGCCGCCGCCGGCTCCAACGGGCAGCAGATCTCCTACACGGACCACGCGACGCCCGGTCTCCGGCACTCGATCGAGCTCTACGGCTACAACCACAACGGTGAGGAGAGCCTCGGCTGCTTCACCATCAACTCGGGCGGCACCACCCAGATCGGCGGCTGGTGGTGGCGCGGCGACCTTGTGGTCAAGGCGTTCAACACCTCCAACTGCACGAACGGCTACAGCTGGGGAACCCACGTCGCGGTCCCGTACTCGCAGAACGGCGACTGGACCTACGTCACCGGCTACTAGGCCGGCCGTCCGGCCCGGCCACGGGGGAACGGGCCAGGGGTGACCACGAGCAGGGGCAGCACGCGAGCTCACAGCGTGCTGCCCCTGCTCGTACGTTCACCGGCCGGCGGCCGGGGATTGAACTCCGGCGTGAACGAACGACGAGGACGGCGAGGCTTCTTCTTCCCCGTGATCGCGCATGTCCGTCAAAGCGGATCAGGCTCGGAGCCAGGCCCCTACTGTAGGAAGGCATCGTCCTCTAGCAGCAAGGAGTCCTGGGATGGACGTCGAGATATCCTCCCGGATACGGGACACCGCGTTACAGCTCGGCGTAGGCGTTCCGTACGCATTGAAAGTTCTGGCTGGCCAGTTGTCCGTTGATCCGGACATGGGAAAGCCATTAGGCCAGTCGGACGTACTCACAGTCTTTGTCGACGGTGATCTGTACGAGGACTGCCCCGCCCTGATTGTCGGCTACCTGCGCAAGCCGACCCTCGTCGAGATCCGATATGTGAAGCCGGCCTCCTCTGCTGAGCCTGCCGCCGAGGCCGTCAAGGGTCGGGCGGCGGAGCAGGACCCCGGCCCCGTTGCCGAGACGCTCGTGGAGCGGGAGGTCAGGGATGCCTGGCAGCGCGTCACGTGTTGGCTCCAGCGCCACGCACCAAGGTCCCACGCTGCCCTACGAGCAGGCGCAAGTGATCGTGCCATCACAAATGTGGAACACGACCTCGGTGTACAGGTGCCCGTAGCCCTTCGGGCACTTTGGTCGCTGTCCGCAGGAGATGACGGGGTTAACGGCGCAGGTTGCCTCCCGGGCAACCAAGCCCTTATGCCGCTGGGTGCAGTGGCCGACCTTTATCAGCGGCAGATGGAGTTCCAAGCACACCAGGACAGCCTGAATTCCTCGCGTGCCGAGTATGACCGGATCACCGTCTGGAGGCCGGGGTGGATCCCCGTTTCTTCATACGGCCCGGCCGATCAAACTTCGGGTTTGTACCTGGACACCGAAACCGGATACATGGGTCGGTGGTCGCGCTACAACGAAGGCCAATCCAACGAGCTCGACACGCTGGTGACGTACGTTGAAGATGTCGCAGACATGCTGGAAGCACCATCTCTGGCCACCCGGGACAAGCCCGGCCTGGTAGACGAGACTTTGGTGTGGGGAAGCAGAATTGATCCCGGACAAGAGGATCGGTGGCAGCCGTTGACGGGATGACCTCTGAGGGGCGAGGGGGCCAACCCTGCCGACCGGCCCCCTCATCCACCTGTTCATGACGGCGAGTGTCTCAGCCGATCTTGCGCCAGGTGCACGTAGTCGCAACTGACGTGCAGTGCTCGAACCCTGGGAGGGTCAGAAAGAATCCATCCCCGTCGAGCATTCGCCACGAAGGTACCGGGAAGCCACTGAATGCTGTCTGGTTCTGCTTGCTCGGGATTCCCGCCCGCCCGCACCGCTCCGTGCCGCTCGGACCATTCGCTACTGTTCGAGTATCCGCCAGGATGCCGAAGTTCGCCGATCCGTCGCCCATTTTGTCGGTGAGGAACTGGGCGCATTTGCTGCCCGACGTCACCAGGTTCACGCTCTTCGGGTAGCCACCGGATTCATGAGTGGACGCCATCGCGAACTCGTCGCAGTCCACATTCCCGACCGACGGATCAGTCGGGTGCACACTCCAGGTGCTGTCACACACTCGCGCACGACTGTTGGCCGATGTCCACGTGCCACCCGCACCGTTCCTCTCGGGAGTGTCCGGGCCCAGGTAGTGCATAAGTGAGTCCCAGCGCTTGGATCCGGCGTGATCAGGCATTACCTGTTGCATATACCAGTAGTACGCACCAGCAGCCGGGTACAAATTGGTATCGAGTGTCCAATTTTGCACAGAGTACGGCAGCACGCACCCAGGAGCCGATCCTGCGACGATGTCATCGCAACGGGGTGCGAGCTCGTGGATCGCGTCGATTCCGGTGGTGCCGAAGTTCGCAGCCGCAGAAGCGGTAGTGCTGGCGTCCACGGTTGCGGTCACCGACCAGCCCAGGTTGATCGTTTCCTTTCCTGTGCCGCTCCATGTAGTTGCTACCCGGCCCCACCGGTCACCGTACGGCGGCTCGAAGTCATCCATGGTCCAGTGAGCGTCAGGGCCGGCGTTGTTGTTCTGGGCGTCGGCCCACTTGACGTTCGAGGAAACACACGACGAGCACGTTGAACCGATTCTCCAGTTCATCGTGACACCGCCGAGCGCGGGATCCGCCGCGACCGGCACGATCCTGATCTGTTGGTCGAACTCGGCGAAGTCCGACCCAGAAGCGCCCTTGTTCGGATAGGTCTTTATTCGTTGCTCGACGTTGAACTCGGCGGTTCCGATGGTCAGGTTATCGGCGTCGATGAATATGAGCTTGGCGCCTCCGATGTTCTTCAGGCAAGCCTCGGTACGGGACATGTAGTCCTTGCCCGCCGGCTTGTCGTAGCACCAATCGACCAGTTCCACGGCACCTCCGCCTGCTGCTGCGGAGGGAGTCTCACCGGCCTTGAGGGCTTCAGCCTCCGCAGCCTTGCGCAGCGCTTGATCGTGCTTCTTCGCGCGCTCCTTCGACTCGGTGGTGGGTGGTGACAACTCAACACAGAGCTTGCGGCCCTCGGCGTCCTGTTTGCCGCACGTCTGCTTCTGCGTAGCCTCACGCTTCACCCTGCCGTTCGCGTCGAACGCGGGAAGAGCGGGCCCCGGATCCGACCGAGGGAACTCCCTGATCTCTTGCACATTCGAGTCAATCGTCGAGGACGTCTGAGGCGCGGGGAACTTCACGTACGGCTCGATGCGGAAGTCGGCCCACGGGGACCAGACTGTCTCGTACAGGCTGCCGTCGAAGGCAGAGGTACGGAATTTGTATAGCACTCCGGGCTTCAGCAGACCGTACGGCACCAGCACTGATGCCTGACTGCCAGAAACGACATACTTCGATACCAGTACCCCGTGGGGACCAGGCCCGTCGAGGTCTATCTCTGCGCCCGGCGTGCCGTCTGCTTTGGCCGTGTACACCTGGAAGGTCAGCGTGGAAGGGTCGCCGTCCGCGTCAGTTACCTTGTTACGCAGTACGACATCCGGGGTGATGACCCGCCAAATCGTGCCCGTCTTGGCGAACTTCGGTCCTGCTGAAGGAGCTTTGCCCGACACGGGGCGCGCGCCCCCAGCGGTGACGGCGGACAGATCCTCCGGCCCGGCTGCTGCCACTGCCGCAGGGGAAGCCCCTAAACCGGGTTCAGCGGGTGCGGGGGCCGCTGCGGCGGCCCCCGCACCCGCCATGAGCACCAGCGCCATACCGGCGGCAAGGATGCCCGGCCGTTGTGATCGGAAGAGTCTCACTCTTTTCAAGTCCCCTTGATTGGCTGTGAGTTGATCGCAGCCGGATCACAACACGCCTATGCGTGCAGCGGCATGACCAAGGTCATGGTTTATCGGACAAGTGCTCGATTCTGGCGTGTTTCGGCTCAGCCACCAGTAGTCACTCGGACGCGCAGCCGGGACACATCGCGACGTCGTGACCTGGCTTTGAATTCTGGTGAGGCGTCAAACCGGTGCGCGGCTTCGTCCGCCGGCAGGGCAGACGGGACCTGGGCTGCCGGCCGGGCTTCAGGGGTGGCGCCCTGGTGAGGTGCCGTTGCGGAACTGGGCCACAGGGGCACGTGCCGATGCACTCATCCTGGCCCGAAACGACCCCACGGTTCCCATGAGGCCCATGGGCACCCCATGTTGGGCCTACAAAAAAGGGCTGGATCTTCCCAGGACCTGTGGTGGCTGCTATCCAGAGACCTGGACAGCCATCCGTGCCGTGCCCGTGATTGGAAGAGCGCGGTGGCCGACACGAGTGTGTGGATACTCAGCTGGGTATGCGGGAAGGCCACGCCCGCCTGTTCGGCGTGGAGCGGCCCACAAGCGGCAAGCCCCTGAAAGCCCGGAAAGGGCCTCCGACGCAGGTCGGAGGCCCTTTCCAAGGCGAAGCCGCAGGTGGCGGCAGACGAGTCGGGCTGTACGCCGGGTTCTGTCGCCCGGTCGCCTCGCGGCGGCCGGGGAGACGGCCATCCATCTAGGGCCGGCATTGCTGCCGGCCTCGTGCGGTCTACCCGCGAACTCGGGCGGGCCGCCCTCGAACGTTCGCGCAGGAGCACCGGGGTGCTCCCTCTTGACCTTGCTCCGGGTGGGGTTTACCTAGCCGCCTGGGTCGCCCCAGGCGCTGGTGGTCTCTTACACCACCGTTTCACCCTTACCCGGGACCGAGGTCCCGGGCGGTCTGTTTTCTGTGGCACTGTCCCGCGGGTCACCCCGGGTGGCCGTTAGCCATCACCCTGCCCTGTGGAGCCCGGACGTTCCTCGGGAGGATCCGAGGATCCCCACGCGGCCGTCCGCCCGGCTCGTCTGCCGTGGGGCCCATGCTACCCGGCCGGGCGGGGGCGCCGGACGGGCGCTCAGAGGAACGCGTCCGTCTCCAGGTCGAACGAGAACGGTGCCGGAAGGCGGACCGCCTTGCCGAACGGGACCGTGCAGTGCTGCCGGTAGTCGTCACCCTCCGGGTCGCTGAACAGCGTCACCGAGGACTCGTCCCGGTCCACCAGCAGGTACAGGGGGATCGGGCCCCTCGCATAGCAGTGCCTCTTGGCCTTGCGGTCGGCGGCCGGTTTGGAGGACGTGATCTCCACGACCAGCGACACCCCCTCGCACGGCATCCACGGGTCCGCGCCCCGGAACAGGCGCAAGGCCGTCGGGGCGAACGTGCCGTCGGGGATGGCGTGGTTCTTCGGGCAGCCTCCGCCGCTTCTCAGCTTCAGGCCCTTGTTCCCGGAGAACTGCATCTTTGTACGGGAACGAGTGATCATCTGCTCAAGGATCAGCCCGATGTAGTCCTCATGATCCCCGTCCGGCGGCGGTGTCACGACGATCTCCCCCTCGATCAGCTCCGCCCGGAAGCCCTCCGGCGTATCCAGCGCCAGGAAGCCCTCAAGCAGGACGTCCGCCTGCGAGAGCGGTTCGTGCGGCATGGCAGACATGTCACGCCCCTTCCTCGGTCGTTCGCCAGAGTGGGCCATCGCGGAACCAGCCGTCCGTGAGATGGGAGTCGTTCCCCCGATCGTGGCACAGGACGACGTCATGACGTCAGAGGCGGCTCGACGCCAGCGCGGTGATGCCCGCCGTCCAGGCCGTGGAGACGGACTCCGGGGTGGGGAAGCGGCCGTTCAGTTCCATCATGACCATGCCGTGGGCGAAGGCCCAGGCCGCCCGCGCCAGGGGCTCGTCGGGGGCGAGGGCGCGGAAGAGCGGGGCGGCGGCGCGTTCCTCCAGGTCCTGGGGGTGAGGGCGGGCGGTGGTGAGGCGGTAGAGGTGGGGGTGGGCCAGGGCGTGGGCGCGGTAGGCGGCGGCCAGGGCCGGGAAGGAGCCCGGGGCGGCGGTCTCCGCCGCTTCCAGGGCCTCGGCGGTCTCCGCGAGCATCGCGTCGGCCAGCGCGTTCACCACCGAGGACTTGTCCGGGAAGTGCTTGTACAGGGAGGGGGCCGTGATGCCGAGCCCGCCGGCGAGCCGGCGCATGGTCAGCGCGTCCGGCCCCTCCTGCTCCAGGAGCATGCGGGCGGCGGCCAGGATCTGGTGCTGGCGGGCGCGGTCGGTCACGCCGGTCCCTCCTTCGTACGGGCGCGGGGCGCGGAGGCCGAACTCGCGATCGTACGAGACGCCGTCAGGCCGGAACGAACAGGGTCTTCGCCGTGCCCGGGGCGGCCTGGGCCAGGCGGACCCGCAGGCGCTCCCCCAGGGGCAGAGGCCCGTCGCCCTCGATACGGGCGACGATCGCCGGGGCGTCGATGTGGACGGTGCCGGTGGCCGGTTCGTCGTCCCTCACATCGATCACGTACCCGTCGAAGACCGCGCCCACCTTGTCCTTCAGCAGCGCCGCCTCGACCAGGTCCACGGACTCCCGCTCCACGGTGTTGGCCCGGCGCGTGCCGTCCGCCATCTCCTTGGGGAGCGCGGGCAGAGCGGCGAGGACCCATTCGGGCGGGTCGCGGTCCTCGCAGGCGGCGAGGCAGAGTTCGGCGGCGTACCGGTCCACCAGGCGGCGCAGGGGCGCGGTGCAGTGCGTGTAGAGGTCGGCCACCGCCGCGTGCACGGCGGGGACCGGCAGGTCGCCGTGGTCGAAGACCGTGTAGCCGGCGCCGCGCAGCAGGGTCGTGCACTCCTGGAGGAACGCCGCGTGGCCGGCGCGCTCCGGGTCCAGCGAGCGGACGACCTGGGCGTACGGGACGTGGTGCGGCCAGTCGATGTGCAGGGCCTCGGCGCTGCGGCGCAGCCGGGCCACCGCCCCGTCGGGCGCGACCGGCAGCGTACGGAGGATGCCGGTGCCGCTCTCCGTCATCAGGCGGGCCGCCGCCATGCCGGTGAGCAGGGAGATCTGGGCGTTCCAGCCGTCGGCGGGGAGCGGGGCGCGGTACTCCAGGCCGTACGTGCCGTCGTGCTCGGTGATCTCCTGCTCGGGCACGTTGAGCGAGATGCCGCCCCGGGCCACCTCCTGCTCCTCGCGGAGCGTGCCGATGTCCCTGAGCAGCGCGAGCGGTTCCTCGGCGGTGCCCGTGTCGATCCGCCGCTGCACGGTCGCGTAGTCGAGCTTGGCGCGGCTGCGTACGAGCGCCCGGCGCACCCGGGTCGCCACCGTCCGGCCCTCCTGGTCGAGGTCGATCTCCCACAGGGCCGCGGGGCGGACCCGGCCGGGCAGCAGGCTGGCGGCGTCCTCCGAGAGGACCTCGGGGTGGAGGGGCACTTTGCCGTCGGGGAAGTAGAGCGTCGTCACCCTGCGGTGGGCCTCGGCGTCCAGCGCGCCACCGGGGCGCACGAACGCGGCGACGTCCGCGATGGCGTAGTGCACGCGGTAGCCGTGGGCGCGGCGTTCCAGGTGCATCGCCTGGTCGAGGTCCGTGGACGTGGGCGGGTCGATCGTGAGGAACGGGATGTCCGTCGCGTCCGCGTGGCCGGCGAGCTCCGGGCTGCGTGCCGCGTCCGCCGCCTCGGCGAGCACGCCGGGCGGGAAGTCGTCGGGCAGCGACAGCTCGGCGCGCAGCCCGCGCAGGGCCGCCCGCAGCGGGGTGTCGGTGCCGGCTGCGCCGGTCATGTGCAGGTGGCGGCGGGGCATGGACCGAGCGTAGGGCGGGGCGCGGAGCGCGGCATTCCGAGCGGGGGCCTCGCGCGGTGCGGTGTGCCCCCGCGCCCGTACGAACCGTCCCGTCGTCCCCGTACGCTGGCCAGGGGCATCCGGGCGGTCCGCACGCCGGTCCGGGGGCCCTTTCCGTACGTATGAAGGAGAACCGCCGTGCTCGTGCTGTTGCCGCCCTCCGAAGGAAAGGCCGCCTCCGGGCGCGGGGCTCCGCTGAAGCCCGAGTCGCTCTCGCTGCCCGGTCTGGCCGGGGCGCGGGGTGCCGTGCTGGACGCCCTCGTGGAGCTGTGCGTGGCCGACGAGGAGAAGGCCCGTGAGGTGCTGGGGCTCAGCGAGGGGCTGCGGGGTGAGATCGCGAAGAACGCCGAGCTGCGGACGGCGGGGACGCGTCCGGCCGGGGAGCTGTACACCGGTGTGCTGTACGACGCGCTCGGCCTCGACTCCCTCGACGCGTCCGCCCGCCGGCTCGCCGGGAAGTCGCTGCTGGTGTTCTCCGGGCTGTGGGGCGCGGTGCGGGTGGGCGACCGGATTCCGCCGTACCGCTGCTCGATGGGGGTGAAGCTGCCGGGTCTCGGTGCGCTCGGGGCGTTCTGGCGTACGCCGATGGCCGAGGTGATGCCTGATGCGGCGGGTGACGGGCTCGTGCTGGACCTGCGCTCGTCCGCGTACACGGCGGCGTGGAAGCCCAAGGGCGCGGTCGCGGAGCGGACGGCGAGCGTCCGGGTGCTGCACGCGCAGATCGTGGACGGGGTCGAGAAGCGGTCGGTGGTCAGCCACTTCAACAAGGCCACCAAGGGCCGCATGGTGCGGGACCTGCTGCTCGCGGGGGCCCGGCCCGCGGGTCCCGCCGAGCTGGTGACGGTCCTGCGGGACCTGGGGTACGTGGTCGAGGGCGAGGCGCCCGCGCGGGCGGGGCGGCCGTGGCAGCTCGATGTAGTGGTCACGGAGATCCACTAGGGCCTTTCGTTGCACCCTCCGCAACGGTCGTTGCGCGCTGCGCCGTGCAGCGGGCAGGATGGGCGTATGACCTCCTCCGTGCTGGATCTCGCCCCCGTCGTGCCCGTCGTCGTCCTGGAGGACGCGGCCGACGCGGTGCCGCTCGCCCGCGCCCTGGTCGCGGGCGGGCTCCCGGCGATCGAGGTGACGCTGCGCACCGCCGCCGCCCTCGACGCGATCCGGGCGATCGCGGCGGAGGTCCCGGACGCGGTGGTCGGGGCGGGCACGGTGATCTCGGCGCGCGACGTCGCGGACACGGTGGCGGCGGGCGCCCGTTTCCTGGTGAGCCCGGGGTGGACGGACGCGCTGCTGGACGCGATGAAGGAGTCCGGGCTGCCGTTCCTGCCGGGCGTCTCGACCACGTCCGAGGTGGTGGCGCTGCTGGAGCGCGGGGTCACCGAGATGAAGTTCTTCCCGGCCGAGGCGGCGGGCGGCACGGCCTATCTGAAGGCCCTCTCCGCCCCGCTCCCCCGGGCCCGGTTCTGCCCCACGGGCGGGATCTCGCTCGCCTCCGCGCCCTCGTACCTGGCGCTGCCCAACGTCGGCTGCGTGGGCGGAAGCTGGATGGTCCCCGGGGACGCGGTGGCCGGCCGGGACTGGGCCCGGGTGGAGCGTCTCGCCGCCGAGGCGGCGGCACTGGCCTGAACAGGGCGGCGAGGAAAGCCCGTCGTGCCTCGCCGTGCATGCTCCCCGGTATTCGGGGCACGACCCTTGTAGGGGACGTAGCCCGCATGCCGGGTGACCCGGGTTCCGGCAGGTAATCCCCCGACCGGCCGGAACCGCCTCGGCCCCACCGGCCTCCCCCCGCCGGTGGGGCCGAGTGCTGTCCCGGGGCCGGTTACCGGAGGTGGGACGTGTCGTTCAGCAGGCGTACGGAGGCGTTGCCGTCCGCGTAGTACGCCACGGACGAGACGGACGCCGCCGACAGCTCCATCCGGAACAGCGCCTCGGGGGGCGCGCCCAGGGCCAGCCGGACCAGGGTCTTGATGGGCGTGACATGGGTGACGACGAGGACCGTGCGGCCCGCGTACCGCGTGATCAGGCCGTCCCGGGCGACCGCGACCCGGCGGGCGACCTCGGCGAAGCTCTCGCCACCGCCGGTGGGGGCCGCGTCCGGGGAGGCGAGCCAGGCGTCCAGGTCGGCCGCGTACCGCTCCTTCACCTCGCCGAAGGTGAGCCCTTCCCAGGCGCCGAAGTCCGTCTCGCGCAGCCCGTCCTCGATCCGCACCTCCAGGCCGAGCCGGGCCGCGACCGCGCCGGCCGTCTCGCGGCAGCGGCGCAGGGGCGAGCTGACGATCTCCTGCACCGTGCCCAGGGCGGCGAAGGCCCCGGCCGCGCGTGCGGCCTGGTCGCGGCCGGCGGCGGAGAGTTCGGGATCGGTGCCGCCGCTCCCGGAGAACCGCTTCTGCGGGGTGAGGGCCGTCTCGCCGTGCCGCAGCAGGACGAGCGTGGCGGGGGCGCCCAGGTCGGGGGCCGCACCCCAGCCCACCTGCGGGGTGACGGGGTCGGGGGGCGCCGGGGCCGCCTCGGCCACCGAGGGGCTTGTACGGTTCAGCGCAGCCCTCGCGCGGGCCGCGCCCGCCACCGCGTCGCCGGGCGGGCCCTCCGCCGGGGGCAGCACGGCCGCCACCGAACGGCGCGGGGTGTCCAGGGCGGCCGTGGAGGCCGACGGCTCCCACTGGGCGCCGCGTCTGCCCGCGTCCATCGCCTCGTTGGCCAGCCGGTCCGCGTGCTTGTTGCGCTCGCGCGGGATCCACTCGTACGTGATGTCCGCCCCGGGCAGCACGCCCGCCGCCTCGGCCGCAAGCGGCTTCATGTCCGGGTGCTTGATCTTCCAGCGGCCCGACATCTGCTCGACGACCAGCTTGGAGTCCATCCGGACGTGCACCCGGACCACGGTGCCCACCGGGCCGTCCGCGAGCAGTGCGCCCACCGCGCGGAGGCCGGCGACAAGGCCCTTGTACTCGGCGACGTTGTTGGTCGCGAGGCCGATGTACTCGGCGGCCTCGGCCAGCGTCTCGCCGGTCTCCGGGTCGATGACGACCGCGCCGTAGCCGGCGGGGCCCGGGTTGCCCCGGGAGCCGCCGTCGGCCTCGACGACGAAGCGGCGCGGCCGGTCCACTAGAGACCCGAGTCGGCGGTGCGGACCAGGATGCGGCGGCAGTTCTCGCAGCGCAGCACCGTGTCCGGGGACGCGGCCTTCACGTCGTTGATCTCGGTGATGTTGAGCTCCAGGCGGCAGCCCTCGCAGCGGCGCTGGTAGAGACGGGCGGCGCCCACCCCGCCCTGCTGGGTGCGCAGCTTGTCGTACAGCTTGAGCAGGTCGGCGGGGACCGAACCGGCGACGACCTCGCGCTCCTTGGTGACCGTGGCGGCCTCCGCGTCGAGCTCCTGGGTGGCGGCGTCGCGGCGGGCGGTGGCGGCGTCGGCCTTGGCCTGCACGGCGGCGACCCGGTCGGTCAGCTCGGCGACCCGCTCCTGCGCGGACTCACGGCGCTCCATGACCTCCAGGACGATGTCCTCCAGGTCGCCCTGGCGCTTGGCAAGCGAGGTGATCTCGCGCTGGAGGCTCTCCAGGTCCTTCGGCGAGGTGACCGCGCCGGAGTCCAGACGCTGCTGGTCGCGGGCGGCGCGCTGGCGGACCTGGTCGACGTCCTGCTCCGCCTTGGTCTGCTCGCGGGCGGTGTCGCTCTCCTCCGTCGTGGAGGCGACGAGCAGGTCGCGCAGCTGGGCGAGGTCGGCCGTCAGCGACTCGATCTCGGCGTGCTCGGGCAGGGACGTGCGGCGGTGCGCGAGCTGGGAGAGGCGCTGGTCGAGCGCCTGGACGTCGAGAAGTCGGATCTGGTCGGCGGGCGCGGCGTTCAGTTGGGGGCTCCAGAAGAGTGGTGGGCGGTCCAGGGGTCGGTGACCCGCTTCGAGACATGGACCCGCAGGTCCCATCCGAGGCGGTCGGAAATCGCGTCGAGCTGTGCCGCGGCCTGCTCGCACCACGGCCACTCGGTGGCCCAGTGTGCGGCATCGACCAGGCCGAGCGGCGAGTGCTGGGTGGCTTCGGAGGCCGGGTGGTGGCGCAGGTCGGCGGTGAGGAAGGCGTCCACGCCGGCGGCGCGCACCGCGTCGAAGAGGCTGTCGCCCGATCCGCCGCTCACCGCGACGGTGCGCACGAGCGCGTCCGGGTCGCCCGCGAGGCGGATGCCCTGTGCGGTGGCGGGCAGCCGGGCGGCGGCGCGGGCGGCGAACGCGCCGAGGGTCTCGGGGTGGTCGAGCACGCAGATCCGGCCGAGTCCGCGGCGCCCGGCCGGGTCCGTCGGGTCCGGCACGAGGGGGCGCTCGACGCGCAGGTCGAGGGCGGCGGCCAGGGCGTCGGAGACCCCGGGGTCGGCGGTGTCGGCGTTGGTGTGGGCCACGTGCAGCGCGATGCCGTCCCGGATCAGCGTGTGCACGACCCGGCCCTTGAAGGTGTCCGCCGCGACGGTCGTCGTACCGCGCAGGTAGAGCGGGTGATGGGTGACGACCAGCTGCGCGCCCAGCGCCTTCGCCTCGTCCACGACCTCCCGGACGGGGTCGACGGCGAAGAGCACCCGGTGGATCTCGGCGTCCGGATCACCGCAGACGGTGCCGACCGCGTCCCAACCTTCGGCCCGCTCGGGCGGCCAGAGGGCGTCGAGCTCGGAGATGACATCAGACAGACGGGGCACGGAGGAAAGGCTACCTGCCCGCCGCGCCCCCGGGAGCCCCGGGAACGGGCCGCCCGGCGACCGCGCACGGGAGCGCCCGTACGCGGGCGGGGACCGGAGCCTCGTACAGCACACGCACCCCCGGCCCCACAACGAAATCCGGCCATCACCACCCTTATGTGTGAAGAGGGGAGGCTCGTGTTGTTCGGCTGGAAGTGCGAAAACTAGCGTCGGTTGCCGGAGGTGATGAGTCGATGACTGCCTGTGCCATCGAGGACGGGACCACCACGGGTGACGGCGGGCCGGCGGAGCCGGAGCCGGAGCCCGATCCGGGGGATCCCACGGGGGCCGCGGAGACCGGCCCGGTGGAGGGTGCCCGAGCGCCGGAGGCTCTCGTACCGGCCGTCGCGGCCGAGGCGGCCGCTCCTGCCGAAACGGTTTTGCCGGCCTTCACGCTCACCGCCGACGGCGCGTACGGCGCCCGGCTCACCGCGGCCCCGGTGGCCGGCGGGGCGGCCGGAGCCGAAACCGCCTGGTACGCGGAACGCTGGACGCTCGACGGCCCCGAGCCGTACGCCGTACCGCTGCCGACCAACCAGCCCGAGGAGACCGAGGCGCAGGTGCTGCCGCTCGCCGACGGGCGGGTGCTGATCCGGCGCCGGGTCGCGGAGCGGCACACCTTCTCGCTGCTCTACCCGACCGGGCCCGGCACCGGCGAGCTGCTGCTCGGGGCCGTCGAGCGCGAGGCGCTGACCCTGCTGCCGCCCTCGCCGGACGGCGTGAGCGCGTACGCCCTGTCGGTCGGCGCGTACTCCACGGGGCTGTGGCGCGTGGCGGGCGGTGCGTCCGGGCCCGAGCACCTCGCGGACCTGCCGGGCCGCTGCTCCGGCGGCGTCTGGCTGGACCGGGCCGGCCGGCTGCTCGCCCTGGACCGGGAGCCGGCCGGGGGCGGCCCGGTGAAGACGGTCGCGGTGGACCTGGGGCGGGGCGCCGAGATGACGCCGCTGCTCCAGATCACGCCGGACAGCGACGACCGGCTGCTGCTCGCGGACCCGGACAGCGGGCTGCTGCTGATCCGCTCGGACGCGCCCGGACACGACCGGCTCGGCTGGGGCGTGCTCGGCAGCTGTCTGCCGGTGCGCTTCCCGGAGTGCCTGCGCCTGCCGGACTGCGCGGTGGCGCCGTTCGCCGTGCAGCCGGGCCAGATGCTGATGCCGGAGAGCTGCGCGGTGGCCCTGCGGATCGACGGGGCGGCGGGCAGCTGGGTCGGGCTCTGGCGCCCGTCGGGCCGTCGGCTGCATCAGCTCGCGGCGCCCGGGGGCTGGCTCGCGGGCAGCGGGGTCTGGTCCCGGGACGGGGTGCTGAAACTTCCGTACGCGGACGGGGACACGGCGTGCGCGGTGGCCCTGCTGGAGATGCCGGAGGAAGCGGAACCGGCGGCCGGCGGAAGTGGTACGCAACCTTCCGCCGCGCCCGTGACTCCTCCTGTGTGTACACCGGTTCCTCTGGGGCAGGCGCCTCTCGTGGGGCGTACGGTCCCTGACTAAGCTGGGGCCGGGGCTCACGCAACCGTGCTTCCCGGTCACCGACCGTGGCCTTTCCCGGACGGCGGCGGCGTGATGCTCCGGTCGACACACACGTAAGCGATCACAACGGGGTGACTTCCCACATGTCTGAAGCCCACACCGACACGACCCGGACGTACCCGCCGGGGGCGGACACGCAGCGGGCCGAAGCCGGCGGCTCCGGAAAGCACCGAGGGGGTGTGGCGGTGGACGACTCGGCTGCGCAGCCGGCCGGCCGCCACCGCCGTCCCCTCCAGGAGGGCAGCGCGGCGGCGGCCTGACCGCCGTCCGCCGGGAGAACGAGAAGGGGGAAACGGTGCCCCCGCCGCCGTGGCGCGAACCACGGCGGCGGGGGCACCGCTCTGTTCCCAACGCCGTTGTCCCGCAGGCGCGATGACAAATGTCATGACGGACCGCGTACACATGCCTCTGCCGCGCCGCGCTCACGCTCCGTAACGTCGTAGACATGACGCAGACAAGGGACGACGAGGCGGCGGTGGTCTTCACCGGGGCGGTGAAGACCTTCGGGCGGGCCGGGCGGAGCGTACGGGCCGTCGACGGTATCGATCTGAGGATCGGGCGCGGCGAGACCGTGGCCCTGCTCGGCCGCAACGGGGCGGGCAAGTCCTCCACCATCTCGCTGCTGCTCGGGCTGAACGAGCCGGACGAGGGGACCGTACGGGTCCTGGGCCGCAGCCCGGAGCAGGCGGTGCGGGCCGGGCTGGTCGGCGCCATGCTCCAGGAGGGGCACCCGATACCCCGGGTGACCGTGCGGGAGCTGATCTCCTTCGTCGCCTCCACCTACCCGCGTCCGCTGCCGGTCGCCGAGGCGCTGGTCCTGGCGGGCGTGACGGAGTACGCGGAGCGGCGCATCGACAAGCTCTCGGGCGGCCAGCTCCAGCGTGTGCGGTTCGCCGTCGCGCTGGCCGGCAACCCCGAGCTGATCGTGCTGGACGAGCCGACCGCCGCGCTGGACGTGACGGGGCGGCGCGCGTTCTGGGACTCGATGCGGGCCTACGCCCGGCGCGGCAACAGCGTGCTCTTCTCCACGCACTACCTGGAGGAGGCCGACGAGAACGCCGACCGGATCGTCGTCATCGACCGGGGCCGGATCGTCGCGGACGGCAGCGGCGAGGAGGTCAAGGACTCGGCCGGGCACCACCAGGTCTCCTTCGACCTCGCCGGCCGGTCCACCGAGGGCCTGGACCGGCTGCCCGGTGTGGTCACCGTCGAGGTGACCGGGGACCGCGCCCTGCTGCACACCGAGGACTCGGACGCGACCGTCGTGGAGCTGGCCCGGCTCGGCCTGATCCGCGGCCTCCAGGTCTCGCGGGCCACGCTGGAGACCGCCTTCCTCGCGCTCACCGCGCCCGGGGAGGCCGGACTCCGCACCACCCCGCTCGGGGACACCGCACTCGGAAACGCCCTGCTCGGAGACCAGAAGGAGACCGTCTGATGTTCCAGTACATCCTGCTCGAAATGCGCCGGACCCTGCGCGACGCCGGCTTCCTGATCTTCGGCACGGGGATGCCCGTGATGATGTACCTGATCTTCACCAACATCGGCGCCGACGAGAGCGCCGACGGCTGGAAGACCGCCTCCATGGTCGGCATGGCCGCGTACGGGGCGCTCGGCTCGGCCATGTCGATCGGTACGGGCGTCGCCTCCGACAAGTCCCTCGGCTGGCTCCAGCAGTTGAGAATCACCCCGCTCTCCCCCTCGCACGCGGTCGTGGGCCGGGCGGTGAGCGGTTCGGTGACCGTGCTGCCGGTAATCCTCACCGTGCTGCTGGCCGGCGCCCTGGTCAACGGGGTACGGATGGCCGCCTGGCAGTGGGCGGTGCTGGTCCTGGTGCTGTGGCTGGGCGCGCTGCCCTTCACCCTGCTCGGCCTGGGCAACGGCTACCGGCTGACCCCGCAGGGCACCGGCGTCGTCAACATCGCCTGCCTGATGGGCTTCGCGGTCGTGGGCGGGCTGTGGTTCCCGCTGGAGATGCTGCCCGAGTGGCTGCGCTCGGTCGGCCGGTTCACCCCTGCCAACCGGTTCGCCGACCTGGGCTGGGCGACGACCGACGGGCACGCGCCGAGCGCGACGACGCTGGGCGTGCTCGCCGCGTGGCTCCTGCTGTTCGGCGCGTACGCGGTGATCTCGTACCGTCGGTCCGCCAGGACCGTGTGACAGGAGCGAACATGCCGCGGAACGCACGACCGTCGTTCAGGGAGCGCCGCAGGCTGCGGCGGGAGGGCCGCAGGCCCGGACCGCCGTCGCCCTACGCCCTGCTGCCCTGGCTGTTGATGGGCCTGGGCGCCTTCTCCAACCTCTTCCAGGGCGAGACCCCCACTCCCTGGATCGCGGGCGCCGGCCTGCTGGCCTTCAACTCGCTCTACATCTCGGTGGTGTTCCGCGGCTTCGCCAAGGAGAAGCGCGAGAGCCCGGTGACGTATGTGCTGCTCGGCGCGCTGGCCGTGGTCACCTTCGCCCTCGCCATCGGTTACGGCGGCAGCTGGCTGCTGTTCTTCCCGCTGCTCTCGCTGGCCGCGGGCACGGTCCTGCGCCACCGCTGGCTGGCGGCCGGGCTGCTCGGGCTCGCGGTGGCCGCCTGCGCGGTCGCGGTCTGGCGCGACGACAGCGCCTCGCCGCCGTGGACGCTGGGGTACGGGACGTTCATCTCCGGGGCCGTGACGTCGGCGATCCTCCGGCTGGCGGAGACCGTGACCGAACTGCGCGCCACCCGGCAGGAACTGGCCCGCGCCGCCGTCGAGCGGGAGCGGCTGCGCTTCTCCCGCGACCTGCACGACCTGCTGGGCCACACGCTGTCGGTCATCGTGGTGAAGTCCGAGGCCGCGCGCCGGCTCGCTCCGCGCGACATGGACGCGGCGCTCACCCAGGTCGCCGACATCGAGTCCGTCGGGCGCCAGGCGCTCACCGAGATCCGCGAGGCCGTCACCGGCTATCGCGAGGGGAGCCTCGCCACCGAGCTGGACCGGGCCAGGTCCGCGCTGACCGCCGCCGCGATCGAACCGGTCGTCCGGCGCTCCGGGCCGCCGCTCGCCCCGCAGACCGAGGCGCTGCTGGGCTGGGTGGTGCGGGAGGCCGTCACCAACGTCGTGCGCCACTCCACGGCGACGCGCTGCGTGTTCGAGGTCAGCGGCACCGGCGAGAAGGTCCGGCTGACGGTGACCGACGACGGCCGGGGCCGGCGCGAGGGCCCCGCGCCCACCCCGGGCATCGGGGGCACGGGTCTGAAGGGGCTCACCGAGCGGCTCGCCGCGGCGGGCGGCTCCCTGGTGGCGGGCCCGGGGGCGGACGGCGGCTTCGTGGTCACCGCCGAACTCCCGGTGGACGCGGGCGGCGACGGACCGGGCGACGAGGGCGGCGACGCGGCGGCCCCGCCGGGAGCCGGGGCCGGACCGGCCTGCTCGCCTACCCTGGGCCGGTGAACGAGATGCCACAGGAGCACCCCCCGGCCCCGTCCGTACGCGTTCTGCTCGCCGAGGACCAGGGGATGATGCGCGGGGCGCTCGCCCTGCTGCTCGGTCTGGAGCCGGACATCGAGGTGGTGGCCCAGGTCGGCGCGGGCGACGAGATCGTGGCGGCGGCGCTGGCGGCCCGGCCGGACGTGGCGCTGCTGGACATCGAACTGCCGGGGCGCAGCGGTCTGGACGCGGCGGCCGATCTGCGCGAGGAGGTCCCGGACTGCCGGGTGCTGATCCTGACCACCTTCGGCCGGCCGGGCTATCTGCGCCGGGCGATGGAGGCGGGGGCGGCGGGCTTCCTGGTGAAGGACGGCCCGGTGGAGGATCTGGCCGAGGCGATCCGCCGGGTGCTGGCCGGGGAGACGGTGGTCGATCCGGCGCTGGCCGCCGCCGCGCTGAGCTCCGGGCCGAGTCCGCTGACGGCACGTGAGCGGGACGCGCTGGTCGCGTCGGCGGACGGGGCGACGGTCGCCGACATCGCCGCGAAGCTGCATCTGTCGGAATCGACGGTCCGCAACTACCTGTCGTCGGCGATCGGCAAGACGGGTACCCGCAACCGCATGGAGGCGGTGCGCGCGGCCCGGCAGCAGGGCTGGCTCTGACCGCGCTCCGTCCGTACCCGTCACCGTCACCGACCCCGGGGGGCCCGGCCACTTCATGCCGTCTCACATATCCGCGCTCCGGCGCGCTGTTCCGCTCTGGCTCGTACCGGCGCTCTGGACCCTGGGCCTCGGGCTCTGGGGGCTCTCGCGGCAGGGCAGCGTGTGGCGGGACGAGGCGGCGACCTGGCAGGTGGCGCTGCGGTCGGCCGCCGACATGCGGGTCATGCTGGCCAACGTCGACGCGGTCCACGGGCTCTACTACCTGCTGATGCACGGGCTGTTCGACTGGTTCGGGCCGACGACCACGACCCTGCGGCTGCCCTCCGTGCTGGCCATGGCGGTCGCGGCGGCCTGTGTGGCCTTCATCGGCGAGCGGCTGGGCGGGAGAGGGGCCGGCCTGGGCGGCGGGATGGTCCTCGGTCTGCTGCCGGCCGTGCAGTTCTACTTCCAGGAGGGCCGCCCGTACGCACTGGTGGCGGCGGGCGCCGGGATCTCGACGCTGCTCCTGGTGACGCTGGTCCAGCGGCCCGGCCGGTGGGAGCGCTGGGCGGCGTACGCGGGCACGGTCCTGCTCGGCGCGCTGCTGAACTGGCTCTCGCTGCTGATCCTGCCCGCGCATGCGGCGACCCTGGCGTGGAGCGGGGCGCGGCGCGGGGTGTGGGGGCGGTGGGCGGCGGCGTCGGCGGCGGCCGTCGCGGGGGCGCTGCCGCTGATCCTGTACACCGCGCGCCAGTCCGGGCAGGTGTCCTGGATACCGCCGCTGACCTGGCACATGCTGATCGGCCCCGCGGTGCTGCTGGCGATCGGCGGCCTGGGGGCGGTGGCGGAACGGCCGGGTGCGGGGCGGCTGTCCCTGGCGTCGGTCGGGCTGCCGCTGCTGGCGGTCCCTCAGCTGGGCCTGGTCGCGATCTCGCTGGTCAAGCCGCTGTTCCTGGACCGGTACGTGCTGTTCAGCATGCTCGGCCTGGCGCTGCTGGCGGGGGCTCTGCTCGACGCGGCGGTACGGGCGGCGGCGCCGCGCTTCCCGGCGGCGTCGAGGTGGCTCGTGCCCGTGCTGCTGGCCGGTGCGGTGGCGGCGCTGCTGCCGCAGTCGCTGGCCAAGCGGGCGCCGTCGAGCCGGGTGGACGATGTGCTGGCCGTCACGGCGGACGTGCGGCGGCTGAAGGAGCCGGGCACGGCGGTGGTCTTCCTGCCGTCCGCCCGGCGCGACACGGCCCTGGTCTCACCCGAGGCGTTCACGGGGCTGCGGGACATAGCGCTGGCCCGGGGCCCGCTCGCGACCGGCACGCTGAACGGGGTGGAGGCCGGCCCGGACCGGATACGGGACGCGATGCTGGCGGAGCCGCGGATCCTGCTGGTCACGGACACGCCGGAGGCGACCCGGCCGGAAGCGGAACGGCGCGAGAAGGTGAAGGCCGCGGTGTTGCGGGACCACTTCAGCGTGATCGCGGACGAGCGGGTGCGGGGGCGTCGGGTGACGCTGTACGAACGGAAGTGATCTGCGGCGCGCGGTGGCGCGGCAGCCAGAGCAGCATCAGGAGCAGGCCGCCGAGCAGGACGCCGCCCGCCGTGCGGAAGGCCAGCGCGTAGCCGGCGGTCAGGGCGGCCGGGTCCGCCCCGTCCCCGGTGCGGGAGGCGGCGACCGTGGAGAGCACGGCCAGGCCGAGCGCGCCGCCCATGGTGCGGGAGGTGTTGACGAGGCCGGAGACGAGACCGGCCTCCCCCGGCGCGGCACCCGAGGTGGCAAGCGAGGCGAGCGGGGTGGAGGCGAGTCCGGCACCGGCCATCATGAGCACGCCGGGCAGGCAGACGGCGGTGAGGTAGGAGCCGTGCACGGTCATCGTGGACTGCCAGCCGAAGCCGGCCGCGGCGACGACGGTGCCGATGAGCGCGAGGTTCTTCGCCCCGACGCGGGCCATCAGCCGGGGCGCGCTCTTGGAGCCGATGACGACGGCGAACGAGGACGGCATCAGGGCGAGCCCGGCCTGCAGCGCGCTGTAGTCCAGGACGTTCTGCGCGTACACCGTCATGAAGTACCACATCGAGAACGTGGCGGAGCCGATCACCAGCATCGCGACGTTCGCGGAGGCCACCGCCCGCGTCCCGAGCACCCGCAGCGGCATCAGGGGTTTGGCGGTGCGGGTCTCCACGAGGACGAACAGGCCCAGCAGGGCGGGTCCGCCGAGCAGCGGGACCAGGGTCGCGGCGGCGGTCCATCCCGCCTCCTCGGTCTGCACGATGCCGTACGCCACGGAGGCGAGGCCCGCCGTGACGAGGACGGCGCCCAGGAGGTCGATGCGGCTGCGGCCGCCCGTGCGGCCCTCGGCGAGCCACAGCGCGGCGCCGGTCAGCACGAGCACCCCGACGGGCACGTTGATCAGCAGCACCCAGCGCCAGGACAGCGCGTCGGTGAGCACTCCGCCGACCAGCCCGCCGGCCGCGCCGCCGCCCGCGCCGACCGCCATCCAGGTACCGATGGCCTTCGCGCGGGCGGGGCCCTCGGGGACGGCGGCGGTGAGCAGGGTCAGGGTGGCCGGGGCGAGGACGGCGGCGCCGAGCCCCTGCGCGGCGCGGGCGGCGAGCAGCTGCCAGCCCTCCTGGGCGAGTCCGCCGGCCAGTGAGGCGGCGGTGAACAGGCCGAGGCCGACGAGGAACATCCGCTTGCGGCCGTAGAGGTCGGCGGCCCGTCCGCCGAGCAGCATGAACCCGGCGAACGCGATCGAGTACGCGTTGAGCACCCATTGCAGCCCGGTGGCGCTCAGCCCTAGGTCGGCGCGCATGGACGGGAGGGCGACGTTGACGACGGACACGTCGAGCACCACGAGGAACTGCCCGACGCAGGCGGCGAGGACCACCGCCCAGGTGCGGGTTCTGATCCGGCCGGGGGGCGGTGCGGGTGTGGAGACGTCAGCCATGGGTGTCATACTCGCAGCCGCCGTGTGCCCCGTACATCGGTTTCCGGGTCCAGTCGGTCCCGGTCCAGCGGCGTAGGACCTGCGCCCGATGTGACGCAGCGTCAGGTCACTCCCCCGCGCGCCCCGCGCGCGACCGCGACCCGTTCGCACCCCGTGCCCCGGAATACGCCGTAGCCGAAGAAGGTTCACCCTGCACAGACTTGGCGGTCGGCGCTGCCCTCGGCGCCGGCCGCACGACCGTATCGCCCCTTTCGTCACTGCCGCCCGGAGGCCGCACGCATGCCACAGACGACGCACGAACAGTCCGCCGCGGAGCTTCCCGATCCGCGCGCGAAGGCGGGCCGGGGGATCGTCCCCGTGCTCGCCTTCGCGGGTATCACCGTCGCCGTGATGCAGACCCTGCTCGTCCCCGTCATCAAGGATCTGCCCGCCCTTCTGCACACCGATCCGTCGAACGCCACCTGGGTGATGACCGCCACCCTGCTCGCCGGAGCCGTCGCCACCCCGATCATGGGGCGGCTCGGAGACCTGTACGGCAAGCGCGGGATGCTGCTGGCCAGCCTCGCCGTGATGGTCGTCGGCTCCCTGATATGCGCCTTCACCGACGACCTCGTGGTCATGATCGTGGGCCGCGCCCTCCAGGGCTTCGCGATGGGCGCGATCCCGCTGGGCATCGGCATCATGCGGGACGAACTGCCGCGCGAGAAGCTCGGTTCGGCGATGGCGCTGATGAGTTCGTCGATCGGGGTGGGCGGCGGACTCGCGCTGCCGGCCGCCGCGCTCGTCGCCCAGCACACCGACTGGCACGCCCTCTTCTTCGGCGCGGCCGGGCTCGGCGTGCTGGCCATGGCGCTGACCGTGTTCGCCGTCCCCGAGACCTCGCTGCGCGCCCCCGGCCGCTTCGACACCGTCGGCGCGCTCGGCCTCTCGCTCGGCCTGGTCCTCCTGCTGCTGCCCATCACCAAGGGCTCCGACTGGGGCTGGGCCTCGCCCACCACGCTCGGCCTGCTCGCCGCTTCGCTGGTGGTGCTGGTGCTGTGGGGGCTGTTCGAGCTGCGCAGCGACGCCCCGCTGGTCGATCTGCGGACCACGGCCCGCCGCGAGGTGCTGCTGACCAACCTGACCTCGATCATGGTCGGTGTCGCGTTCTACGCCGTCTCGCTCGTCCTGCCGCAGCTGCTCCAGCTGCCCACCTCCACCGGCTACGGTCTCGGCCAGTCGATGGTGGTCGCGGGGCTCTGCGTGGCCCCGCTCGGCCTGACGATGATGTTCGTCGCCCCGCTGTACGCCCGGATCTCCGCCCGCAAGGGCCCGAAGGTCTCCCTGATGCTCGGCATGCTGGTCATCGCGATCGGTTACGGGGCCGGGCTCGGCCTGATGAGCGCCGCCTGGCAGACCGTGATCATCGCCGTCCTCCTCGGCGCCGGCATCGGGCTCGCCTACTCCTCGCTGCCGGCCCTGATCATCGGCGCCGTCGACGCCTCCGAGACCGGCGCGGCGAACGGGCTGAACACCCTGATGCGCTCCATCGGCACCTCGGTCTCCAGCGCGGTGATCGGCATGGTCCTGGCGCACACCTCGACCCGGATGGGCCCGGTCACGGTGCCGACCATGCACGGCTTCCGGATCTCGTTCCTCATCGCGACGGGTGCGGTGGTCGCCGGTCTCGTCCTGGCCTCGTTCCTGCCATCCCGGCGCACGGCCACCGCGCCGGTGCTCCTGGCCAGCAGCGAGGGCGACGCGGCGGCCCGGCGCGCCGCCGCCGAGGACGTCGAACCGCTCCCCCTGCCGGGCCCCGAGGGCTTCCGCGGCCGGGTGCTGGACGCGGACGGGGCCCCGGTCGCCGGGGCCAATGTGACCCTGATCGACCGGCAGGGCCGGCAGGCGGGGCTCACCACCACGGACCCGTGGGGCCGCTGGGCGCTCGCCGCGCCGGAGGCCGGCACGTATGTCCTGGCCGCGTCCGCCACGGGGCACGCCCCGCACGCCTGCCCGGCCGCCTGCCCGGCGGACGGCGGACCGGTGGACACCGATCTGGTGCTGGCCGTCAGCGCGCCGGAGCGTCGAACCGCGGTTCCGTCGTGAGCAGGTAGGACACGTCCGTCCCCGCCGGCAGCTCCCGGGGCGCCGCGCCCCGCGTGAACAGGCGGGCGGGGCGGGCGCCCTCGACCCGGGCCGCCTCGCCCTCGACGCGGAGCCAGGAGCCCTCGCGCAGGCCGAGGACCGGGACGTCGTTCTCCTCCAGGAATTCGGTGAGCCGTTCCTCGCGGGTCTCGCCCTTGTGGGTGCTGGCCGGGTCCGGGTCCAGGTAGTGCGGGTTGATCTGGAAGGGCACGAGGCCCAGGGTCGCGAAGGACGGCGGCTGCACGATGGGCATGTCGTTGGTGGTGCGCAGGGTGGGCGCCGCCATGTTGGTCCCGGCGCTGGCCCCCATGTACGGCAGGCCGGCGCGGACGGCTTCGCGGACCGCGTCCCGCAGCCCGGTCCGGTACAGCGCGCTCAGCAGCCGGAAGGAGTTGCCGCCGCCGATGAACACGGCGTCGGCGGCCTCCAGCGCGGCCACCGGGTCGGCGTGCTCGTGGACGCCGTGGACGGCGATCCCGGCCGGCTCCAGGGCGCCGCGGACGCGCGCGGTGTACGTGTCGTGGTCCGCGAGCGCGTAGGGCACGAAGGCGAGCCGGGCGCCGGCGGGCAGGAACGCGGTAACGGTGTCCAGGGCGTGTTCCAGGTAACCGCGGCCGTGCTGGGTGGAGTTGGAGAGCAGGAGCAGATTCACGGGGGTACTTCCTCGGGGGTTGTCCGGTCAGGCCGTCGGGGTGCGGCGGGCCTTGGGCTTGGGGCGCTGCGGCGGGTGGGTGAGGCGCTTCTCCAGGAGGGCGGCGGCGTGCCGCAGCGCTTCGAGGCGGTTCTCCGGCGCTCCCTCGAACCGCTCCTCGGCACCACCGAGGCTGAGGCTCCCGTACGGTTCGCGCCCCAGGAAGACGGGGACGGCGACGGTCGCGATGCCGGTGTCGTACTCGCCGACCGTCCAGGCGTACCCCTGGGCGCGGACCTGGAGCAGTTCCCGCTCCAGCGCGTCCGGGTCGGTGACCGTCCGGTCGGTGAAGCGGGCCATGGGGCGGCCCCGGAAGAGCCGGTGGCGCTGCTCGTCGGGCAGACAGGCGTAGAAGGACTTGCTGGTCGCCCCGGCGTGCGCCGGGTAGAGCTCACCGACCAGCGGGTAGTAGCGCAGCGGTCCCGCCTCGCCCTCCTCGGCGGCCACGCACCGCATGTGGAAGCTGTCCGGCAGGCAGAACAGCACGGTGTCGCCGGTGACGCGGCGCAGCTCCTCCAGAACCGGCCCGGCCAGCAGCTCCAGTGATCCGGAGCGCTCCCAGAGACGTCCGAGCCGCAGCACGGCGGGGCCGATGCGGTAGCGGCGGGTGGCGGGGTCGGAGACCAGGAAGCCGCGCCCGGCGAGGGTGGCGAGCAGCCGCTGCGCCACCGAGGTGTCCCAGCCGAATTCCGCCGCGACCTCGGTCACGCCCCAGTCGGGCCGGGTCCGCTCGAACGCGAGCAGCACGAGCAGCGCCCGGTCCACGGTCTGGAGGGCTCCGGCAGGGGTGCGCCGGTCCACATCGAACTCCGCCATAGCCATCTCACCATTCAGACCCGAATTGCAGATAACGGGAAACCATTGCGCTCAACGCTATCCGATCCCGAATCTGCTCTCAGCACCCCGTCCGGAGCCTCTGCTCCCTGGCGGGCTCCGGACGGGTGTGACGGATGCGCGAGAAAGGCCCCCCATGTTGAAGTACGTACTGGACCTCGTCGATCTGCTCGACGACCCCCAGGCCCATGGCAGGACGGTT
The DNA here is from genome assembly GCA_036226585.1 of Streptomyces sp. NBC_00708. Classification (GTDB taxonomy): domain Bacteria; phylum Actinomycetota; class Actinomycetes; order Streptomycetales; family Streptomycetaceae; genus Streptomyces. The sequence goes on from CP108997.1 coordinate 1,981,323, forward strand.
GCCGAGTACCTGGACGCCGCGGCGGGGGCCGAGGGCTCGTCCGCCCAGGTCACCACGGTCGCCGGTGAGCGGGGCTCGACGGACTTCGTGTCGGTCCGCGTTCCCGGCTCCCGCGGACGCACGGCCGGGGGCGACGCCCGCACCCTGGGCATCGTCGGCCGGCTCGGCGGTATCGGCGCCCGGCCCGAGGTGACCGGTCTGGTCTCCGACGCGGACGGGGCCGTCTCGGCGCTCGCCGCCGCCGCCAAGCTGCTCGACATGCGCCGCCGGGGCGATGTGCTGCCCGGTGACGTGATCATCTCCACCCACATCTGCCCGGACGCCCCGACCGAGCCGCACGACCCGGTGCCGTTCATGGGTTCGCCGGTGGACATCGCCACGATGAACCGGCACGAGGTGACCGGTGAGATGGAGGCCGTGCTCTCCATCGACACCACCAAGGGCAACCGCATCATCAACCACAAGGGCCTCGCCCTGTCGCCCACCGTCAAGGAGGGCTGGGTGCTCCGCGTGAACGAGCAGCTGGGGGAGCTGCTGGCCGTGGTGACCGGTGAGCCGTTGGTCACGTACCCGGTGACCACCCAGGACATCACCCCGTACGGTAATGGTGCACACCACATCAATTCGATCCTCCAGCCCTCCACCGCGACGGCGGCCCCCGTGATCGGCCTGGCCATCACCTCGGCCGCGGCGGTGCCGGGGTGCGGAACCGGCGCGAGTCACGAGGCCGACATCGCGTCCGCCGCCCGCTACGCCGTCGAGGTCGCCAAGGCCTACGGCGACGGCCGGCTGGACTTCCACGACGCGGTGGAGTTCGACAACCTCGTCAGCCGCTACGGCTCGCTGACCCACCTGCAGACCTTCGGCCGTACCCCCCAGGAGTCCTGATGGCAGCCACCCCGCAGTCCGGTGCCGTGGCGCCCGCGCCCAAGAGCATCGGCAGCGACGACTACGCGCTCTCGCGCGTCCCGCGCGACCAGCGGTTCGGCTTCTGGTCGATGCTCCTCCAGTGGCTGGCCCAGTCCGGTTCGATCTCGCAGTTCACGCTCGGCGCCACCATCGGCGTCGGGATGACCTTCGGCGACGCGTTCTGGGCGTTCACGCTGGGCGCGGTGATCCTGGAGGTGGTGATCTTCGCGATCGGCCTGGCCGGGATGCGCGAGGGCCTGGCAACGCCGATGCTGACCCGCTGGGTGGGCTTCGGCCGCAACGGCTCGGCGCTGGTCAGCTTCGTGATCGCGGTCAGCCTGGTCGGCTGGTTCGGCGTCCAGAACAAGATCTTCGGCGACAGCGTCTCGGCGCTGGTCGGCGGCCCGGCCTGGATGTGGTGCGTGCTCGCGGGCATCGCCATCACCGCCCTGGTGATCTTCGGTTTCAAGTACATGGCGAACTTCGCGAAGATCGTCACCCCGCTGTTCTTCGCCATGGTCGCCTTCTCCGTCATCCGGACCCTGAACGACCACTCGTTCAGCGACCTGATCCACTCCCCGCCGCCGGGCGACACCATCCCGCTGGCCGTCGCCGCCACCGCCATCGCGGGCGGCTACATGACGGGCGCGATCGTCTCCCCCGAGATGACCCGCTACAACCGCAAGGGCTCGCACGTCTTCCTGCAGAGCGCCTCGTCGATGATCCTCTCCGAGTACATCGTCGGCCTGACCGGTGTGCTCCTGGGCCACCTGGTCAAGAGCAACGAGGTCTCGCACATCGTGCTCTCCACCTCCGGCGCCTTCGGGGTGCTCGTCGTCCTGATGTCCACGGCGAAGATCAACGACTGGAACCTGTACGGCTCCTCGCTCGGCGTCGTCAACTTCTTCCAGGTCGTCTTCGACAAGCGCGTCCACCGCGGCGCGGTCACCATCGTCCTCGGCATCGCGGGCACCGTCCTGTCGGCCGTCGGGATCATGAGCCACTTCACCGAGTTCCTGACGATCCTCGGCGTCGCCATCCCGCCGATCGGCGGCATCATCGTGGCCGAGTACTGGGTCGTGAAGCGGATGCGCAAGCCGCTGGACGAGACCCGTCAGGCGGAGACCCTGCCGGCGCACTCCCCGACCTGGGTGCCGATGTCGATCGCCATCTGGATCGCCGCGTTCTGCGTCGGCAAGTTCTACGACGGCGGCATCCCGGCCCTGAGCTCGCTGGCCACCGCCTTCCTCCTGTACAGCGCCCTGGGCCTGCTGGGCTGGATCAAGCCCTACGGCACCTCCGCCCTCGCCGACGAGCCGGACGGCACAGCCCCGGCCACCCGCACCACCACCCCTGTGGGAGCAGCATGAGCACCGCACCCGGCACCGCACCGGTCCCGGCCTCCGACGAGGCCCAGGACGAGGTCGTCACCCTCTGCGCCGAGCTGATCAGGTTCGACACCTCCAACCCGACGAGCACCGAGCGCGCGAGCGCCGAGTGGGTCGTGGCCCGCCTCGCGGAGGCGGGCATCGCCTCGGAGCTCATCGAGTCGGCGCCCGGCCGGGCCAGCGTCATCGCCCGGATCGCCGGCCGCGACCGGGACCGCGGCGCCCTGCTGGTCCACGGCCACCTGGACGTGGTCCCGGCGGACGCCTCCGAGTGGCAGGTGCCGCCCTTCTCCGGCGAGATCCGCGACGGCTACCTCTGGGGCCGGGGCGCGATCGACATGAAGGACACCGTGGCGGTGATGCTCGCCACCGCCCGGCACTTCGCCCGTACCGGTACGCGGCCCTCGCGCGACCTGGTCCTCGCCTTCCTCGCGGACGAGGAGGCGGGCGGGAAGTTCGGCGCCCACTGGCTCGTCGAGCACCGCCCGGAGCTGTTCGCCGGGGTCACCGAGGCGATCGGTGAGGGCGGCGGGTTCTCCTTCGCGATCGACGACACCCGCCGGCTGTACCCGATCGAGAACGCCCAGCGCGGCATGGCCTGGATGGAACTGACCGCCACCGGCCGGGCCGGCCACGGCTCCTCCCCCAACGACGAGAACGCCGTCACCGACCTCGCCGAGTCGCTGACCCGGATCGGCCGCGAGACCTTCCCGGTCCGGCTGATCGAGCCGGTCCGCGCGCTGCTCGAAGAGGCCGCCCGGCTCTACGGGGTCGAGTTCGACGAGGACGACATCGAAGGCAGCCTCGCCCGGCTGGGTCCGGTCGCCGACTTCATGCAGGTGGTGCTGCGCAACTCGGCGAACCCGACGATGTTCAGCGCCGGTTACCAGACCAACGTGATCCCGGGGAAGGCGACCGCCCGCGTCGACGGCCGCTTCCTGCCCGGCCACGAGCAGGAGCTGATCGACACCATCGACCGGCTGCTGCTGCCCTCGGTGAGCCGGGAGTGGGTCAACCACGACATCGCGATGGAGACCACGTTCGACGGCCCGCTCGTCGACGCCATGTGCGCGGCGGTGCGCGCCGAGGACCCGGACGGCCACCCGGTGCCGTACTGCAACCCCGGTGGCACGGACGCCAAGGCCTTCACGCACCTGGGCATCCGCTGCTTCGGCTTCAAGGGCCTCAAGCTCCCGCACGACCTGGACTACGGCCGCCTCTTCCACGGCGTGGACGAGCGCGTCCCGCTGGAGGGCCTGCGCTTCGGCGTCCGCGTCATGACCCGCCTCTGGCAGAGCTGCTGATCCTTCGCCGCTCCCCTTCGCGCCCCCGCCGGTACCTTCGGCGGGGGCGTACGGCACGATGGCGCCCTACCCGTCCCACCAGGAGGAACACCGTGGCCGCCGAGCCCAAGCCGGAGATTCTCGCCGCGTTCCAGGCCGCCAAGGGCTTCATGCCGGTGGTCGAGGGGCTCGCGCTGTACGACGCCGCCACCGAGGCCGCCGCGCTCGGCCTGCCGCTGCTGGAGGTCGGCACCTACTGCGGGCGCTCCACGATCCTGATCGCCGACGCGGCGCGGGCCGCCGGAGTGACCGCGCTCACCGTCGACCACCACCGGGGCAGCGAGGAGCAGCAGCCCGGCTGGGAGTACCACGACCCGACCGTGGTGGACCCGGAGGTGGGCCGGATGGACACCCTGCCCACCTTCCGCAGGACGCTGCACGCGGCGGGCCTGGAGGACCACGTGGTGGCGCTCGTGGGGCGTTCGCCGCAGGTGGCGGCGGTGTGGGGCGGCGAGCTCGGCTTCGTCTTCATCGACGGCGGCCACACCGACGAGCACGCGAACGGCGACTACGAGGGCTGGGCCCCGCATGTCGCCGAGGGCGGGCTGCTGGTGATCCACGACGTGTTCCCGGACCCGGCGCACGGCGGGCAGGCCCCGTACCGGGTGTATCTGCGGGCGCTGGAGTCGGGGGCCTTCACGGAGATCTCCGTCACGGACTCGCTGCGGGTGCTGCGCCGCACGGGCCCCGGCATCTGAGGGCAGCAGCCGTACGGGGGTGGTCCGGCCGGTCCGTGGACGCCCCGGACACCGCCGGGCCCGGCCGATAGCATCGCCGGGTGCGTCACGACGAGAGCCTTCCCCCCACCCGCCGCCCGCTCCGGCTCGCCGCCGCCGCTGCCCTGATGTGCCTGGGCCTGGCCGGCTGCGGCGGCGGGGGCGGCTCCGCCGCCGAGGCCCAGGCGGGGCCGAGCGGCGGCCCGGCCACGACACCGGCCCCGCCGTCACCGGCGCCCACGAAGGCCGCCCCGTCGCCGTCGAAGTCCCCGGCGAAGTCCCCTGCGCAGCGCCCCTCGAAGACCGCACCCGCTCCCGACGGGCCGCTGTCCGGCAGGACCGTGGTCATCGACCCCGGGCACAACCCCAGCAACCATCTGCACACCGCCGAGATCAACCGCCAGGTCGACATCGGCACCGGGCGCAAGGAGTGCGACACCACCGGGACGGCCACCAACGGGGGGTACGCCGAGGCGGAGTTCACCCTCGACGTGGCACACCGGATGCGGAAGCTGCTGCAAGCCCAGGGCGCGACGGTGATCCTGACCTACGACCGCGACCGGGCGTTCGGGCCGTGCGTGGACGAGCGGGCGCGCATCGGCAACAAGGCCCACGCGGACGCGGTGGTCTCGGTCCACGCGGACGGATCGGCCGCCGGCAACCGGGGCTTCCATGTGATCCTTCCCGCGTCCGTGCGCGGCGGGGGCGCGGATACCTCGAAGATCGTCGCCCCCTCGCGCGACCTCGGCACCCGTATCGCCGGTCTGTTCGTACGCAGTACCGGAAGTTCCCCTTCCAATTACGTGGGCGGCAAAACAGGTTTGGACGTCCGCAAGGATCTCGGCGGACTGAATTTGTCGACCGTGCCCAAAGTCTTCATCGAATGCGGCAATATGCGTGATCCCAAGGACGCCGCCCTGCTCACCGACCCGGGTTGGCGCCAGAAGGCCGCCCAGGGCATCGCGGACGGCATCAGCAGCTACCTCAAGGGGTAAGCAAGGGGTGATTCTGCGATGAATTCGGGAGGATGTCCGCGCAGCAACCGGGCAGGAACACAACCCGCCCGAGCAGACGATAGATTCATCCGTACGATGGGGAGCCGTTCCCGAGCTTCAAGCCGTCCCCGCCGAGTATCCGGCGGCAACGACGACCGCCCCGACGAGACGACCGACTAAGGACCTTCACGTGAATATCCGCTCCCTCACTCGAGGCGATGGCGTGGTGATCGGAGCAGCGGTCGTGCTGTTCATCGCCTCGTTCCTGGACTACTTCGACTACGGAAGCACCAGCGTCGACGCCCCCAACTCCTGGGACTCCCTGGGCAACGGCATCGGCGTCTACATGGTCGGGGTGATCGGCGCAGCGCTGATCGTGCTCTCCCGTTCGCAGCCCCAGCCGCGCAAGGTCGCGGGCCTCGATCTCGCCCAGTTCGGCGTCGCCGCCACCGTCTTCACGGCGTGGAACATGTTCTGGACGATCATCGACCTCGGCCAGATCGACGCGGGCGCCGGCCTGATCCTCGGCCTCATCGCCTCCCTGGCGCTGGCCGCCGGCGCGGTGGCCTCCCCGCTGGTCCCGGGCCTGAAGGCCCCGCTCGCGGGCGCCCCGAACCAGCAGGCCATGCAGCCGCCGTACGGTGCCCAGCCCGGTCAGGGCTACGGCTACCCGGGCGGTCCGCAGCCGGCGTTCGGCGGTCAGCAGCCGGGCCAGCCGCAGCAGCCGTACGGTGCGCAGCAGCAGCCGGGTCAGGGTCAGCCGGAGATGCAGAAGGCTCCGGCCCCGCAGGCCCCGGCGGCCGGTGGCGGCTCCGGTGACTTCACCCCGTTCTGGTTCGCGGTGCCGGTGGCCCGCCAGCTGTACAACGAGGACGGTTCGCAGGCCCCGATCGCCGAGCTGGCGCCGGGCACCTGGTACCTCGCGGTCGAGCAGCGCGGTGCGGCGCTGATCGCCCAGACGCAGGACGGCCGTCGCGGCGTCCTCCAGGACACCACGGGCATCCAGCGCGGCTGACGCGCCCCGGTCCACCAGCGGCCCCCCGCCCTCTCCGGGCGGGGGGCCGCTGTCGTGTCCGCCGGGCTCAACCGGCCGCCCTCCTGGGGATCTTGCCCTTCCGGGTCCAGCGGAGCAGTTCGTCCGCCGTCCAGGTGGTGACCACCCGCTCCGGCGGGACCTCGCACTCCTCGGCGCGGGCGCAGCCGTACGCCTGCCAGTCCAGCTGGCCCGGGGCGTGCGCGTCGGTGTCCACGGCGAACAGGGTGCCCGCCGCCACGGCCCGGCGCAGCAGCCGGCGGGGCGGGTCGAGGCGTTCGGGCCTGCTGTTGATCTCGACGGCCGTGCCCGCTTCGGCGCAGGCGGCGAACACCTCGTCGGCGTCGAACGCCGACTCGGGGCGGCCCCGGCCGGTGACCAGGCGCCCGGTGCAGTGGCCGAGGACGTCGGCCTGCGGGTGGCGTACGGCGGCGGCCATCCGCCGGGTCATCGGGGCGGCGTCCATGCGGAGCTTGGAGTGGACAGAGACCACGACCAGGTCGACCTGTTCGAGCAGGTCCTCCTCCTGGTCCAGGGTGCCGTCGAGGTTGATGTCGCACTCGATGCCGGTGAGCAGCCGGAACGGCGCCCAGCGCTCGTTGAGTTCGGCGATCTCGGCCAGCTGCCGGCGCAGCCGCTCGGGCGAGAGGCCGTTCGCGACGGTGAGCCGGGGCGAGTGGTCGGTGAGCACCGTCCAGTCGTGTCCCAGCTCCGCCGCCGCGCGGCCCATCTCCTCGATGGGGCTGCCGCCGTCCGACCAGTCGGAGTGCGTATGGCAGTCGCCGCGCAGCAGCGAGAGCAGGTGCTCGCCGCCCTTCGCGAGGGGTCCGGCGCTCGAAGCCTCGGCCTCCAGCCGGTCCAGATAGCCCGGTGTCTCCCCGGCCACGGCCTCGCGGATCACCTGGGCGGTGCGGGGGCCGATGCCCTTGACCCGTTCAAGCGAGCCGTCGGCCACGCGTCGCTCCACCTCGCCGTCGTCCATCGCGGCGACGGTGCGGGCTGCGGTGCGGAAGGCCTGGACGCGGTAGGTGACCGCCCTGTCGCGCTCCAGCAGGAAGGCGATCCGTTCCAGGGCCCGGACCGGGTCCATCGGCACCTCCTCGCGGGACGGGACGGCCGGCGGCCGCCCGTCCAGCTTGGCCCAGCACGGCCCGGCCCGCACACCGGCCGGTCCGGCTCAGCCGAAGGAGGTGCGCGCCAGCCAGAAGTCCAGCAGCCCGGCGTCGCCCCGTACCTCGACACGGTCGCTGTCCGGGGCGAGGCGGCGGTTGAAGACCAGCATGATGTCGGTGAGCGGCCCGCGCAGCGCCACGTCCGCCGTGCCGTGCTCGCGGCTCCAGGTGATGCCGTCCGCGCCGAGCTCGATGAGCCACTCGGCGCCGGGCACGTCGGTGGCGTGCAGGTGCAGGGTGCGTCCGTCCCCGAGCAGCTCGGCGGCCTCGCGGTCGTCATGGCTCTGGGCGAAGCGGACGATCTCCAGCCACTCCTCGATGGTGTCCGCCGCCGGCTCCGGCGTCATCGTGTACGGGACCTGCGCGGCGAGGGCGGCGTCGGCGAGGTGGACGACGGTCTCGATGGCCATGCGGCGGGCCCAGAAGCCCGTGCTGTGGTCCCAGGCCCAGGACCACACCTCGGTGTCGGGACCGGCCTCCCGCAGCGCCGCCACGGTGCCGGCGGCGCCCTCGGCGAGCCAGGCGTCGAGCGCGGCGGGGTCGTCGCCCGCGGGGCTGTTGTCGGGCACCTTCTCGTCCGGCACCGCCTCGGTGGCCCGGGTGCGGACGATCTCGCCGGCCCAGCGGTGGGCGCGACCGACGTGCTCGGCCAGTTCGCGCAGGGTCCAGTCGGGGCAGGTCGGTACGGTCGCGCCGAGGTCGGCTCCCCGGATCGCCGCCCTCAACTCGTCGGTCAGCCGGACGATTTCCTCGCAGTAGCGCTCGTGCGCAAGAAGAGCCATGATCGCACCCTAGTGCGACCGGCACCGCGCTCACATGCGGTTATCCGCCGAGCTGCGAGGTCGACGGGACCTTGTCCTTCACCTCGGCGCCCGCGCTCTTCCCGGCGTCCTTGATGCCGCTGATGACGTCCTCGAAGGCGCCGATGTCCCCGGCGCCCGCCTCGCCCTTGCGGAGCTTGGTGCCGAGGCCCTTGAGCGAGGCGATGCCCGCGGTGAGCGGGGCGACGGCCTTCGACAGCAGCGGGTCGCCCTTGGCGTTCTCGGTCGCGGCCTTGAGCCGGTTGTAGGCGAAGCCGCCCGCGAGCCCCGCCTTGACGAGCGCGAAGGTGCGTCCGTCGGCGCCCTTCTTGAACTTCCCGGCCCGGTACGGCTTCACGATCCACTGGTACGTGGCACCCGCCGCGAGCCCCGCGTTGGCGACGAACCTGGTCTTGGCCCACTTCTGTGCCTCGGCCGACGAGGTGCCGGTGGGCGAGGCCGAACTGCTCGTACCGCCGTCCTCGTCGTCGCTCCCGCACGCGGTGGTGCCCGCGAGCACGGCGCAGCTCAGCAGCAGCGCGACGAGCAGACGGCGGAGCGGCACGGGTCGGGGCACGGCGGGCCTCCCTGGCGGGGCGGGGCGGGGCGGGTGCCGGGGCCCGGCACTCCCCGCCAGGCTGGCCGCGCCCCGGCCAACCCGCCACCGCTGCGCGCCCGTACGGGTTCGGCCAACGGGTTTCGGCCGCGCGAAAGCGGCAACGCGGATTCCATGTCCTACAGCAGAGGCAACGGCTTCACCGCAGCACGTGTCATCGCCCTCGTGGCGGACGTCATGGCCTTCATCATCGGCCTGTGGATCCTGATGTACCTGCTCGACGCGAACCGCGGCAACGAGCTGGTCGAGTTCGTGCGGGACACCGCCAGGTGGCTCGCGGGCTGGTCGTACGACCTGTTCACGTTCGACAGGGCGTGGGCCAACGTCGTCGCCGGCTACGGCCTCGCCGCCCTGGTGTACCTGTTCATCGGGCACGCCGTGGCAGGCCGCGTCCGGCGCTGACGCGGCCCTCGCAGCCGCTCAGCAGCGGCAGTCCGGCTCCAGCCCCTTCGGCAGCCGGTCCCCGCTGAACACGGCGGTGGTCGCCTCGTCCCCCCCGAGCGCGGCCACCGCCAGCAGCAGCGAACCCGCCGTCCACGAGGTGTGCTCCTCGGGCCAGAACGCCCGGTTGCCCTCGAAGACGTACCCCGTCCAGTACAGGCCGCCCTCGGCCCGCAGGTGCTGGATGGACTGGAGGATCTCCAGTGCCCGGTCGGACTCGCCCATCACCCAGAGGGCCAGGGCCAGTTCGCAGCTCTCGCCGCCGGTCACCCACGGGTTGGGCAGCACACAGCGCACGCCGAGGCCCGGGACGACGAAGCGGTCCCAGCCCTCCTCGATGCGCTCCTTTGCCGCCACCCCGGCGACCGCGCCGCCGAGCACCGGGTAGTACCAGTCCATCGAGTACTGGCTCTTGTCCAGGAAGCGCTCCGGGTGGCTGCGGATCGCGTGGCCGAGCGCCCCGGTCGCCAGCTCCCAGTCCGGCTGGGGCTCCTCGCGGCGTTCGGCGATGGCGAGCGCGCAGCGCAGGGCCTGGTGGATGGAGGAGGAGCCGGTCAGCAACGCGTCCGTCACCTCCGTGCCGTCGTCCTCCCGCTTCCAGCCGATCTCGCCGCCGGGCTGCTGGAGCCGCAGGACGAACTCGACGGCCGCGTAGACGGTGGGCCACATCCGGTCGACGAAGGCGTCGTCGCCGGTGGCGAGGTAGTGGTGCCAGACGCCGACGGCCACGTAGGCGCAGAAGTTGGTCTCCCGGCCCCGGTCGGTCGGCCGCAGCGGGTCGCCGTCGTGGTAGGCGGCGTACCAGGAGCCGTCCTCGTTCTGGTGGCGGGCCAGCCACTCGTAGGCGCGTTCGGCGGCGGCGTGCTCGCCGGCCGCGTCCAGGGCCATGGCGGCCTCGGTGTGGTCCCACGGGTCGAGGTGGTGGCCGCGGAACCACGGGATCGCGCCGTCCTCGCACTGCGTGGCGAGCAGCGCGGTGACGGTCTCGGCGGCCTGCGCGGCGGTGAGGACTCCGGGCAGGACGAGGTGTTCGGTCCGCTCGGGAAGGCTCACGCCTCGGCCTCGGCGGCTGCCGCTGCGGCGACGGGCAGGTGCGGCTTGGTCGCGTACGCCACGAAGCTCTTGCCGACGACCGGGTTGAGCAGCTGCTCGGCGACCCGGGTCAGGGCGGGCTTCTTCATGATGTCCCAGACCAGGAGCTTGTGGTACGCCTTCACCGGCAGCGCTGCGTCCTTGCCGTCGCGGCCCACACCGAACGCGCACTTGAGCCACCAGTACGGGGAGTGCAGCGCGTGCGCGTGGTGGGTGCCGTACGGCTTGAGACCGGCGCCGCGCATCTTGCCGAGCAGTTCGTCCGCCTTGTAGATGCGGATGTGGCCGCCCTCGACCTCGTGGTAGGCGTCGGAGAGGGTCCAGCAGACCTTCTCGGGGCCGTAGCGCGGGACGGTGACGGCGATCCGGCCGCCGGGCCTGAGCACCCGGACCATCTCGGCGAGCACGCCCTTGTCGTCGGGGATGTGCTCCATGACCTCGGAGATGATCACGACGTCGAAGGACTCGTCGGGGAAGGGCAGGTTGAGCGCGTCGCCCTCCATCGCGGTGGCGGTGGCGCCCTCGGGGGCCTCCCCGGCCTCCTTCATCGCCGCGAACCACTTCGCGACCTCCCGGATCTCCTCGCCGTTCCGGTCGAGGGCCACCACCTGGGCGCCGCGCCGGTAGCACTCGAAGGCGTGGCGTCCGGCGCCGCACCCGAGGTCGAGCACGCGGTCGCCTGCGGCGAGCGGGAAGCGGGTGAAGTCCACGGTCAGCACGAATGCCTGCTTTCGCGGTCGGGGGTGGGGGTGGGTCGGGATCAGGTGCGGGGGCCCGGCGGGCGGGGCGGGGTCACCGCCGGCCGCCGGGGCCGGTGGCGGCGCGGGCGGCGATGGCCTGCCGGTAGAGGTCGGCGGTGCCGATCGCGGCCTGCTGCCAGGTGAACCGGGCGAGCACCCGCTCGCGGCCGGCGGTCCCGAGCCGGGCGCGCAGCTCCGCGTCGCCGAGCAGCCGGCCGAGCGCGTCGGCGAGGGCCCCCGGGTCGCCGGGCGGCACCGCGAGGCAGGTCTCGCCGTCGGGGCCGGCGACCTCCGGGATGGCGCCGCCGGTGGTCGCGACGAGCGGGGTGCCGGTGGCCATGGCCTCGGCGGCGGGCAGCGAGAAGCCCTCGTACAGCGAGGGGACGCAGGCGATCTGCGCGCCGCGCACCAGGTCGACCAGCTCGGTGTCGCTGATGCCCTTGACGAACTCGACGGCGTCCGCGAGCCCGTGCCGCTCGATGGCGCGGGCGACCGGCCCGTCCTCGGCGCGCTTGCCGACGACGACGAGATGGGCGGCGGGGTTGCCGGTGCGGAGCTTGGCGAGGGCTTCCACGAGGTGGACGAGGCCCTTGAGCGGGACGTCGGCGCTGGACGTGGTGACGATACGGCCGGGGATCTCGGCCACCGAGGGGTCGGGCGACCACAGGTCGGTGTCGGCGCCGATGTGGACGACCTGGACGCGGCGCGGGTCGACGCCGAGGTGGTCGACGATCTCCTGCCGGGAGGAGCCGGAGACGGTGAGCACGGACGGCAGCCGGCGCGCGACCCGCTTCTGCATGCGGGTGAACGCGTACCAGCGGCGCACGGAGGCGCGGCGCCGCCGGCCGGTGGCGGCGTCCAGGTCGAGCTGCCGGTCGACGGTGATGGGGTGGTGGATCGTCGTGACGAGGGGGGCGCCGAGGTCGCCGAGGAGCCCGTAGCCGAGCGTCTGGTTGTCGTGGATGACGTCGAACTCGCCGCGCCGGGCCGCGAGATGGCGCCGGGCCCGCAGGCTGAAGGTGAGCGGTTCGGGGAAGCCGCCGGTCCACATGGTGGCGACCTCGGCGGCGTCGATCCAGTCCCGGTACTCGCCGCGCTTGGGGGTGCGGAAGGGGTCGGGCTGCCGGTAGAGGTCCAGGCTGGGCAGCTCGGTGAGCGGGACGCCCTCGTCGAGCACCGGGTAGGGCTGGGCGCCGATGACCTCGACGCTGTGGCCGAGCCGGGCGAGTTCCCGCGCGAGGTGCCGTACGTAGACGCCCTGTCCGCCGCAGAAGGGGTTGCCCTTGTACGTGAGGAGCGCGATGCGCAGGGGGCCGTCACCGGGGACCGTGCCCGACGTGGCGACGCCCGTACGGGGGCCCGACTCAACGGCCTCAGCGGTCACACTCGGCCCCCTTCTCCCTGCGTGTTCGCCGGAGCGTAACCGCTGGCGCTAATCTAGAACAAGTTTCAGACCGGATGGTTCAATGAGCTACGAATCTACCGGCAGGTAGCGTCGGTGCAACGGCCGGATCAGGTGATTCACGCCACGGCACGCACCCCGGCCCCGGGATGGGACACATGACAGCGGAAGCCCGACCGGCATCGCCGCCCCTGACGGAACGCCAGGAGGCCCGCCGCCTCCGCATCCTGCGGGCCACCGCCGAGCTCGCCGGCCGGGGCGGTTTCGAGGCCGTCCAGATGCGCGAGGTCGCGGAGGCCGCCGAGGTCGCCCTCGGCACCCTGTACCGGTACTTCCCGTCCAAGGTCCACCTCCTCGTCGCCACCCTGCGGGACCGGCTCCAGCACCTGCGCACGGCCCTGCGCAAGCGCCCACCGGCCGGGGACGACGCGGCGGCCCGGGTCACCGAGACCCTGATGCGGGCCTTCCGGGCGATGCGGCGCGAACCGCAGCTGGCGGACGCGATGGTGCGCGCCCTGACCTTCGCGGACCGCGGCGCGAGCGCCGAGACCGACGCCGTCTCGCGGCTCACGACGGCGATCATCCTGGACGCGATGGGCACCGGCCACCCGACGCCGGGGCAGCTCTCCGCCGTGCGGGTGATCGAGCACACCTGGCACTCGGCGCTGATCTGCTGGCTCTCCGGCCGGGCCACGGTCGCGCAGGTGCGCGCGGACATCGAGACGGCGTGCCGGCTGATCGGCCCGGCGGCCCCGGATCCGGCCCCCTGACGGCCGCGGGCACCTGCCATGTGCGGTGCCCACACGCCGCGGGGGCGAGGTGGGGTGCCCTGCACCATATCGACGACGGCACGGTGTTCATACGGTTCGGCGACATCACAGGAACACGCCGAGGAGCCGGTCACCATGCCCCGCACCCGCATCGCCCGCAGAGCCCGCAGATCCCTCAGTGACATCCGTACCGTCGCCGTCCTGGCCGCAGCCGGTCTGCTGCTGACGGGCTGTACCGCCGCCGGGAAGGCGGGCGGCTCCGGCTCGGGGAAGTCCGCCGACGACGCGGCCGTCAAGGTCGGCCTGGTCTACTCCAGGACCGGGCTCCTCGCGGACTACGGCAAGCAGTACCGCGACGGATTCATGGCCGGCCTCGACTACGCCACCCAGGGGACGCGCAAGGTCGCGGGCCACCGCATCGAGGTCACCGAGCAGGACGACGCGGGCGACCCCGGCAAGGCCGTCTCCGCCGCGAAGAACCTCATCGGCAAGGGCTACAAGGTGCTGGCCGGCACCACGGACTCCGGCGTCGCACTCCAGATGGCCCCGCTCGCCGCCCAGAACAAGGTGCTCTACGTCAGCGGACCCGCCGCCACCGACGCGGTGACCGGCATCAACGACTACACCTTCCGCTCCGGCCGCCAGTCCTACCAGGACATCCTCACGGCGGGCACCATGCTCGGCGACGCCAAGGGCAAGAAGGTCACGGTCCTCGCCCAGGACTCCACCTTCGGCCAGGCCAACGTGGCCGCCGTCAAGGCGGTGCTCGGCGAGAAGGGCGCGAAGGTCGGCTCGGTGCTGGCGCCGCCCAGCGCGACGGACCTGACGCCGTTCGCCCGGCAGGTCAAGGCGGGCGGGCCCGACCTGGTCTTCGTGGCCTGGGCCGGCTCCACCGCACCGGCGCTGTGGACCGCGCTCGACCAGCAGGGCGTGCTCGGCGCGAGCAAGGTCGTCACCGGCCTGGCGGGCACCGCCTCGTACCCGGTCTTCGGCGCTGCCGGGTCCAAGGTGTCGTTCCTGGCGCACTACTTCCCGGGCGCGGGCGGGAACAACGCCGTGGAGAAGGCGATGCTGGAAGCCGTGACCAAGGACGGCGGCAAGCCCGACCTGTTCACGCCGGACGGCTTCACGGCCGCCCAGATGATCGTGCACGCCATCGAGAAGGGCGGCGCCGACGACACCGCCGCGATGGTGAAGGCCCTGGAGGGCTGGAGCTTCGACGGGGTCAAGGGACAGACCCGGGTGCGCGGCGAGGACCACGCGCTGCTCCAGCCGATGTTCGTGGCCAAGCTGACCGGCACGGGCAAGACGGCCGAGCCGAAGCTGCTGGACACCGAGCGGATGGACGCCGTGGCGCCGGCCGTGAAGCCCGCGGCGGGCTGAACCGTGACCGCACCCCACCCCCTCGGGCAGAAGAGCCCGGCGGACCGGGTGGCCCCCGTGCTCCAGCTGGAGGGACTCGGCTGGAGCGTCGGCGGCGCCACCATCGTCCAGGACGTCTCGCTGAGCGTCCGCGAGGGCGAGTTCCTCGCCTTCATCGGGCCCAACGGGGCGGGCAAGACCTCCCTGTTCAACCTGATCAGCGGGCTCAGCCTGCCCACCGCCGGGCGGATCGAGCTGGACGGCGCCGAGATGACGGACCGGCCCGCGCACGTGCGGGCCCGGCGCGGGATCGGCCGCACCTTCCAGACCTCCAGCCTCTGGCCCGCGATGACCGTGGCCGACCACGTGAGGCTCGCCGCGCAGGCCGCCCGGGGCGGCTCGTACCGGCTGTGGCGGCGCGCCGACCCGTACACCGCCGAGGTGGCCGGCGTCCTGGAGCGCACCGGCCTCGGCCACCGGGCCGGGGCGACGGCGGGCGAACTGTCGCACGGCGAGAAGCGGAAGCTGGAGCTGGCCGTGCTGCTGGTGGGCGAGCCCCGGCTGATGCTGCTCGACGAGCCGATGGCCGGGGTGAGCGCCGAGGAGGTCCCCGCCCTGACCGAACTCATCCGCACCCTGCACCGGGAGGAGGGGCGCACGGTCCTCATGGTCGAACACCACATGGACGTCCTGCTGGGCCTCGCGGACCGGCTCGCCGTGATGCACCACGGCCGGCTGCTCGCCCTGGACACCCCGGAGGCGGTCACCGCCGACCCGGTCGTGCAGCAGGCGTACCTCGGGGAGGGGCTGTGACGGAGCAACCCCTCCTGGACGTACGGGATCTGCGGGTCCTGATCGGCGGCCGGCACATCCTGCACGGCGTCGACCTGGACGTCAGCGCGCACGGCGTGACCGCGCTGCTCGGCCGCAACGGCGCCGGGAAGACCACCACGGTCCGGGGCATCCTGGGGCTCGTCCCCCGCGCCGGGAGCGTACGGCTCGACGGCGAGGAGACCGTGGGCCTGCCCACGCACGCCCTGGTCCGGCGCGGTATCGGCTACGCCCCCGAGGACCGGGGGATCTTCGCCGGGCTGACCGTCGCGGAGAACCTGCGCCTCGCCGAGCGGCGCGGCGCGGGCGAGCCGGCGTACACCCTGGTCCACGAGCTGTTCCCCGAACTCAAGCAGCGAGCACGGCAGTTGGCCGGAACGCTGTCCGGCGGCCAGCAGCAGATGGTCGCCATCGGGCGCACCCTGCTCAACGCCAACCGGCTGATCATCGCGGACGAGCCCACCAAGGGCCTGGCGCCCAAGGTCGTGACCGAGGTGGCGCAGGTGCTGGAACGGGCCGCCGAGGCGGTGCCGGTGCTGCTCGTGGAGCAGAACCTCGCCGTGGTGCGCCGGCTGGCCGGGCACTGCGTGGTCCTCGCCGACGGCCGCACCGCCCACCGGGGCCCGGCCGCCGAGCTGCTGGGCGACGCGGAGGCGGCCCGCACGCTGCTCGGTGTGGGCCACGGCCCGCTCCCCGCACACCCTTCCGTGAAGGCGGATTCCTGATGTCCACCCTCGTCCTGCTCACCATGACCGGTCTCGGTCTGGGGGCCCTCTACTTCCTCGTCGCGTCCGGACTCTCGCTGATCTTCGGCCTGATGGACGTGCTCAACTTCGCGCACGGGGCGCTGCTGTCCATCGGCGCGTACGGCACCTGGTGGGCGGCGTCCGGGAATCTGCCCGGCGCGGGCCCCGGCGGCGCCGGCTTCGTGCTGGCGGTCCTGTTCGGTACGGCGGTGGGCACCGCCGCCGCCGTGCTCCTCGAACTCGCGGTCGTCCGCCCGCTCTACACCCGGCCGCGCGAGCAGGTGCTCGCCACGGTCGGGGTGGGGCTCGCGGTGCCGGCGCTGCTCTCCGGCATCTGGGGCTCGGACGCCCACACCTTCCCCGGGCCCGAGGCACTGTCCGGCACCTTCGGGCTGCTGGGCGCGCAGGTCCCGGTCAACCGGCTGGTCCTGGTGGGGGCGGCGGTCGTGGTGCTGGTGGCGCTGCGGCTGTTCCTCGGCCGGACCCGGCACGGCCTGGTCGTCCGGGCGGGCGTCGAGGACCGGGCGATGGTCACCGCGCTCGGCATCGACGTCCGCAGGGCGTTCACGCTGGTCTTCGCGATCGGCGGCTGCGCGGCGGCGCTGGGCGGGGCGCTCGGCGGGCTGTACTTCGGCTCGGTCGACCCGCGCCAGGGCACCTCGCTGCTGATCTTCGCGTTCGTCGTCGTGGTCACCGGCGGCATGGGGTCGGTGACCGGCGCCGCCGTGGCGTCCGTGGTCATCGGCCTGGTCCAGCAGTTCGCCAACTACTACACCGCAGCGGGGCTCGGCGACCTGGCGGTCGTCGTCCTGCTCGCCGTGCTGCTGCTCGTCCGGCCGCGCGGACTGACGGGGAGGCTCGCGTGAGCACCGCCACCGACACACCCGACCGCACCGCCGGCCGCCCGGCCACCGTCCCGGCTCCGGCCGGGCGGGCCCGGCTGCTGCGCTGGTGGCCCGCCGCCGTCCTGCTGGTGCTGGTGGCCGCACCGTTCAGCGCGGTGCCGGTGCCGGGGCTGCTCGACGGGCCGCTCGGCTCGGCCGGCAGTCTGCAACTCCTGGCCACCTGCCTGCTGTTCGGCGCCCTGGCCACCGGCTACGACCTGCTGCTCGGGCGGACCGGGCTGCTCTCCTTCGGGCACGCCCTGTACTTCGCGGCGGGCAGCTACGCCACCAATCTGTTCCTGCTGGAGGCGGGCCTGCCGTTCGCGCTCGCCACGGTCCTCGGGCTGCTCTTCGGGATCGCGCTCGCGCTGGCCCTGGGCTCGGTGAGCCTGCGCGTCACCGGCATCGGCTTCTCCATGGTGACCCTCGCCTTCGCCCAGGCCGGCTCGATCCTGGTGTCCCGGGACCCCGGCGGCGTCACCGGCGGCGAGGAGGGCCGGGCGGCCCCGTCCGACCTGCTGCCGTCCTCGCTGGTCGGGATCGACAACACCGCCAACCTGTACTGGATCGCGCTGGCCTACCTGGTCCTGACCCTGGGCGTCGTCCACTGGGCGGTCCGCTCCCCCACCGGCCGCGTCTGGGAGGGCATCAAGGAGAACGAGCGCCGGGTGGAGGTGCTGGGCCTGAAGCCGTACGGCTTCAAGCTCACCGCCTTCGTCGTCGCGGGCGGACTCGCGGCCCTCGGCGGGATCGTGCACCTTCTCCTGACGGGCGGTTCGACCCCGCAGACCACCACCTCCGACTTCACGCTGTCGCTGCTGGTGATGGTGGTGCTCGGCGGCTCGGGCACCCGCTGGGGTCCGATGGTCGGCGGCATCCTCTACACCTGGGCCGACCACCGGCTCGGCGACCTGGCCGGATCGGGCGCGGTCGCGGATCTGCCGGCGGTGCTGCGCGTACCGCTCTCGCAGCCGCTGTTCCTGCTGGGCGTGCTGTTCGTGGCCGTGGTACATCTGCTGCCCGGCGGCCTGGCCCGGCTGCCGTCCCGGCTGGGACGGGCCCTGGGGGCAGCCTCGAACCGTAAGGAGACCGGAGTCAGTTGAGCCCGCTCGCGGAGTACGAAGAGATCGAAGTCCCCGTGCGCGGGGGCATGCTGGCAGCCCTGCGCTGGCCGGCCGCCGACCCGGACGCGCCGGTGGTGGTGGCCCTGCACGGCATCACCTCCAACGCCCTGTCCTGGGCGGCGGTGGCCCGGCTGCTGGCCGGCCGGGTCACGCTGGTCGCCCCGGATCTGCGCGGCCGGGCCGGGAGCGCGCGGCTGCCCGGTCCGTACGGGATCGTCGCGCACACCGACGACATCGCCGCCCTGGCCGACGGTCTGGGCCGGGGCCCGGTGGTCCTCGCGGGCCACTCGATGGGCGCGTTCGTGGCGGCCCTGGCGGCGGTGCGCCACCCGGACCGCTTCGGGCCGCTGCTGCTGGTGGACGGCGGCATCGGCTTCCCGGCGCCGACGCACCTGACGCCGGACGAGCTGATGACGGCGGTGATCGGCCCGGCGATGGACCGGCTGTCGATGACCTTCCCGGACCGGGCCGCGTACCGCGCGTTCTGGCAGGCGCATCCGGCGTTCGCCGGCGCCTGGTCCGACGAGGTGGACGCGTACATCCAGCGCGACCTGACCGGCCAGGAACCGGAGCTGCGTTCGTCGTGCCGGATCGAGGCGATCCGCACGGACGGGGTCGGCCTGTTCGACGAGGAGGTCCTGTCGGCGGTGCGCAAGCTGCCCGTCGACGCGACGCTGCTGTGGGCGGCGCGCGGGCTGATGGACGAGGAGCAGGGCCTGTACGACGAGGGCAGGCTGGCCGCCGCCGGTCTGGACGGGACCCGGCTGGAGCCGGTCGCGGTGAAGGACGTGAACCACTACACGGTTCTGACGGGCGACCGGGGCGGCCGGGAGATCGCGGAGCGTCTGGTGGCGCTGGCGCGCGGCTGAGATCCCGTACGAGCAGGGCCCGGCAGCACGCCGGGCCCTGCTCTCCGTGCGTCAGGCGGTGCAGCCGCTGTCGGCGATGACGAAGTAGCCCGCGGGTGTCTCCTTCAGGGTGTGGCTGACGAAGACGTTGTACAGGCCCATGTTCTGGTTGGAGCCGTTGGCGTAGACGTACCCGCCGGACATGTGCGCCCGGCCGGCGGTGACATGGGCGTAGTTGGTGGCGGTGTAGCACTGCGCGGGGTCGGGGTCGCCCGGATCACCGGGGTCGCCCGGATCGGTGCCGGTGCCGCCGTCCAGGCCCCAGAAGACGCCCGTGTAGTACGTGGAGCAGAGGGTGTTCAGGAAGTACGCGGCCGTCGAGCCGCACTGCTGGGCGCCCGAGCCGGGGCCGACGGGCAGTCCGTGGCCCATGCCGGAGACCGAGTACATCTCCACGGCGGGCTTTCCCGAGGCGTCGTTGTAGACGGTGCGGGTGGTGCTGCCGGGGAGGCTGTCCGTGGCGGACGGGGTCTGGCTGATGCCCCACACATTGGTCCACTGGTCGCGCAGGGCCGTGGCGTTGGCCGGGTAGACCGTGTAGTCCGAAGTTCCCTGCCAGATCGCGACCTTGGGCCAGGGACCGCTGTAACCGGGGTAGGCGGCCCGGACCTTGTCGCCCCACTGCGCGGGCGTCAGCTTCTGCGGGCCCGTCTGGCAGCCCGAGGCGGCGGCCTGGCTCGTCGCGCACTGGGCGGGCAGCCCGGAGGCCACCGAGCCGCCCGCGAAGACGTCCGGGTAGGCGGCGAGAAGGTCGGCGGTCATCCCGCCGCCCGCCGAGAGCCCGGTGACGTACACCCGGCGCCCGTCGGAGCCGTAGGTCTTCTTCGCGTAGTCGACCATCTGCACGATCGACGCGGCCTCGCCCTTGCCCCGGGTGTCCTCGTTCGGATCGAACCAGCCGAAGCAGGACAGCGCGTTGTTGGCCGAGGTGGTCTGCGGGAAGACGACGGCGAAGCCCCACGCGTCGGCGTACTTCGGCCAGCCGGAGTTGGTGTAGTACGCGTCGGCGGTCTGCGTGCAGCCGTGCAGGGCGACGACCAGGGGGGCGTTCGCGGGGAGTCCTGCCGGGGTGTACGCGTACATCTGGAGGTTGCCGGGGTTGGAGCCGAAGCCGGTCACCTGCTGGAGGCCGGCGGCAGCGGCGGCGGGCTGCGCGGCGGTGGTGGCGCTCAGCGTCGCCGCGAGCAGTCCGAGGGCGGCGGCGGACGCGAGGCGCCGCAGCAGACGTTTCAGGATCGGTGGTCGCACGGGTGGTTTCTCCCTGCCGTGGGGGTACGGGTTGCTGCCGGAACCTACGAGCGGGGCCGGTCCCCGCCCATGGGACCGGTGGCCACACCCCGGCGCCCGCTGTGTGCCCCGACTCCCTTGCGCGGCGGGGCGCCGCGGTGGACCCGGAGCGAGGCGCCCCGCCGGTCGCGGCCCGGCGGCCGGGCGCCGGGCCGCACCATGTACGCCCGCACCATGCCCCGGTACGCGGGTGTGTGCACCGGCGCCGTGTGACGCGGGGCGTCGCGTACCTACGGTGACGGCCATGGAGACTTCCCGCAGACCGGATCACCAGCCCGCCGCCGCCGTGTCCGGCGGCCCCGCGCAGGCGCCCGCAGAACCCGTCCTGGCCGGGCGCACCGCGCTGGTGACCGGGGCGGCGAGCGGGATCGGGCGGGCCTGTGCGCAGGTGCTCGCCGCCGCGGGCGCCCATGTGCACGTCGTGGACCGGGCCGGTGAGGCCGCCGAGCGGCTGGCGAAGGAGATCGGCGGGACGCCCTGGGTGGTGGACCTGTCCGAGCCGGCGGTCGTGGACACCCTGCCCGCCGACGTGGACGTCGTGGTCAACAACGCGGGCATCCAGCACGTGGCCCCGGTGCACGAGTTCCCGCCGGACCGGTTCGCCCTGATCCAGCGCGTGATGGTGGAGACCCCGTTCCGCGTCTTGCGCAGGACCCTGCCGGGCATGTACGAACGCGGCTGGGGGCGCGTGGTCAACATCTCGTCGGTGCACGGCCTGCGCGCGAGCCCGTACAAATCGGCCTATGTGACGGCCAAGCACGCACTGGAGGGGCTGAGCAAGGTGGTCGCGCTCGAAGCGGCGGAGCACGGGGTGACGAGCAACTGCGTCTGCCCCGGGTACGTGCGCACCCCGCTGGTGGAGAACCAGATCGCCGACCAGGCCCGCACGCACGGCATCTCCGAGGAGGAGGTGGTGGGGCGGGTCATGCTGGAGCGCAGCGCGGTCAAGCGGCTGATCGAACCGGCGGACGTGGCCGAGGCGGTCCTGTGGCTGTGCGGCCCGCGCACCGGGCACATCACCGGCTCCTCGCTCTCCATGGACGGCGGCTGGACCGCGAACTGACCGCCCCGACCCCCGAGGAACCCTGGAACGCCATGCCTGAACCGCTCCCCTCCGCCGCGCCGCACCTCCGGCGCCTGTTCGACCTGCTGGCCGACGACGCCCCGGCCGAGGCGCTGGGCGCGGTCGCCTCGCAGGCACGGGCGGAGGGGGTGCCCGCCGACGGGCTGGCCGAGGTGGAGCGGGCGACGGCGACCGCGCTGCGGATCAGGGGCGCGCTGCGCCAGCACCGGCGGCGCGAGGCCCAGCTGACCGCGCTCTTCGACACGGCGGGCGACCTGGCGGCCTCGCGGGACCTGGACGACGTGCTGAAGGCGATCGTGCGGCGGGCCAGGATGCTGCTGGGTACGGACACCGCGTATCTGACCCTGCCGGACGAGGAGGCCGGGGACACCTACATGCGGGTGACCGACGGCTCGGTCTCGGTGCTCTTCCAGCGGCTGCGCCTGGAGCTGGGCGAGGGTCTCGGCGGTCTGGTGGCGCAGACGGCGAGCCCGTACGCGACGCCCGACTACCGCACCGACGACCGCTTCCGCCACACCCGCAACATCAACGCCGGGGTCCTGGACGAGGGCCTGGTCGCGATCCTGGGCGTGCCGCTGCTGCTGGGGTCGAGCCGGGGCGGTACGGGCAAGGTGATCGGCGTCCTGTTCGCGGCGGACCGCTCGCCCCGGGTCTTCAGCCCGGACGAGGTGGCCCTGCTCTGCTCGCTGGCCGCGCACGCGGCGATCGCCATCGACACGGCCCGCGCGCTCGCCGACACCACGTCCGCGCTGGCCGAACTGGCCGAGGCGAACGCGGAGCTGGCGGAGGCCAACGCCTCGGTGCGGGCGCACTCGGCGGCCATGGCGCGGGCCGAGGAGTCGCACGACCGGCTCACCGATCTGGTGCTGCGCGGCCGGGACGTCAAGGACGTGGCGGCGGCCGTCGCCGGGCTGCTCGGCTCGCCGCTGACCATCCACGACCCGGGCGGCCGCCCGCTGGCCGCCGTCCGCCCGGACGGTACGGGCTTCGCCGCCGACAGCATGGACGCCGGCTGGCTGGCGGAGGCGGCCGAGGAGTCGCGTACGGGCGCGCGGGCCGTGCACCGCGACGGGCGGGTGGTGTGCGCGGTGCTCGCCGGCCAGGAGCTGCTGGCCGGTCTCGTCCTGCACCGGGCCCGCCCGCTGGACGACTCCGACCGGCGGCTGTTCGAGCGGTCGGCGGTGGTGACGGGGCTGCTGTTGCTGCTGCGCCGCACGGTGGCCGAGACGGAGAACCGGATACGCGGTGAGCTCATCGCGGACCTGCTGTCGGACCCGGCCCGTGACCCGGCGGGGCTGGCCGAGCGGGGCCGCCGCCTCGGCATCGACCTGGACCGCCCGCATCTGCTGCTCGTGGCGGAGACCGGGGCGCGGGAGCGGCTGGCACCGGCCGCGATGCGCTTCCTGTTCGGCGGCGAGAACCAGGGCGTGAGCGCCGAGCACGCGGGCACGGTGGTGCTGCTGATCGAGGACGCCGGTACGGGTGCGGGTGCGGCGGCCCGGTCGGCGGCGGCCCAGCTGGGGCAGCTGGCCCAGTCCCCGGTCACGGTGGCCGCCGCCGGTCCGGCCCGGGGCCCCGGCGGTCTGGCCGCCGCCCACGCGGAGGCGGCGCGCTGTCTGCGGGCGATGCGGGTGCTGGGGCGGGCGGGCGAGGGCGCGTGCGTGGAGGAGCTGGGCTTCCTGGGTGTGGTGCTGGGCAACGCGCAGGACGTCGACGGGTTCGTGGCGGCGACGCTGGGGCCGCTGCTGGAGTACGACGCCCAGCGCGGCACTCATCTGGTGCGGACGCTGAGCGCGTACTTCGGCGCGGGCGGCAGCCTGATCCGGGCCAAGGACGAGCTGCACGTCCACGTGAACACGGTGGTGCAGCGCCTGGACCGCATCCAGGTGCTGCTGGGCCGCGACTGGAACGAACCGGACCGGGCGCTGGAGCTCCAGCTCGCCCTGCGGCTGCACCTGCTGTCGGGGGCGGGCGGGGGCCCGGCCGCGCCCTAGGGTTCCGGCGGCAGCCCGTACCGTAGGTGGCGGTGTGAGGGGCGGCCCTTCTCACCTCGTACAACGCTTGGGCGGGCTCGGGAGTCTTCCTTGTCCGGCCTCCCGCATTCCCGCACGTCACCTGGAGTTCCTGAATGCCCCGATTCAGCATTGTCATCCCTGTGTTCAAGGTTCAGGGATACCTGCACGAGTGCCTGGACTCGGTACTGGGGCAGTCGTTCCGGGACATCGAGGTGATCGCGGTCGACGACTGCTCGCCGGACGCCTGCGGGGCGATCATCGACGAGTACGCCGCCCGCGACGAACGGGTCCGGGCGGTGCACCTGCCCGAGAACGTGGGCCTGGGACGGGCGCGCAACGCCGGGGTGCAGCGCGCGCGGGGCGACTACGTCCTCTTCCTCGACAGTGACGACTCGTACACCCCCGGCCTGCTCCAGGCACTGGCCACCCGGCTCGACGAGGCGGGGGAACTGGACATCCTGGTCTTCGACCATGTGCGCACCCACTGGTACGGCAAGGGTCCGCGCAGCCAGACGGCGGACCTGATCGACCGGGCGGGTACGGAGGTCTTCCGCATCCAGGACCGGCCCGAGTTCATCGAGCTGTTCCTGGTGGCCTGGAACAAGGCGTTCCGCCGCGAGTTCTTCCTCAAGGAGGGATTCCAGTACGCGCCCGGCCTGTACGAGGACGCGCCGGTCTCCCACCTGGCGATGGTCACGGCCGAGCGCATCGGCTGCCTGGACAAGGTCGGCGTCGAGTACCGCCAGCGCCGCCACGGCGCGATCACGAAGACGCCGGGCCGCAAGCACTTCGACATCTTCCCGCAGTACGAGGGGCTGTTCGCCGAGCTGGAGGGCCGCCCGGAACTGGCGTGGGCCCGGAGCCTGCTGTTCGAGCGGGCCATGGACCACATGCTGTTCGTGATCAAGCGGCCCGACCGGGTGCGGGTCGCCGACCGCAAGGACTTCTTCGCCCTCACCGCGGACTTCTACGCGAAGCACGTCCCGGCGGACTTCACGCCGCCGGGCGGGGCGGTCGGGGCCTCGATCCGTGCCCTGGCCAAGCGGTCGTTCAGCACCTACCGGGCGACCGAGCTCGCCGTCCGGGTCCGCAGGCGGGGGCCCAAGAAGGTCCGCGGGATCACGGGCAGGGCCGGCAGGCGCGCGTCCGCGGGCCTGTACACGGTGCACCGCCGGCGATTCCTGGATCCGGATCTCGCCGTCTACGTCTCGCACGGGGAGGGGCTGCCCTCCTGCAATCCGCTGGCCATTTACGAGAAGGCCAGGGAGCTGGCCCCGAAGGTGCGCGGCGTGTGGCTGGTGCGCGCGGAGCTCGCCCCCCAGGTGCCCGAGGGCATCGATTACGTCGTCCGCGGGTCGCGCCGCTACTGGGAGGTGATGGCCCGCGCCACGTACTTCGTGAGCAACGGGGACTTCCCGGACGGCGTCGTCAAGCGCCCGGGGCAGGTGTATCTCCAGACGCATCGCGGCACCTCGCTCAAGCGCATGGGCCTGGACCAGAGGGAGCATCCCGCCGCCGCCCGGGGCGTGGACTTCGACCGCCTGCTCACGCGGGTGGACCAGTGGGACCTCAGCGTCTCGTCCAACCCGCACTCCACCGCCCAGTGGGAGCGGGTCTATCCCGGCACCTTCGAGCCCCTCGCCACGGGCTACCCGCGCAATGACCGCTACTACACCTCCGGCGCCGAGGACGTCGCCGCCGCCCGCGCGGAGCTGGGCATCGCCCCCGGAAAGACCGCCCTGCTGTACGCGCCGACCCACCGCGACTACCAGAAGGACTGGACGCCCCCCTTCGACCCGGCGCGGCTGGCGGATGCGCTGGGCGACGACTTCGTCCTGCTGGTGCGGACCCACCCCCTCGACAGCGGGAGCCCGCGCCTGGGCGAACTCGCCGGACACGACCGCGTCATCGACGTGTCCCGGCACCCCTCGGTGGAGACGCTGTGCCTGGCGGCGGACGCGCTGATCTCGGACTACTCGTCCGTGATCTTCGACTACGCCAACCTCGACCGCCCCATCGTGGTACACGCCGACGACTGGGAGACCTACTCGCGGGTCCGCGGGGTCACCTTCGACCTTCTCTCCGGCCTCCCCGGCGACACCCCGGGCCCCGTCACGACCACCGAGGACGAGCTCGCCGACGTCTTCCGCAGCGGTCGTTGGCACGGCACCGAGTCCACCGCCCTGCGCGCCGCCTTCCGGGAGCGCTTCTGCCCGTACGACGACGGGCATGCCGCCGAGCGCGTCGTGCGCCGCCTCTTCCTCTCCGAGGAACCGGGCCGGCCGGCCCCGCTCGCGCAGCGCACCCCGGCGCCCGCGCCGGACCGGGCGTAGAGGCCCCGGCGCGCCGGTCCGCTCACCCCGCCGCCGCTCCCGTGGGCGGCGGGTGGGGCGAGCGGAAGGTGAAGGCGTCGGGGCTCTCGCCCTTCTCGCGGAGCAGGGCGACGCGCTCCATCGCCTCCTTCACGCTCGGGCGGTGGCCCGCCGGGACCCACCACAGGGCCATGTGGTGGTCGGCGAGGCGCTCGAACCATTCGCGGCGGCGGGCCAGGACTCTGAGGTGGTCGCTGCGGTAGACGTACGCCTTCAGCGCGTCGGCCGATTCCCAGACCGAGCAGTTGATGAGGAAGAGGTCGTCCTCCGCCTCGGGGCGCAGGTTCGTCGCGTCGGCCCCCTCGTCGTCGACCATGCGCCAGACGAAGCCGGGGGCCCCGTCGGCGAGGGCGTTGATCTCGGGAAGCTGGGCGACGAAGTCGGCGAGCTGGGGGCTGTCGAGCGGGGCGAGGATGCGCCCGACGTTGACCTGGGCGAGGTGGAAGTCGTTCACGGGCCCAGCATGGCGGGGTGAACCTTCTAAAGTCAACGAATTCTTTTTTAGACTTCAGTGCTCTCCCCGGGCTCTTCCAGCGCGACGCAGCACCCGTCCGGCAGCGGGTCCATCTCCGCGCTCCAGCCCTCGGCGCCGGGCATCCCGGCGAGCAGCCCCTGAATAGCGGCGAGGTTCATCCCGCAGACCAGGGCGGGGAACTGCTCGGCCAGCGCGTGGAAGGGGCAGTTGTTGAGCCGCACCTTGCCGCAGTCCCGAAAGGGCTCGTAACCGCGCTCGCGCAGCGCGTCGAGGGGGTCGTCCGCCGTGTCCGCCGCCACACCGGCCGCGCGGGCCGCCGCCTGCAACTCGGCGTCGAGCCCGGCCCGTTCGACGACCTCGGCGAGCAGCCGGCCTGCGGTGTCGTACGACCGGGGCGGTACGGAGACGGCGTGCTCGCCGTCCGCCCGCCGGTACAGCTTCGAGGGCCGCCCCGCGCCGGGGCCACTGCGCCCGGAGAGCCGCTTGAAGCTCACCTCCAGCAGCCCGGCGTCGACCAGCTTGTCCAGGTGGAACGCGGCCGTCGCCCGCGCAACCCCGACGGCGTCCGCCGCCGCGTCCCGGGTGACGTCGCCGTGCGTCCCGCTGACATACCGGTACAGCCCGCGCCGCACGGGGTCCCCGAGCACGGCCAGCGCGTCCAGGGCGGCATCTTCACTGCTCACACCGGCGAGTCTAGGCCGCCGCCGGCACCGGTTCCGGGGGCGCTGCCCCCGCACCCCCGCGCCTCAAACGCCGGCGGGGCTGGATATTGCCTCCGTGGCCGCGGATCTGCGACTGCGGGGGCATCATTCAGCCCCGCCGGCGTTTGAGGCGCGGGGTCCGGGGCGGAGCCCCGGTCCCCGGACCGCCCGGTAGACTCCCCCAGTCGTCATCATGCCCGTTCAGGGGAAAGCCGGTGCAAACCCGGCACTGACCCGCAGCCGTAACCACCGCCCCGCGGTGGAAGTCGGAATGCCCTGTCCGCGTCGTGACCGGCTCGCGCCGTCGGGACCCCCCGGCGGCCGGCACCGTCGAGGTATACGGAGCCGGAGCCTGGTGCCTGTGTGTGCCTGTGCCCGGTTCCCCCAGGAGAGGCACCGCCCGCCATGACCGTACGCCGCAGCGCCGCCGCGCTCGCCGCCACCGCCGCCGCGCTCTGCGCGGCCGCCGCCCCGGCCGCCGTCGCCGCGCCGTCCCCGTCTCCCTCCGCGGCGCTGCCCTCGGGCCTGTACGGGACGAACGACCCGACGTACGACGGGGTGTGGCGGCAGTCGCTCGCGTTCCTCGCGCAGCAGACCGCCGGTGTGACGCCCGCCGCGAAGGCGGTGGACTGGCTGACCGGCCAGCAGTGCGACAGCGGCGCGTTCCCCGCGTACCGCGCGGACGCCTCCGCGCCCTGCACCGACAAGACGATGGTCGACACGAACGCGACGGCCGCCGCCGTCCAGGCCCTGCGCACCGTCGGCGGGCACCAGGACGCCGTCGCCAACGCGGTCAGCTGGCTCAAGTCCGTCCAGAACGAGGACGGCGGCTGGGGCTACACCGCCGGCAGCCCCAGCGACGCGAACTCCACGTCCATCGTGATCGGCGCCCTCGCGCGGGCCGGCGAGAAGCTGGGCGACGTGACGACCCACGGCGGCAAGACCCCGTACGCCGCACTGCTCACGTTCTCCATCCCCTGCGGCGGCAAGGACGGCGGCGCCTTCGCCTACCAGCCCGACAAGGCCGGCAAGCTCGCCGCCAACGGTGACGCCACCGCCGCCGGTGTCCTCGGCGCGCTCGGCAAGGGCCTGGTCGTCGCGGACAACGCGGCCGTGAAGGACCCCGCCTGCCACAAGGGCTCCCCGCTGGAGCCCGAGCAGGCCGCGCAGAACGGCGCCTCCTACCTCACCACCGCCCTCGCGAAGAGCGGCCACCTCGACGCGGCGCCGATGCCCGGCGCGGAGGACAGCAAGCCGCAGCCCGACTTCGGCAACACCGCCGACGCGGTCGTCGCGCTGTCCGCCGCCGGCCACAAGGACAAGGCCGCCGCCTCCGTGACCTGGCTGGAGAAGAACTCCGCGGCCTGGGCGAAGCAGAGCGGCCCCGCCGCCTACGCCCAGCTCATCCTGGCCGCCCACGCGACCGGCACCGACGTCCACGACTTCGGCGGCACCGACCTGGTCGCCCGGCTCAACGCGACCGGGCCCGAGCCCGCCGCCGTGAAGAAGCCGACGGCGACCGCCACCGAGGAGGAGGAGCAGAAGGACAGCGGCGACGGCGACGGCATCGGCGGCGTCTGGTGGTTCGTCGGGATCGGGCTCGCGGTCGGCGCGGGCGCCGGCTTCCTGATCAGCGGCCGCCGCAAGAACCAGCAGCTGTGAACCGCACCGCACGAGCGGTCGCGCTCCTGGTCGCCGGCGCCGTCCTGGCCGTGCTCGGCGCGGGCACGGCGCAGGCCGCGGGCTACCGCTACTGGTCGTTCTGGGAGGGCTCGGCGGGCGGCTGGTCGTACGCCACCCAGGGGCCGTCGCTCGTGCGGCCCGAGGACGGCTCGGTGCAGGGCTTCCGGTTCGCGGTGAGCGCGGACTCGCAGGACGCCTCCCAGCCGCGCCGCGCCCCCGATTTCGGGAAGATCTGCGCGGACACCCCGGCGAAGGACGGCAGCAAGCGCGTCGCACTCGTCATCGACCCGGGCACCGCGGCCGACGCGCCGGACGGGGAGACCCCGCCCGCACTGCGGACCGCGTGCGCCCGGGTCCCAAAGGACGCGAGCAGCGCGGAGGCCCTGGCCTCGGTGGCCAAGCCGCTGCGCTACGACACGAGCGCCATGCTCTGCGCGATCTCCGGCTACCCGGCCTCCGGCTGCGGCGAGCAGGTCTCGGGCCACGGCGACGGAGGCTCGGACAACGGCGGCTCCGACGGCGGCGGATCGGACGGCGGCAGCAAGGCCCCCACCTCGGCGTCCGCCGCCTCCTCCGGCGAAGGCGACGGTGACGGCGGCCCGTCCGCCGGGGTCCTCGTCGGGATCGGCGCCGTGCTGCTCCTCGGCATCGCCGCAGTCGCGCAGGCCCGCCGCCGCCGCGGATGACCGGCCCGACGGCCGGCCGCACGGACACCGCGACACACCGGCTCCCCGCCTGGCGCGCCCCCGCCGCCACCCGCTCCAACGCGCTGCCGGCCGGGGCGTGGTGGCTGTGGGCGCTGGGCCTGGCCACCGCCGCGTCCCGGACCACCAACCCGCTGCTGCTCGGCCTGCTGGTCGGTGTCGCCGGTTATGTGGTGGCCGCGCGCCGCACGGACGCGCCGTGGGCCCGGTCGTACGGGATGTTCATCCGGATCGGGCTCTTCGTGATCGCGGTCCGGCTGCTGTTCTCCGTCTTCCTCGGCTCCCCGATCCCCGGCACGCACACCCTGTTCACGCTGCCCGAGGTGCCGCTGCCGGACTGGGCGAAGGGCGTCCGGATCGGCGGCCGGGTCACCGCCGAGCAGCTGCTGTTCGCGCTGTACGACGGGGCGAAGCTGGCGACCCTGCTGATCTGCGTCGGCGCGGCGAACTCCCTCGCCAACCCGGCCCGGCTGCTGAAGTCGCTGCCCGGCGCGCTGTACGAGGCCGGGGTCGCCGTCGTCGTCGCGATGACGTTCGCGCCGAACATGGTCGCCGACGTGCTGCGGCTGCGCACCGCCCGCCGGCTGCGCGGCCGGCCGACCGGCGGGGTGCGGGCCGTCCTCCAGATCGGGCTGCCGGTCCTGGAGGGGGCGCTGGAACGGTCGGTCGCCGTGGCCGCCTCCATGGACGCGCGCGGCTACGGCCGCACCGCGCGGGTCCCGGCCGCCGTCCGGCACACCACCAACGTCCTCACGCTCGGCGGCCTGCTCGGCGTGTGCGCCGGTACGTACGGACTGCTGGCCGCCGAGGGCGCCGGCTACGGGGTCCCGGTGCTCGTCGCCGGTCTCGCCGCGGCGATGGCGGGGCTCCGGCTGGGCGGGGCGCGTTCGGTGCGGACCCGCTACCGGCCCGACCGGTGGGGCGTACGGGCCTGGCTGGTCGCCGGGTCCGGCGCGGCGGTCGCGGTGGCGATGATCTGGGCCGGGAACGCCGACCCCGCCGCGCTGCACCCCGGCGTCGTCCCGCTCACCGCCCCCGTGCTGCCGCTGTGGCCGGCCGCCGCCGTACTGATCGGCCTGCTGCCCGCGGTGGTCGCGCCCGTCCCGCCCTCCCCCACAGGCTTCGAGGAGCAGGTGTGATCCGGTTCGACGATGTTTCGGTGCGGTACGAGGGTGCGGAGCGCCCCACCCTGTCGGGGGTCGACCTGACGGTCCCGGAAGGTGAACTGGTGCTGCTCGTCGGCCCGTCCGGGGTCGGCAAGTCGACGCTGCTCGGTGCCGTTTCGGGCCTGGTGCCGCACTTCACGGGCGGCACGCTGACCGGACGGGTCACCGTGGGCGGGCGCGACACCCGTACGCACAAGCCCCGGGAGCTCGCCGATCTGGTCGGCACGGTGGGCCAGGACCCCCTGGCGCACTTCGTGACGGACACCGTCGAGGACGAGCTGGCCTACGGCATGGAGTCGCTGGGCCTGGCCCCGGACGTGATGCGGCGGCGGGTGGAGGAGACCCTCGACCTGCTGGGCCTGGCCGGGCTGCGCGACCGCCCGATCGCCACCCTGTCCGGCGGACAGCAGCAGCGGGTCGCGATCGGCTCGGTCCTCACCCCGCACCCCCGGGTCCTGGTGCTCGACGAGCCGACGTCCGCGCTGGACCCGGCGGCGGCCGAGGAGGTCCTCGCGGTCCTCCAGCGGCTCGTCCACGACCTGGGCACGACGGTCCTGATGGCGGAACACCGTCTGGAGCGCGTGGTGCAGTACGCGGACCAGGTCGTCCTGCTCCCCTCGCCGGGCGCCGCCCCGGTGATGGGGGCGCCCGCCGACGTCATGGCGGTGTCCCCGGTGCACCCGCCGGTCGTCGCGCTGGGGCGGCTCGCGGGCTGGCAGCCGCTGCCGCTCTCGGTCCGGGACGCCCGGCGCAGGGCCGGCGGTCTGCGCGACCGGCTGGCGGAGGCGGGTGCGGTGGGCGGACAGCCCGCGGCCGGGACCGCCGGTCCGGAAGACGCGGGCACGGCACCTTCGCGCACCACTCCGGAAGGGCCCGACACCCCGCACCCCGCCACACCGGACGCCCCCGGCCCCCTGCCCCGCCGCGGCGCCCTCGCCCGGCTGTTCCGGCGCGCCCCGCACGAGACCCCCGTCACGAACCCCGCCGCCGCCCCCGGCACGGCCCCCGCCGCCCGCGTCGAGCGCCTCGGCATCCGACGCGGCCGCGTCGAAGCGCTGCGCCGGGTGACGCTCACCGTCCGGGCCGGCGAGACCGTGGCCCTGATGGGGCGCAACGGCGCGGGCAAGTCCACGCTGCTCGGCGCCCTCGTCGGCATGGTCGAGCCCACCTCCGGCACCGTCCTGACCGGCGGCCTGGCCCCGCACCGCACCCCGCCGCGCGAGATGGTGCGCCGCGTCGGTCTCGTACCGCAGGAGCCGCGCGACCTGCTGTACGCGGACACGGTCGCCGCCGAGTGCGCGGCGGCCGACGCCGACGCGGGGGCGGAGCCGGGCAGCTGCCGGGCCCTGGTCTCCGAGCTGCTGCCGGGGGTGGCGGACGACACCCACCCCCGCGATCTGTCCGAGGGGCAGCGCCTCGCGCTGGCCCTGGCCCTCGTGCTCACCGCCCGGCCGCCGCTGCTCCTGCTCGACGAGCCGACCCGGGGTCTGGACTACGCGGCGAAGGCCCGGCTGGTCGGGGTGCTGCGCGCGCTGGCCGACGAGGGGCACGCCATCGTGCTCGCCACCCATGACGTGGAGCTGGCCGCCGAGCTGGCGCACCGGGTGGTGATCCTCGCCGACGGGGAGGTCGTCGCGGACGGGCCGACCGCCGAGGTCGTGGTGTCCTCGCCCGCGTTCTCCCCGCAGACCGCCAAGATCCTCGCCCCGCAGGAATGGCTCACCGTCTCCCAGGTCCGCGCGGCCCTGGGGGGTGGCGCGTGAACGCCGTGCGCAGACGTGGCCGGCCGGTCCGGCTGGGGCCCCGGGCGATCGTGGCGCTGGTGCTGATCAGCGCGATCGGGGTGGCCGCCTTCGGGTGGCCGCTGCTCGCGGACCGGGACTCGGGGCTCGCGCACGCGCAGGACGCGCCGTGGCTGTTCGCCGCGCTGCTGCCGCTGCTCGTCGGGGTGGTGGTCGCGATGATCGCGGACGCCGGGCTCGACGCGAAGGCGGTGGCGATGCTGGGGGTGCTGGCCGCGGTCGGAGCCGCGCTGCGCCCGCTGGGGGCGGGCACGGCGGGCCTGGAGCCGATGTTCTTCCTGATGGTGCTGAGCGGCCGGGTGCTGGGGCCGGGGTTCGGCTTCGTGCTGGGGTCCGTGACGATGTTCGCCTCCGCGCTGCTGACCGGCGGGGTCGGGCCGTGGATGCCGTTCCAGATGCTGTCGATGAGCTGGTTCACGATGGGCGCGGGCCTGCTGCCGGGCCCGGACCGGCTGCGCGGGCGCGGCGAGCTGCTGATGCTCGCGGCCTACGGGGCGGTCGCGTCGTTCGCGTACGGGACGATCATGAATCTGTACGGGTGGACGATCGTGCCCGGCCTCGCCTCGGGCATCTCGTTCCGGCCGGGCGACCCGCTGGGCGAGAACCTGGTCCGCTTCCTCGCGTACTGCGCGACGACCTCGCTCGGCTGGGACCTGGGCCGGGCCGTGCTCACGGTGGTCCTGACGCTGACGGTCGGGGCGCCGCTGCTGAAGGCGCTGCGGCGGGCCACGCGGCGCGCTTCCTTCGAGGCCCAGGTCACATTCGGCGCCCGGGGCGAGTGAGGGCACCCACAGGACCTTGGTCCCGTACGAAGCGGGATAGGAGACGAGCGGGCGGACCGCAGGCCCCCGCCACGACCATCGCGACCTGCCATGACGCGGTTTGAGGCGGTTCGGGACCTTCGGCCCCCGGTGCGAGGCGGGGTCGTAACAGGGGTCGTTGCCACGGCAGAACGGCGCCGCTAAGACTGGATCCCGTCGCCGAGCACCGCAGGGTCCTCACCAGGGATCGCGGTCAACGAGCGCCGGTCCACGCAGGATTCGGACCGAGCCCCGCGACTCCCCCGTTCCCGACCGTTAGGTTCCTCTGTGTCGTTCGCCCGTAACCTCATCGCCAAGCCCCGCACCGCCCGTCGCAAGGCCGCCGTCGCCGGCGCCACCGTGCTGCTGGGAGCCACCGGCATCGGCCTGGGTGTCTCCCCGGCCATGGCGGCCCCGACCGCCGCGCCGACGTCCGCCGGCAGTGCCCAGGACACGGCGAAGCAGATGATCGGTGACGACGCCCAGTTCCAGTGCTTCAGCAACATCGTCAGCCACGAGAGCGGCTGGAACCCGAGCGCGACCAACGCCTCCTCCGGTGCCTACGGCCTGGTCCAGGCGCTGCCCGGCTCGAAGATGGCGTCCGCCGGTTCCGACTGGAAGACCAACCCCGGCACGCAGATCAAGTGGGGCATGGACTACATGAACTCCCGCTACGGCAGCCCCTGTGGCGCCTGGTCCTTCTGGCAGGCCCACAACTGGTACTGAGCCGGCCCGGCCCGAGCCAGTGACCTCCGATGCCCCGACCGCCCCGCGGCCGGGGCATCGGCATGACATCCGAGTGAGCCCCCGGGCGTCCGGCCGCCTCGCACCCCCGTCCGCATGCCGGACAGACGTACGAGGATCATGGCGGCCATGCATGCCCTGCTCTCCGCCTTCGCCCCCATCTGGGTCCTGACCGGCATCGGTTACGCGGTCGGGCGCGGCGGACTGCTCGGGGAGCAGGCGGAGGCCGTGCTCGGCCGGTTCGTCTTCCATGTGGCCATGCCCGCCGCCCTGTTCACCATGGTGTCGGGGGCGAGCCCGGACGTCTTCGGCCATCCGTCGATGCTGGCGTTCGCGGCGAGCACGGCCGTGGCCGCCGGGTCCGGATTCGCGCTCGTGCGGCGGGTGTTCGGCCGGGGGCGGGCGGACGCGGCGATCGGCGCCATGTCCTCGGGCCATGTGAACTCCGCCAATCTCGGCATCCCGGTGGCGGTGCAGGTGCTCGGCGACGCCTCGTTCGTCGCGCAGGTCATCCTCTTCCAGGTGCTGGTGCTCTCGCCGGTGATCCTGACCCTGCTGGACTCGGGGACGCGCGGGGAGGACGGGCGGCGCGCCGGCGGCGGGCTGCGGCGGATGCTCACCATGCCCGTGCGCAACCCGATCATCCTGGCCTCGCTGCTCGGCGTGGTGGTCTCCGCGACCGGGCTGCGGCTGCCGGCCGCCGTGACGCACCCGTGCGACGTCCTGGGCGCGGCGGCGGTGCCCACGGCCCTGATCACGCTCGGCCTGTCGCTGCACCGGGGTCCGGGCGGCGGGGGCCGGACGCGCCGGGACCGGGCGGAGACGGCGGTCGTCGTCGCCGTGAAGACGCTGGGGCAGCCGCTGGCCGCGCTGCTCGTCGCGGGGCCGCTCCTGCACCTCCCGGACCACCAGCTGCTCGCGGTGGTGCTCTGCGCGGCGCTGCCCACGGCGCAGAACTCGTTCATCTATGCCCGCGAGTACGGCCTCGGCACCGGCCTCGCCCGGGACGCGATCGTGGCCTCCACCCTGGTGTCGATGGTCACGCTGTCGGTGGCCACGTGGGCACTGGGGCCGTGAGCCGTTCGAGTGGCGGGGCGCGGGCGGCGGGCGGATGCTGGAGGGGCGACGATCCACATGCCGAAGGGGTGCGGGGACGTTTTCACGTTTCCCCGCGCCCCTTCGGCGTTCCCGCACGCCTACGGTTTGCCGCCCACCGGCTCACCGTTCGCCTCCGGGGCGGCGGGAGCGGGCACCCGGGCGCCCTCCCCCTCCGGCGCCTCGGCGTCCCGCAGCCGGCGCGGTCCCGCGAGCACGTACGCGATCAGGAACCCGAGCGCGACGACCGTCGCCCCGCCCACGGCGTCGAGCACCCAGTGGTTGGCGGTCGCGACGATCGCCGCGACCGTGAACAGCGGATGCAGCACCCCGAGCGCCTTCATCCACGCCTTCGGGGCGAGCAGCACGACGATCACCCCGCACCACAGGGACCAGCCGAAGTGCAGCGAGGGCATCGCCGCGTACTGGTTGGTCATCGCCGTCAGCGCCCCGTAGCCGGGCTTGGCGAAGTCCTGCACACCGTGGACCGTGTCGATGAATCCGAGGCCGGGCATCAGGCGCGGCGGGGCCAGCGGGTAGAGCCAGAAGCCGGCCAGGGCCAGGAGCGTGGCGAGGCCGAGGGTGGAGCGCGCCCAGCGGTAGTCGGCGGGGCGGCGTACGTACAGCACGGCGAGGACGGCCAGCGGCACGATGAAGTGGAACGTCGAGTAGTAGTAGTCGAAGAAGTCCCGCAGCCGGCCGATGCCCGCGACCGCGTGGTTGACCCGGTGCTCGATGTCGATGTGCAGCCACTGTTCGATCGAGTGGATCTGCCGCCCGTGCCGCTCGGCGGTCTCCCGCCCGGCGGTGGCGGCCAGCCTGACGTGCGCGTACGCGGAGTAGACGACCCGGAGCAGCAGGAGTTCGAGGAGCAGGTGGGGCCGGCCGAGCACCCGCCGCCACAACGGCAGCAGCGGCACCCCGCTCCAGCGGGCCGGGACGGGCCGCGCGTACGCGGTGGGCACGGGCCTTTGCCAGTACGGGGAGGTGCGCGGCAGGAACGGGGCGGCGCAGGCGGCCCCGAGCGCGACGATCAGCAGCACGTTGTCGCGGACCGGGAACAGCGCCCCGATGTTCGGCAGCAGCATCGTGCCCGGCAGCGTGATGACCAGGATCACGACGGCCGGCCACACCATCCGGTCCGACGCGCGGCGGCCCGCCCGGCCGGCCACGGCGAACAGCACCCACAGCAGCTGGTGCTGCCAGGCGGTCGGGGACACGGCGACGGCGACGCAGCCGGTCACGGCCACGGCGAGCAGGAGCTGCCCGTCGCGGGCGTAGCGCACGGCGCGGCGCAGGCCGATGACGCAGACGGCGGCGGCCAGCACCAGGAACAGCGCGATCTCCGGCGGCCCGGCGAGGCCCAGCCGCAGCAGCGCTCCGTGCAGGGACTGGTTGCCGAGGCTGTCCGCCTGGTCGCCGAGGCCGGCCCCGGCGACGTGGTGCACCCAGTACGTCCACGAGTCGTGCGGCATCGCGGCCCACGCCAGCGCCGTGCAGGCGGCGAACGCGGCGGCGGCGGTCACCGCCGCCCGGCGTCTGCCGGTGAGGAGCAGGAGCACGGCGAAGAGCAGCACGGTCGGCTGGAGGGCGGCGGCCACCCCGATGAGGACCCCGGCCTTGCGTTCCCCCCGGACGGCGAAGAGGCCGGCGAGGACCAGGAGGACGGGCAGGATGCTGACCTGGCCGAGGTGGAGGGCGTTGCGCACCGGCAGCGAGAGCATCAGCAGGCTGATCGCGACGGGCGCGGCGAGCAGGGCCGTGCGCCGGCCGACGGGGCCCGGCAGGGCGCGGGCCGCGACCACGCCGAGGGCGGCGACGAGCAGCAGCGAGCCGAAGGTCCAGGCGACGCCGAGGCTCTGTTCGACCGTACGGGTCAGCGGCTTGAGGACGAGCCCGGCGAACGGGGTGCCGGTGAACCGGTCGGTGTCGTACAGCGAGCCGGTCACATGGAGCACGCCGTTCTCACCGGTCCAGGTCTCCAGATCGGTGAGCCGTTCGCCCGGCGGCTGCCGCAGCACCACCGCCATCTGCCGGACGGCCAGCGCGGCCACGACCAGCCAGAGCACCGCCCGTGCCGCCCCGGTCCTCGCTCCCGCCGTCGCGCTTCCGCTCCCACTGTGCTCCACGTTCGCCACGCTGCGCCGACCCTCCCAAGGTCTGTAGCCGGTCAATTGCCCGGCATGGGTGAAACCTTCGCAATGCGTCATGAGGTAGACCCAATCAACCCGTTTTCTGCCTGACTGTCATCCCGCCTCTCGCGGAAGACCGCCCGGCCGAGTGCCCCGGACCGGCCGGAACCGGCGGGGGCCCGCGCACGTCTGAGCCCGTGATCAGTAACGACGGGGAGGACGGAAGATGCGGCGCGCGCGGAGAGAAAGCGGAGCGGGGAGGGGAGCGCGCGGCTGGGCGGCGCGCGCCCTCTCCCTGGCCCTGATGCTGGTGTCGTTGCAGCTGGGGTCGCTGATCGCGCCTGCGTACGCCTGTGGCTGCGGGGCGATGGTCGTGCACCGCAACAGCCAGGTGGCCGTCGACCGGGAGACGTCGGCGGTCGGCTGGGACGGCA
Organism: Streptomyces sp. NBC_00708; assembly: GCA_036226585.1. Classification (GTDB taxonomy): domain Bacteria; phylum Actinomycetota; class Actinomycetes; order Streptomycetales; family Streptomycetaceae; genus Streptomyces. The sequence goes on from CP108997.1 coordinate 2,019,089, forward strand.
GCACCGAGCAGATCGTGATGCAGCTCAGCGTCCGGGGGAACGCGCCGGACGCCGCCTGGATCATGCCGGTCCCGCACCGCGCCACGGTCGAGCTCGGTGACGCGGCGCTGTTCTCCGAGCTCAGGGCCATCACCGCACCGGTCCACGAGGAGCGGCACTACTTCTGGCCCCGCGACAAGGACTGGCCGTTCGGCGGTTCCGGCGGCTCGTCCGCCGACGGCGCCGGCGCCCCCAGGGCCTCCGCACCGGTCGACGTGGTCGGCCGGGAACGGCTCGGCCCCTTCGACGTGGCCCGGCTGGCGGCGACCGACCCGGAGGCGCTGGAGAGCTGGCTGAAGGAGAACGGCTTCGAGCTGCCGGACCGCCTCGCCACGGCCCTGACGCCGTACGTCGAGCAGAAGTGGGAGTACGTGGCGGTGCGCCTCGCGCCGGAGAAGCGGGGGACCACGCTGAGCGGCACGCTCGACCCGTTGCGGCTGCGGTTCGCCAGTGACCGGCTGGTCTATCCGATGCGCCTGTCGAAGCTGGCGGCGACCCCACAGTCCCTCGGCCTGTATGTGCTGGCCGACCACCGCATGGAACCGCGCGGGGCGATCGGCGGGCGGCCCCCGAAGGTCGCGTACGCGGGCCGGGTGGACCCCGCGAAGGAGCCGTACGAGGCGCTGGCGGCGGTCACGGGCGACAAGCCGGTCTTCGTGACGGCGATCGACCAGTACTTCCCGTCACCGGAGCGGATCGACGGCGACCACGAGCTGCGGGCGACCGCCGAGGACACCCCGTACCGGACCGTGGTCTACCGGGACACGCTGCTGACCTGGGGCGGCATGCCGGTCTGGCTGCTGGTGCCGCTCGGCGGCGCGCTCGTGGTGATCGCGGCCCTGTTGCTGGCGGTCCGCGCCCGGCGGCGGCGCCCGGTACTGCCCCCGCCGCCGGTCTTCACACCGCCGCCGCTGCGATGAGGGAGTGGCCCTCCGCCGGAGTCCGGATGTGCGTACGAAGGGTGAATCGCGGAACGGAGAGGGTCCGCCCCCTCTACAAAGCACTTGATTCACCCGTACGTGCGACAGCGAGAATGGCCCCATGACCTGGACCGTGGCACCCGAACCCGTCGATTCCGCCGAGGCGGCCCTCCTCCGGCGGGACTACTACGGCGAGGTCGCCGGACGCTACTGGGGCCGTCCGGCGACGGCCGAGGAGATCGACGAGGGGCTCACCGACGACGGCGCCGAGCTGCTCGCGGCGCCGTCCGGTGCCTTCGTCGTCGGCCGGTTCGAGGGCCGGGCCGCCGCCTGCGCGGGCCTGGTCCTCGTGGACGCGGACACCGCCGAGCTGACCCGGGTCTTCGTCCGCCCGGAGTTCCGGGGCACGGGCGGCGGCGGGCTCCTGCTCGCGGCACTGGAGGAGCGGGCGCGGGCCCTCGGGCGGTCCCGGCTGCGGCTCGACACCCGTAACGACCTGGTCGAGGCACGCGGCCTGTACGCGAAACACGGCTACCGGGAGGTCCCGGCGTTCAACCGGGACCGCTATGCCGAGCACTGGTTCGCCAAGGAGCTGGCCGCGCAGGCGCCTGTCTAAGGGCTGTCCCGGTGCGGGTGGCCCGCCGCGTGGTCGCGCTTGGGTTCGGGGCTGTGCGGGCGCTCCTTGCTCGACCCGCTCGTCTCCCGCGTCAGCTCGGAGACGAGCGCGACCAGGTCGGTCGGCCGGTCCGGTCCCCACCAGTCGCCGAGCAGCTCGGCCAGCGAGTCCTCGCGGGCCTGGGCGAGCTTCACCACCGCCTCCGCGCCCGTCTCGGTGAGCACCATCTGCACCCCGACCCGCCGGACGAGCCCGCGCCCCTCCAGCTGCCGGGCCGCGTCGTTGATCACCCGCAGCGGTACGGGGGCCACCTCGGCGAGCCGGGCGGGCTCGACGGTGCCGTGGCGCCTGATGCGCAGCAGCATCCAGCTGGCGGCGGGCAGCAGGTCGAAGCCCGCCTTCTCGGTGATCTTGACGTAGACCTCGCGGCGGCCCTCCCGGGTGGCCAGTACGGACAGGGCGCGCGCGCACTCGTCGTAGGAGGACCGTTCGACCGGGTTGGACGCCAAGGTCTCGCTCGGATCGGGCGCCGTCACCGATCCGCGCAGCTTGTCCTCCTTGAGGAACCAGGCGACGAGAAAGGCGACCAGGACGACGGGTGCCGCGTACAGGAACACGTCGGTGATCGACGTCGAGTACGCCTGGAGCACCGGCCCCCGCAGCGCGTCCGGCAGCTGCCCGAGGGCGCGCGGGTCGGCGGCCAGGCTCTTCGCGTCGACACCGGGCGGCAGCGGCCGGCCGGCGAGCGCCGCGCCGAGTTTGTCGGTCAGCCGGTTGGTGAAGATGGTGCCGAAGATCGCTACGCCGAACGAGGCACCGATGGACCGGAAGAACGTCGCCCCCGAGGTCGCCACCCCGAGGTCCTGGTACGAGACGGCGTTCTGCACGACCAGCACGAGGACCTGCATCACCAGGCCGAGCCCCGCGCCGAACACGAAGAAGTAGGCGCTCATCTCCCAGGTGCTGCTGGAGACCGTCAGCCGGTGCAGGAGCAGCAGGCCGATGGCCGTGATGCCGGTGCCGGCGATCGGGAACACCTTCCAGCGGCCCGTCCGGCTGACGATCTGCCCGGACGCGGTGGAGGTGATGAGCAGTCCGAACACCATGGGGAGCATGTGGACGCCGGACATCGTCGGCGTGATGCCGTGCACCACCTGGAGGAAGGTCGGCAGATAGGTCATCGCGCCGAACATCGCGAAGCCGATGACGAAGCTGATCACGGCGACGAGGCTGAAGGTCCTGATCCGGAAGAGCTTCAGCGGGAGCACCGGCTCGGCGGCACGCCGTTCCACGAACACGAACGCGATCAGGAGCAGCACGGCCAGCACCGCGAGGCCGACGATCTTCCACGAGCCCCAGGGCCAGGTGGTGCCGCCGAGCGAGGCGACGAGGACCAGGCAGGTGGCGACCGAGGCGATCAGGAAGGTGCCCAGGTAGTCGATGGTGTGCTTGGTCCGGCGCACCGGGATGTGCAGCACGGCGGCGATCACGACGAGGGCGACGACCCCGATGGGGAGGTTGATGTAGAAGACCCAGCGCCAGGAGAGGTGCTGGGTGAAGAAGCCGCCGAGCAGCGGCCCCAGGACGCTCGTCGCGCCGAACACGGCGCCGAAGAGGCCCTGGTACTTGCCGCGTTCGCGCGGCGGGACGATGTCGCCGACGATCGCCATCGACAGCACCATCAGCCCGCCGCCGCCGAGCCCCTGGAGGGCCCGGAAGCCGATCAGCTGGGGCATGTTCTGGGCGATGCCGCAGAGCGCGGAGCCGATCAGGAAGATGACGATCGCGGTCTGGAACAGCTTCTTGCGCCCGTACTGGTCGCCGAGCTTGCCCCACAGCGGCGTCGCGGCGGTCGAGGCCAGCAGATACGCCGTGACCACCCACGACAGGTGTTCGAGCCCGCCGAGGTCACTGACGATGGTGGGCAGCGCGGTGGAGACGATGGTCTGGTCGAGTGCGGCGAGCAGCATGCCGAGAAGCAGTGCGCCGATCGCCACCAGGACCGACCGCGTGGACCGGTCCGCGCCGGGGGCCTGGGCCGTGGGGCTCAGCTGCTGGGCCATGGGACATCTCCTCGGATCCGCTGAACACCCATCCTGTCTGCTCTGCCCCGTTATGGCCTGCCGGAGGACCGGGTGATTGGGCTTCTCGGCGGCGGGCTGCATAATCGCAGGCAGTTCAAGGGGAGGGGACCCACCATGGCCGGACATATATGCCCGGAGTGCGGTACGGACAGCAGACCCGGCGCCGGTCCGGGCTGCGCCTGCGCGAGCCGCGCGGCGTACGGCGCCACCGGCGCGCCGGGACACGTCACCGACCCGGAGCGCGCCGCCGAACAGCAGCGCATCGCCGACGAGCACCACGCCGGCCGGTCCGCGGAGATGGCCGCGGCGGAGGACTTCGACCCGCTGCGCATCCGCCCGTACGTGACCCTCGGCGGCGACACGGCGGCGCCCACGACTCCCCCGCCGGGCGCCCCGCGGGTCTACGGTCCCGAGGGCGACGCGGCGACCACGATGCCGCTCTTCCTGGACCCGGCGGGCCCTCCTCCGGCGGACGCCGACGCCCCGGCCGGCACGGCGCTCCTGCTCACCGGGCCCGACCCGGTGGCACCGCGCCGCCGCAAGCCGTTCGCCGCCGTGATCGCGGGGGCGGCGGTGGTCACGGTGGTGGGCACGGCGGCCTTCATCGGCGGGCTGTTCAACGGGGACGGCAACGGGGAGGCCGATCTCGACCAGGCCCTGCCGTCCACGGTGGCCACCCTCCCCGACGAGAACGGCGAGCCCTCGCCGTCCACCACGTCCTCCGCCTCCCCGTCCCCCTCACGCTCCGCCTCCCCCTCCTCGTCCGCGTCGTCGTCCGCCTCGGCGTCGGCGTCCACCTCGCCGTCCGCGTCCGCCTCCCGCTCCGCCACGGCCTCCTCGTCGGCGTCCGGTGCGGGCGCGCCGTCGTCCCCGGCGGCCACGGCACAGAGCAGCGGGCCGGCGGAGGGCGTGGCCCCGCCCGCCGCGTCACCGGACGAGGCCGGGACCCTGCGGCGCGGGGACCGGGGCGCGGCGGTGGCGGACCTGCAGAACCGGCTCCGCGAGGTCTGGGTCTACAACGGCCCGGTCGACTCGGAGTACGGGTCCCGGACGGAGCAGGCCGTGAGCGACCTCCAGGTCTGGTGGAACATCGACGGCGACCCGGACGGTGTCTACGGCCCGAGCACCCGCAGCCACCTGGAAGCGATGACAACGGGCAGTGGCCGCCGCTGACGAGAACCACGGGGCCGCACAGCCTCCGGGACGGGGATCCGAGCCGCCCCGGCAGGGGATTCGCGTTTGCGACCCCGTTTTTGTATCGTGGAGAAACAAAGTGGCCTCCGCGCGCACACCCTGACCGGCGGGCGGGGGCCGCTTGATGTCTCCCGCGCCGCCCACCCCCGCGGCGTTCGCTTCCCCCGTTCTGGAGCCCGCCCATGCCGGCCACCGCCCTCACCGCCCAAGCACTGCTGCTCGACATGGACGGCACCCTGGTGAACTCCGACGCCGTCGTGGAGCGCTGCTGGCGGCGCTGGGCGCTGCGGCAGGGCCTGGATCCGGAAGAGGCGCTGAAGGTGGTCCACGGCCGCCAGGGCTACGCCACGATGGCGGTACTGCTCCCGGACCGCCCGATGGAGCAGAACTACGCGGACAACCGGGTGATGCTCGCCGAGGAGACCGCCGACACCGACGGGGTCGTCCCGGTCGGCGGCGCCCCCGCCTTCATGGACGCCATCGCGGCCCTTCCGCACGCCCTGGTCACCTCGGCCGACCTCGCGCTGGCGACGGCCCGGATGAACGCGGCCTCGCTGCGGATGCCGGACCTCCGCATCACCGCCGAGAGCGTCGGCGCCAGCAAGCCGGACCCGGAGGGCTTCCTCAAGGGCGCGGCCGCGCTGGGCTTCGCACCGGCGGACTGCGTCGTCTTCGAGGACTCCGAGGCGGGCATCGCGGCGGGCCGGGCGGCCGGTATGCGCGTCGTGGGCGTCGGCCCGCGCGCGGGGGCCCACTCCCCCGACGCCCATGTGGCCGACCTGACGCAGCTGCGCGTGGAGGCGTCGGACGGCTCTATCACCCTGCACTTCGACGCGCGGTAGCCCCGCCCCGGGGCGTCGGCCGCCCGCACCGAGGCGCCCCGCGCCCCGCCGGATCCAGCCCCCGGGGCCGCTGACCCCACGTCAAACACCAGCACCACGAACCTCCGTACGGCCCTCGCCCACCCCGGGCGGGGGCCGTACGCATGCGCTCCCGCGCAGGTCGTGAGCGCCCGTGCCCCGCCGGACCGGCGGGGCGCGCCCGCGCGCACGGGCCCGTACGCCCCCCTCGCCACGAACCCCTTTGTCAGATCCCTTGATGTGACGTGCGCATGTCGCCACCCTGTTACCTGGCGCCCACCCCACGGAAACCGGACGCCGCCACGATGGCCGGGCCGTTCATGACAGCCCGTCCACATCCCCCCACATCAAGGGAGTTCGCATGTCAGGTGTCTACGCGCGTCGCATAGCCGTCCTCACCGCATCCGCCGCACTCGCCGTCACCACCGGCCTGCTCACCGCCCCCGGCGCCCAGGCGGCCATGCCCACTCCGGTCTCCGCGTCCACGGCCCGCACCTATCTGAGCGAGCTGACCGTGCAGGCGGAGGGTTCGTCCAGCGGGTACAGCAGGGACAAGTTCCCGCACTGGATCACCCAGTCGGGAGCCTGCAACACCCGCGAGGTCGTCCTGAAGCGGGACGGCACCAACGTCTCGCAGGACTCCAGCTGCGCCGCGACCAGCGGCAGTTGGTACTCGGAGTACGACGGCGCCACCTGGACCGCCGCGTCCGATCTGGACATCGACCACATGGTCCCGCTCGCCGAGGCCTGGCGCTCGGGCGCGTCCAGCTGGACCACCGCCCAACGGCAGGCGTACGCCAACGACCTGACCCGGCCGCAGCTGATCGCGGTCACGGACAACGTCAACCAGGCCAAGGGCGACAAGGACCCGGCGTCCTGGATGCCGTCGCGTGCCGCGTACAAGTGCACCTATGTGCGCGCCTGGATCCACGTGAAGCACTACTACAAGCTGACCGTCGACTCGGCCGAGAAGTCGGCCCTGCAGTCCGCGCTCAGCGGCTGCTGAACCGAGGATCACCCGGCGGCATCCGCCACCCCGGTGGCCCCGCCGGCCGACGCCCGCACGACGGGCCAGGCCGGCGGGGCCACCGACGTGTTTTCGGCCGACTACGGCGCTCCACGACCCACAGCCCGCCCCCGGCCACCCGCCGACGGGCCGGCAGTCCCCCAACGGGGCGCGAGGGGGCCGGGAACTCCAGCGGTATGCGAGCGAAACCCGGGGCTGCCGTGGTCGGAGCAGCAACCGCCGGGACACCGCCGCCATGGCCGGAAAACTGCGCCGTCATTGGTTCAGGCCAAGCGAAGAAAGGAGGTTGCCCAGTTCGAGGCGGTATTGGCGCGTCCAACCGCTCACGACAGACAGTCGATTCTCGGCCAGTCGACAGAACGTTGAACTTGCAAGTATTGGTGAGGTCTACCTAATCTTTGGCGCCCAGTCGGTTCACGTCCCCACCAGACCGAAGGAGCCTCCCCCCATGACCCCACACCTGCACCGCGCCCAGCCCTACGCCCTCGCGCTCTTCCGCATCGTCGTCGGCCTGCTCTTCGCGTGCCACGGTGCCGCCTCGATCTTCGGGGTGCTCGGCGGCGCCCGGGACGGCGGCTCCATACCCGCCGGCACCTGGCCGGGCTGGTACGCGGCGGTGATCCAGCTCATCGGCGGCGCCCTGGTCGCCCTGGGCCTGGGCACCCGTCTCGCCGCCCTGATCTCGTCCGGGTCCATGGCCTACGCCTACTTCACGGTCCACCAGTCCCACGCACTCTTCCCCCTCCAGAACGGCGGTGAACCGTCCGCCATCTACTGCTGGGTGTTCCTGCTGCTCGTCTTCACCGGCCCCGGCGCCCTCGCCCTGGACGGGCTCTTCACCGACCGCGCACCGGACCGGCAGGACCGCGACCACACGGCGGAGCAGAACGCCCCGGTCGCCGTCTGACCCGCCCTCCCCGCTTCCCCCGGGCCCGCCGACCGACCGGGCCCCGCATCTCCTCCGTGTACCGCCGGGATCCGCTCCCCGGCGGTACGCGCTCAAGCCCCGCTCGACCGGGGTGCCCAACATCACGCATATATATGGATCACCGGGTGAACGACAGGCGTACGCTGTACAGCTGAACCTGCCGCTCCTGCCGCTCCCCTGCGACGTCGCGGCGTTGTCACGGATCGGGGAGTAGAAGTGCTGGAGAGTGTGGGTGCGCTGACCGGCAGCCCATGGATCTATGTCGTGGTCGCCCTCTCCGTGCTGCTGGACGTCTTCCTCCCCGTACTGCCCAGCGGCGTGCTGGTGATCACCGCCGCCACGGCCGCCGCAGCGGGCACCACCGGCGTGGCCGCCGACGCGGCGGGCGCCGCCCGCCAGGTCACCGAGGTCCCCTCGCTCCTGGCACTCCTCCTGTGCGCCGCCACCGCCTCGGTACTCGGCGACCTCGCCGCGTACCGGCTGGCCCGGATCGGCGGCGAGCGGCTGGACCGCGCCATAGCGCGCTCCCGGCGCCTCACCTCCGCGCAGGAACGCCTGGGCGCCGCCCTGAGCCGGGGCGGCGGCATCCTCGTCGTCATCGCGCGCTTCGCCCCGGCCGGGCGCTCCGTCGTCTCACTGGGCGCAGGCGCCTCGCACCGCAAGGTGAAGGAATTCCTGCCGTGGTCGGCCGTCGCCGGCCTGGCCTGGGCCGGCTACAGCGTGGGCCTCGGCTACTTCGGCGCGCAGTGGCTGGGCGCGAGCTGGCTGGGCACGGCCGTCTCGGTCCTCGCCCTGTTCGTCGCGGGCTCCTTCGCCGCGCTGCTCATGCGGCGCCCGGCCGAGGCGGCACGCGCCGCCTCGGTGTCCACGGCGTCCTGAAGCCGACTACGGCGTCCTGACACCACCCCGTATCTCCAGGCCGTCCAGCAGCCGGGCGGTCGCCTCGGCGATCTCGTCGACGGCACGGTCGAAGACTTCCCTGTTGTGCGCGGCCGGCGCACGGAAGCCCGACACCTTGCGGACGAACTGCAGGGCGGCGGCGCGGATGTCCTCCTCGGTGGCCTCTTCGGGGAGGGCGGGCGGTCGGAGCGTCTTGATACTGCGGCACATGTCTCCAGTGTGACCCGCACCACTGACAACGGCGCCCAGGCGGTCAGACGACCGGCTTCAGGCGTCCCGTGCACAGGGCCCAGATCACGAAGGTGTCGATGGCGAGCGAGACCACGGCCCAGATCGGCTGGTAGGGCAGCCACATGAAGTTGGCGATCATGTTGAGGGCCGCGAGCCCCACGCCGACCCCACGCGCCCAGCCGAAGCCCCGGAGGATGCCCCAGCCGACGATCGCGATGACGATGCCGAGGATCAGGTGGATCCATCCCCAGGTCGTGACGTCGAACTTGAAGACGTAGTTGTTGATCCGCGTGTAGACGTCGTCCGACGCGATCCCGGCGATGCCCTTGATCGCCCCGAGCACGCCGTCGACCATCAGCAGCACACCGGCGAACATGATCCCGCCGGTCGCCCAGGGGTTGTCCTCCTCCGGGCGGGGGCCCGTGGGCGGGGAAGGGGTGCCCGGCGGGGGCGCGGTCTGTGCCATGAAGGACTCCTGGGCTGTGGAACGTGCAGGTCGGAACGACCTTGCGACACCCTTCCCGGAGTGGCTAGGCGGAGGCGCCCGTACGGGTGACGCCCTCCGGCCGGCCCTCCGCCGGCTCCGTGTCCCGGCGCGGCCGGCCCGAGGTGCCGAGCACCACGAACACCGTCGCGACGAGGAGCACCGCCGCCACGACCCGCAGGCCGTCGGACATCGCCGGGGCGAACGCGGCGGCGTGCCCGGCCGTGACGTGGTCCGTACCGGCCCCGGAGGCCAGCACCGTGCCGACGACGGCCACCCCGAGCGCCGCCCCGATCTCGCGCGCCGCCGTGTTGAGCCCGGAACCGAGCCCGCTGCGGTGCGCGGGCAGTCCGGCGACGACGGCCACGGTCAGCGCGGGCGCGCACAGCCCCGTACCGGCGGAAATGACGAGGAGGTACACGGCGTACAGGGCGTACGGGGTGCTCCCGTCGGCGGTCGAGACGAGGAGCAGCCCCAGGCCGATGACCGCGAGCCCGCCGCCCGCCACGGGCCGGATGCCGTACCGGTCCTGCCAGCGCGCCCCGATCTTCGGCATGACGGCCATCCCCACGGTCAGCGGGACGATCGCCACCCCGGCGAGGCCGACCGGGAAGCCCTTCACGTACTGGAGGTACTGGGAGTTGACGTAGAACAGCGCGAAGAGACCGAAGAAGGCGGTGGCGATGCCGAGCGTCCCTGCGCGCAGCACCGGCGAGGCGAAGATCCGGGGGTCGAGCAGCGGCCTGGTGGCGCGCAGCCCGTGCACGGTGAAGACGGTGAGCAGTACGGCTCCGAGGCCGAAGGCGGTCAGCACCCGCGCCGATCCCCAGCCGTGCGGCGGGCCCTCGATGATCCCGTACACCAGGGAGGTGAGGGCGGCGACGAGGAGCAGCGAGCCGACCGGGTCGGGTGCGGTGTCCGTGCGCTCGGGGCTGCGGGGCGCGAGGCGGGCGACGGCGAGGGCGAGCAGCGCGGCGAGCGGCACCATGGCCCAGAACAGGGAGCGCCAGGTCCCGAACTGTCCGGCGAGGCCGCCGCCGACGTTGCCCGCGAGGCCGCCGAGTCCGGCGGCGAGCGTCCAGGTCGCCAGTGCCTGGGACCGGCGGGCGGGCGGGGTGAGGGTGACCAGGAGCGACATGGTCGCGGGCATGATGAGCGCGGCCCCCGCCCCGCACACCCCGCGTCCGGCGATGAGCACGGCGGGGGCGGTGGCGAGCGCGCTGGTGGCGGCGCCGACGGCGAAGAGGCCGAGGCCGGTGAGCAGGGCGCCCTTGCGTCCGAAGCGGTCGCCGAGCGCGCCCGCCGGGATCAGCAGGCCCGCGAAGACGATGACGTACGCGTCGACCGCCCACAGCAGTTCGCTGGACGAGGGATGCAGAGTGGAGGCGGCGAGCTGCGGGATGAGCAGGTTGACGGCGGCGACCATGCCCTGCGCGACGAGCACACAGGCGCAGAGCACGTACAGCGCGGCACGGGTGAGGCCGGGGGCCTTCTGGGCATACGGGGACAACGCTCCTCCTGGGGAGCCGTGGTGACGGGGTGTGCTGTCCACCGTAGAGTTGGCGCGACTTGCTTTCCAATGCATCTTCGACAAGGGATGTATGCGCGTGACGCAATCCGGCCTTGACCTCAATCTTCTGGTGGCCCTGGACGTCCTCATCGAGGAATCCAGCGTCTCGGGCGCCGCCGCCCGGCTGCATCTGTCCGAGCCCGCGATGAGCCGCACCCTGGGCCGCATCCGCAAGGCGCTGAGTGATCCGGTGCTGGTGCGCGCGGGGCGCACGATGGTGCCCACGCCGCACGCCCTGGCCATCCACGGCGAGGTGCGCGCCGTCGTGGAGCGGGCGCGCGGGGTGTTCCTGTCGGGCGGCAAGGTCGATCTGCGCGCCCTGTCGCGGACGTTCACCGTGCTGGCCCAGGACATCCTGGCGGCGGTCTCCGGCCCGGCGCTGTTCGCCCGGATCGCCCGTGAGGCGCCCGGTGTGCGGCTCCGCTTCCTGATGGAGAGCCATGTGGACGGGCCGTTCCTGCGCGAGGGCGCCGCCGATCTGGAGGTGGGGGTGCTCGACACGCGTGCGCCGGAGGTGCACCGTGAACACCTCTACGACGACCGGATGATGGGCGTGGTGCGCCCCGGCCATCCGCTCCTGGACGGGGAGATCACCCCGGCCAGGTTCGCCGCCGCCGACCATGTGACGGTGTCCCGGCGTGGCCGGACGCAGGGCCCGGTGGACACCGCTCTCGCACAACTCGGTCTGCGCAGGCGGGTGGTGGGCAGTGTGGGCACGCTCCCCTCGTCGCTCTTCCTCCTGCTCGGCAGCGACCTGGTCGGCCTGGCCTCGCGGCGCACCCGCCCCCTCACGGACCCGCTGGGCCTGCGGACGTTCGAGATCCCCTTCCCGCTGCCGCCGCTCTCCTTCGGGATGGCCTGGCACCCGCGCCACGACGCGGACCCGGCGCACGCCTGGCTGCGGAGCTGCTTCCGGGAGCTGGCCCGCGCGGAGGCCCCGGACGGCGCGGGAGAACTCCCCCCGATCGCAGGTCAGGACAGCCCGTCATATGCCGGTGAGTGACCCATTCCTGCCGTACGATACGGGCATGAGCGAACGCGCGATGCAGGAACCGACCCTCCTCCTCCTGACCGCCCTGGCGGACGAGCCCCGGCACGGCTACGCCATCGCGCGCGAGGTCGAGACGATCTCCGGCGGCCGGGTCAAGATGCGCACCGGCACCCTGTACGGGGCGCTGGAGCGGCTGCTGAGCGAGGGCCTGATCGAGGTGCACGCGGAGGAGGTCGTGGACAGCAGGCTGCGCCGCACCTACACGCTCACCGCCACCGGCCGGGAGGTCCTGGCCACCGAGGCCCGCCGGATCGCGGCCACCGCGCGCGAGGCCACCCGGCGCCTGGGCGTCGGCGGGAAGCCGGCCACGGCATGAGCGCCCCGCTGCTGCGGCTGTACCCGACCGGCTACCGCCGCGCGTTCGGGGACGACATCGCGGAGGCGTACCGCGCGGCGACCGAGGGGGCCGGCCGGGTCGCCCGGTTCCGGGAGGCGGGCGACATCGTGGCGCACGCGCTGCGGATGCGCCTGCGTCTGGGGTCCGCCCAGCGCGCCGGCCGCCTCTTCGCCGCCGCCGCGCCCTTCGCCCTGGCCGCGACCGCCGCGTACGCCGCCTTCGGCCTCGTCTCGATGCTCGGCGACTGGCGGCTCAGCGGGAACCCGGACTTCCTGGTGCCGCTCAGCTTCGTCATGATCGGCTGCGACCTGGTGACGCTGGCCGGAGCGGTCCTGGCGCTGGGCGGGCGCTTCGCGGCGGGGGCGCGGTGCGCGTTCGCGGGCGCGCTGGCCGAGGCGCTCGCGCTCGTCCTGGTCCCGCTGTCGGCCGGGGCGCTGCTCCCGCCGGCCGCCGTCCCCTACCTCCTGGCCCCGGTCGCGGTGGCCGCGCTGCCCCTCGCCTGCCCGCCGGATCTGCGCCCGCCGGGCCGCCTCCTCGGCACGGCGGGCCGTACGGCGCTGGTGCTGTGGACGCTGCTCGGGGTGGCCGCCCTGACGCTGACGGACGCGCACAGCCATCTCACGGCCGTCCTGTGGCGCCTGGGTGTCCCGATGGCCGCCGCCCTCGTGCTCGCGGGCCGCGCGGCGCTGTCCCGGCTGCGCACCCCCGGCCGGTTCGCGCTGGCCGGGGCGCCGTTCCTCGCGATGGGGTACAGCGCCGGGGTGGTGGACCAGGACACCGTGGTCCCGGCCCTGGCGCTGCTGGCGGCGGCCGGGGTGGCGCTGCGCCTGTGGCGGCTGCGGGGAAGGCCGAGCGCCGGCTGAACGGCCGGGGCGTCAGGCGGTGACGCGTATCTTCGACTGCCCGTGCCCCAGCTTCTCCCAGTCCTCCATGAACCGCGCCCGCAGCCCGTGCTTCGCGGCGAGGTCGGTCAGGGTCTCGGTCCGGTAGTAGAAGTCCTCGCGCAGGACCTGGTGTTCGGCACCGGTGGTGCGGTCGAAGGTGAAGTCGAAGTGCCCGCCGGGCGCCAGGATGCGCCCCACGTGGGCCAGGCACTCGTCGATGATCTCCAGCGGCGAGTGCGAGAACACGCTGTGGGCGTGCACGACGTCGAAGTGCGCGTCCGGCAGGAAGTCCAGCGTCAGGTCCTTGGTGATGGTCAGATGCGGCACCTTGGCCTGGAGCCCCTGCGTGGTCAGGGTCTGCTTGGCGGCGATCAGGATGTCGGGCGAGATGTCGATGCCGTAGTAGTGCCCGGCCTCCAGATAGTCGATGAACCGCCAGCCGGCGCGCAGGTTGCCGCACCCGATGTCGAGCATCCGGGCCCCGGGGGCGAGCCCGTGCTCGACGAGGTAGTCGAACTGCATCTGCCCCAGGGCCAGCCACCGGTCGTGCGTCTGGCTGCCGACGGCGGCCTCGGGGTTGCGCCGGGTGTCCGAGGCCATCACGGCCCGGTAGTAGTTCACGTGGTCCGGGTGCTTGAACGCCAGCCACCGGTCCCGGGCCGCCCGCTTCAGATAGGGCGCGATGCGGTCCGGACGGCTCGCGGCGTAACGGACCTTGTGGGCAAGCGACTCACGGTTGGCGACGAGGTTCTTCTTGGAGGCCATGACTGCTCCACCTTCTCCACTGCGGGGCGGCGTCCCGGAAAACCCGCAGCGTGAAGCGGGCCCATGGCGGGACGTGACGCTGCCACTATAGGTCGGCGACCGACATATACAAACCAGCGACCTACGCATCCACCTCCTTCCCGGCTCCCGCGCGCCCTCACAGCCGCCTGATCCGGTACACATCGCGTACGCAGGCGTTGGCCACCCCGGCGACGAGGACGACGGCGGAGCACACCAGCAGGATGCGCCCGCTGCTCCAGTACGCGGAAGTGGCCGCGACCAACAGATATCCGACGGGAATGGCGATCTGCTCCCCGAGAGAGTTGAGAGAGCTGAGCCGCCCCAACTCCTCGTCGGGCACCTGCTGTTGCATGACGGTGGACCAGGTGACGATGGCCACGTCCATGCCCGCCCCGGCGACGGCGGTCGCCCCCAGCACCCAGGGCAGCGGCAGCCCGAGACCCAGGGCCGCCAACGGCAGCATGAGCCCCGAGCTGGTCACGACGCAGACCAGCATCAGCCGCTGCGGCTTCCACAGCAGGCAGACGACCGTCCCGGCCAGCAGCCCCGCCGCGAACGCCCCCTGCACCAGCCCCCAGGAACCGGCGCCCGCGTAGCTGCGGTCCGCAACGATGGGCCCGAGCAGCTGGTACCCGGCCAGCCAGGCGGCCACGACCGCCGTACCGGACAGCGTGAAACTCCAGAGCCAGATACGGGACTTGAACCCGGACCACCCCACGCGCAGGTCGGCCACAAGCCCGCCGGAGCCGCCGGGGGACACCGCGCCCGGCAACCGCAGCCCGGAGAGCAGCAGCGCGGCGAGGACGAAGGTGAGGGCGTCCCAGCCGAGCGCCCAGGCGGGCCCGGTCAGCGCGACGACGAACCCGCCGATGACGGGCCCGACGACCTTGACGGCGTTTCTGGGCACCCGTACCAGCGCGTTCGCCTGCTGGAGCTGCTCCGGCGGCACGAGCCGGGACGCCACTCCCTGGGCCGCCGGCGCGGTGAACGCGGACGCCACCCCCGACGCACAGGCGCAGACGCCGATCGTGGCGGTGGTCGCCGTCCCCGTCGCGACGAGCACGGCGACGGCCGCCTGCGCCGCCCCGGCACCGAGGTTCCCGAGGAAGAGGATCCGGCTGCGGGACATCCGGTCCGCCAGCACCCCGCCGACGAGAAGGAAGACCAGGGTCGGCACGGTGTTCGCGGTGAGCACGATCCCGAGCGACCCGGCTCCCCCGCCCTGCCCGATCACGGCGAACGCCAGTGCCACGGGCGCCATCGCCGAGCCGGTCGCGGAGACGAGGTGAGCGAGCAGGAACCGCCGGAAGGCCGGCAGCCGCAGGGGCGACCCGGCCACGGGAGGGGGAGGAGGCGGCTCGTCCCGGTCGCCGACAGCCATCAGCCCTTCGCGCCCGTCATCCATGGCGGTCAGGGTAGGGGGAGCGCGGCGGGGGCGGCACCGGCTTTCGGGACGCCGTCCCGGCAGGAGACTACTGCCGCCCGTGATCGGGGTCCTCGTCCAGGCCGGGCAGTTCCTCGTGCCCCTCCGAGTAGTGGTTGACCCACCCGCAGAGCGCACAGGCGTACCGCCCGGCCAGGCCGTGCACCTCGGTGCCGCACCGCGCGCAGTCGGTGCGGGTGATCTCCGGAATCGCCGGTTCGGGCTTGCTGGTCACACAGGGACTGTACCGAGCGCGACGGCCCCGGCGGAGTCCGCGTACGGACTGATCATGGTGTCGAAGTACCCCTCGGGCGAGGCCTCCAGAAAGGTGTCCAGATGGTCGAGGAAGGCGCGCAGCGCGCGCCGCCTCGCCGGCGGCCACCGCCGCTACGACGCCGACGCCCCGGGCGTGGTCCGCCGCATCCGCTCGCTGCTGGACGCGGGCCTGCCGACCCGCACCATCCGCGACCTGCTCCCGTGCGTACGGCAGGACGGCACGGGTGGCCCTGTGCGAGCTGGAGACCCTGGAAACAGCACCTCCAGGGCCTCGACGACCGCTTGCACAGGGCCACCGTGCCGTCCTGGTGGGGGCGGCCCGCGCCGAGGGGCCGTGACCGGCCCGCCTTAAGGTGTGCCGGTGATCTTCAACCGAAAGCAGCAGGACGCGCGCTTCACCGCCGCCGTGTCCGACCTGGAAGAGGCGGTCTCCGCCCGCGACGGCGAGCGCACCGGGCACGCGTTCAGCGCCGTGATGAAGCGTGCGGAGTCGGCGTCGGACGCCGAATGCCTCGACGCCGGGCCCCGGTTGGCGGCCCTGATCCCCGCGTTCCCGCCGACCGGCCCGCGCACGATGCTGGCGACGGCGGCCGGCTTCTGCGTCGAACGGGGAGCCGCCCCGCTGGCCTGCGCGGAACCGATCCTGGACGGCGTCCACCGGGACCTGCTGGACGCCCTGGAGTTCGCCCGCCGCTGGACGGCGACGGGCGCAGAACTCCCGGCCACGGGCCAGGAGTTGATCGACGATGCGCACCTCTCCCGGCTGGGCGACGACACGTACGAGGCGACCCGCCTGGCCCTGGCCTGGTGCTCGCTGGAGGAGTGGCAGCCGCCCGCCCTCGCGGTGCTGTGCCGCAGTACCGAGGTACGCCGCCGGCACGCGTCGGACGTCCTCCCGCTCTGCCGCGAGGTGGAGGCCCTGGACCGCCACGACCTCAAGTGCCTCTCGTACGCCCTGGCGGTACTGAACGACGAACCGCTGATCGTGCTGCACCGGCCCACCGACAAGGCCTTCGAGATACGCGTCGACGGTATCGGCGACAACTTCCAGCTCCACACCCTGCTCGCCCACGTCCTGGTGGGCGGCGGCCACGTCCCCGGCACACCGCCCTCCCCCGAGAGCGTCCACCTGGCGACGGACCCCGCCCCCGCCCGGGGCACCTCGGACGCGACGGCGACCGGCACCTTCGAACTCCTCGCCCCGGACGGCACCCGCATCTGGAACGAGGGCCTCCCCGACGACATCCCGGTGGTGGAGGGCCGCCGCGTGCTGGTCCTGGACGACCCGTCGTACCAGCGCAGCTGGAACGCCGACCGCTTCTTCCCGCACCTGCCGGGGAAGGCGGAGCTGCTGCGCGTACTGCCGCCGGACGAGGCGAAGACCTGGTACGCCCTCACGTCACCGGCCGCCTGACCGGCCCGGGGCCTCCTCACGCACCCGGCGCCACGAAGCACAGAGCGTCGAAGTGCCGCCCCGCGAAGAAGTGCCGGAGCTCACCGATCCGCTGCCATCCGAGCCGCTCGTACAGCCGGATGGCAGCGGCATCCTTGGTCAGAACCTCCAGCACCAACGGCAGCCCGTGCGCCCGCGCGTACCCCTCCGCCGCCGCCACGAGCCGCGCCCCCGCGGAAGCCCCCCGAGCCTCCCGCCCCACGAAGAACCGGGCCAGCACCGCGACCTCCGCATCCCCGGGCGCCCCCCGTCGCTCCCTCCAGAGCCGGGCCACGTCCTCCCCGCGCTGTGCCCGGTTGACGGCAACATGCCCCACGACCCGCCCGCCGACCTCGGCAACCCAGGCCGCGATCAACCCCTCCGGCGACAACCACGCCTCGGGATCCGCCACCCCTTCGACGGGATACCCATCGGACTCATGCACCCCGGCAAGCACAACAGCCGCCGCCCCCAGATCCCCCTCCACCCGCGCCCGAACCACAACTCCCGACACGTCGGCCCCCTCCACCAGCGACAGCGCTTGCCGGACCACCTTGCCATCCGGCCCCTGCGCCCATGCCCACTTGCGTGCATCGCCAACAGGCCGCACGGTTCACGTGTCACTGCTCGTCGTGATCGGCGTTCATCCGGGAGGGGCGGCACCTCGTGGGCTCAACAAGTGAGTGGGCACGTGAAACGTTCGGCGATGCGGCCGGCGAGCTGACGGATGTGATCCCGGCCTGCCTCCTACGCGCTCACACGAGGGCGCGCAGCGGGCACGAGGGCGTCCACACCCAGACCCTGGAGGCGTACGGGCATGGCCTGTACGCCGCACAGTACGAGGAACTGGCCACCGGCCTGGCCGACTTGCCGGATGCCAACCCCGTACGCCTTCAAGGACGCACGGTGGTCATCGTCTCAGGCCACGTCGTCTACCCGATTCGCTACGCGAAGAAGGACGTCCCCGTCACAGCCGCCCGCCTGCGCCGGGCGACAGGTTTCCGCGCGGAACTCATCCGCCGGCACGGCCCGGAGCCGAGGCAACAGGTGCTCGATCTGGGCCTGGACGAACTCGAAGAACCCGAAGCCCACCCCGACCTCGCGCTCCTCCCGGAAGACATCCGCCTGGTCCTGGTCGCCTACGCCTGCTCCATGGACCAGGGCGTCATGCGCGCCGAGTGGGGTTCAGCAGAACTGCGCCGCGAGGACCGCTACCTGATCTGGCACCGCCACGAACCACTCCCCCTCCCCGGCCGACCGGCAACCGCTGGCTGAGTCCCGTTGACGATGGCCGGCCACCGACAGCACCCTCCTGGCTGAGCGGCGGTGGCACTGCATGCTGACCGTCCACGGCAAGCGTGCCGCCCACTCCCTCACCTACCGCGAGCAGCCGCTCCTTCCGGCATGTCTGCCAACGGCCTGGCCGTCACCAGGTAACCCGCGAAGCTGACGCCCGGCTGATCCTTCGCCCACCCGTCCGCCTCCTCGACCGGAACCAACACGGTTGTGCCCGGAACGGGATAGTTCACCTGCTCCGTGGCACCCGGAGGCACCCCGTAACGGCAGTGCACCTCCACGACGGAGACGACCTCCACCGAGGCGGGCGCGCGCTCCTCGCCCACCCCGTGGTGCTCCTCGCAAAAGTCGATCTCACTCGCGCGATCCTCGCCGACGAGGTCGGCATAGTCCTCGGGATCAACCTCCACCAGCGTCCACGACACAACGTCCCCGGATGCGAAGGGCTCCCCACAGCACTGCATCTGCCAGTCATCGACCCAAATAGTCAACATCACAAGGCCATTGTTCACCGTCACGCGGGCCGGACGAAGGCGCGAGCACCACCTACACTGCCCCGATGGACAGCGGATGGACGGCGGTCTGGCCCGTTGCGGCGTTCTTCCTCGGTGGGCTTGCTACCCAGTTCACGGCACTGCTCAATCATCGACGACAACGGGCGGAGCGCGCCGAGGACAGCGCCGCAGCGCTACGACAGCGGCGCGAGGAGTTCGAGCTGACGCATCTGGTCGAGGTGAACTCGCTGTTGCAGGCAGACGCGAAGGCGCTGGGTGCCTTCTCCGACGCCCGGATGGCCTGGACGCGAGAACGACGCGCAGGTGCAGGTCTTGAACCGGCCTATCCCGATGGAGAGTGGGACAGCCTGGAAGCAGCGAATGCGGAGCTGCAGTCCCAGGTCGGCTTCATTCTCGCCGACGAGGTCCGGCACGAAGTGGAGGCCGCACGACTCGCAGTACTCGGAACAGCGCGTACCGTGCGGGCAGGCAGTGACGATCCGGAGTTCGAAAGCCTCGCGGTGACGCTGCAGACGGCACATTCCACGCTGTCGGCGCGCGTGCGTGAGATCTACGCGGGCCGGCATGTCGGTGGCAGAGCATCGCGCTGAGGCTTTTCCGGGTATGCGGAAAACGCCCGCTTCCGTCGGCCGAAGCCAGGGCAGGGGCATTGCATTTCAGGTGCGGCGTCGGTCAGACATGACCGCAGCAGTCGTCGGGCCCTCCAGCGCTCGAAGGTGATGAAGGGCCTGGACACCTCAGGCCGGCCTTGTCGTTGAGGTCCGGAAGGCGGGTGTCGATGGTGAACCTGCTGAGCGTCAGCTTGATCAGCTCGGCCCGGTCCTTCACCGTCTTGATCGAGCCGCACTGGTCCGTGCCTCGGGACACGGTCTGCTCTTCCTTGCCGGGCTTCGAGATGCGCGGGTCGATCTTGTTGAGGGCTTCAAGGTGGGCGTAGCGGGCGGTCGCACTGGGCTCGGGCGGAAGGCCGGCGGCATTGCGGCCGGCCTGGCCGATGGTCCTGCCGGGCGCGGCGGCG
Organism: Streptomyces sp. NBC_00708; assembly: GCA_036226585.1. Lineage (GTDB taxonomy): Bacteria > Actinomycetota > Actinomycetes > Streptomycetales > Streptomycetaceae > Streptomyces. The sequence goes on from CP108997.1 coordinate 2,038,960, forward strand.
GGCTTGTCGTCGCCACCGCCACAGATCGGCAAGGCTGCCAGAGAGTCAGCCCAGTGCGTCGATGGCCTTCACGATCAGGGCGCGCGCCTCCGCGCCGTACACCGCGGTGCGGCGCATCTGCTCGAACGCCCGCAGGTACAAACCGATCTCGGTGGGCTGGGTGATGCGCACCTGCGCGGACACCAACTCGACGGACACCAGCGCGTCGTCGTAGACGTGGAACGTCTCGCGCGGCCACTGCCCCCGAGACGCCGTGGACGGGATGATGCCGAGCGACACGGCAGGCAAGGCACCGGCCGTGAGCAGGTAGCCGAGCTGGGCAGCCATCGCGTCAGCGCTGCCGATGCGGTACCGCAGCACGGCCTCTTCGACGAGGAGCACGAAGCGCCGGCCCCTCTCGTGGATGATCCGGGACCGTTCGACGCGGGCCCGCGCGGCGTCCGCGCTGTCGTCCACGGCGAGTTCCCGGAACCGGGCGCTCATGCTGAGTACGGCGGCGGCGTAGCCCTCTGTCTGGAGCAGGCCGGGGACGAGGGACGAGGAGTAGACCCGGAACAGCTCTGTCTGCTTGAAAAACGAGACGGCGCTGTCCTGAAGCTGCTTCAGGCCGGTGCGGGTCCGGTGCCGCCACTCGCTGTACATCGACTCGGCGTGCAGCGACTGGGCGATGAGGTCTCCAGCCTCGCTCTCAGCGCCGACGGCCCGGCACCACAGGCGGATGTCGGTGGCGGTCGGGCCGGTGCGCCCGTTCTCGATCCGCGAGGTCTTCGAGTGGTGCCACCCGCATCTGCCGGCCAGCTGTACGACGGTGAGCCCGGCCCCCTTCCGCAGCTCGCGCAGCCGCCGGGCGACAACTTCGCGTGCGGACTGTGCGGAAGAGGAGGGGAGCGTCATGTCCGTCCTGGTCAGTGGATGTCGTACTGGTCGTGCGGGGTGGCGCGGTCCCACACCGCTTCGAAAGCATCGGCGCACAGCTTCACTGCGGCAGGGTCCTTGGTGACCTCGGGCCCCTGCGACGAGCCATCACCGGCAAAGTGGTTCCACTGGACCAGCTGCCCGTCGAACAACCAGAAGTCGTTGCCGGGCAGTGCAAGTTCGGAGGCTCGCCGCCGCGGAAACCACCGCACCTGCTCGCCCGCGGCCACGTTCGTGAAGGTGTTGTCGTACAAGTATCGGGTGTACTCGCTGACGGGCTCGGACACGACGCGGGCCCGCCGGATCGTGACGCCGCGACCGGCGGCCTCGGTCACAACGTCCAGCCACGGTCGCCACCACGACGCCCGGTCGGCGCGGTCGTGCCGGAGGCCGGCCCGCCAGTCCGCGAACGGGCCGCGCTCGTAGTCCACGGCGTAGACATCCCGCATCTCGAGGTGGACTGCCGACCGAGTGCACCTGTCAAGCAGATCAAGGAAGCTGGGCGGCACGTTCGACGGCATCGCATGCCTCCCTGATCATGTCCACCATCCTGGCGGGGATACGGACCACAGCCTCACTCTCGGGGATTCCCACAGCGTGACCGGGCAGTTCGAGCGCGGCGCACTCTGCCTCAAGTTCCGGGCTCGGCTTCCATCCCTGGAGCACAAGCTCGCCCTTGTCCTGGTCGACCCACACAGTCGGGCTCTCGTGGTCCCCGGTCTCGGGGTCGATCCCGATGAACAGTAACGACATGCCGATCTCCATCCACGCGGCGTGCAGTTCTGTGCACCACCGTCCTGCCCACGACGGCCCCGGTCAAGAGCGCGAAGCGGACATCCACCCATGAGTGGGCCACGTGCGCACAGATCTGCACACAGCTGGAGCGCGCGCACATTCCACTCCTACGGTCATCCCCATCCACCGGCCGCGAACGGGGAGACGTCCGTGACAACTGCGCTACCTCTACCGGACCCCGCCACGCTGTCGGACGCGCAGCAGCGCGGAGCGAACTGCGTCTGGTGCGCAGCTCCGCTGGCCAACACCGAAGCCCATGACCTTGGCGCGCGACCGCTCCCCGAGTTTGGCCCCACGGTCCGCTGGTACCCCCGCTGCTGCCCCACCTGCCGAAGGGAACGGGCATGACGGCACAGACGAAACCCAAAGAGACGGCCGGAGACGCGGCGTACCTCGTGTGGATCGGGCACACCGTGGTCTGCGCGACCTGCCGCGCCGGTGCTCCCTGCGTGACGGCCATACGTCTCGGTCGGGCCTGGCGGAAGGTACGCGGATGAGGTGCGCAAACCGCGGCCGCCCCCTCACCGCGGAGACTGCGGCGCGGTACCCGATCGAGGGAGGCAGCGGAACCGGCCGCATCGCCATCTTGTGCAAGTCCCCGTGTCGCCGCTCGCCCACGCACCCTCCGTCGTACCCGCCCCGCTGAACTCCTGCCCGCCACCCGACCGCGGCGGCGGCCGGGTGGCGGGCAGGGCTGCGCCCGGACCAGGTCTGCGAGCGGCACGCCGATGACGTCGGCAACGAGCAGCAGGAGATCGAGGAGCGGAGGGGGTCGGCCGGCGCCCCGGTCGAGTGAGCGAGAGCGCGGTTTCCGTGGGGATGTGGCATCCATGTGCCATCGATCATGGAAGCGGCCCCCTGATCCTTGCGGACCGGAGGGCCGATACAGACTTTCACCTGCGACTACCTGCTGTGGGCGCGGACGGTTTCGAACCGCCGACATCTGCTTTGTAAGTTCGACCCGACGTCCTCAGAAGGCGGCTGCCGCGAGGCTTGGGCTGACACCTACGGCCGCTCGGAGTCGTTGGCATCCTGTGCTGTTGATGTCAGCCGTGGATGTCAGGTGCCGCCCTATTCGGCTCCGGGCGACGGTAGACAGCCGGATCGGTTCCGGGTGCCGGAGCCCGCGAGAGATCCAGATAGCACGGGTAGGCGGGGTCGCCTACTTCCATGACCACGAACTGATCGACGTCGTGCTTGGCGAAGCGATGGAGGTACTGCAAGAAGAGTTCCAGTTCCAGCTCGCCACCGAGATCCCCGCCGCGATCCTCGCCCGTACCCTCGGCATCCACACCGACGTCGCCGTCGCCTGGCAACGGTTCTCCGCCGGCGACTGGGCCAGCTACGCAGCCGAAGTGAGCTTGCGGAACACCACCACCAAGGAGTCCTCACCATGACCGCTCGCCCCTACGACGCTGTGCTCTGTGACATCGACGGCGTGGTCCGGCACTGGCCCACCGCCGATGGCATAGAACGCAGCCACGGGCTTCCCGCAGGTGCACTCGCGAAGGCGGCCTTCGCCCCGTCACGCCTTCACCCCGCGATCACCGGAAAGACCACCGACGAGCAGTGGCGCTCGACGGTGGCTGCGGACCTCACTGAAATCTGCGGATCGAGCGCCCGCGCCCACGCTGCGGTCACCGACTGGTCCAACCTGGTGCCCCGCGTCGATCACGAGGTCGTGTCCCTCCTCGCCCAGGCTCGCACCATCGCAACCGTCGCCCTGGTCTCCAACGCGACCACCCGACTGGAGTGGGATCTTGCCCGGCAAGGGCTCGACGACCTCGCCGACATCGTGGTGAACACATCCCGCGTCGGCGTCATGAAGCCGGATCCCCGCGTCTACCTCCTGGCCGCAGAACGCGTCGGCGCCCCGCTCCACCGCTGTCTCTTCATCGACGACACTGCCGCCAACGTCATCGCAGCCAGCGAAGTGGGCATGACCGCCCTGCACTACCGGCAGATCGAAGATCTCCGCACAGCCCTGGCGCCCCTCCTCAACACAGCACCAGACGCACAGCAGACGTGACCCGCAGGTGCATTCGGAAAGTTCCAAGACCCGACGTCACCATTACACGTCGTTCAGGACACGCGCGAGGCGGTGAGTCACATCGACCGGATGCTGGAGCGGCAGCGTCCCGACCGTGGGTGATCGTGCCCGTTGATGTCAGAAGTGGATGTCAAAGACCCCCAGCCATGATCGGCTGGGGGTCTTTGTGCTGGTGGGCGCGGACGGTTTCGAACCGCCGACATCTGCTTTGTAAGAGCAGCGCTCTACCCCTGAGCTACGCACCCGTGGATGAAGGAACAGGTTACATGGCCCGTGGGGTGTGTCGACAATCGGTTGTTGCGGGGCGGACCGAGGGCGTACGGGGGCTAGCCCCACCCCCGAGACGGTAGCCGTCCGGATCGTCCTGGTGGCGGGGAGTTGCCTACCGTGGGGGCACATCGCAGCACCGGCCCAGGGGGACCTGATCACCATGACCATCCGTAATCGCAGCGCTCTCGTGGCCGTCGGGGGCACCGTTCTGCTCGTCGCGGCGCTCACCGGGTGCGGGAGCACCGACGCGGAGGACGCGCCCGCCGAGCACAAGTCGTTCGCGTACAGCGGGAAGGCGCTGACCATCGACGCGGAGAACTCCGTCGTCGATGTCGTCCCCGCCGATGTGGACGACATCGAGGTGACCCGGAGGGTCGACGGGTGGGTCGTGCTCGGGAGCGGGCCGGACCCCGTGTGGAAGCTGGAGGGGGACACGCTCACGCTCCGGGTGAAGTGCTCGGCGATGATCAGCGACTGCGAGGCGCGCCACGAGGTGAAGGTGCCGCGCGGGCTCGCGCTGACCGTGGACGCGGACAACGGGAAGATCACCGCGTCCAAGTTCAGTACGCCGCTCAAGCTCTACTCCGACAACGGCGGGGTCGTCGTCCGGGATGTCAGCGGCCCCCTGGAGCTCAAGAGCGACAACGGGTCCGTCCGGGGCGAGCGGGTCTCCGCGCGGTCCGTGGTGGCGCGGTCGGACAACGGGTCCGTGGAGCTCGATCTCGACCGCGTCCCGGATCTCGTGGACACCGTCAGCGACAACGGGCGCATCTCCATCGACCTGCCCGCCGGGACCACCTCGTACGCCGTCTCCGCGTCGGCCGACAACGGGCATGTCGACGTGAAGGTGCCGCGCAGCGACGACAGCCGGCACGTGGTGAAGGCCCACAGCGACAACGGCGGGGTCGCCGTCCGGCGCGCGAGCTGAGAAAAGGAACGCGGTCTGCGCGTCCGGCGTGAACTAACCGGCCCGTGTGTTCGTCCTTACCTGGTGGGAGAATGTATCCGGCAGGGCGAATCGGCACGGGAGAGGCATGTGACGGCGACACACGCGCAGCCGCAGGCGGGAGTCGTCGGAGCGGACCGGGAGCGGAGTCGGCGTCGTACGGTCGGGTGGGGCCTGCGTGACGTGTGCCTGCTCGCCCTCGCGCCCCTGCCCCTTCTCGTCGCCGCCCTCCCTCTCGCCGTCACCGGCGGTGGGACGCGGCGGTGGTTCGGGGGGCGTGGCGAGAGCCAGCGGGCCGAGGCGCAGGCGGCGAAGGACGCGGCCGCCGAGGCGTTCTACGAGCTGGACACCGCCCAGCGCGACCTCAAGATCTCCATCGAGACGATCACCGCGGTCGACAGTTCGCCGGCCGCCCGCAAGGCCGTCGACGACTTCGCGGCACTGGGCCGGCGCATCGACGAGGCGAGCCACGCGTACATCACGGCTGTGGACGCCCACGACCTCGACCGGGACGATCTCGAACCGTCCGTCGCCTCCCGGGCGCGGGCCGAGCTGACCTCGGCGAAGGAGCAGCTGGTACGCGTCAAGGGGGACCTCGACCGGTTCGGCGCCGGGCTCGGGCCGCTGCTCGGGAGCGCCGAGACGCAGCTCGCCCGGCTCGCGCCCGCGGTGGAGCGGGCGCGACAGGCGCTCCTCGCCGCGAGCAACGCTCTCGATTCGGTGCGGGCGTCCGGGCTGCGGGCCGACGAGCTCGCGTCCCGGCTCGCCGCCCTCGCCCCCGAGCTGACCAAGCTGAACCAGGGCGCCGGGCGCCACGGCGTGACCGAGACCCTTCAGCGCGCCGACCGGGTGCTGCGTGACGCGGAGGCCGTGCGGGCCGAGGCGGAGAAGCTGCCGGAGCGCGCCGCGGAGATCGACCGCCGGCTGGTGACCCTGCGCACCCGTGCGCAGGCCCTGACGACCCGGGCCTCGTCGGTCGAGCCCGTGCTCAGCGAGTTGCGGCGGCGGTTCTCCGCGGCCTGCTGGCAGGACCTCCAGCCGGTTCCGGAGCAGGCGGCGGTCAATGTGCGCCAGGCCGAGGAGAAGCTGAAGGAGGCTGCCCGCGCCCGCGAGGAACAGCGCTGGGCCGACGCGACCTCCCGGCTGAGCACCGTGCGCGCGCTGCTCAACGCGACGGACGAGGCGGTGTCCGCCGCCGGTGACCGGTTGCGGCGGCTCGACGAGGTGGCGAAGGACCCGCAGCAGGAGATCCAGCGCACCCGGTTCGCCATCCGCGACGCCCAGCGGCTGGCCATGGCCGGGCGCCACACCCCCGAGCCGCGTCACGCCCGTCCGCTGGACGACGCGGTGGCCCGCCTCGACCAGGCGATCACGGCGCTGGAGAACCGCCACCCCGACTACTGGCACTTCCTCACCGTGACGGAGGGCCTGCGGCAGATCGCCGCGGACGTCGTCGCCGACATCCGTGAGGAACGGGGCGCGGGCAGCCACTGACGCCTTGCGGCGTCGGCGTGCGGTGGGGCGGGCGCCGCGCGGCGCTCGCGCCACGGACCCGCGGGACGCGAGGGCCCCTCGCGCGGCCCCCGCACCACGGCCGCCCTGTCGGTACGCCCGGTCGGCGGGCGCTCCGTACGCCGACGCACGCAGGCCCCCTACGCCCGACGTACGCGCACCCCGTCGCCGCAGTCGCCCAGCAGACTCCCCCGCCCCCGCCCGCTAACCTGGCGCCATGCCTCGTTACGAATACCGCTGCCGCACCTGCGGAGACACCTTCGAGCTCAGCCGGCCCATGGCCGAGTCCTCGGCGCCCGCCTCCTGCCCCTCGGGGCACGAGGACACCGTGAAGCTGCTCTCCGCCGTCGCCGTCGGCGGCTCGGCCGGTTCCGCGCCCGCGCCTTCCGCCGGTGGCGGGGGCGGCTGCTGCGGCGGAGGCTGCTGCGGCTGACCCCGGGGCACCCCGGACCACGGCAGCGCCCCGGGCCCGGCGGCACTTCACCGCCGGCCGGCCCCCGGGGCGACCCGCGCCACCGGGCACCCCGCCGCCACCGGGCGGCTACCGCTTGCGCGACAGTGTCAGTCCGTCCGACACCGTCAGCAGCACGCTGTCCATGCGCGCGTCGGCCGACACATGGTCGTTGAACTCCTGGATGGCCTTCGCCGCGCCCGTCGCACCGGGGTCGGTCACGCGGCCGTTGAACAGCACGTTGTCCGTGGTGATGACCCCGCCCGGACGCATCCTGGGCACCAGCTCCTCCCAGTACGCGATGTAGCCGTCCTTGTCCGCGTCCAGGTAGGCGAAGTCGATGTGGGGTTCCTCCGGCATCGCGCGCAGGGTGTCCAGCGCGGGGGCGATGCGCAGCTCGATGCGGTCGGCGACGCCCGCCTTCTGCCAGGCCTCGCGGCCGTACGCCGTCCACTCCTCCGAGATGTCGCAGGCGATGAGCCGTCCGTCCTCGGGCAGGGCCTGGGCCATCGCCAGGGCGGAGAAGCCGGTGAAGGTGCCGACCTCGACGATGTGCCGGGCGCCGGTCAGCCGGACGAGGAAGGCGAGCAACGGGCCCTGTTCCTCGGCGGACTGCATGCCCGCGTGCTCGGGCAGCCGGGCGTAGGTGGTCTCGACGAGGTCGCGCTGCACGGCGTCCAGTGGCGGGTTGTGCGCCAGCATGTACGCGTACAGCTCATCGGTGATCCTGGTGGAGTTTCCCTTGGTCATCGCACAACTCTACGGTCGCCCAAGCGATTTACCGGGCTTCCGACGCCCGCAGGAAGCGGCGCAGGATCTCCTCGCCCGCGGCCACGCCCCGCTCGGGGGTGGCCTCGACATGCGCGGCGTTCCAGCCGGCGTCGGCGAGTTCGCCGTGGCCGGGGCGCCAGCCGCGGTCGGCGGCGAGCAGGAGGTCGGCGTCCAGGAGCGAGTCGCCGGCGGCGAGGGTGTGGGTGGCGCCGGTGCGGCGGGCGACCTCGCGCATGGCGGCGCTCTTGGTGAGCGGGCGCGGTACGGCGTAGATCTTGCGGCCCTGGAGGGACACGGTCCAGCCGCGCGGCTCCGCCCAGGCGGCGAGCTCCTTGGTCCACTCCGGCGGCAGTTCGGCGCGGTCGACGACGAGATAGGCGAACAGGTCCTCGGCGACACGCTCCTTGAGGAGCCACGCGGGGTCGGAGGTAGCGGCGAGATGGGCGCGGACCTCGGCGAGCGGGGCGCACTCGTCGGTCAGCCGGCGGGCCACGGTCCGCTGCCAGTCCCGGTCGGACTCGCCGTTCACCAGGATGTGGCCCCCGTTGGCGCAGATCGCGAACTCGGCCGGGCCACCGGGGAGCCGGATGCGCTGGTACTGCTTCCGGGTGCGCGTGGTGGTGGGGACGAAGACCGTGGACGCGGCGCCGGTCAGGTCGGTGAGCAGACCGGCGGCGGTCTCGGTGACGTACGAGAGGGGCTTGTGCTTGTAGACCTCGACGCACAGCAGCCGGGGTGCCTGTGCGTCCTCCATGGTGAGCTGGAGCGCGGCGGCCGAGTAGATCAGGGTGCGGTCGAGGTCGCTGGCGACGAGGGTGACCGGGGAGGGCGTCACGCGGACTCCACCGCCTTGCCGTCGGCGCCGGTGGCCCCTCGGGTGTACTGGGGGTGGATGAGCCCGACGCAGGTGTACGGGAGTGAGTCGACCTCCTCGACCGGTACGCCGCGCTGCTCGGCCAGCAGCCTGATGTGGTCCAGGTCGGGGCCCGCGCCGCGCCGGGCGAGGATCTTCCACGGGACGCGGCGCAGCAGGACCCGGGTGGTCTCGCCGACACCCGGCTTCACGAGGTTGACGTCATGGATGCCGTACTCCTCGCTGATGCGCTCCACGGCGGCCCAGCCCTCCCAGGTGGGGGCCCGGTCGGCGGTGAGCAGCTCCCGCACCTCGGCGTCCACGGCGTCCGCGACCTCGTCGAAGCGCTCGGCGACCGTGTCGAGGAAGAGGCCGGAGACATCGGATCCGGCGAGCTCGCGGTAGAACTTCGCGCCGTGGAAGTCGTGCGGCCCGACCAGGTCGGCGCGCAGGACCGTACGGGAAATGAGCCCGGAGACCGTGGAGTTGAGGCAGGCGGAGGGGATGAGGAAGTCCTCGCGGGTGCCGTACGTCCGCACGCAGCCGCCCGGGTCGGCCAGCACCGCGATCTCCGGGTTGAAGCCCTCCGCTCCCCCGGCCTTCTCGTACTCGACGATCGCGGCGGCCAGTTCGCGGGTGATCGCGCCCTTGCCGGTCCAGCCGTCGACGAACACGACGTCGGCCGGGTCGTGGTGGGCGGCCAGCCAGCGCAGCGCGTTGGCGTCGATGCCGCGTCCGCGCACGATGGAGACGGCGTAGTGGGGCAGTTCGACGCCGCGCCGCGCACGGGCCCAGCGGCGCATCAGCACGCCGACCGGCGTACCGGCCCGCGCGAGCGACACGAGCACCGGGCGCGGGCCGCGCTCGGCGAGGACCGTCTCGGTGACCGTGCCGACGGCGCGGGCGATGCGGGCAGCTGACAGCGCGAGGGCGCTCCTGAACAGCTCCTGGTACGCGGCGGACGGCTGGTACTCGACGGGGAGCGATTCCGCGTAGTGCGCGCCCCCGCTCTGTATCGCCTCCTCGCGCTCCTCCGTGGGCGCTTCGAGGCGGGTGTCCGAGAGGTCCTGGAGCAGCCAGCCGACCTCGTCCGGCGCGTACGAGGAGAACGCGGGGCCGCGCAGGGGCTCGGGCAGCTGCATGAGGTCTTCTTCCTGGCGTTCGGGGTCCGGCGCCGCCGGTACGTATGAGGGGATCACCGCGAGCAGGACGTGTGCGGTGTGCGGGGCGAGCCGGTCGAGCAGGCCGCCGGGTGCGTGCAGGGCGGGGGTGTCGGCGGCCGAGTCGACGACGACGACCACGGCGTCGAAGCCGGCGCCGGCCACGTTGTACGCGTAGCGCTCGCCGGGGCCGTCGGCCGGGTCGTCGTGGGCCGGGAAGACGAGCCGGGTGCGTATCGCGTAGCCGGGGTCGTCCACGGCCAGGACCGGGGAGCGGGTCGTGGTGGAGTAGCGGACCTCGGCGTCGGTGCGCTCCTCCAGGGCGGTGGCCAGGCGCAGCGGCGCGTACATCAGCTCCTCGAAGCCGAGGACGAGGACGCGGCGGGGGCCGTCGCCGAGGGCCAGGGCGATGCGGTCCGCCAGGGCGGGGAGCGCCGGCTCCAGGAGGGCGCGGTGGGCCGGTGTGAAGCCGTGGCGCCCGCCGTCGGGGACACCGGCCGGCCAGGGGAGGTCGAGGCGGGTGGGGGGCGACGACTGCGGGGCCTTTTCCTCGGGGCGGGCCTCCTGCTCGGGGCGGGCCTCCTCCTCGGGGCGGGCCTCCCGCTCCTGCCGCGCCACCAGGGCCTGTCCCTTTTCCAGGACGCCGTCCGGGAGCGTGACCGTGCCGGTGTTGCGGGCCACCAGGTCGACGCGTGCGCCGATCTCGGCCGCGAACTGCGTGAACCGGTCCCGGTCGGCCGGTGAGCGCATGTCGACCAGGGCGACGATGACGTACCGGTCGCGGGGGTAGCGCCCGTGCAGGTCACGGATCGTGTTGAGGACGGTGTTGCCGGTGGAGAACTCGTCGTCCACGAGGACCAGCGCCGAGCCGTCCCCGGCCGCCGCCAGCAGGTGCGGGTCCTCCGGGAGCAGCAGGTGGGAGGTGGCGTGCGAGTGGGCCTCCTCGAAGCCGCCCGCCCGCGCGACGCCGGGCACGGGCCTGCGGGTCGAGTGGAGGTAGGGCGCGTCGCCGAGGCCGTCGGCGACCGAGTGGCCCAGGCCCGTGGCGGTCTCCGCGTAGCCGAGGACGACCGCCCGCCGCGCCCCGTCCTCGCCGAGCAGCGCACGCACGCGGCGGCCGAGCTCGTATCCGGCGCCGTACACGACGGAGGGGCTCTGCGGCACGTGCTTGCCGAGGACGTTGGACACGAGCAGGTGCGCCCGCTTGGGGTTGCGCCGCAGGGCCAGGCCCAGCAGCTCGCGCAGCTCCCCGTCGCCCACCAGCCCGACGCCCAGTCGCTCCGCCACCCAGCTACCCGACCACACCACGTCCGTGTCTCTTTCCACTCGCCTGTCGGACCCGGTGCCCCGTCGGCACCGGCCGTCCGTACCGATCGTCCCGCGCGTCCCGCTCACTCCGCGAGGCAGGCCGCCAGCAGGTCCACGAAGCCGACGTCCTCCCCGGCCACACCGAAGACCTCGGCGCGCAGCAGGGTGCGCTCGGCCCAGGCCCGGTGGGGCTTCACCTCGTTCATCTTGTTCGTGTACGCGGAGCGCAGCACTCCGCCTCCGTTGCGCTCGGGCCGCAGGATGTCCTGGGCGTCGCTGAACTCCTCGTGGCTGACCACGGACAGCGCGTGCACGGGCGCCACGTGCGAGGGGTGGATGCAGGTCTTGCCGAGGAGGCCGTTGGCCCGGTCCAGCTCGATCTCGCGCAGCAGTCCGTCCAGGTCGTGGGCGATGAGCGCGGTGCGCAGTTCCTCGGCCCGGTTCTCCTGGAAGGGGCTGCGGCGCAGCTGTGGCTTGAACATGCGCTCCTGGCGGGGGAAGTACTCCCACACCGGGCCGGTGACCGTGAAGCCCGTCCCGTCGGCCCGGCCGAGCACGTTGACGACGTCCCCGATGACGTGGGCGACGATCCCCACGTCGTACGCCGTCATGTCGGGGGCGCGCCGCAGTCCGTACGCCGAGCAGAAGTCGGTGACGCCGAGCCGCAGGGCCAGCACCCGGTCGCGGTGGGCGGCGACGGTGTCGGCGATGCCCCGGAGGGTCTCCCGGCGGGTCTCCAGGTGGAGCAGCTCGGGCGATTCGAGCACGGGCATGGCGAAGAAGCGCCGTCCGGCGGCGGCCTCGGCCTTGGTCAGGGCCTCCAGGAAGGGCACACCGCGTTCGCGGGTGAACTTGGGGAGTACGAATCCGGACAGCAGCCGGGCCGACGCACCGAGGCGGCGCGCGAGGTCGGTGATCTGTTCCGGTTCGCGGACGCGGATGAACAGCAGCGGCAGCTCGACGGAGCGCGCGTCGAGGTCGGCGAACTGCCGGACCAGGTTCTCCTCGGCCCCGGCGACCTCGGAGTCGTCGATGGAGTCCTCCAGGCACAGCACCATGGAGACGACCCCGCGCCCGGCCAGCTTGACGATGTCGTCGGCGAGCCGGGGCCGGGTGGCGGGGCTGTAGAGCGTGGCGCCCAGGGCGACGGAGAGGAGGGAGGCCGGTGAGTCCGCGTCGAACGCGCAGGGTTCCTGGAAGAAGAGCCCGTCCTTCGCAGCAGCTGCAATATGCCCGAAATGACGCATGCAATTCCCCCCGTACTCTCTGACCGATCGGACAACGTGTGGCCGGTAATAGTACGTACGAACGGGCATCGGCAGTTCCCTGCCCAGGTGAATTAAGGGTGGCGTGCCCGTTTCGCGCTCGTTTCGAAGGGGGCGGACCGGGTGAATCGGACCCGCCGCCCGAATGCCGGCCACGCCCCCCACGTTGTCCGCACGGGCGGCCAGCAGGCAGGATGACCAGCATGACGCACGCGATGGTGAAAGGCTCGAACGTCCCTCTCGACGCCATGGCCGTACGGGCCGTGCTGCGCTGGACGCCGGGTACCGGGGTGCCCGATGTGGACGCCTCGGCCCTGCTGCTCGGCGCGGGCGGGCGCGTGCGCTCGGACGAGGACTTCGTCTTCTACAACCAGCCCCGCCACCCGTCCGGCCTCGTGCGCAGGCTGCCCAAGCGCAGCCTGCCCGAGGGCCTGACGGACACCATCGAGGCCGACCTCAACGCGCTCGACCCGTCGGTCGACCAGGTGGTCATCGCCGCGTCCTCGGACGGCGCCGCCTTCGGAGCCGTACGCGATCTGCGCATCCTGATCCACGACGCGGCGGCGGCCGGCGGCGAACCGCTCGCCGTGTTCGACGTGCGCGCGGAGACCGGCGAGGAGACCGCGATCATCTGCGGCGAGCTGTACCGGCGCGGCGACGGCTGGAAGTTCCGGGCGGTCGGCCAGGGCTACCCGACCGGTCTCATCGGCCTCGCGACCGCGTTCGGCATCTCGGTCGACGAGTCGGAGCCCGAGGCGCCCGCACCGGAGCAACAGCAGCACCGCCCCGACCCGGTGCCGCCCGCGCCCGCTTTCCCGCCGGCTCCGGCCCCCGCGCCCGACGCGCAGGCGACCGTGCTGCACCAGCAGCCCTCGTACGGCTACCCGCAGCCCGCGGCCCCGGCGCCGCAGCCCGCGTACGGCTACCCCCAGCCGGCCTCCGCACAGCCCGCCTACGGCTATCCGCAGCCCGCTCCGGCGGCCGCACCCGCGCCCGACCCGAATTTCGTGCTGCCGCCGCAGGGGCCGCAGTTCATACGGCCCTAGACCCTAGGTGCGGGTCTTGTAGCCGCGGCCCCACTGCATGCCGAAGCCGTACATGCGGTCCAGTTCGGACTGGAAGCCGTAGACGAACTTCACCTCGCGCCGCACGATCAGCTCGTCCTTGATGTTCTCCACGGTGAACACCGCGCAGGAGCGGGCCTGCGGGGCGCGCTCGTCCAGCTCGATCTCGATGCGCGGCCCGTTGCCCGGGTAGAGCGTGACCTTGGCGTGCGTACGGTCGAAGGCGGGGGTCTGGTCGTAGATGTAGACGAAGAACAGCAGCCGCTTGATGTGCTCGCGCTGGTCGAGGTTGACGTAGACGGTCTCGCCGGAGGGGGCCCCGAAGCGGTCGTCGCCGCTGAGCCTGATGTACGGCGGCCCGTTCAGGTCGCCGAGCAGGTTGCCCAGGGGCTGCACGACGCCCTTGGTGCCGTCCGCCAGCTCGTACATGCAGCCGAGGTCCAGGTCGACGTTGACCACGCCCTGGGTGTGCGCCTGGACGGCCTCCGGCTGGAAGAGCTTCAGCGGGCGCAGCAGCCGTCCGCTCTGGCGGGAACGGCCCTCGATGTCCGAGGTACGCATGCGCCAGGAGAGGTTGACCCGGAGGTTGCCGCTCAGCGCGCCCTGCTTGGTCAGCGAGACCGTGGCCCGCCGCCGGGTGAGCACGATGGAGTTGGTCGCCGCGCTGCCCGACTCGAACTGTGTCTCCCGCCCCGGCCACAGGCTGTTCCAGAACGCCATCCCCGACCCCGCCCTCTCGGTCCCTCACCTGTCGCACCCGTCGCATGCGGCGCATACGACGCACGCACCATTGCGGGGCGGCTCCGGGCCGTCTCCGGGTGTGTGTCCCGGAGCCGTTGCCGTACGAGCCGCCCCGCAGAGAGCGTTCCCTCAATTCCTACCGGGTCACACCCCGGCGGTCACTTCGCTCTTGCCTTCCTCCGCCTCCTCCGCCTTGTTGCGGCGGACCGAGGACCAGAAGGACCAGGCGATCAGGATGACGCCGACGAGACCGGTGATGATCTCGTTGATCTCGTACTGGATCGTGACGAGGAGGATGGCCGCGAGCGCGCCGATCGCGTAGTGCGCGCCGTGCTCCAGGTACACGTAGTCGTCCAGGGTGCCCTGGCGGACCAGGTAGACCGTGAGCGAACGGACGTACATGGCGCCGATGCCGAGGCCGAGCGCCATGAGCACGATCTCGTTGGTGATGGCGAAGGCGCCGATCACGCCGTCGAACGAGAAGGACGCGTCGAGCACTTCCAGGTAGAGGAACATGAAGAACGCGGCCTTGCCGGAGAGGGCGACCGCGGAGATCTTCTTGCCGGACCGCTTGGCCTCTTCCTCCTCCTCGTGCTCGCGCTCTTCTTCCTCTTCGAGCTTGTCCTCGAAGTAGCCGGAGAGCCCGCCGACGATGAGGTACGTGATCAGACCGGCGATACCGGCGAGCAGGACGGTCTCCGCCTTGTCCACGTGCCCGCCGCCGTGCTGGTGGGCGTGGGTGGCGACGGTCATCGCGGAGATCAGCAGGACGATGAGCGCGATGCAGACCGACAGCATGTCGACCTTGCCGAGCTTGGCGAGCGGGCGCTCGATCCAGCGCAGCCACTGGATGTCGCGGTCCTCGAAGATGAAGTCGAGGAAGATCATGAGCAGGAACATGCCACCGAAGGCGGCGATCGCCGGGTGGGCGTCCGTGACCAGTTCCTTGTAGCGGTCCGGGTCGTTGAACGAGAGATCGATGGCGTCGATCGGATTCAGGCTCGCGGTAATGGCCACGATCACGACGGGGAAGACCAGCCGCATACCGAAGACCGCGATGATCACGCCGATGGTCAGGAAGATCTTCTGCCAGAAGGCGGACATCTTCTTCAGGATTCCGGCGTTGACCACGGCGTTGTCGAACGACAGCGAGATCTCCAGGACGGAAAGGATCGCCACCACACCGAAGGCTTCCCACCCCCCGTAGAACCACGCGGCCACGAGGCCGATCACGGTGATCGCGAACGACCACCCGAAGGTTTTCAGAAGCACTGGCTACCCCATCATGTATGTAACGGGTCTCCCCCGAAGTGCACGGGGCTCCCCCGCGCCGTGCGCGGCTTTACGAAACGTTGACCCCGAAGTCTAGAGCGATGCCTCGCAGCCCTGATGCGTACCCCTGACCAACTGCACGGAACTTCCACTCGCCGTTGTAGCGGTAGAGCTCGCCGAAGATCATCGCGGTCTCCGTGGAGGCGTCCTCGGTGAGGTCGTAACGCGCGAGTTCCTGGCCGTCGGCCTGATTGACGACGCGGATGAAAGCGTTGCTGACCTGGCCGAATGTCTGACCACGATTGTCGGCCTCGTGAATCGACACCGGAAAGACGATCTTGTCGCAGTGGGCCGGCACCTGCGTGAGGTTCACGATGATCGACTCGTCGTCGCCCTCGCCCTCACCCGTGAGGTTGTCACCGGTGTGCTCCACGGAACCGTCGGGGCTCGTGAGGTTGTTGTAGAACACGAACCACTCGTCGCCGAGCACCCGGCCCGACTGGCACAGCAGCGCGCTGGCGTCGAGGTCGAAGTCGGCCCCGGTCGTGGATCGTGCGTCCCAGCCGAGCCCGACCAGCACCTGGGTGAGATTGGGTGCGGCCTTGGAGAGGGAGACATTGCCTCCCTTGGCGAGCGTGACGCCCATGGTGTGTCCTCCCCGAGTCTATGAACCGTCTTCTGTACCGGACGGCTCCGCCGGCCGGGACCGTGCCCGGCCGGCGGAGCCGTCCGCCCTGCGCGTCCGGCGCCGCACGTGGTGCGGCGCCGGACGGAAATGCTGATGCCGGGGCCGGGCCCCGGACCGGTCAGACGTTGACGCCGAAGTCCTGCGCGATGCCGCGCAGACCCGAGGCGTAGCCCTGACCGATGGCACGGAACTTCCACTCCGCGCCGTTGCGGTACAGCTCGCCGAAGACCATGGCGGTCTCGGTCGAGGCGTCCTCGGACAGGTCGTAGCGCGCGAGCTCGCTGTTGTCGGCCTGGTTGACGACGCGGATGTACGCGTTGCGAACCTGGCCGAAGCTCTGCTGGCGGGTCTCGGCCTCGTAGATCGAGACCGGGAAGACGATCTTGTCGACGTCGGCCGGCACCGTGGCCAGGTTGACGTTGATGACCTCGTCGTCGCCCTCGCCCTCACCGGTGAGGTTGTCACCGGTGTGCTCGACGGAGCCGTCGGGGCTCTTGAGGTTGTTGAAGAAGACGAAGTTGCCGTCGTTGGCGACCTTGCCCTCGGCGTTCGTCAGCAGAGCACTGGCGTCGAGGTCGAAGTCCCCGCCGGTGGTGGTACGGGCGTCCCAGCCGAGACCCACGATGACCGCGGTCAGGTTGGGCGCGGCCTTGGTCAGCGAGACGTTGCCGCCCTTGCTGAGGCTGACTCCCACGAGTCCTCCCATTGGTTTCTTGGGGGCCGGCCGGTGCCGGCGCCTCCACGTCGTGTTGACATCGGATCAACGAGTGGATCCTAGTGACCGGTTCCCGGCCTCAACAGGCTTTCGGGTGCGGACCGGCCCGCGATCCGCCCGAAGCCGGATCAGAGGGCGCCGAGCGCCTTGATGTATTCGTTGAGGTCGCGCGCGTCGGGCAGGCCGTTGACGACCGTCCAGCGCACCACGCCCTCCTTGTCGATGATGAAGGTGCCGCGCACCGCGCAGCCCTTCTCCTCGTCGAAGACGCCGTAGGCCCGCGAGGTCTCTCCGTGCGGCCAGAAGTCGGACAGCAGCGGGTACTCCAGGCCCTCCTGCTCGGCGAAGACGCGCAGGGTGTGGATGGAGTCGTTGGACACGGCCAGCAGCTGCGTGTCGTCGTTCTCGAACGTGGGCAGCTCGTCGCGGAGCGCACACAGCTCGCCCGTGCAGACCCCGGTGAAGGCGAACGGGTAGAACAGCAGCACCACGTTCTTCTCGCCGCGGAAATCCGAGAGCTTCACGGTCCGGCCGTGGTTGTCCTTCAGCTCGAAATCCGGGGCCTGGGTGCCGACCTCGATCGCCATGAAACGCGTCCCTTCGCTACGTCACCGGGCTGGGCTGTCCGGGTGACCCCCACCCTACGCAGAGGGCCCCCGCAGCCGCGCGGCACCCGGGAAAGCTTCCCGCGTACGCGCGGATCAAGCCACCGGGTATCGGGGACGGATGTGCGACGGGACGTACGAAGGCCCCCGGCCGGCGCTGTGCCTGTCGGGGGCCTTCAGGGGTTGGTGGGGTCAGCGCTTGGCCTTGGCCGCTTTGGGCGTGACGAGACGGCTTCCCGACCAGTCCTTGCCCGCGTTGACGCTCTTGGTCTGGGCGAGCCCGGCGGTCTGGGCGGCCTCGTTGATGTCGCTCGGCTCGACGTATCCGTCGCGGCCGGTCTTCGGCGTCATCAGCCAGACCACGCCGCCGTCCTCGAGCAGACCGATGGCATCCACCAGCGCGTCCGTAAGGTCGCCGTCCTCGTCACGGAACCAGAGCAGGACGACGTCGGCGACGTCGTCGTAGTCCTCGTCGACGAGTTCCTGGCCGATAGTGGCCTCAATGCCCTCACGGAGCTCCAGCTCGACGTCGTCGTCGTAGCCGATCTCCTGGACCACCTGTCCGGGCTCGAACCCCAGGCGTGCCGCCGGGTTGGTCCGCTCCTCCGCGTGGTCCGCGGTCGCGCTCACGGGTTGCCTCCTGATCATGTTTCGGAAAATGCTTCAGCCACGCGCGTGCGCGGGGCGTTGGCCGTAGTCCACACGGGAGCGGCGGATCGCGCAAGTACCCAGCGTACGAGACCGCCTAAACGGTGACGTTTCGTATCACGTCGCCGCGCTGTCGGCGGCCCCCGCGGGGGCCCGCGTCCTCCTCCACTCCCCGTACGTCCTGCGTCCTTGGACAGCTTATGCCGTTTCGGCCCGGCATCCGGAGTCGAGCAGTGTTTGGGAACACTTGGACGCCTTGGGCGTATGGTTGCGGTCCGTCCCCGGTCATCCTGCCTGTCCCGTCCTGTCCGGCGCCTTCTGCCTGCACCGATACCCATTCGGTGGCCGTCCATCCGCCCCGGCGGAACCGGGCCGGGGCGCGTTCGCGGTTACCTCTCGGTAGAGATGACGTACGCGTTCCAGCGGTACACGATGGGGATGGCGTACACATCCTTATGTCCGGGGGCATGACTCCCGTAACAGGCCCCGAAGCGCAGCACCGAACAGTGAAGGAACAGCGTGGCTTCCGGATCCGATCGCAACCCGATCATCATTGGCGGCCTTCCGAGTCAGGTCCCGGATTTTGATCCCGAAGAGACCCAGGAATGGCTCGACTCCCTCGACGCCGCCGTCGACGAGCGAGGCCGTGAGCGGGCCCGCTATCTCATGCTCCGGCTCATCGAGCGCGCGCGCGAGAAGCGCGTCGCCGTTCCGGAGATGCGCAGCACGGACTACGTGAACACGATCGCCACGAAGGACGAACCGTTCTTCCCCGGCGACGAGGAGATCGAACGCAAGATCCTCAACGCGACCCGCTGGAACGCGGCCGTGATGGTCTCGCGCGCCCAGCGTCCGGGGATCGGCGTGGGCGGGCACATCGCCACGTTCGCGTCCTCCGCCTCGCTGTACGACGTCGGTTTCAACCACTTCTTCCGCGGCAAGGACGACGGTCTGGGCGGTGACCAGATCTTCTTCCAGGGGCACGCGTCCCCCGGGATCTACGCCCGCGCGTTCCTGCTGGACCGGCTGAGCGAGGCGCAGCTGGACGCGTTCCGCCAGGAGAAGTCGAAGGCGCCGAACGGGCTGTCCAGCTACCCGCACCCGCGGCTGATGCCGGACTTCTGGGAGTTCCCGACCGTGTCGATGGGCCTCGGCCCGCTCGGCGCGATCTACCAGGCGCGGATGAACCGCTACATGGAGGCGCGCGGCCTCGCCGACACATCGAACTCGCATGTGTGGGCCTACCTCGGCGACGGCGAGATGGACGAGCCGGAGTCGCTGGGGCAGCTGTCCATCGCCGCCCGCGAGGGCCTGGACAACCTGACCTTCGTCGTCAACTGCAACCTCCAGCGCCTCGACGGCCCGGTGCGCGGCAACGGCAAGGTCATCCAGGAGCTGGAGTCCCAGTTCCGGGGCGCCGGGTGGAACGTCATCAAGCTGGTCTGGGACCGGTCCTGGGACCCGCTGCTGGCGCAGGACCGCACGGGCATCCTGGTCAACAAGCTGAACACGACGCCGGACGGCCAGTTCCAGACGTACGCGACGGAGACCGGCGCCTACATCCGGGAGCACTTCTTCGGGGACGACCCGAGGCTGCGCGAGATGGTCAAGGACATGACCGACCAGCAGATCCTGCACCTGGGACGCGGCGGTCACGACCACCGCAAGGTGTACGCGGCGTACGCGGCGGCCAAGGCCCACAAGGGCCAGCCGACGGTGATCCTGGCGCAGACGGTCAAGGGCTGGACGCTGGGGCCGAACTTCGAGGGCCGCAACGCGACCCACCAGATGAAGAAGCTCACCGCCGAGGACCTGAAGCGGTTCCGGGACCGGCTGCACATCCCGATCGCGGACAAGGAGCTGGAGGACGGCAACCCGCCGTACTACCACCCGGGCCGCGGCTCGGAGGAGATCCAGTACATGCACGACCGCCGCAAGGGCCTGGGCGGTTACGTCCCGACCCGGGTGGTGCGCGCGAAGGCGCTGGAGCTGCCCGGGGACAAGACGTACGCGACGGCGAAGAAGGGCTCGGGTCAGCAGTCGATCGCCACCACCATGGCGTTCGTCCGCATCCTGAAGGACCTCATGCGGGACAAGGAGATCGGCAAGCGTTTCGTGCTGATCGCGCCCGACGAGTACCGCACCTTCGGCATGGACGCCTTCTTCCCGAGCGCGAAGATCTACAACCCGCTCGGGCAGCAGTACGAGTCGGTGGACCGCGATCTGCTGCTCGCGTACAAGGAGTCGCCGACCGGGCAGATGCTGCACGACGGCATCTCGGAGGCGGGCTGCACGGCCTCGCTGATCGCCGCGGGTTCGGCGTACGCGACGCACGGCGAGCCGCTGATCCCGGTGTACGTCTTCTACTCGATGTTCGGGTTCCAGCGCACCGGTGACCAGTTCTGGCAGATGGCCGACCAGCTCGCGCGCGGCTTCGTGCTGGGCGCGACGGCCGGCCGGACGACGCTGACCGGCGAGGGGCTCCAGCACGCCGACGGGCACTCGCAGCTGCTGGCCTCGACCAACCCGGGCTGTGTGGCCTACGACCCGGCGTTCGGGTACGAGATCGCGCACATCGTCCAGGACGGTCTGCGCCGCATGTACGGCGGGACGCCCGAGGAGAACGAGGACGTCTTCTACTACCTCACCGTCTACAACGAGCCGATCCAGCACCCGGCGGAGCCGGCCGACGTGGACGTCGAGGGCATCCTGAAGGGCGTCTACCGCTACAGCGGCGGGGAGAAGGGCGAGATCCCGGCCCAGATCCTGGCGTCCGGTGTGGCGGTGCCGTGGGCGGTCGAGGCGCAGCGCATCCTCGCGGACGAGTGGAACGTGAAGGCTGACGTCTGGTCGGCGACCTCCTGGAACGAGCTGCGGCGCGAGGCCGTGGACGTGGAGCGGTACAACCTGCTGCACCCGGAGGAGGAGCAGCGCGTCCCGTACGTGACGCGCAAGCTCTCCGGGGCGCAGGGGCCGTTCGTGGCGGTGTCGGACTGGATGCGGTCCGTGCCGGACCAGATCGCCCGCTGGGTGCCCGGCGCGTACCAGTCGCTCGGCGCGGACGGCTTCGGCTTCGCGGACACGCGGGGCGCGGCGCGGCGGTTCTTCCACATCGACGCGCAGTCGATCGTGCTCGCGGTGCTCACCGAGCTGGCGAAGGACGGGAAGATCGACCGTTCGGTGCTGAAGACGGCGGTCGACCGCTACGAGCTGCTGGACGTGGCCTCGGCCGATCCGGGGGCCGCGGGCGGCGACGCGTAACGCTGTGACCGGTGCGGGGCGGCGGGGCCCGGGTGGGCGCCGCCGCCCCGCGGCGTGTCCGGGGCCGGTCAGCTCTCCCAGACCTTGAAGGCGCGCACCTGGTACGGCGAGCGCGGCAGCCAGGTGCCGCCGCCCGGATACGTCTCGAACTCGCCGGTCTCCTGGCACTCGGCGGACTGGTAGGTGGTGACGGGCCGGCCGGTGCGGTTGGCGAGGGCCTGGGCGGTGGTGCCGGGCTTCAGCGGGACACAGCTCTCGATGTCGATGGTGGACAGCTCATGGGTCTGCCGGGCCCCGGTGAAGTCGGGCTTCGCCCAGAGGCAGAGCTGCCCGCTCCCGCAGTCCCCGAGCCGGACGGGCGCGGCGGCAGCCCCCGGAGCTGCCGCGGCGCGGGTCGGCGGGGACGCGAACAGGGCGGTGACGGCGAGGAGAACGGCGGCCAGGGTGGCCGTGACTACGGTCGTACGCATGAGAAATGAACCCCCGTGGTGATGGAACTGCCGAGTGGAGCGTCCACCGGTGTGGATCTTCCACGATCACCCTGGATGGTTACTCTGCGTAATCGGAAGGGTTCGGGGCGGGGTTCACCCTGAAAGGTGACGGCCCCGCCGGGAAAGGTGACGGCCCCGCCGGATCGCTCCGGCGGGGCCGTGGAACGCACCGTGTTGACGGGCGCGGTGTGAACGGGACCGTCAGATGTGGCCGCCGCCCATGCCCGCCTCCGCGTTCTCACCGCGCTTGGTCAGCGTGGCGACCAGCGCGGCGACCACCGCGACGATGCCGGCGACCATGAACGCGGTGCTCATGCCGGAGACGAAGGTGTCGTGCGCGACGCCCGCGATCCTGCCCGCGATCTCCGGCGGGGTCTCCTCGGTGACGGGCGGCATGCCGACCTTGATGGCGGAGGAGGCCTGGTCGAGCTGCTCGGGCGAGAGCGGCGGGAGCTGGGCCTCCTTCCAGTTGCCCGGCAGCTCGGAGTCGACGCGGGAGGCCATGATCGCGCCGAGCACCGCCGTACCGAGGCTGCCGCCGACCTGCATGGCGGCCTGCTGGAGGCCGCCCGCGACGCCGGAGAGCTCCATCGGGGCGTTGCCGACGATGACCTCGGTGGCACCGACCATGACGGGGGCGAGCCCGAGGCCGAGCAGGGCGAACCAGACCGACATGGTGAGCGTGCCCGTGCCGACGGTCAGCTGGGACATGCCGAAGCACGCGACGGCGGTGCAGATCATGCCGCCCACCAGCGGGACGCGCGGGCCGAACCTGGTGATCAGGGCGCCCGCCACCGGCGAGGCGACGATCATCATCGCGGTCAGCGGCAGCAGGTGCAGGCCCGCGTCGACGGCCTTCATGCCGTGCACGTTCTGCAGGTAGAAGGTGACGAAGAAGAGGCCGCCCATGAACGCGAAGGCCATCAGCACCATCAGGACCGTGCCCGCGGAGAGCGGGACGGACCGGAACATCGCCAGCGGGACCAGCGGCTCCTTGACGCGCTGCTCGACCAGGGCGAAGGCCAGGAACAGGACGACCGCGCCGGCCAGGAAGCCGACCGTCTGGAGGTCGCCCCAGCCCCACTCGGCGCCCTTGATGAGCGCCCAGATCAGGCAGAACATCGCACCGGACAGCAGCACGATGCCGGCGATGTCGAACGAGCGCGGTGCGTTCTCGGCGCGGTGGTCCTTGAGGATCAGCACACCGAGCACCAGGGCGAGCACGCCGACCGGCACGTTGATGAAGAAGACGGACTGCCAGCTGACGTGCTCGACGAGCACCCCGCCGAGGATCGGGCCGCCCGCGGTCGAGGCGCCGATCACCATGCCCCAGATGCCGATCGCCATGTTCAGCTTCTCGGCCGGGAAGGTGGCGCGCAGCAGCCCGAGCGCGGCCGGCATGAGCAGCGCGCCGAACAGGCCCTGGAGCACCCGGAAGGTGATCACGAGGGCGACGCTGTCGGACAGCCCGATGGCCCCCGACGCGGCCGCGAAGCCGACGACACCGATGAGGAAGGTCTGACGGTGGCCGAAGCGGTCACCGAGCTTGCCCGCGGTGATCAGGGAGACCGCGAGGGCGAGCATGTAGCCGTTGGTGATCCACTGGACATCGGCGAGCGAGGCGCCGAGGTCCTGCTGGATGGCGGGGTTGGCGATCGCGACGATCGTGCCGTCGAGCGCGACCATCATCACGCCGATGGCCACGGAGAACAGCGTCAGCCAGGGGTGGCCGCGCAGCCCCTGGACAGGTGCGGGACCGACGGGGCCCCGGGGGTCCCGGGGAGCCTTTTCGACGGTGGTCTGACTAGTCATACGCGAGAGATTAGTGTCAGTCGCTGACAGTTGACCAACCATTTCACTAGTCGGTAACTGTCATGTAGCTCACAGGTAAGCTGCGCTGGACAGAACAGGGAGAAGAGGGCCGGTTCAGTGACCGAAGGGCAGCCGTCCGCGGCGCTCCCCACCGGGCTGCGCGAGCGCAAGAAGCGGCGCACCCGCGACGCGCTGCTCGTCGCCGCCCTCGAGCTCTTCACCACCCACGGGTACGAGCAGACCACCGTCGACGAGATCGCCGACGCGGTCGAGGTCTCCCAGCGCACCTTCTTCCGCTACTTCGCGGGCAAGGAGGCGGTCGTCTTCGCCGTGCAGGACATGGTGGAGTCGCACTTCCTCTCCGAGCTGCGCCAACGGCCCGCGGAAGAGGCCCCGTTCGAGGCCATGCGCCGCGCCGTGCTGTGCGCCTGGAACAGCATCGGGCAGACCGTGGAGGCGATCATCCCGGTCGAACTCCACATGCGCGCCTACCGGATGATCGAATCGACGCCGTCGCTGCTCGCCGCCCATCTGCGCCGCAGCATGGTCCTGGAGAACCAGATCACCGAACTGATCGCGGAGCGCGAGGGGCTGGACACGGCACGCGACCCGCGCCCCCGGGCCGCCGTCGCCGCGTTCTCCGGGGTCATGCGCGCGGCGGGCCAACTGTGGGGCCAGAGAGGGGACGGGGACATGGAATCCCTCCGCGTCCTGACCGAGACGTATCTCGACGCGCTCACCCCGGCCCTCTCCGAGAGATGGCGCACACCGCGCACACCGTGAACACAGCAGCACGACACACCCCGTCAACAGCCCGTGAGCGCGGCGCTTCCGACGGCGCGGAGCGTGCCGCAATGCCGTACACAGCGTGAGGCGATCGCCGTGTCATTCCGCACAGTCGGGTGATCTGCGTCACCCTGCTCACAAACCGGCCACGCGCGTCTCCTAGGGTGGTCCGGAGTGACTTCCTTCGATTCCTCCCCCACGCTCACCGCCTGGCGCGCGCTGCTCGCCCTGGCGGTCGTCTTCGTGATGCTCGCGACCACCGGCTGGACCGTCGTGCACCACCAGCGTTCCGCCGACTCCCGCGCGCTCGCGCTGGCCGCCTGGGCCAAGGGATCGATAGCGGGACAGCCGCTGCCGGAGGCCGACGCCCCGCCGTACAAGCTGGCGCATTTCTTCGCCACGCTGACCGCCGGGCAGCGCGCGCAGCTCGCCGACCGTTACCCGCTGGTGGTGGGAAACCTCAACGGCGTTCCGGTCACCACCCGTTACCGGGCGAACCGCCGGGCGATCGGACAGGCGAGCGCGGTCGAGCAGAAGCGCGTCCACGACACCAGGCTGTCCGCCGTCGGCCGCACCGAGGCACAGCACCGCCTGGACCGCTTCCGCTCGATGCTCGCCCGGGACCGGCACTTCCTGGCGTTCGACCCGTCGGGGCGCGGACTGGCCGCCGAGGTGTTCGGCGACCTCGACCGGGCGCGGCGCATCTCGCTCGTGGTGCCCGGCGTCGACACCAGCCTCCTGACGCTGGAGCGCACCGGCGCCAAGACCAACGCCGCGCCCGTCGGCATGGCCAAGTCGCTGTACGCCGCCGAGCGCGCCGCGCGCCCCGAGGTGCGCACCGCCGTGATCGCCTGGGCCGACTACACCACACCCGCCGGCATCGGAATGGACGCGGCGCTGGGGAACCTCGCCGAGCGCGGGGCGGTCCGGCTCGACGCGCTCGTCCGGGCACTCCCGGGCCCCGCTCCCGTCTCGCTGTTCTGCCACAGCTACGGCTCCGTCCTGTGCGGGGTCGCCGCGAGCAGGCTGCCCGGCCGGGTGGACGACATCGCGGTCGCCGGCAGCCCCGGCATGCGGGCCGACAACGCCGGTCAGCTGCACACCCGGGCCCATGTGTGGGCGATGCGGGACAGCGGCGACTGGATCGAGGACGTGCCCAACCTGGAGTTCGGCGGCCTCGGCCACGGCGCCGATCCGGTGGACCACGCGTTCGGCGCCCGGGTCGTCTCGGCGGACGGCGCGGTCGGCCACAGCGGCTACTTCGAACCGGGCACCGCGAGCCTCGACAACTTCGCCGCGATCGGCGTGGGCGCGTACACCTCGGTGACCTGCTCACCGGCCGACAGCACCTGCAACGACGGGGTGTACGCCAACACGACAGCCTGACGCGCGTAGAGACACCGCGCCCGGTTCCCGGGAGCGGTCGACTCCGAGAGGGGACGGGGCGGGCAAGTGCCGCATACGATGAGGCGCATGGGTGATGTGCTGGCCGGAATTCATGCCACCTGGGAGTTCGACACCGACTCCGTGCTCATCCGCTACGAACGGGGTATACGCACGCCGAGACTCCTCCAGAGTCTCCGCGAGCGCCGCGTCCCGCACGCGGCGCTGTCGTCGGTGACGCTGACCCCGGGCAAGCGGGGCACGGTTGTGCTGCGCGCGGTCCCGCGCCCCGGAGCAGACCCGCTCCTGGAGGCCGCCGACGGGCAGCTGAAGGACGGCTGCGACCCGTACCGCCTGGTGCTCCCCGCCGCCCGCGAGACCCTCGCCGAGTACTACGCGGACGAGCTGCGGGCCTGTCTCGGCGCGGACGCGGGCGAGCCCGCCGACCGTTTCCTGGTCGCCGCTCCCGAGGCGCCGATGCAGTTCAAGGCGTACGACGGCCGGGCCGGCTTCGACGGCGAGCGGATCTCCTTCCGCTGGTTCTGGACGGGCGCGTCCTCGGAGAAGTGGAAGGCCGGCGACCAGATGTTCCCGGTCGCGGACCTGTGCGGGGTCGAGTGGCGTTCGCCGGAGGGCCTGGAGGGCTATCTGCGGCTGCTGCCCAAGGGGTGCGATGCCGCGGCTCCCTCGTCGGACCTCCTCACCGGCTCCGCGGCCCGCACCGGCACGGCCACGGGCGTCCAGCCGGTGATACCCCGGCCCGCGCGGGCCGACCAGGACCCCGCGGCGGTCATCTTCGGGCTCGGCTACGGCCCGGTCCACGAGTCGCTGCCCTTCGCGGCCGCCGTCCTGGAATCCGTACGCAGGAAACAGTCCGCGCCCCCGGCCGCTTCCCTCACCGCCGCCGCCCGGCGCGATCCGGCGGACATCGCGGAGCGCATCCACCACCTCGGTGAGCTGCACCGCGCGGGCCTGGTGACCGACGAGGAGTTCAGCGCGAAGAAGGCGCAGCTCCTCGCCGAGCTGTAGCCGCCCACGATGGCCGAGCCGATATCCGCGCCCGCCTCCGGTTCGCGGCGCCGGTCCGGGTTCCTGCCGCAGGCCGTCGCCGTCGCCCTGACAGCGCTCTTCCTCCCCGTCACCCTGGCCAACCTTCTCGATCAGTACGGCCTCGACATCGCGGTCGCCACCACCCTTGCCGTCACCCAGGCCGCGCCCCTGCTGCTCCTGGCGCGGCGGCCGCTGTGGGCGTGGTGGATCATCTTCCCGGCGGACATCGCGGGCGCGCTGGTGCTCCTCGGGCAGCCGGCCCGCGCGTACGACGTGTGGCCGTGGCCGCCCGCGCCGCTGATCGCCTACCTCTTCCTGCTCCTCGCGCTGGCCCTGCGCAGATCCCGGCGCGTCCTCGTCGCCGTCTGGCTGGCGACCGGCGCGGCGAGCCTCATCCTCCATCTGACCCGCGCGGACCGCAGCAACGGCAGCGCGCTGCTCCTGCCCCTGTTCGGGGCCGTGGTGCTGGTGATCGGCGCGGCGGTACGGGAACGGCGCGTCGCACAGCGCCGGCTCGCCGAGCAGGAGACCGTCAGCGAGGCGGAGCGCGCCCGCCGGACGCTGCTGGAGGAGCGGGCCCGGATCGCCCGCGAGCTGCACGACGTGGTCGCCCACCACATGTCCGTGATCACCGTCCAGGCCGACTCCGCGCCCTACCGGCTCCCCGGGCTGTCGGACGAGGCGCGCGAGGAGTTCGGGACGATCGCGGCGAGCGCGCGGGAGTCGCTGACCGAGATGCGGCGGCTGCTCGTGGTGCTGCGCGGCGACGGCACGGAGGGCGAGCGCGCCCCGCAGCCGGGGATCGACCGCTTGCAGCAGCTGGTGGAGGCGACGGTACGCGCGGGGCTGCCGGCCGAGCTGTCGCTGGCCGCGGACCTGGGTGACGTACCCCCGGCCGTGGACCTGTCGGCGTACCGGATCGTGCAGGAGGCGCTGGCCAATGTGGTCCGGCACGCGCCCGGCGCCCGCACCCGGGTCTCGGTCACGTCGGACGGGGCGCATCTGACGGTGCTGGTCGTCAACGGCCCGCCGGAGCAGCCGGTTTCGCCGCTGGAGACGGCGGGAACGGGGCACGGTCTCGTCGGGATGCGCGAACGCGTACGGTTGACCGGCGGCTCGCTGGACACCGGGCCGCTGCCGGACGGGGGGTTCCGGGTCGCCGCGCGGCTGCCGCTGCCCCCGGCCGGGCCCGCCGACGCCCCCTGAGTCCGGAGGAACCGTGACCATCCGTGTGATCATCGTCGACGACCAGGCCATGGTGCGGGCGGGTTTCGCGGCCCTGCTGGCGGCGCAGGCGGACATCGACGTGGTCGGCGAGGCGCCGGACGGCCGCCAGGGCATCGACGTCAGCCGCCGGGTCCACCCGGACGTGGTGCTGATGGACGTCCGGATGCCCGAGATGGACGGACTCGCGGCGGCCCGGGAGCTGTTGGACCCGCCGCCGGGCGTGGTCCATGTGCCCAGGGTGCTGATGCTGACCACGTTCGACGTGGACGACTACGTGTACGAGGCGCTGCGCGCCGGGGCGTCCGGCTTCCTGCTGAAGGACGCGCCCCCGGCGGATCTCATCGCGGCGGTACGGGTGGTGGCGGCGGGCGACGCGCTGCTCGCGCCGTCCGTGACGCGCCGTCTGATAGCGGACTTCGCCCGGCAGCAGCCGTCGGCCGCCTCCCGGGGTGGGGCCGCGCTGCGGCTGAACGGGCTGACCCCGCGTGAGACCGAGGTCCTGGAGCTGATCGCGCGCGGTCTGTCGAACCAGGAGATCGCCGGGCGGCTGGTGCTCGCCGAGCAGACCGTCAAGACGCACATCGGGCGCGTCCTGGCGAAGCTCTCCCTGCGCGACCGGGCCCAGGCGGTGATCTTCGCGTACGAGGCGGGGCTCGTGGTCCCGGGCTCCGCCTGAAGGATCACCGGGCGGCCCGGCCGGCCCGCTCCGCCTGACGGACCGGGAGGCGGGGCGGTGGTCCCCCGGGGCGGGTGGTCCCCGGCTCCGCCCGAGGCACCCGCTACACCCCCTACCCCGGTATCACACGGCAGTTGGCCCCCCGGGGTGACGCCCGCGCACCCACCGCGTTCCTACCTTCCTCCCGTCGCGCCGGACAGCGCGCGGGGAACGGCCGGGCGGCCGGAGAGGGAGGGCGGGGCGGATGCGGCGTTATGCGAGGACCCTGGTCGCGGTCGCGCTGGCGACCACCGTGGTGTCGGGGACGGCGGGCTGGGTGACGGGCAACGCCCAGCAAGCCGTCACGGGCCCGCCGCCCGGTACGGCGTCCTGGCGGGCCGACCACGTGCTGGGGCGCGAACTGCCCGACCCGGAAAGGGACTCGCCCGCCGAAGTGGCCCGCTTCTTCGCGGGGCTGACCGACGCGGAGCAGCAGGCGCTGGCGGTCCGGCACCCGCTCGTCGTCGGCAACCTGGACGGGGCGCCGGCGGAACTGCGCTACCGGGCCAACGCCCTGGCCCTGAAGGCCTCGCACGACCCCCGGTACGCGCACCTCGCCGAGGACCCGGACCGCCGCATCCTGGCGTTCGACCCGCGCGGCCGTGGCCAAGTGGCGGAGGTCTTCGGCGACTTGGCGACGGCCCGGCGGGTGTCTGTGATCGTGCCCGGTTCCGACATCGACGCGGGCACGTTCGACCGGACGACCGATGTGTACGGCACCCCGGCCGGCATGGCCAAGTCGCTGTACGCGGGCACCGGTCCGGGCACCGCCGTGATCGCCTGGGCCGGATACACCACCCCGGTGGGCCTCGGCCTCGACGCCGCGCGCGGCACCCTGGCCGAGGCGGGCTCCGTCCGGCTGACCCGGTTCACGGACGGGCTCGCGGCGGCCGGGACGCCCGTCACCACGGTGTTCTGCCACAGCTACGGCTCGGTCGTCTGCGGTCTGGCCGCGCCCCGGCTGCACGCCGCCGACCTGGTGGTCCTCGGCTCCCCCGGGATGCGCGCGGACAACGTGGCCGCGCTGCGCACCGGGGCGCGGGTGTGGGCGGCGAAGGACCCCGGCGACTGGATCGGCAAGGTCCCGCACGTCGAGTTCGCCGGGCTCGGCCACGGCGCCGACCCCGCGTCGCCCGGGTTCGGCGCCCGCCGGGTGCCCGCCGACGACGCCGACGGGCACACCGGCTACTTCGCCCCGGGCACCGAGTCGCTGCGCGCGTTCACGGCGATCGCCCAGGGCGCGAGCCCGGCCTACCGGAGCGGAAGGCGCTAACCCTTCCCGCCGAGCTGCTCGGCCAGGCCGACGATCACGCCGTCCGGGCCACGCAGGTAGCAGAGCAGGTAGCTGTCCTCGAACCGGGCGATGCTGCCCACGAGTTCGCCGCCGAGAGGGCGCACCCGGGCGACGGTGTCCTCGATGTCGTCGACGGCGAACATGACGCGGTGCGTCCCCAGCACGTTGTGCGGCCGGTCGCGCGGGGCGTCGATCAGCGCGGGGCTGAGGTACCTCGCGAGTTCCAGCCGGCTGTGGCCGTCCGGGGTGCGGAGCATCGCGATCTCGCAGTGGGTGCCGTCGAGCCCGGTGCACTGGTCGGCGAAGCCGCCCTGGACCTCGCCCTTGCCCTCCAGCTCCATCCCGAGTTCCGTGAAGAACGCGATGGCGGCGTCCAGGTCCTCGACGACGATGCCGACGTTGTCCATCCGCTGAATCGCCATGGTGCTGCCTCCTGAGTCGGTTCCTCGTGCGGAGGCTACCCGCCCGCTACTCCCGCGCGAGCGAGGTCATGCTCATGTCCTGGTAGCGGTCGCCCGCGACCTGCCCGGCGATCGGTTCCAGCAGGGCCAGCTCGTCGTCGGTGAGCGTGAGGCGGGTGGCGCCCACGTTCTCCAGGAGGCGATGGCTCCTGCGGGTGCCCGGGATGGGGACGACGGTGATGCCGTGCACCTGGGCACGCTGCTGCACCCAGGCGAGCGCGACCTGCCCGGCGGTCGCCCCGCGCGCGGCGGCGATCTTGTGGACGGGCTCCAGGAGCGCCGCGTTGGTCTTCGCGTTCTCGCCGGTCATGCGCGGCTGCGAGGCGCGGAAGTCGCCCTGGGACAGCTCCTTGCCCGCGTCCGCGAACGACCCGGTCAGGAAGCCCCGGCCCAGCGGCGAGTAGGGCACGACCGTCACGCCCAGCTCGGCTGCGGCGGCCACCGCGCTGCGTTCGACGTCCCGGCTGAAGAGGGACCACTCGGACTGGAGGGCGGCGATCGGGTGCACGGCGTGCGCCTCGCGCAGTTCGGCGCCGGTCACCTCGCTGAGCCCGAGCTGCTTCACCTTGCCCTGCTCGACCAGCTCGGCCATGGCGCCGACGGACTCGGCGAACGGGACGGCCGGGTCGTGGCGGTGCATGTAGTAGAGGTCGATCACGTCGGTGCCGAGCCGGCGCAGGCTCGCCTCGACGGCCTTGCGGATGTAGGCGGGGTCGTTGTTCACACCCCGGTAGTCCGGGTCCTCGTCGCGCCGCTCGATGGCGAACTTGGTGGCGAGGGTGATCTCGTCGCGGTGCGCCCCGACGAACGGCGCGAGGAAGGTCTCGTTGGCGCCGCTGCCGTAGATGTCGGCGGTGTCGAAGAGGGTGACGCCCGCCGCGAGCGCCGTCTCCAGCGTCTCGCGGGCCGAGGCCTCGTCGGTGTCGCCGTAGAACTCGCTGATGCCCATGCAGCCGAGGCCCTGGACCCCGATCCGGGGGCCGCCTCTGCCGAGCTCCACCGTGGCGATCTTGTTGTCAGTCATCAGGCACTGGGCCCTTCCGGCGCCCCCCGGGCGCCCG
Organism: Streptomyces sp. NBC_00708; assembly: GCA_036226585.1. GTDB lineage: Bacteria > Actinomycetota > Actinomycetes > Streptomycetales > Streptomycetaceae > Streptomyces. The sequence goes on from CP108997.1 coordinate 2,070,530, forward strand.
CATAGAAGTCGATCTTGTAATCCAGCACGGCCAGGGTGTCCTGGAGCTCCGCGATCCGCGTCTTCACGTCGCGGCGGGTCGCCTCCAGCAGTTCCTGCCGTTCCTCGAAGGTGTGGTCGCCCTCACGTATGAGTTCCGCGTACCGGACCATGTGCGCGACCGGCATCCCCGTCAGCCGCAGCTTGGTGACGAAGGAGAGCCAGTCCAGGTCCCGGTTGCTGAAGCGGCGCTGACCGGTGTGCGACCGGTCCACGTGCGGCATGAGGCCGATCCGCTCGTACCAGCGCAGCGTGTGGGCGGTCAGGCCGGTGAAGGCGACCACCTCGCTGATCGTGTACCGGTCCCGCCCGTCGGGGCGCGGGTGCGCCGAGGGGGCGGAGGCGCATATGTCGGCCCGGCTCGAAGTGGTCTCCATCACGGTCATGCCTCCACGCTATGACGTTGGAGTGCACTCGAAGCAAGCAGGACCGGGTGCGGGTTCCGACAGGTGGGACTCGGAATCTACTCTCGTACGCATGCAGAGCCTGGCGATGATCGATAACTGGCCCGTCCCCACCGCGGCGGCGGCCGTCGTACGAGCGGACGGCACGGTCGCCGGTACGCACGGTCCGACCGCGCACCGCTTCCCCCTCGCCTCCGTCACCAAACCGATCGCCGCCTACGCGGCGCTGGTGGCGTACGAGGAGGGCGCGGTGGAACTGGACGAGCCGGCGGGACCCGAGGGGTCGACCGTGCGCCACCTCCTCGCCCACACCAGCGGCCTCGCCTTCGACGAGCACCGGGTGATGGCCCCGCCCGGGAACCGGCGCCTCTACTCCAACGCCGGCTTCGAGGTCCTGGGCGACCACATCGCGAAGGCCGCCGGCATCCCGTTCCCGGAATATGTTCGACAGGCGGTCCTGGAACCCCTCGGCATGACCGCCACCACGCTGGACGGCTCCCCCGCCAAGGACGGCGTCTCCACCGTCGACGACCTCGCGCGCTTCGCCGCCGAGGTGCAGGCCCCCCGCCTGCTCGACCCGCGTACGGTCCTCGCCGCGCAGACCGTCGTCCACCCCGGCCTGAAGGGCGTCCTGCCCGGCTTCGGCCACCAGAACCCCAACGACTGGGGCCTCGGCTTCGAGATCCGCGGCGCCAAGTCCCCGCACTGGACGGGTGCCTCCTCCTCTCCCGCGACCTTCGGCCACTTCGGCCAGTCGGGCACCTTCCTGTGGATCGACCCGGTGGCGGGCGCGGCGTGCGTCGCCCTCACCGACCGGGCCTTCGGCCCGTGGGCGGCCGAGGTGTGGCCGGCGTTCACGGACGCGGTGCTGGCGGAACTGGCGGGGTGACTCAGGCCGTCGCCACCCGCCCCGCGTACCGCTGGGTCCACTCCGTACCGGTGTCGGCGGTGAGCACGACGTCGTAGTAGCCGTGCTCGGTGGGCCAGTCCACCACGGTGGAACGGCCGCCGGGGACGGTGACCTTGCGGGTGCCTCCCGCGTAGTCGTTGGCCCGCAGGGTGTAGCGGACCGGGTGTCGGCCGTCGTTGTGCAGCGCCAGCCGGACCACGGCGCGCCACCCCCGGACCAGCCGCGCCTCGACGCGCGGAAGGCCGATGTGCCGGGTGCTCGTGTGCTCCGGGACCATCTGACCGGCGAAGGAGCGCAGGAAGCCGTCGGGTCCGTAGACCGAGAAGGCGTATCTGCCGTCGGTCTGCGTCGTGTCCCAGGTGTACGCGCGCGGGTCCGCCTCGCTGACCGTGTACGGGGTGTTGGAGAACGGCAGATACCGGTCGGGGAAGACCTGGAGGCTGACCGCCTTGCCCGCCGGGCCGCCGGTCAGGGTCATCGAGGCGGTCACCGTCCCCGCGCTCCGGTCCTCGGTGAACGTGGCATGCGGGTGGAAGGAGAGCCCGCGCGGCTCCATCCGGTCGCGCGGCGGCCTCGGCGGCGTCCCGGTGACCGGGTCGGCGATGACGACCGGGCCGGGGCGCGGGTGCGCGAAGTCGATCGCGCTCGTCAGGTCACCGGCGATGGAGCGGCGCCACGGGGTGATGTTCGGGCAGGTGAACGGCTTGCCCAGATGGGCGGCCCAGGTCTCCAGGAACTTCACCGTCGAGGTGTGGTCGAAGACCTCCGAGGCGACGTAACCGCCCCGCGTCCACGGCGAGACCAGCAGCATCGGCACCCGGGGCCCGAAGCCGTACGGGGTGGTGCCGGCGAACTCGCCGGGCGTGCCCTCCTCCGGGCGGGGCGGCAGGACGTGGTCGAACTTCCCGTCGTTCTCGTCGTAGGTGATGATCACCAGGGTGTGGTTCCAGATGTCCTCGTTGCTCTGGAGCGTCTTGAGGACCTTGTTCATGTAGCGCTCGCCGTGCACCGTGTCGAAGCCCGGGTGTTCGCTCCACGCGGCGGGCATGACCACCCAGGAGACCTCGGGCAGCGGGTGCTCGGCGCCCGGCTCGCAGGCGGCGACGAGGTCGCGCAGGACGGCGTCGAGGTTGGCCTCGGAGTCGTCGTTGGGCGTCGTGGCGCCCTCGTAGACGAAGGAGTTCGCCTTCCAGACCTTGCCGGTGCCCGGTTCGAGTTCGGCCGGGTCGGCGGTGCGGGGGTCGAAGGAGGCGAAGCTGTTGGTGACGTTGCAGCCGTACTCGCCGACGTAGCCGCTCTGGAGGCTGCCGCCGACGCCGTTGCCGCTGTTGTCGGAGTAGACGCGCCAGTCGATGCCCGCCTGCTGGAGCTGTTCGGGGACGGTGGTCCAGGTGCGGGTGTAGTTGTTCTGGCCCGCGTTGGTGGTCTCGCCGCCCGCCGTGCCGCTCATCAGGTAGTAGCGGTTGGGGATGGTGGGCCCGTGCAGCGAGCAGAAGTTCATGTCGCAGACGGTGTACTGGGAGGCGAGCGAGTACATCCACGGCATGTAGTCGGGCGTGTAGTACCACATGCAGTGGTCGCCCTTGTCCTTCACCCAGGTGTCCCAGCGCCCGCCGTTGGCACCGTAGAAGTTGTGCTTGTCGCTCCAGGTCGCGGTCGAGACGGCGGGGGTCACTACGGCCCCGGTGGCGTCCCGCTGCTGGAAGACGGTGGTGCCGTCCTGGAACGTCAGGACCTGCTTGTCGTCGTGCCCGCGCACCCCCTTCAGCTGCCCGAGGTAGTGGTCGAAGGACCGGTTCTCCTGCATGAGGATCACCACGTGCTTCAGGTCGGACATGTCGCCCCTGAAGCCCTTGGGCAGGCGGTACTCTGCCGCTTCGGCCCGCGCGCCGCCGATCGCCCCGGCCACCGGGCCGGCGGCGAGGGCACCGAGCGATACGGCGGCCGTCCGCAGCATCCCGCGCCGGCTGATGCGCATCTCGTTGGCGAACTCGCCGCTGTCGCCGTGCTCGTCGTGCTCGTCGTCGAGGACGTCGGTGTCCGGGCAGGGGGGCTCACTGATCTGAAGAGTCATCGGGGCACCTCTGGGGGAGAGTGGTTCACAGGGAAAGGGGGTCTGCGCGCGCCTGCGAAAACTAGGCCGCCGGTACGAACGGCGGGCGAACCGTGGACGTATTCCTGAGGCACCGGCAGATTTCCATGGCCACGGCACGCAGTCGAGATCCCGCACGGTGATAGCCAAAAATCGTGCCCCGTTGGCCGGTCGGCCGGTCTTGCCGGGACCCTGGCCGCGGGTCACGGACCGCCGCTACGCTCCCCGCCCATGACCGACGCCATAGTCCGCGCCACCGCGTCCGACGTCCCCGCGCTCGCGGGCGTGCTGGCCAGTGCGTACGCCGAGGACCCGGTGTGGTCCTGGCTGATGCCGCACGACCGGGACCGGCGGCTGCGGCTGCTGTTCACCGCGCACCTGGCACAGCAGGTCCCGGCGGGCCGGGTGTGGACGGACGGGGCGCGCACGGTGGCGGCGGTCTGGGCGGAGCCCGGCGCGTGGAAGCTGCCGGTGAGCTACCTGCTGCGCAACGCGGGCACGCTGCTGCGGGCGGGCCGGGCCCAACTGCCGCGTACGGCTGTGCGGTTGCTCGCCCTGGAGCACCGGCACCCGGTCCGCCCCGCGCACTGGTACGTGGAGTACATCGGCACCCACGCCGACGCGCGCGGGACGGGGCGCGGGTCGACGGTCCTCGCCGGCCTCCTGGAACGCGCGGACGCGGACGGCCGGCCGGTGTTCCTGGAGTCGAGCAACAGCCGCAACCTCACGTTCTACCGCCGCCACGGCTTCGAGGTGCGCGAGGAGATGACGTTCCGGTCGGGCCCGCCGATGTGGTCGATGTGGCGCCGGTAGGACGCCCGCACGCAAGAACCTTCGTCACCCATCGTGTTTACGGGGTCGATTTCCGGTTACGAAATGTAGTGACAGACCATCAGTGCCGGACGAAAGGCAGGAACATGAACGTCGTCATCGTGCTGATCCTCGTCGCGGTCCTCGCCCCGCTCGCCTTCGTGGCCCTGGCCCCGAAGGTGCCCGCGCGGCGCAACGCGTTCCCCGGCCGGAGCCGTCGGCGCCCGTCGCCGGTGCGGCTGAGCGAGATCCCGCGGCAGCAGGTCCCCCGGCACCACGCCCGCTGACGCGCGGCCGGCGGCCGGGGCGCCCGGTCAGTGAGCCAGTTCCCAGACCAGCACCTCGGCCGTGTCCGCCGCGACCAGTTCGAGCCCCGTCCCGCCGGTGATCCGGGCCGCGTCCCCCGACGTCAGCTCCTCGTCACCGAGGCGTACCGTCCCGCGCACCACATGCACGTACACGCGCGGGGCGTCGGGGACGGCCGCCCGCTCGCCCTCCGCGAGGCGCCGCACATGGAGCATGGCTCCGGCCTCGGGGAGGGCGTACGGGGTGGAGTCGGCGATGCCGGGGACGGTCGTGTACGAGGGCTCGCCGCCGGGCTCCAGGGGCGCGAGCCACATCTGAAGGAACGTCAGCGGGCTTTCGCCGTCGTTGCGTTCGACGTGGCGGACGCCCGACGCGGCGCTGAGGTGCTGGACGTCGCCGGCGCGGACCACCGTCGCGTGACCGGCCGAGTCGCGGTGGGTCAGCTCGCCCTCGACGACCCAGGTGACGATCTCCGTATGGCTGTGCGGGTGCTCCTCGAAGCCCGCCCCGGGTGCCAGACGCTCCTCGTTGCAGGCGAGGACCGGGCCGAAGCGGAGGTTGTCGGGGTCGTAGAAGGAGCCGAAGGAGAACGAGTGCCGGGACTCGATGCCCGCCGCCCCGTCCCCGCCCTCGAACCGGTCGCCCGCGCGGTGTACGGAAATCACCCGTCCACGGTAGCCCGCCGACGCGGGGAGAGCCCGGCCGGCGGCGGAAGCGACCCGCCACCGGCCCCGGCCCTCCGTGCGTCCGTCCCGATAAGGCAGTCTTGTGTCCGTGCCCCGACCCGATCCTGAGCAGCCCGCTGCGAACGACGCCCATCTCCATGCCGCGACCCTGAAGCGGCTGGAGCAGTCCTCCGGCCGGCTGGCCGCGAACGCGATCGCCCGCATGGACGAGTCGCTGCCGTGGTACCGGGCGATGCCCCCGGAGAACCGGTCCTGGATCGGCCTGGTCGCCCAGGCCGGTATCGCCGCGTTCACCGAGTGGTTCCGGCATCCGGAGACCCCGCAGGCGATCTCGACCGATGTCTTCGGGACCGCCCCGCGCGAGCTGACCCGCGCCATCACGCTGCGGCAGACCGTCGAGATGGTGCGCACCACGATCGAGGTGATGGAGGCCGCGATCGACGAGGTCGCCGCGCCCGGCGACGAATCCGTCCTGCGCGAGGCGCTGCTCGTCTACGCCCGCGAGATCGCGTTCGCGACCGCCCAGGTGTACGCGCAGGCGGCCGAGGCCCGGGGCGCCTGGGACGCCCGGCTGGAGTCGCTCGTGGTGAACGCCGTGCTGTCCGGCGAGGCCGACGAGGGCGCCGTCTCCCGGGCCGCCGCGCTCGGCTGGAACTCGCCGGAGCACGTCTGCGTCCTGCTCGGCACCGCCCCGGACGGGGACAGCGAGCTGACCGTGGAGGCGATCCGGCGGGCCGCCCGGCACGCCAAGCTCCAGGTCCTCACGGGAGTCCTCGGCAACCGACTGGTGGTCATCGCGGGCGGCAGCGACAACCCGCTCCAGGTGGCGAAGGCCCTGATCGGACCGTATGCGGCGGGCCCCGTGGTGGCCGGCCCGGTGGTGGCGGACCTGCTGGCCGCGACCCGGTCCGCGCAGGCCGCCGCGGCCGGACTGAAGGCGTGCGGGGCGTGGCAGGACGCGCCGCGGCCGGTGCTCGCGGACGACCTGCTGCCGGAGCGCGCGATGGCGGGCGACCCCGCCGCGCGCGAGCAGTTGGTGGAGGAGATCTACAGACCGCTCGAAGAGGCGGGCTCCGCGCTCCTGGAGACGCTGAGTGTGTATCTGGAGCAGGCGAGCAGCCTGGAGGGTGCGGCCAGGATGCTGTTCGTGCATCCCAACACCGTGCGCTACCGGCTCCGACGTGTGACAGACGTCACCGGCTGGTCACCTTCCGATGTCCGCTCGGCGTTCACTCTGCGAATCGCCCTCATCCTGGGGCGTCTGGCCGACCGGGATACGCAGTCCTAGACTTTTGTCGGACATCAACAATTCCCCCTACGGTTCTTCGTCCCTGTCCCCACGGGTGTTCGGGACCGTTCACAAGAGAGAGTGTGAGGGTGCTCGTACTCGTCGCTCCCGGCCAAGGCGCTCAGACGCCCGGCTTCCTGACTCCCTGGCTCGACCTCCCCGGTGCCACCGACCGCATCGCGGCCTGGTCCGACGCCATCGGGCTCGACCTCGCCCACTACGGCACCAAGGCCGACGCGGAGGAGATCCGCGACACCGCGGTGGCCCAGCCGCTGCTGGTCGCCGCCGGTCTGCTCTCGGCCGCCGCGCTCGACGCCTCGCCGGGTGTCGTCGCGGGCCACAGCGTCGGTGAGATCACCGCGGCCGCCCTCGCCGGAGTCATCGGCGACGAGGCCGCGCTCCGCTTCGTACGCACCCGCGGTCTCGCCATGGCCGATGCCGCCGCCGTCACCGAGACCGGGATGGCGGCGCTGCTCGGCGGCGACCCTGAGGTCACCGTGGAGCACCTGGAGAAGCTCGGGCTGACCCCGGCGAACGTCAACGGGGGCGGCCAGATCGTCGCGGCCGGCACCGCCGCGCAGATCGCCGCGCTCACCGAGGACAAGCCGGAGGGTGTGCGCCGCGTGGTGCCCCTGAAGGTGGCCGGCGCGTTCCACACGCACCACATGGCTCCCGCCGTCGAGCGGCTGCGCGCGGCGGCCGGTGACCTGGATGTCTCCGACCCGTCCGTGACGTACGTCTCGAACGCGGACGGCAAGACCGTCGCCACCGGCCACGAGGTCATCACCCGGCTCGTCGGCCAGGTCGCCAACCCGGTCCGCTGGGACCTGTGCATGGAGACCTTCAAGGCGCTCGGCGTCACCGCGCTGATCGAGGCCTGCCCCGGCGGCACGCTCACCGGTCTGGCGAAGCGGGCGCTGCCCGGCATCCCGACCCTCGCGCTCAAGACCCCCGACGACCTCGACGCGGCCCGCGCGCTCATCGCTGAGCACGCGGGCGCCTAAGGAGCCCGAGAGCATGTCGAAGATCAAGCCCAGCCAGGGCGCTCCGTACGCGCGGATCATGGGTGTCGGCGGCTACCGGCCGACCCGGGTGGTCCCCAACGAGGTCATCCTGGAGACGATCGACTCGTCCGACGAGTGGATCCGCTCCCGCTCCGGCATCGCGACCCGCCACTGGGCCTCCGAGGAGGAGACCGTGGCCGCGATGTCCGTCGAGGCCGCGGGCAAGGCCGTCGCGGACGCCGGGATCACCCCGGAGCAGATCGGCGCGGTCATCGTCTCCACGGTGTCGCACTTCAAGCAGACCCCGGCCATCGCGACCGAGATCGCCCACAAGGTCGGCGCCGGCAAGCCCGCCGCCTTCGACATCTCGGCCGGCTGCGCGGGCTTCGGCTACGGGCTGACCCTGGCCAAGGGCATGATCGTCGAGGGCTCGGCGGAGTACGTGCTCGTCATCGGTGTCGAGCGGCTGAGCGACCTCACCGACCTGACGGACCGGGCGACGGCGTTCCTGTTCGGCGACGGCGCCGGAGCGGTCATCGTCGGCCCCTCCCAGGTGCCCGCCATAGGCCCGACCGTCTGGGGCTCCGAGGGCGACAAGTCCGAGACGATCAAGCAGACCGTGGCGTGGAACGACTTCCAGGTCGGCGACGTCACGAAGCTGCCCCTCAACGACCGCGGCGAGATCAAGTTCCCCGCCATCACGCAGGAGGGCCAGGCGGTCTTCCGCTGGGCCGTCTTCGAGATGGCGAAGGTCGCCCAGCAGGCGCTGGACGCGGCCGGGATCGCCCCGGAAGACCTGGATGTCTTCATCCCGCACCAGGCCAACATGCGGATCATCGACTCGATGGTGAAGACGCTCAAGCTGCCGGAGAGCGTCACGGTCGCCCGTGACGTGGAGACCACCGGCAACACCTCCGCCGCCTCGATCCCGCTCGCGATGGAGCGGCTCCTGGCGACCGGTCAGGCCAAGAGCGGGGACACCGCTCTCGTCATCGGCTTCGGGGCGGGTCTCGTCTACGCCGCGACGGTCGTTACCCTCCCCTAGGCACACCGGGTCTTTTCACCCGGAAGCCCGAACCCAGCAGATAAACACCGAAGGAGCGCCGACATGGCCGCCACGCAGGAAGAGATCGTCAAGGGTCTCGCCGACATCGTCAACGAGATCGCCGGTATTCCGGCCGAGGACGTCCAGCTGGACAAGTCCTTCACGGACGACCTGGATGTCGACTCGCTGTCCATGGTCGAGGTCGTCGTCGCCGCCGAGGAGCGCTTCGACGTGAAGATCCCCGACGAGGACGTCAAGAACCTCAAGACCGTCGGCGACGCCGCGGACTACATCCTCAAGCACCAGGCCTGATCCAGCCGGTTCGTGTGTCGCCACCCGGCGGTGGCGCCGCTGATTCACGACCCTCTACACGTGGAGAAGATTTTCCAGTGAACTCGACCAATCGCACCGTGGTCGTCACCGGTATCGGCGCAACCACTCCGCTGGGTGGCGATTCCGCATCGACCTGGGAAGGCCTGATGGCCGGCCGTTCCGGTGTCAAGCCCCTCGAGGGCGAACGTTTCGCCGAACTGCCTGTCCGGATCGCGGCCCTGGCGGCCGTCGATCCCGCTGACGTCCTGCCCCGTCCGCTCGCCCGCCGTCTGGACCGCTCGGCGCAGTTCGCGCTGATCGCGGCCCGCGAGGCGTGGGCGGACGCGGGTTTCACCGGCAAGGCCGGTGAGGACGAAACGATCCAGCCCGAGCGGCTGGGTTCGGTGATCGCCTCCGGCATCGGCGGCGTGATCACCCTGCTCGACCAGTACGACGTGCTGAAGGAGAAGGGCGTTCGCCGCGTCTCCCCGCACACCGTGCCCATGCTCATGCCCAACGGCCCGGCCGCCAACGTCGGCATCGAGGTGAACGCCCAGGCGGGCGTCCACACCCCGGTCTCGGCCTGCGCGTCGGGTGCCGAGGCGATCGGGTACGCCGTCGAGATGATCCGCACCGGCCGTGCCGACGTGGTCCTCGCCGGCGGCACCGAGGCGGCGATCCACCCGCTGCCGATCGCCGCGTTCGCCAACATGATGGCGATGTCCAAGAGCAACGACGAGCCGGAGAAGGCCTCGCGCCCGTACGACGTGGGCCGCGACGGCTTCGTCCTCGGCGAGGGGGCCGGCGTCGTCGTCCTGGAGTCCGCGGAGCACGCGGCGGCGCGTGGCGCCCGGGTCTACTGCGAGGTGCTGGGCCAGGGTCTGTCCGCCGACGCCCACCACATCGCGCAGCCGGAGCCGACGGGCCGCGGTATCGCGGCGGCCATGCAGAACCTGCTGGACCAGACGGACCTCAAGCCGTCGGAGATCGCCCACCTGAACGCCCACGCGACGTCCACGCCGCAGGGTGACATCGCGGAGGTCAAGGCCCTGCGCTCGGTGCTGGGCGAGGACCTGGACCATGTCGCGATCTCCGCGACGAAGTCGATGACGGGTCACCTGCTCGGTGGCGCGGGCGGCATCGAGACCGTGGCGACGGTCCTGGCGCTGCACCACCGGATGGCTCCGCCCACGATCAACGTCGAGAACCTGGACGAGTCGGTCGACGCGGACATCGTGCGGGACGCGCCCCGGGCGCTGCCGGAGGGGCCGATCGCGGCGATCAACAACTCGTTCGGCTTCGGCGGCCACAACGTGGTGCTGGCGTTCCGCAGCGTCTGACGCGCGAAGCGCGTCGCTTGTACGTGAAGCCCGTGCCCCCCGTGTGGGGGCGCGGGCTTCGTCGTGGTTTCGGGGGCTCTGCCCCCGGGCCCCCGCTCCTCAATCGCCGGAGGGGCTTGGTCGTGCCGCCCGGAGCCCCGGGTTATACGACCTGGTGCAACCAGCGGACCGGCGCGCCCTCGCCCGCATGGCGGAAGGACTCCAGTTCGTCGTCCCACGGCTTGCCCAGGAGCTTGGCGACCTCCGCCGCCAGGTCCGTCTCGCCGCCCGCCGAGCGGGCCAGCGCGGCGCGGAGGCGGTCCTCCGGGACCAGGATGTCGCCGTGCATGCCGGTGACGGCGTGGAAGATGCCCAGCGTCGGCGTCGAGCTGTAGCGCTCGCCCTCCGCCGCGGGAGACGGCTCCGCCGTCACCTCGAAGCGGAGCAGGTCCCAGCCGCGCAGCGCGGACGCCAGCTTGGACGCCGTGCCGGGCCGTGCCTGCCAGGAGAATTCGGAGCGCCAGGTGCCCGGCGCGGCCGGCTGTCTGATCCAGTCCAGCTGCACCCGCCCGCCGAGGACTCCCGCCACCGCCCATTCGACGTGTGGGCAGAGCGCGCGCGGTGCGGAGTGAACGTACAGGACTCCACGTGTCGTCACCGGGACCTCCAGTGTGGGACGAGGTTCGCCTTCCCCAGCGGCCTGTCATCAGTAAACAGCATCGGGAGTTATTCTCCGGAAAAGCGACAGTATGTGACGTGGTGTGATGTTCGGATGCCACCCGAGTGGAGCCGGGCACCGCAGGAGCCACTGGTTCGACGGGGAAAAGCTACCGCGCCCGGGAGTCCGGGGTGTGACGTACCGTCGGTCCCGGGGCCCTTCTTCGCTCAGTCTTCACCCGGCGGAGCGTTTGGGCATGAACAGGAGGAGACCAGGCCATGCCGGATCGGTCCGTACGGCACCGCTCGCGCACCGCACTGGCCGGGCTGGCCGCCCTGTCCTGCCTCGGCACGGCGGCGCTGGCCGGCTGCGACTCGGGGCCCGACGGGACGACGAAGGGCTCGGCACCGGCCGAGCGCAGGCCGTCCCCGGCGGCGGGCCCGGTCTGGGACCCGAAGCCCGCCTCGATCGCCGCGGTCGGGGACTCGATCACGCGTGGCTTCGACGCCTGCTCGGTGCTGGCCGACTGCCCGGAGGTCTCCTGGTCGACCGGCACGGACAGCTCCGTACGCAGTCTGGCGGTACGCCTCCTCGGTGCTTCCGGCGCGGCGGACCACAGCTGGAACCACGCGGTGACGGGCGCCCGGATGGCCCAGCTGCCGGAGCAGATGGCGCTGGCGGCGGACGAGGACCCGGACCTGGTGACCGTGATGATCGGCGCCAACGACGCCTGCCGGGACTCGGTGCGGACCATGACCCCGGTGGCCGACTTCCGGCGGTCGTTCGAGACATCGATGCGCAGGCTGCGCAGCGGGGCGCCGAAGGCGCAGGTGTATGTGTCGAGCGTGCCGGACCTGAAGCGGCTGTGGTCGCAGGGGCGGGCCAACCAGCTGGGCAAGCAGATCTGGAAACTGGGCATCTGCAAGTCGATGCTGAGCGACGCGGACGACATGGGCGCGGCGGCGGTCGCCCGGCGCACGGCGGTGCAGGAGCGCGTCGTGGCGTACAACGAGGTGCTGCGCGAGGTGTGCGCGAAGGACAGCCGCTGCCGGTACGACGGCGGGGCGGTGTTCGACTACCGGTTCACCGGCAAGCAGCTCAGCCAGTGGGACTGGTTCCACCCCGGCCGCAACGGCCAGGCCAGGCTCGCCGAGATCGCCTACCGCAACGTCACGGCGGTGCGCCCGCCCGCGTAAAGTCGCTGATCATGCAGACGGGTTCGAACACGGTGATGAGTACGGAGCACTTCGGCACCCTCGCGGACGGCACCGCCGTGCAGCGCTGGACGCTGGAGCGGAACGGCACGCGGGTGCGCGTCCTGACGTACGGCGGCATCGTGCAGTCGGCCGAGGTGCCGGACCGGGACGGGGTGCCGGCCGGGATCGCGCTCGGGCTGCCGGACCTGGCCTCGTACCAGGAGTACGCCGGGCCGTACTTCGGGGCGCTGGTCGGCCGGTACGCGAACCGGATCGGCGGGGCGTCCTTCGAGCTGGACGGCCGGACGCACCACCTCACGCGCAACGAGGGCCGCAACCATGTGCACGGCGGGGCGTGCGGCTTCGACAAGCGGGTCTGGGACGCGCGGGAGATCGCGGACGGGGTGGAGCTGTCCCTCGTCTCGGCGGACGGCGAGGAGGGCTTCCCCGGGCGGGTGGAGCTGACGGCGGCGTACACCCTGGACGAGGGCGGCGCGCTGCGCATCGCGTACCGGGCGGTGACGGACGCGCCGACCGTGCTGAACCTGACGAACCACACCTACTGGAACCTCGCGGGCGCCGACAGCGGCAGCGCGCTCGGCCAGCGGCTGCGGATCGCGGCGGGGGCGGTCACGCCGGTGGACGCGGAGTCGCTGCCGACCGGTGAGTTCCTGCCGGTGGAGGGCACCCGGTTCGACTTCCGCGAGGCCCGGCCGGTGACCAAGGAGTACGACCACAACTTCGTGCTCGACGCGGACGCGAAGGCCGCGGCGGCCGAGCTGTACGACGAGGTGTCGGGACGGGTCCTGACGGTCACGACGACGGAACCCGGCCTCCAGCTGTACACGGCGGACCACTTCGACGGCCGGCCGTTCGGCCCGTGCGCCGGGATCGCCCTGGAGACCCAGCACTTCCCGGACTCGCCGAACCGCCCGGAGTTCCCGGGCACGGTCCTGCGGCCGGGCGAGGAGTTCGTGTCGACGACGGTGTACGGGTTCTCGGTGCGCTGAGCCCCGGCCCGCTCAGTCCTCGGCGACCGTCTCGCCCTTTCCGGCCGGCTCCTCCTCGCCGTCGCCGGCCAGGCCGCGCGCCAGCAGCGTGGCCCCGGCGACGGCGCCCGGCATGAGGAACACGGCGACGAACGGCAGCATGAAGGCCAGCCCCAGCGGTACGCCGAAGCCCAGGGTCCGCATGCGGTGGCCGCGCAGCAGGGCGAGGCGGTCCTTGAGCACCATGCCCCGGCGCTGGAGCGCGACGGCGGTCAGCTCCTCGGCGAGGAAGTACCCGGTGACGCAGAAGCCGAGGACGGGGACGACGGTCTGCCCGGCGACGGGGACGAAACCGAGCGCGAAGAGCAGGATCGCGTACAGCCCGACCCGTATCAGGATGCGCACGCTGTCGCGGGCGGAGATCCACAGCTCGCGCCAGAGCGGCAGTCCGGATTCGGGGACCGTGCCGCCCTCGGTGCGGTCGACCTCCTCGGACAGCGACTCGTAGAAGGGCTGCCCGACGAGCAGGGTCACGGCGGTGAAGGTGATGACGGCCAGGAAGAGGCCGAGGACGAAGACCAGCACGGTCAGCGTGTTGCGCAGCAGGCCGAGCCAGGGCGAGGACCAGTCGTCGGCGAACGGCGTCGCCCACGCCGCCAGGTCGTCGGCGCCGTAGCCGAGGCCGACGAGGGCGCCCGCGTACAGCACGAGGGTGATCAGACCGGGCAGCAGCCCTATGCCGAACCACTTGCCGTGGCCGAACACCCAGCGCTGGCCCCTGATCAGAAAGCCGAGCCCCGCCCCGAGATCACGCATGGCGTCAGCCTAACGGGGTCGGGGCGGGGCTCGTTCAGCGGTGCGGGGGCGGTCAGGCGACCGCGAGCTCCACCTTGATGTTGCCGCGCGTGGCGTTCGAGTACGGGCAGACCTGGTGGGCCTTCTCGACGAGCGCCCGCGCGGTCGCCTCGTCCACGTTCGGGATGGTCGCGGTGATGGCGACCTCCAGACCGAAGCCGCCGGCCTCGGTCTTGCCGATGGAGACCGCCGCGGTCACCGTGGAGCCGGAGATGTCGGCCTTCTCCTGGCGGGCGACGACGCCCAGCGCGCCCTGGAAGCAGGCGCTGTAACCGGCGGCGAAGAGCTGCTCCGGGTTGGTGCCGGCGCCGCTGCCGCCCAGCTCCTTCGGCGGGTTGACGACGACGTCGAGCTTGCCGTCGTCCGAGGCGACGCGGCCGTCACGGCCGTTCTCCGCGGTGGCGACGGCGGTGTAAGCGACGGCTATGTCCTGAATGGTCATGCTGAGGATTCCTCCTGCTGGTGCGTCGCGACTCGCGCCCACGATCGCGACGGTTGGAATGAGCCTAACGGGTGCGGGGAAGAGCGGTTCAGCCGAGGGAGACGATCATCTTCCCGGTGTTCTCGCCGCGGAGCAGACCGAGGAAGGCGTCGACGCCGTTCCCGATGCCCTCGACGACCGTCTCGCGGTACTTCAGCTCGCCCGAGTTCAGCCAGCCGGCCACCTCCTGGACAAACTGCTGCTGGAGGCCGGCGTGGTCGCCGACGAGCATGCCCTGCAGGCGCAGCCGCTTGCCGATGACGAGCGCGAGGTTGCGCGGGGCGGGGGTGGGCTCGGTGGCGTTGTACTGGGCGATCATGCCGCAGATGGTCGCGCGGCCGTGCACGTTGAACGAGGAGAGCGCGGCTTCCAGGTGTTCGCCGCCGACGTTGTCGAAGTAGACGTCGATGCCGTCGGGGGCGGCCTTGCGCAGCTGCTCGGCGACGGGCCCGTTCTTGTAGTTGAACGCGGCGTCGAAGCCGTACTCCTCGGTGAGGAGCTTGACCTTCTCGTCGGAGCCGGCGGAGCCGATGACCCGGGAGGCGCCCTTGATCTTCGCCATCTGGCCGACCTGGCTGCCGACCGCACCGGCGGCGCCGGAGACGAAGACCGCGTCGCCCTCCTTGAAGGACGCCACGTCGAAGAGGCCGGCGTAGGCGGTGAGCCCGGTCATGCCGAGCACGCCGAGGTAGGCGGAGAGCGGGGCGAGCGAGGCGTCGACCTTCACCGCGTGCTGGGCGGGGACGCTCGCGTACTCGCGCCAGCCGAGGCCGTGCAGGACGTGGTCGCCGACCTCGAAGCCCTCCGCGTTCGACGCGACGACCTCGCCGACGGCGCCGCCGTCCATGGGGTGGTCGAGCTTGAAGGGCGGGGTGTAGGACTTCACGTCGTTCATCCGGCCGCGCATGTACGGGTCGACCGAGAAGTGCAGGTTGCGCACGAGGACCCGGCCCTCGGCGGGGGCGGTGACCGGTGCCTCACGCAGCGCGAAGTCCTCGGCCTTCGGCCAGCCGTGCGGACGGGCTACGAGGTGCCATTCACGGCCGGACGCGGGAAGTGCTGCAGACATGGGCTCGGGGTCTCCTCGGTGTGGGGGTGTCGGTCTCGGAGCGGCGGAAAAGCTTCACCACATGAAACAACCATGCTCCTGGATATTTCATGTTGTCAAGCAACTGGGTATCCTGTGTGTCATGGCCCCCTCGCGCACAGATCCTCTGACACTCGAAGTCATCGAGCTCATCGGCACCGTCGTGGCGCGCTACTACGAGGAGTACGAGCAGGCCGCCGCCGCCCACAGCCTCACCGGTGCGCAGGCCCGGGTCCTCGGACTGCTGTCCGTCGAGCCGCTGCCCATGCGCCGGATCGCCCAGAAGCTGAAGTGCGAGCCGTCCAATGTGACCGGGATCGTCGACCGGCTGGAGGCGCGCGGCCTGGTGGAGCGGCGCCCGGACCCGGCCGACCGCCGGGTGAAGCTGGCCGCGCCCACCGAGCGGGGGGCGGCGACGGCCGCGCAGCTGCGGGACGCGCTGGACTTCGCCCGGGAGCCGCTGGCGGGGCTGTCCGCCGCGGACCGGACGGTGCTGCGGGATCTGCTGCGGCGGATGCTGGGCGCCTGAGCGGCGGACGGGCACGATGGGGGCATGAACGCCGCCGCCTTCGGCCCCCGGGAGTTCCAGCTCGTCCTGCTGCGCCGGATGGCCGACCATCAGCCGGGGCTCGTGGAGGACGCCCGGCACGAGCTGAGCGCGACGCCCGCCGAGATGCGCGAGGCGAACCGCCGCTGGCAGGCCATGGTCCGGGCGCCGCGCGGGCGGGGTTCGCTGCGCCGCTACCGCTCGGTGCTCGGCGAGCCGGAATCGACGGCCCGCCGGGTGCTGGGCGACCTTGAGTGCGAGGTGCTGCTGTGGCCGGTGCCGCTCTGGCCGGACCTGCGGTTCGAGGTGATGGTGGCGCCGGGCGGGGCGGTGTGGAACGAGTGGCTGGTCCGGGCGCGGGGCGCTGCCGCGCCGGTGCTGCGCACGGTGGACGACCTGGTGCCCTGGTCGTGCACGGTGGACGAGGTGGCGCGGGCCTTCGCGCCGGCCCGGCCGATGGAGGGGAGCGCGCCGACGCGGTTCGCGCTGGGGGTGGGGTCCGGGGCGGGTGCGTGTGTCGCGGAGTTCACGTGGGGGTTGCTGCAGCGGGTGGTGCGGGGCTGAGGGGTCCTCAATCGCCGGACGGGCTGGGACTTGCCGGTCAGGCGTCCTCAATCGCCGGACGGGCTTGATGGGGCCGGGTCGCGCGGCGCGCTCGACACGCCGTCAGGTCGTCCCTCCTACGGCTCAGCCCAGCGGGCGCGGGGGGTCCGAACGGCGCACGCTTTCAGGAGAGCCGGCTGCCCGTCGGACCCCTCAACGCTCTCGGGAGGAACCCGCCGTGACCGTCAGCCTTGAGCAGTTGCGCCGCTGCCACGTCGCCGTCGACCTCGGGGCCGCCCGCACCCGGGTGTACGTCAAGGGGCCCGGCCTCGTCGTGGACGAGCCGAGTGTCGCCGCCGTCAACACCCGTACCGGTTCACTGATCGCCGTGGGCGCCCTCGCCGAACAGATGACGGGCCGCACCCCCGACTACATCCGGGTGGCCCGCCCCGTCTCCGGCGGGACCGTCGTGGACATCGAGATGGCCCAGCGCATGCTGCGCCACCTGCTCGGCGAGAAGCTCCGCCGCCAGCTGCGCCGCAAGCCCTGGCTGCGCGCGGCGGCCTGCACCCCGCACGACAGCGACCCGCTCGCCCGGCGGGCCTCGGTGGAGACCCTGGTCGGCCTCGGCGCCCGGCGGGTGGAGCTCGTGGACACCCTGATCGCGGCGGCCGTCGGCTGCGGGCTGCCGGTCGAGCAGCCGACCGCGACCATGATCATGGTGTGCGGGGCCGCGACGACGCAGATCGCGGTGCTCTCGCTCGGCTCGATCGTGACGGCGGTACGCCTCCCGATCGGCGGCGACGCGATCGACCACGCGGTCATCCAGCACCTGCGCCAGTACCACGAGCTGATGCTGCCCAGCCAGTCCGTGCGCCCCCTCCAGCTCGCGCTCAGCGGCAACGGGCTGACCGCGCAGGGCCCCTCGGTCACCGAGATCCACGGCCGCGACGTCGCCACCGGGCTCGCCCGGTCCGTCGAGGTCGACACCGCCATGATCCGGCAGGCGATCCACCGCCCGCTGACCGCGGTCCTGGACGGCGTCGGCAAGGTGCTGCGGGACTGCCCGCCCGACCTGGTGGCCGACCTCGCGGACTGCGGGATCGTGATGGTCGGCGGGAGCGCCCTGCTGCCCGGCCTCGACCAGATGCTGCGCGAGGCGACCGGCGTGCCGGTGCACATCGCGGAGCGGCCCGACACCTGCGCGATCCAGGGCCTGGGCGCCATGCTGGAGGGGCAGATCAGCCCCCTGGTCCTCGACCCGCTGGCAAGCTGAACCCGGCCGCGGGACCGGCGGATGACGGACCAGCCACCCGACGCGCTGCCGGACCGGGGTCTGCCCCGGTCGCCGCTGCTGCCCCGGCTCCTGGAGGCCGTGCTGAGCGTCGGCTCGGACCTCGAACTCCGGGCCACGCTCCAGCAGATCATCGACACGGCGACCGCCCTGACCGACGCGAGGTACGGGGCGCTGGGCGTACTCGATCCCGGGCGCGGCACGATCCGCGAGCTGTACGTCTGCGGGATGAGCGAGGCCGAGCAGGCGGCCGTCGGATACTTCCCCGACGGGCACACCGGCATGCTCGGCGCGCTCGTCGACGCGCCGGGGCCGATTCGCTCCGACGACCTGTCCGCCGATCCGCGCGCCACGGGCATCCCGCCCGGCCATCCCCCGATGCGCTCGTTCCTGGGCGCCCCGATCCGGGTCCGCCACGAGGTCTTCGGCAACATCTACCTGGCCGAGAAGGACACCGGGCACTTCACCGAGACCGACGCGGGGCTGCTGAAGGTCCTCTCCGCGCAGGCCGGCATCGCCATCGGCAACGCCCGGCTCTACGAGAGCGCCCGCCAGCGCGAACGCTGGATCGAGGGGGCGGCGGCCGTCACCAACACCCTGCTCACCGGCGAGAACCTGTCCGACGCGCTGACGACGGTGGCGGAGCGGGCCCGTATCCTCAGCGACGCCTCGGCCGGGGTGATCCTGCAGCCCACCGACGAGGGCGGGATGGAGATCGTGGTCGCCTCGACGCCGGAGGACCCGGCGGGCCTGGTGGGCACGGCGATCGCGCCCGGCTCGCCCGTCCTGGTGCAACTGCTGGGCGGCGAGGCCGTCTTCATCGACGACTCGGCGAGCGATCCCCGGATGACCACACCGGTACGGTCGCGATTCGGGCCGAGCATGATGCTGCCGTTGCAGAGCGGGGGGCGGCTCATCGGCACGCTGGCCCTGCCCCGGCGGCGCGGCGCCCGCCCGTACACGGATCTGGACCGGCTGCTGGCCGCCCAGTTCGCCTCGCAGGCGGCGCTGGCCCTGGTGCTCGCGGACTCGCAGGCCGACCGGGAGCGGCTGGCGGTGTACGAGGACCGCGACCGGATCGCGCGGGACCTGCACGATCTCGTCGTGCAGCGGCTGTTCGCCACCGAGATGATGCTGGAGTCGACGCGCCGCAGGGCCGGTGCCGGCGAGACGGGCGAGTTGCTCGGCACCGCGGTCGACGAGCTGGACTCGACGATCCAGGAGGTGCGCACGGCCATCTTCGCGCTCCAGCAGCCGCCCGCCGAGGCGCCCCCCACGTTCCGGGGCCAGGTGCTGCGGGAGACCGGGGGCGCGGCGGCGGTGCTCGGTTTCCAGCCGTCGGTGCACTTCACCGGGGCGGTGGACGCGCTGGTGTCGGAACCGGTCGGCGGACGGCTGCTGGCGGCGCTGCGGGGCGCCCTGGCGGCGGCCCACCGGCGGACCGGGGTGTCGGCGATCGAGGTGGAGGTGGACGCGACGGCCACCCTGCCGGACGGCCGGGGCGCGGTCCGGCTCACGGTCGCGGACGACGGACACGAGCCGGACGGTTCGCGGGCCGGGACGGTGACCTGGGAGGCCCCGCTCTGAACGCTGTCACCGGGCCGGTCACGGCGCCCGGTCACGGCCCCGGCGCCGCTCTCAGCGCGACGCGCGTGTTCGAGTGGGCGACTCCCGCCTCGCGCTTGAGGCGGCGCAGGAGGGTGTCGAGCGCGGCGGTGTCGGCGGCGGTGGCCCGTACGAGGTAGTCGTGCGCGCCCGTCACGTGCACCAGCTCGGTGATGCCGGGCAGGGCCAGCACCGCCCGTTCGAACGTCTCGTTGGTGGTGTCCATCCGCAGGGTCACGTCGATGAACACAACGAGCCCGGTACGGGTGTCGGCGGCGGGGTCGACGATCACGGTGAAGCCGCGGATCACACCGTCCTTGCGCAGCCGTCTGACCCGGTCGGCCGCCGCGTTGGCGCTGAGTCCGACCCGTACGCCGAGGTCGCGGTACGAGATCCGGGCGTCCTCCTGGAGGACACCGAGGATTTCCCTGTCCAGACGATCCATGGTCCCAATTGTCACAGATTCGACGCCTATGCGAAGCGCGGGCGGTGTCCCCCGTACGGCGCATGCCGACGGGCTCACGGCCCGTGTCCGGCCTTGACTGGCCGTGTGGACACAGCCGTGAAGCAGTCACCCGCACGCGCGGACGCCCCGGGCTCCGCCGCCTATCGCAACCTGATCGTGGCCACGATCGGCTTCACGCTGACGTTCTGGGCGTGGAACCTGATCGCGCCCATGTCGGCGGACTACAAGGACCGCCTGGACCTGAACTCGTTCCAGCAGTCGCTGCTGGTCGCCGTGCCGGTGCTGGTGGGCTCGCTGGGCCGTATCCCGGCGGGCACGCTGACCGACAAGTACGGGGCGCGGCTGATGTTCCCCCTCACCTCGGCGCTGACGATCCTGCCGGTGCTGCTGCTGATCCCGGCGAAGAACTCGTACGGCGCGATGCTGGCCGTGGGCTTCCTGCTGGGGGTCGGCGGCACGACGTTCGCGATCGGCATCCCGCTGGTCAACTCGTGGTTCCCGCCCGTCAAGCGCGGTCTCGCGCTCGGCGTCTTCGGCATGGGCATGGGCGGCGTCGCGCTGTCCGGCTACTTCACGCCGCGCATCGCCAAGCACGGCGACAATCTGCCGTTCCTCGTGGTCGCCGGCGCCCTGGTGGTGTTCGCCGCGCTGTCGGCGGTGCTGATCAACGACCACCCGGGCCGCCAGGTGCCGACCGACTCGCTGGCGCACCGGCTGGGCGCGGCGGGCCGGCTGCGGGTCACCTGGGAGCTGTCCGCGCTGTACGCGATCGGCTTCGGCGGCATCGTCGCGTTCGGCGTGTACCTGCCGACGTACCTGAAGACGTGGTACGAGCTGTCGCCGACCGACGCCGGGACGAAGGCGGCCGGGTTCGCCCTGGTCACCGTCATCTTCCGGCCGATCGGCGGCTGGCTCTCGGACCGCGTGCACCCGGCGCTCGTGACCTCCGTGGCCCTCGGGGTGGCCGCCCTGATGGCGATCGTCCAGGCCTTCGACCCCCGGCTGGACCCCACGGGCACGATCGCGCTGCTGGTCATGGCGGCGGGCCTGGGCACCGCGAGCGGCAGTGTCTTCGCGCTGGTCTCGCAGGTCACCCCGCAGGCGAAGGTGGGCAGTGTGACCGGCATCGTCGGCGCGATGGGCGGACTCGGCGGGTTCGTGCCGCCGCTGGTGATGGGCGCGATCTACAGCGCCAAGAACTCGTACTCGATCGGTTTCATGCTGCTGTCCGACCTGGCGCTGGCGGGCTGTGTGTACGCGTACGGGCGGATGCGGAACATTCAGCGGGACGGCTGAGGGGCACGGCGCGCGCCGGGGCGTGAGGCGGGCCTCATTCGAGCCGGTTTCCAGGGCCGGGGACCCCGTACCGATCTAGGGTGCGCAGGGTGATGCCACTTCTGCCCGCACTCCAGGACGCGTCCGGTCCGGCGGCCGCCCGCGAAGCCGTCCGGTTCGATGACGTCACCCTCACCTACTCCGCGCTGACCGAGGTCACGGCCGCCCTCGCGGCCCGGCTCACCGGCGCGGTCCGCGTCGCCGTCTGGGCCACGCCGAGCGCGCCGACCGTCGTCGCGGTGGTCGCCGCGCTGCGGGCCGGGGTGCCGGCCGTCCCGCTGAACCCGAAAACCGGGGAACGGGAGCTCGCGCACATCGTCGCGGACAGCGCGCCCTCCCTGGTGCTGGCCGCCCCCGGCGACGTGCTCCCGCCCGCGCTGGCCGGCCTGGACCGCGTGGACGTCACCACCGCGTCCCCGGGCCCGGTGCCCGCCGCGCTCCCCGAGCCGGACCCGGAGTCCCCCGCCCTGGTGGTGTACACCTCCGGGACGACCGGCCCGCCGAAGGGAGCCGTCCTCCCCCGCCGGGCGCTCGCCGCGTCGCTGGACGCGCTGGAGGACGCCTGGCAGTGGACCGCCGACGACGTCCTCGTCCACGCGCTGCCGCTGTTCCATGTGCACGGGCTGATCCTGGGCGTGCTGGGCCCCCTGCGCCGGGGAGGTTCGGTGCGCCACCTGGGCCGGTTCTCGCCCGAGGGCGTGGCCCGGGAGCTGGCCTCGGGCGGCACGATGCTGTTCGGCGTACCGACCATGTACCACCGGCTCGCGGAGGCGCTGGCGGACCCGGACGCGTCCGCCGGTCTCGCGAAGGCTCTCGCGGGCGCCCGGCTGCTGGTCTCCGGGTCGGCCGCGCTGCCGGTCCACGACCACGAGCGCATCGCGGCGGCGACCGGCCGCCGGGTCATCGAGCGGTACGGCATGACGGAGACCCTGATGAACACGGGCGTCCGGGCCGACGGCGCCCCGCGCCCCGGCACGGTCGGCCCGCCCCTGCGCGACGTCGAACTGCGTCTGGTGGAGGAGGACGGCACCCCGCTCACCGGCCCCGAGTCCATCGGCGAGATCCAGGTGCGCGGCCCGAACCTGTTCACCGGCTATCTCAACCGGCCCGACGCGACGGCCGCCGCGCTCACCGAGGACGGCTGGTTCCGCACGGGCGACATGGCCACGCTCGACCCGGACGGCTATGTCCGCATCGTCGGCCGCAGGGCGACGGACCTGATCAAGAGCGGCGGCTACAAGATCGGCGCCGGCGAGATCGAGAACGCGCTGCTCGACCACCCCGGCGTCCGCGAGGCGGCGGTCACCGGCGAACCGGACCCGGACCTGGGCGAGCGGATCGTGGCCTGGGTGGTCCCGGCCGACCCCGCCGCCCCGCCCGCCGCCGAGGAGCTGGCCGGCCATGTCGCCGCCCAGCTGGCCCCGCACAAGCGCCCGCGCACCGTCCGCTACCTGGACGCGCTGCCCCGCAACGACCTGGGCAAGATCATGAAGCGGGCGCTCCATGGCTGAGCGGCTGACGGCACGGGAGGCGATCGCCGCACTCACCGCCGACTTCACCGAGTCCGCCGCCCCCGCGGAGGACACCGCCGGCGACGGCCCGCTCGGCTGGACCGGCTACGCGGACTCCCGCGCGCGGGCCACCGCCCGTACCGGCGAGCAGGAGTCCGTCGTCCACGGCACCGCCACGGTCGGCGGGCACCCCTGCGTCCTGATCTCCTTCGAGTTCGGCTTCCTCGGCGGCTCGCTGGGGCAGCGCACCGGGGACCGGCTGGAGGCGGCGTACGAGGAGGCCATGACCCGGCGGCTGCCGCTCGTCTCGCTGATCGCCACGGGCGGCAGCCGGATGCAGGAGGGCATGATCGCGCTGACCCAGCTGCACCGGGTGGCCCGCGCCTCGGCCCGGCTGCGGGCGGCGGGCCCCGCGCAGCTCGCGGTCCTGCGCGACCCGACGACCGGCGGCGGCTGGGCCACGCTGGGCGCGGGCGCGGATGTGATCCTGGCGCTGCCGGGGGCGCAGGTCGGGTTCGCCGGGTCGCGGGTGCGGCCGGCCGGCGCCGACCCCGCCGCGTACGGGGCCGAGGGCCAGCTCGCGGCCGGTTCCATCGACGCGGTCGTGGCGCCCGGGGACCTGCCGGCCACGGTCGGACGCTGGCTCGGCCTGCTCGCCCACCACGACACCCCGCCCTCCCCCGCCCCGGTGCCGGCGGCCCTCGGGCCGAGGGACCTGCCGGAGACGGGCTGGGACGCGGTGCTCCGGGCGAGGGCGGCGGACCGGCCGCGCGCCGGGGCCTATCTGGACGACTACTTCGACGAGCGGCTGCCGCTGAGCGGCGACCGCTGCGGCGGCACGGACCCCGGGCTGCTCTGCGGATTCGGGCTGCGCGAGGGGCAGGCGGTGGCGTACGTGGCGCAGTGCGGCACCGCGACCCGCCCGGCCGGCTACCGCACGGCGGCCCGGGTGATCCGGCTCGCCGGCCGGCTGGGCGTCCCGGTCCTCACGCTGGTGGACACCCCGGGCGCGGCCAACGACGCCGAGGCGGAACGGGCCGGCGCCGGCGCGGCCATCGCGGACGCCTTCGCGGCGATCGCGGCGGCCCGGGTCCCGGTCACCACCCTGGTGATCGGCGAGGGCGGCTCGGGCGGGGCGCTGGCCCTGGCCGCGCCGGACCGCACCCACGTCACCCCGGACAGCTACTTCTCGGTGATCGCACCGGAACTGGCCGCCGCGATCCTGAAGCGTTCCCCGGACCAGGTCCGGGCCACGGCCGGCCAACTGCGGCTGCGCCCGCAGGACCTGGTGGATCTGGGCGTGGCCCGCTCGGTGGCGGGACCACGTGCCGACGGGCAGGGGGCATGAAGGGTGGCTAGCGTGGGAAGGGGCCGCCCTCACGCAAGGAGATGACCGACGATGCCCGCAGAAGCGACCGAGGGCACACCATGCTGGGCCGACGCGACGTTCACCGATCTGGAGGGCGCGAAACGCTTCTACGGTGAGCTGCTGGGCTGGACATTCGGCGACACACTGGCCGAGTACGGCAACTACACGCAGGCGTACGTGGACGGCAAGGCGGTCGCCGCGCTGATGCCGCCGGGCCCCGGGCAGATGCCGCCCGGCTGGTGCCTGTACCTGGCCTCGGCGGACGCGGAGGCCACCGCGTCGAAGATCCGCGGCAACGGCGGCACGCTCCTGGTGGAGCCCATGCGGGTCGGCGAGTTCGGCACGATGGTGCTCGCCGACGACCCGGGCGGGGTGACCTTCGGCGTATGGCAGCCCGGCACCCACAAGGGCTTCGAGGCGCGGACCGTCCCGGGCGCCTTCAACTGGGCCGAGGTCTTCACCCGCGCCCCGGAGCAGGCGGACACCTTCTTCTCCGCGGTCTTCGGGTACGGCGTGCAGCGGATGGTGGACGACGGGGTCGACTTCACGCTCTACGACCTGGGCGCGGACCCGGTCCTGGGGCGGATGAGGATGGGGGACGAGTTCCCGCCGGAGGTGCGGCCGTATGTGAACGTCTACTTCACGGTGGACGACTGCGACGCCGCGGTGGAGAAGGCGAAGTCGCTGGGCGCGACGCTGCGGTTCGGCCCGATGACCATCCCGTTCGGCAGGTTCGCGGCGCTGACGGACCCGGAGGGCGCGCCGTTCTCGCTGATCGACAACGGCACGACGGGCGGCGAGATGCCGACGCTGGAGCGGGTGTCCTAGCGGGCTCTACGGCTCGGGGTGGCGCGCGTCGTACCGGGCGAAGCCGCGCCACCGCAGCCCGAGCAGCGCCACCGCGACCACGCAGGCGATGCCTCCCCCGGTGACGGCGAGCCCGGGGGAGGTCAGATCGGCGGCGGACCCGGCGAGGAAGTCCCCCAGCCGGGGCCCGCCGGCCACCACCACGATGAAGACGCCCTGGAGCCGGCCGCGCAGCTCGTCCGGGACGGCCGCCTGGAGCATGGTGTTGCGGAAGACCATGGACGTGGTGTCGGCGGCCCCGGCGAGCGCCAGGAACAGGATCCCGAGCCAGAGCTGCCGGGTGAGGCCGAAGACCGCGACGGCCGCGCCCCAGCAGCCGACGGCGACCAGCACCGCGAGCCCGTGGCGCCGGACGCTCCCCAGCCACCCGGAGAACACCCCGCCGAGCAGCGCCCCGAGCGCCGGTGCGGCGACGAGCAGCCCGGTGGTCTTCGCGTCGCCCCCGTACCAGAGGACGGCGACGACGGGGAAGAGCGCGCGGGGCTGGGCGAGGACCATGGCGCACAGGTCGCTGAGGAACGTCATCCGCAGATTGGGCCGGGTCCCGAGGAACCGCAGCCCGTCGAGCACGGAGGCCCGCTTCCGGTCCGTCGCCGCGTCCCGCTCGGGCAGCATCGAGGGCAGCCGCCACATGGCGTAGAGGGACGCGGTGAAGGTGACGGCGTCGACCCCGTACGCGGCGCGGTACCCCCACCACCCGACGATGAGCCCGCCGAGCATGGGCCCGACGAGCGTGCCGGTGGTGCTGGTCATCGAGTTCAGCGCGTTGGCGGCGGGCAGCTGCTCGGCCGGCAGCAGCCGGGCGATCATCGAGGAGCGGGCGGGCGAGTTGAGCGCGAAGCAGACGGCCTGGAGCGCGACGACCCCGTACAGCACCCCCACCCGCTCCACCCCGGCGACGGTGACCCCGACGAGCACCACCGACAGCAGGAACGACCCGAACGCACTGGCCAGCCCCAGCTTCCGCCGGTCCACGGTGTCCGCGACGGCCCCGCCGTACAGCCCGAACACCACGAGCGGCACCAGCGAGCAGGCCCCGATGAGCCCCACGGAGAACGCCGACCCGGTCAGGTCGTACACCTGCAACGAGACGGCCAGCGCCGTCATCCCCTGCCCCACCCAGGACACGGTGTTCCCGAACCAGAGCCGCCGGTAGTCGGGCGAGGTCCGCAACGGCGTCAGGTCGGCGAATATCCGGCCCCGGGGCGACGGCTCACCGGCGCCGGCATCGGATTCGGTCAGGGATTCGGTCACGCGGAATGGTATCGACCACCCACCGGCGCCTTACGGGCCGGCCGGGCACCGCGCTCAGACGGTCCAGCCACGCCGGTCGGACAGCCAGCGCAGGGCCACCTCTCCGCACCAGGTCTGATGCTGCCGAAGATGCGGGGACCAGTCCGCCGGAGACCGCGCGCCGGAGACGAGGAAGAAGCCCGAGAGCGCGGCGAGGGCGGCGTCGAGCTGCTCGTCGGCGACCCCTACGGCGGTGGGATGCGCCGCGAAGAGCGCCGTGGCGTCGTGCCCGTCGGCGAACGCGGTAGCCAGGAGGAGGACCAGGTCGAACCAGCTCGCGCCGAGGCACGCCCAGTTCCAGTCGCAGATCCAGGCGGCGCCGCGGGCGTCGATGAGCACGTTGTCCTGGCGCAGGTCGTGATGCAGGACAGCGGTGCCCGCGGTGGCCTGCCGCCACTGATCCTCCAGCTCGGCCAGCTGCGGCAGGAGCCCCAGCGGCACCCAGGCAGGCAGCGAATCGGCCCTGGTCCGGCCGGCCCGCAGGTCGCGCCAGTCGGTGAAGTCGCCCTCGGCGTCGAGCGGCTCGACGCCGAGTTCCAGGAGTTGCGGCGACGGCACCGCGAGAGCCTCCGCCGTGATGGCACAGGCGTCCAGCGTGGCCCTGAGCTCGTCCGGCCGCCACGGCTCGGCAGGCATGCGCCCGCCCTCGACCGCGTCGAAGCCGAGGACGACCCAGCCGCCCCGCTCCTCGATCCACCGCGCACGGGGCGCCGGGACCTCCGAGGGCAGCGCCTGATTGATCTGTGCCTCTCTCCGGTACCCATCGGCGATCACGGCGTTCTCCCCGCCGTCGACCGCCTTGATGAACTGAGCGCCCCCGCTCCCATGAACCACCGCGGCGAACCCACTGGTGAAGCCGCTCCCCGCGCTGGGCCCCGCGTCCACCGCACCGCCCACGTGCCGCACAATCAGCTCCCGGACGCCAGGGGGAAGCTCGCTCCAACGCGGACGCACCGCCGTGGAGTCGTACCGCGGGCGCGGGGTAAGGATGTTCGGCATCCTCCAAGGGTGAACGAAGCCGCCCCGCGCGTGCGACAGATTTCCCGGCGCGGTCCTGCCGTCGCCGCTACGCTCGGTCGCAACACGTTGACGGAGACGAGTAGCCGCGGGACCACGCGAGCAGAGAGAGCCGCCGGTAGCTGGGAAGGCGGCCTCGCGCCCCGGGGTGAAGACCCTCCTGAGCGCGGGGAGGAACGGTCTGATCGACGGCCCGATGCCCCGCCGGCCGGCCCCCGTCATCGGGCATGAATGAGGCCGCTGCTCCCCGAGCCGCGGTAAAGGCGCGGTGGCACCGCGAGTACCCTTCTCGTCCGCGCCCCCAAGGGATCAGAACGACGCCCCCGGAGGGCTGCGATGATCCACACGACTAGCCGTGTATGGGTGTCCGACCTGCGAGAACACGTCGGGCAGGCCGTATCCGTGTCAGGTTGGGTGAACACACTCCGCCTGCAGGGCAAGATGCAGTTCGTCGTCGTGCGTGACCACACCGGAATGGTGCAGGTGACCCACAGGCGCGGAGGCGAGGGCGACGCGGTCGAGGCCGCCCTGGAAGGCCTGACGTCCGAGTCCGCGGTCCGCATCACCGGCCGCGTGGTCGACAACCCGATCGTGAAGCTCGGCGGCCTGGAGATCCTCCCGGAGTCGGTCGAGGTCCTGAACCGGGCGGAGACACCGCTGCCCATCGACGACCGGACCGGCCTCGAAGGCCGCCTGGACTGGCGCTTCCTGGACGTACGCCGCCGGCCGCAGGCCCAGCTGCTGTTCGCTGTGCAGACCACGCTCGAACAGGGGATGCGCGAGTACGCCTACCTTCAGGGCTGCACCGAGATGCACACCCCGAAGCTGATGGGTACCGCGTCCGAGTCGGGCGCCGAGGTGTTCGAGCTCGGCTACTTCGACCGCTCCGCCTACCTCGCGCAGTCGCCCCAGTTCTTCAAGCAGATGGCGATCTCCGCAGGGATCGACCGGCTCTTCGAGATCGGGCCCGTCTTCCGTGCCGAGCCGTCCTTCACCTCCCGGCACGCCACCGAATTCACCGGTGTGGACGTGGAGTTGGCCTGGATCAACGGGTTCGAGGACGTGATGGCGTTCGAGGAGCAGATGCTCACGCACGCCCTCTCCAAGGTCGCCGACGCCCACGGCGAGGCGATCCGGGAGACCTTCGGTGTTGACGTCGCGGTGCCGACGACGCCCTTCCCGCGCATCACCATGGCCGAGACGCAGAAGATCCTGCGGGCCAAGGGCTGGGACCCCGAAGGGGTGAAGGAGGACCTGGACCCGGAGGGCGAGCGCGAGATCGCGGCGCACGTCCGGGAGGAGTTCGGACACGAGTGGGTGTTCGTCACCCACTACCCGAAGAGCATCCGGCCCTTCTACCACATGCGGCCGCAGGACGACCCGGGTGTGACACTCAGCTTCGACCTGCTGTGGAAGGGACTGGAGGTCACGACGGGCGCGCAGCGTGAGCACCGCTACGACGTGCTCCTGAAGCAGGCCGCCGAGAAGGGCATGAGCACCGAGCCGATGCAGGACTACCTGAACGCCTTCCGCTACGGCTGCCCGCCGCACGGCGGTCTGGGCATGGGCCTCGGGCGCGTCCTGATGGTGATGCTCGGCCTCGACTCGATCCGGGAGGCCACGTTCCTCTTCCGCGGTCCGAACCGGCTCACCCCGTAGGAGTCCGCCCGGACCCCGGCCTGAACGGCCGAACGGGGGTCACCACGTGCGCGTGGTGACCCCCGTTCTCACGTTTACGCAGGACAGATCGTTTCTTCCTGGCAACGCACGGGTGGGGCGGGTGGGACTCGAACCCACGGCCGACGGATTATGAGTCCGCTGCTCTAACCGGCTGAGCTACCGCCCCGTTTCGGCGTGGCGCGTACATGTGTGCGCACCGTCTGCCGCAGCATAGCCGGTCATACGATCTCCCGCTGCGGATGCCCGGCTGTTGTTGACCATGAAGACGGCGCTGCCCGGCGGCCGGTTCCGGGCATACGAAAAAGGACCCCGAAGGGGGTCCTCTTCCGATCGCTCCCCCGACTGGACTCGAACCAGTAACCCTCCGGTTAACAGCCGAATGCTCTGCCAATTGAGCTACAGGGGATCGCGCTCCCCCGACTGGACTCGAACCAGTAACCTGCCGGTTAACAGCCGGCTGCTCTGCCAATTGAGCTACAGGGGATTGCTGCGGTGCCTCGAACGTACCTGCCTGGCGGATGCCGGGCGGCGCGCGTTCGCTGCGACACATACATTAGCGCAAGCAGGGGGGTGCTTTGCCAATCGGTATCGGCCGGGGTGATCTCGGGCGTCTGCGGGTAGGCGGGCAGCACACGTCGCACGGAGCGAAGGAAGGGTGGCAGCCATGCGGTACCGGCTCACGTTCATCGCCGGAGTGGCCCTCGGTTACGTGCTCGGCACGCGGGCCGGGCGCGAGCGCTACGAGCAGCTGAAGAAGTCCGCACGCCAGTTCGCCCAGAACCCGGCCGTGCGCAACACCTGCGAGACCGCGGCCCAGAGCGGCCGGGAGTTCGCGGGGAAGGCGTACCACGCGGTGGGCGAGAAGGTCGGCGACAAGGTGCCGGCGTCCGTGACGGACCGGGTGCGGTCGTTGCGGGGGCGCGGGAACGGCGGGGCCGAGGACGACTGGGGGACCACCAACACCTAGTCGGCCCCGCAACGGCTTCTGCCGCGCCACCGGTACGGGAAACCTCCGGAGGTGCGGCAGAATCTGTGTATGGGCATAGTCGCCGGCTTGGACAGTTCTTCCGCGTTCACTCACATCGTGGTCTGCGATACGGACACGGGCGCCGTACTGCGCGAGGGGTACGCCGCACACCCCGTCGAGGCGAAGGCCACCGAGGTCGATCCGCAGGCGTGGCTGCTCTCCCTCGGTGAGGCCGCCACCGGCGGGCTGCTCGAAGGGGTGCAGGCCATCGGCGTGTCCGCGCAGCAGCACGGGCTCGTACCGCTGGACCACCAGGGCAACCTCGTACGCCCCGCGCTGCTCGGCAACGACAAGCGGACGCAGGCCGCGGCGGCCGATCTGATCGACGGGCTCGGCGGGCGGCAGGCCTGGGCCGAGGCGGTCGGGGCGGTGCCGCAGGCGGCGCAGCCGGTGGCCAAGCTGCGCTGGCTGGCGCGCACCGAGCCGGAGCAGGCGCAGCGGGTGGCGGCGGTGCTCCAGCCGCACGACTGGCTGGTGTGGCAGCTGCTGGGGCGGCCGGCCCGGCGGACCACCGACCGGGGCGCCGCTTCGGGGACCGGGTACTGGTCGGCGGGGACGGAGTCCTACCGGCCGGATCTGGTGGAGCTGGCGCTCGGCCACCAGGCGGCGCTGCCGGAGGTGCTCGGCCCGTCCGACGCGGCCGGGATGACGCCGGAGGGGCTGCTGATCTCGGCCGGGACCGGCGAGACCAT
This sequence comes from Streptomyces sp. NBC_00708, assembly GCA_036226585.1. Taxonomy (GTDB): domain Bacteria; phylum Actinomycetota; class Actinomycetes; order Streptomycetales; family Streptomycetaceae; genus Streptomyces. The sequence goes on from CP108997.1 coordinate 2,101,256, forward strand.
GGCGGCGGCCTTCGGGCTCGGGGTCGGGGTCGGCGACGCGGTCGTGTCGCTGGGGGCCTCGGGTTCCGTGATGGCGGTGCACCACGAGGCGCTGGCCGATCCGACCGGGATGATCACCTCGTTCGCCGACGCGACGGGCATGCATCTGCCGGTGGTGCACACGTCGAACGCCGTACGGGCGCTGCGCGGCACCGCCGAGATGCTGGACGTGGAAGGGCTCGACGCGCTGTCCGCGCTGGCCCTGAAGTCGACGGCCGGCTCCTCGGGGCTCGTACTCCTGCCGTATCTGGAAGGTGAGCGCACCCCGCAGCTGCCGCACACCGCCGGGACGCTGTGCGGGCTGCGGCGGGAGTCGATGAAGCCGGAGCACCTGGCGCGGGCCGCGTTCGAGGGGATGCTCTGCTCGCTGGCGGACGCGCTCGACGTGCTGCGCGGCCGGGGCGTGGAGGTGCGGCGGGTGTTCCTGTTGGGCGCGGCGGCCGAGCTGTCTGCGGTGCAGCAGCTGGCGCCCTCGCTGCTGGGGACGCAGGTGGTCGTACCGCAGCCCGCCCAGTACGCGGCGCTGGGGGCGGCCCGGCAGGCGGCCTGGGCGCTCGGGGTCTCGCAGGGGGCGCTCGACGGGCGCACTCCCCCGGCCTGGCAGGGCGCGTCGGCGCAGGTGCTGGAGCCCGGCGAGGAGCTTCCCGTGGGGCAGGCCGTGCGTCAGCAGTACATCGCGACGCGGGACCAGATTCACCCGGGGGCGTTCGACCCGGCACGGTGAGTGCGGAGGGACCGCGAAAATTATGGACCGGGTCCGTTTTTTGACCTGGACTTGAATAAAAACGTTCGCGGTCCCGGCGAGCGGTGCCGGAAGATGGGTCGGCTCCCCCGACCTACGCCGACTCCGAGAGACACGCGTGCTCATAAAAATTCTGCGGGCCTATCTCGGTCCGTACAAGAAACCACTCGCGGTGCTGGTCGTCTTCCAGCTGCTGCAGACCTGCGCCACCCTCTACCTCCCGACCCTCAACGCCGACATCATCGACAACGGTGTCGTGCGGGGGGACACGGGCTACATCCTCCAGTACGGCGGCGTGATGATCGTCGTCAGCATCGCCCAGGTGGTCTGCAACATCGGGGCCGTCTACATCGGTGCCCGTACGGCGTCGGCGCTCGGGCGGGACGTGCGGGCGTCGGTCTTCGACCGGGTGCAGTCGTTCTCCTCGCGCGAGGTCGGGCGCTTCGGCGCACCCTCGCTGATCACCCGTACGACCAATGACGTCCAGCAGATACAGATGCTGGTGCTGATGACGTTCACGCTGATGGTGTCGGCGCCGATCATGTGTGTCGGCGGCGTCATCATGGCGCTGGGCCAGGACGTGCCGCTCTCGGCGGTGCTGCTGGCCGTGGTGCCGGTGCTCGGGATCGCGGTCAGCCTGATCGTGCGGAAGATGCGCCCGCTGTTCCGTCAGATGCAGAAGCGGCTCGACACGGTGAACCGGGTGCTGCGCGAGCAGATCACCGGCAACCGCGTCATCCGCGCGTTCGTGCGCGACGACTACGAGGAGGGGCGCTTCCGGGGCGCCAACACCGAGCTGACGGACGTGGCGCTGTCGACGGGCCGGCTGATGGCCCTGATGTTCCCGACGGTGATGACCGTCGTGAACGTGTCGTCGATCGCCGTCGTCTGGTTCGGCGCGCACCGCATCGACAGCGGCGGCATGGAGATCGGTGCGCTGACCGCGTTCCTCGCCTATCTGATGCAGATCGTCATGTCGGTGATGATGGCGACCTTCATGTTCATGATGGTCCCGCGCGCCGAGGTGTGCGCGGAGCGCATCCAGGAGGTCCTGGAGACCGAGTCCAGCGTCGTCCCGCCGGTCGAGCCGGTACGGGAACTGCGCGCCCACGGGCATCTGGAGGTGCGGGGCGCGGACTTCCGCTACCCGGGCGCCGAGCAGCCGGTGCTGCGGTCGGTGGACCTGGTGGCGCGGCCGGGCGAGACGACCGCGATCATCGGGTCGACCGGCAGCGGGAAGTCGACGCTGCTCGGGCTCGTACCCCGGCTGTTCGACGTGACGGACGGCCAGGTGCTGGTCGACGGGACGGACGTGCGGACGCTGGACCCGGTGCTGCTGGCGAAGACGGTGAGCCTGGTCCCGCAGAAGCCGTACCTGTTCTCGGGGACGGTCGCGACGAACCTGCGGTACGGGAACCCGGACGCGACCGACGAGGAGCTGTGGCACGCGCTGGAGGTCGCCCAGGCCAAGGAGTTCGTCGAGGCCCTGGAGCACGGGCTCGACGCGCCGATCGCGCAGGGCGGCACCAATGTCTCCGGCGGTCAGCGCCAGCGGCTGTCGATCGCGCGGACGCTGGTGCAGCGGCCGGAGATCTACCTCTTCGACGACTCGTTCTCGGCGCTGGACTACGCGACGGACGCGGCGCTGCGGGCGGCGCTCGGGCGGGAGACCGCTCGGGCGACCGTGGTGATCGTGGCGCAGCGGGTCTCCACGATCCGCGAGGCCGACCGGATCATCGTGCTGGACGAGGGGCGGGTCGTCGGGACCGGCACCCATCACGAGCTGATGGACGGCAATGACACGTACCGGGAGATCGTGCTCTCCCAGCTGACGGAAGCGGAGGCCGCGTAATGGCCGGGCCTGGCGGACGCATGATGGCGGGCGGGGCGCCGACCGAGCGGTCCATGGACTTCAAGGGGTCCTCGAAGCGGCTGCTGAAGCGCTTCGCCGCCGAGAAGAACACCCTGTACATGATGCTGGTGGCGGTCGCCCTCAGCGTCGGGCTCTCCGTGGTCGGCCCGAAGATCCTCGGCCGGGCCACCGACCTGGTGTTCGCCGGTGTCATCGGCCGGGGCATGGACGCGGGCACGACCAAGGAGCAGGCCGTCGAGGGCCTGCGCAGGAGCAACAGCGGCCTGGCCGACATGCTCTCCAAGGTGGACTTCACGCCGGGGCAGGGCATCGACTTCGGCGCGGTGGGCGATGTCCTGCTGATGGCGCTGGCGGTGTACGTCGGCGCCGGGCTGCTGATGCTGGTGTCGACGCGGCTGTCGATCCGGGTGATCAACCGGGTCGTGTTCCAGCTGCGCGAGGACATCCAGACCAAGCTGTCGCGGCTGCCGCTGTCGTACTTCGACCGCGCCAAGCGCGGCGAGGTGCTGAGCCGGGCGACGAACGACATCGACAACATCTCGCAGACGATGCAGCAGACGATGGGCCAGCTCATCAACTCGCTGCTGACGATCGTCGGCGTGCTGGTGATGATGTTCTGGATCTCGCCGCTGCTGGCGCTGGTCGCGCTGGTGACGGTGCCGCTGTCGGTGGTCGTGGCGGCGAAGGTCGGCAAGCGTTCGCAGCCGCAGTTCGTGCAGCAGTGGAAGGTGACGGGCAAGCTCAACGCCCATATCGAGGAGATGTACACCGGCCACACCCTGGTGAAGGTCTTCGGCCGGCAGGAGGAGTCCGCGCGGGACTTCGCCGAGCAGAACGAGGCGCTGTACGAGGCCGGGTTCAAGGCGCAGTTCAACAGCGGGATCATGCAGCCGCTGATGATGTTCGTGTCGAACCTGAACTATGTGCTGATCGCCGTGGTCGGCGGGCTGCGGGTCGCGTCCGGCGCGCTGTCGATCGGTGATGTGCAGGCGTTCATCCAGTACTCGCGGCAGTTCTCGATGCCGCTGACCCAGGTCGCCTCGATGGCGAACCTGGTGCAGTCCGGTGTGGCGTCGGCGGAGCGGATCTTCGAGCTGCTGGACGCCGAGGAGCAGGAGGCCGACCCGGCGAAGGGCGAGGGCGAGCACCCCGGCATCCTGCGCGGCAGCGTCGCGCTGGAGAACGTGGCGTTCCGCTACGACCCGGAGAAGCCGCTCATCGAGGACCTGTCGCTGAACGTCGAACCGGGCCACACGGTGGCGATCGTCGGCCCGACGGGCGCCGGCAAGACCACGCTGGTCAACCTGCTGATGCGGTTCTACGAGGTGACGGGCGGCCGGATCACGCTGGACGGCGTCGACATCGCGAAGATGTCGCGGGCCGACCTGCGCTCGGGCATCGGCATGGTCCTCCAGGACACCTGGCTGTTCGGCGGGACCATCGCGGAGAACATCGCCTACGGGGCCTCCGGCGACGTCGGCCGGGAGCGGATCGAGGAGGCGGCGAGGGCGGCCCACGCCGACCGCTTCATCCGGACCCTGCCGGACGGTTACGACACGGTGATCGACGACGAGGGCTCCGGGGTCAGCGCGGGCGAGAAGCAGCTGATCACGATCGCGCGGGCGTTCCTGTCCGACCCGGTGATACTCGTGCTCGACGAGGCGACCAGCTCGGTCGACACCCGCACCGAGGTGCTGATCCAGAAGGCGATGGCGGGCCTCGCGCACGGCCGTACGAGCTTCGTGATCGCGCACCGGCTCTCCACGATCCGGGACGCCGACGTCATCCTGGTCATGGAGAACGGGTCGATCGTCGAGCAGGGCACGCACGACGAACTGCTGGAGGCCGGGGGCGCCTACGCCCGGCTGTACGCGGCGCAGTTCGCCCAGGCGGTCGCCGAGGTCGACTGAGCCGTGGCCGCTCCGCGGCTGCCCCGGGTGTACGCGCGTGCGCGTCAGTCGAGGTAGCCGCGGAGCTGGTCGGCGGAGGCGTGGTCGCGCAGCCGGCTGAGGGTCTTGGACTCGATCTGGCGGATGCGTTCGCGCGTCACGCCGAAGATGCGCCCGATCTCCTCCAGGGTGCGGGGCCGTCCGTCGACCAGTCCGTAGCGCAGCTGGACCACCTTGCGCTCGCGCTCGCCCAGGGTGGAGAGCACCGCTTCCAGGTGCTGGCGCAGCAGCAGGAAGGCCGCGGACTCCACGGGGGACGCGGCGTCGCCGTCCTCGATGAGGTCGCCGAGCGAGACGTCCTCCTCCTCGCCGACGGGGGCGTGCAGCGAGATGGGTTCCTGGGCGAGGCGCAGGATCTCGCCGACCCGTTCGGGCGTCAGGTCGAGGTGGGCGGCGACCTCCTCGGGCGTGGGCTCGTAGCCGCGTTCCTGGAGCATGCGGCGCTGGACCCGGACGACGCGGTTGATCAGCTCGACGACGTGCACCGGGACTCTTATGGTCCGGGCCTGGTCGGCGAGGGCGCGGGACATGGCCTGGCGGATCCACCAGGTCGCGTACGTCGAGAACTTGTAGCCGCGGGCGTAGTCGAACTTCTCGACGGCCCGGATCAGTCCGAGGTTTCCCTCCTGGACGAGGTCGAGCATGGTCAGGCCGCGGCCCACATAGCGTTTGGCCACCGAGACCACGAGCCGCAGGTTGGCCTCGATGAGGCGGCGCTTGGCGGTCCTGCCCATGACGACGAGGCGGTCCAGGTCGACGGCGAGGCGGGTGTCGGGGTCCGGGGTGCGGGCGAGGCGTTCCTCGGCGAAGAGACCGGCCTCGACGCACCGGGCGAGCTCCACCTCGTCGGCGGCGGTGAGCAGCGGGATGCGGCCGATCTCACGCAGATACTGGCGGAACAGGTCCGAGGAGGGCCCGGTCTCCGGTCTCCCGCGCGGCTCCGGGGGCTCGTCCGGCTCCTCCATGACCCCCTCGGGGTGGTTCGCCGCCATGGCCTGTACGGGGACGGCGGGGGCGCGCTCGGCTTCGGTGACGGTCCGGGTCTGCACGGGGGCGACCTCCAGGTGATCGCTGCCGGACCGCGGGGGTGGGGCCGCGCTCCGATGACTCAGGGCACCGCCATCAGTGTGGGGTACGGCACACAGTCGCCACGAGGGGCGTGCGGTGACTTTCTGAATCCGTTCCGTGACGGCCCGGTTACGTCAGAGCGCTGCGGCGCCGTGGTTGCTCAGGCTCCGGGCGTACTGCTGGAGGACCCAGACCTCGTTCTGCGCGGCGGCCAGGTGGTCGGGGGCCACGTTGCTGCCGAGGCGGGCCAGGCTGCTCTGGACGTCGTTGATCCGGCGGTCGACGGCGCGCAGGCGGACCTTGACCAGGTGCTCGCCGGCGTACGTCTCGTCGATGGACTTGCCGTGGAAGACCTCGACCGCCAGCTCGGTGATCAGCTTGCGGACCGACTCGTTGGGCGTGGCGTCGAGCACCCGGACCAGGTATTCGCGGCTGTCGGCGAGGCCCTGTTCGGCGCCGCCCGCCTCCGCGATGCACTGGCGCACGGCGGTGTAGGGCGGTGCGGTGAACTCGTCGGCCCCGTAGGCGTCGAAGGCGGGCGAGACCAGCTCGGGCTTCTGCAGGGCCAGCTTGAGCAGTTCGCGCTCGGTGCGGTGGGCGGGGCTGCGGAGGTTGAGCGCGGGGCCGGCGGGGACGGGCGCGGGCTGGACGGGCTGGGCCCGGCGGTCACCGCCCCGGGCGGCGGGGGCGGATCCGCGCCGGTCGCCGCCCCGGCCGCGGGCCCACTGGGCGAGCTGGTTGACCCGGTGGACGACGTACTCCTGGTCCAGGATGCCGATGAGGCCGGCCAGCTGGACGGCGACCTCGCGCTGGATGCTGCCGGTCTTGATCTTGGCGACGACGGTGGCGGCCTCGTCGAGCGCGGCGGCGCGGCCGGCCGGGGTCTCCAGGTCGTAGCGGGCGACGATCTGGCGGAGCGCGAACTCGAAGAGCGGGGTGCGGGGCTCGACCAGGTCGCGGACGGCGTCGTCGCCCTTGACCAGGCGCAGGTCGCACGGGTCCATGTTGTCCGGGGCGATGGCGATGTAGGTCTCGGCGGCGAACTTCTGGTCGTCCTCGAAGGCGCGCAGGGCCGCCTTCTGGCCGGCCGCGTCGCCGTCGAAGGTGAAGATCACGCGGGCGCTGCCGTTGTCCATGAGGAGGCGGCGCAGGATCTTGATGTGGTCGCCGCCGAAGGCGGTGCCGCAGGTGGCGATGGCGGTGGGGACCCCGGCGAGGTGGCAGGCCATCACGTCGGTGTAGCCCTCGACGACGACGGCCCGGCTGGACTTGGCGATGTCCTTCTTGGCCAGGTCGATGCCGTACAGCACCTGGGACTTCTTGTAGATCGGGGTCTCGGGGGTGTTGAGGTACTTCGGGCCGTTGTCGTCGTCCCGGAGCTTGCGGGCGCCGAAGCCGACGACGTCCCCGGCGGTGTCGCGGATGGGCCACATCAGGCGGCCCCGGAAGCGGTCGATGGGGCCGCGCCTGCCGTCCTGGGAGATGCCGGAGGTGATCAGCTCCTTGTCGCTGAAGCCCTTGCCGCGCAGGAAGCGGGTGAGGTGGTCCCAGCCGGCCGGGCTGTAGCCGACGCCGAAGTGGGCCGCGGCGGCCTGGTCGAAGCCGCGGTCGGCGAGGAACTTCCGGCCGATCTCGGCCTCGGGGCCGTTCAGCTGGTCGATGTAGAACTGGGCGGCCGCCTTGTGCGCCTCGACCAGCCTGATCCGCTCGCCGCGCTGGTGGGAGGGGTTGTAGCCGCCCTCCTCGTAGCGCAGCGTGATGCCGGCTTTGGCGGCGAGCCGCTCGACGACCTCGGCGAAGGTCAGATGATCGATCTTCTGCACGAAGGCGATCGTGTCGCCGCCCTCCTGGCAGCCGAAGCAGTGGAAGAGGCCCTTGCTCGGACTGACCTGGAAGGAGGGGGACTTCTCGTCGTGGAAGGGGCACAGGCCCTTGAGGTTGCCCCCGCCCGCGTTGCGCAGCTGGAGGTACTCGGAAACGACGGCGTCGATCGGGACCGCGTCCCGTACCGCCTTCACATCGTCGTCATTGATCCTGCCTGCCACGCGTTGAAGTCTACGGGTGGGCTCGGACAGGGACGGCGCGGGCGGGGGTCCGTCCCGGGCCGGCGCGGAGGCGGGAGCGACGTCCCGCGCACCGGCCCGGAGCCGCTCAGACCAGGGATTCCAGGGGCACCGACGGGTCGGCCAGGGCATCCGGGTCGACGGGCCGGCCGGCCCTGATGAGTTTCTGCACGTTCTCCGTGACGTCCCACACGTTGACGTTCATCCCGGCGAGGACGGTGCGGTCCTTCAGCCAGAACGCGATGAACCGGCGCTTGCCCGCGTCGCCCCGGATGACCACCTGGTCGTAGCTGCCCGGCGGGGCCCAGCCGGAGTATTCGAGGCCGAGGTCGTACTGGTCGGAGAAGAAATAGGGCACCCGGTCGTAGCTGACGTCCTGGCCGAGCATGGCGCGGGCCGCCGCCGGGCCGCCGTTCAGCGCATTGGCCCAGTGCTCGACGCGGAGCCGGGTCCCGAGCAGCGGATGGGCGGCGGACGCCACGTCGCCGGCGGCGTGGATGTGCGGGTCGCTGGTGCGCAGCGAGGCGTCGACGGCGATACCGCCGCCCTGCTCGCGCGGGGCGATCTCCAGACCGGCGGCCTCGGCGAGCGCGGTGCGCGGGGCGGCGCCGATCGCGGCGAGGACGTCGTGGGCGGGGTGTTCCTCGCCGTCGTCGGTGCGCACCGCGAGGACCATGCCGTCCTGGCCGACGATCTCGGTGAGCCGGCCGCCGAAGTGGAAGCGGACGCCGTGGTCGCTGTGCAGCTCGGTGAAGATCTGGCCGAGCTCCGGGCCGATGACCCGCAGCAGCGGGGTGGCCTCCGGTTCGACGACGGTGACCTCGGCGCCGTAGCCACGGGCCGCCGCCGCGACCTCCAGGCCGATCCAGCCGGCCCCGGCGATGACCAGGTGGCCGTTGTCGCGGCCGAGCGCGGACAGGACGTTGCGCAGCCGGTCGGCGTGGGCGAGGCGGCGCAGGTGGTGGACGCCGGCCAGGTCCGTGCCGGGGACGTCGAGGCGGCGGGGTTCCGAGCCGGTGGCCAGCAGCAGCTTGTCGTAGTGGACGACGGTGCCGTCACCCGTCTCCACGGTGCGGGCCTCGCGGTCGAGCGCGGTGACGGGCTGGCCGAGGTGGAGCTCGATGTCGGCGCCCGCGTACCAGGCGGTCTCGTGCACGAAGACGCTGTCGCGGTCCTCCTTCCCGGTCAGGTAGCCCTTGGACAGCGGCGGGCGTTCGTACGGATGGTCGCGCTCGTCGCCGATCAGGATGACCCGGCCGCTGAACCCCTCCGACCGGAGCGTCTGGGCTGCCTTCGCCCCGGCCAGCCCTCCGCCGACGATGACGAACGTCCGATGTGCGTCGACCACTTGTGCCTCCTCGGTGCTTGCTGCGCGGCGCCAACTGCGAGCGTCCCGCACGCAGCGTAGTGGCGAAAGGGGGTGTGGCCCGATCAGGTCACACCCGGTGGTGGTCGGTCCCGGGGGTGGTGAGCGAGCGGTGCAGGGCGCGCGCGGAGGCGTCGGTGAGGGCGGCGATCTGGTCGACGAGGACCCGTTTGCGGGCGCGGTCGTCGGGCGCCGCCTCGTACAGCGCGCGCAGCTGCGGTTCGAGCCCTTCGGGCGCGCGGGCGGTCAGCGCGGCGGCCAGTTCGGCGATGACGATCCGCTGGTCGGCGCGGATCTCCTCCTGCTCGGCGCGCTGCATGACGTAACGGTCGGCGATCGCCTTGAGCACCGCGCACTCGTTGCGGGTGGCGCGCGGGACGACCAGCTCGGCACCGTAGCGGCCGAGGCGTCCGGTGCCGTACGCCTGGCGGGTGGCGGTCTCGGCGGCCAGGCAGAACCGGCCGATCAGCTGGCTGGTGGCGTCCTTCAGCCGGGCCTGGGCGACCGCCGATCCGTCGTAGCCGTGCGGCCACCACTCCTGGGCGATGAGCCGGTCCAGCGCCTCGGCCAGCTCCTGCGGGCCGGTGTCCGCCGGGACGTACCGGCCGATCGCCACGTCCCAGATCTCCCGGCGCTCCGGCTCGGCCTCCAGGCAGTTGGGGTCGATGTGCCCGGCGTGCAGCCCGTCCTCGAAGTCGTGCACCGAGTACGCCACGTCGTCCGACCAGTCCATGACCTGGGCCTCGAAGCACGTGCGGTGGAGCGGGGCGCCCTTGCGGAACCACTCGAACACCGGCAGGTCGTCCTCGTAGACCCCGAACTTCGGCGAGCCGGGGTCGGTGGGGTGCGCGCCCCGGGGCCAGGGGTACTTGGTGGCGGCGTCGAGGGCGGCGCGGGTGAGGTTGAGGCCGACGCTGAGCAGGTCGCCGGTGCGGGTGTCGGGGACGAAGCGCTTGGGTTCGAGGCGGGTGAGCAGCCGCAGCGACTGGGCGTTGCCCTCGAAGCCGCCGCAGTCGGAGGCGAAGTCGTTGAGCGCCTGCTCGCCGTTGTGGCCGAAAGGCGGGTGTCCCATGTCGTGGGAGAGGCAGGCCGCCTCCACCAGGTCGGGGTCGCAGCCGAGCGCGGCGCCGAGCTCGCGGCCGACCTGGGCGCATTCCAGGGAGTGGGTGAGCCGGGTGCGCGGGCTGGCGTCCCAGGCCGGAGTGCGGGTGCCCGGCGTGACGACCTGGGTCTTCCCGGCGAGCCGGCGCAGGGCGGCGGAATGCAGCACGCGGGCGCGGTCGCGCTGGAAGGCGGTGCGTCCGGGGCGTTTGTCCGGCTCGGGGTCCCAGCGCTCGGCGTCGGCCGGGCCGTAGGGCGCCGTACCGGGGTGCTGTGTGCCGACCGTGCTGTCCGTGCCGTCCGTGCCGTTCATGGGTCCGACAGTAATCCGCCGCACCGGCAGGACGGGTCAGGCGGAGGCCGGAAAACGTGTGTTCATGGGTATGTCGTACACGGCCGCACCGGCCGCGCGCGCCTGGTCGTAGCGGTGCAGGACCAGCCGGGCCATCGCGGGGTGGGCGCCGAGCGGGGCGGCGGCGATCCAGGGCGCGTGGGCGGCCGACGCCGAGGCGAAGCGGCCGGGTGCGGTGAAGTACGAGGCGACGGCGATCCGGCGGTGGCCCCGGGCGGCGAGCGCGCGCACGGCGGCGGGGACGGTGGGCGAGGCGGCGGAGGCGTACGCGGGCACGACGGGCACGCCGCCGAGGCGTTCCCCGAGGAGCCGTGCGGTACGCCGGGTGTCGGCGGCCGATTCGGGATCGCGCGATCCGGCGGCGGCCAGGACCACGGCGCTGTCGCGGTTCCCCCGGTCCGAGGGGTGCCAGCCGGCCTCGGTGAGCCGGTCGTGCAGCGTCTCGACCAGCAGCGGGTGTGGCCCGAGGGCCCCCGCGACGCGGGCGCGCAGGGCGGGGGCGTCGGCGACGCACGCGGGGATGTCGTGCTTGACGTGGTGCCCGCGCCCGAGCAGCAGCGGTACGAGGACGGCCTCGCCGGCGCCGAGGGCGTGCAGGGCGTCCGGCAGGAGGGGTGCGTTGAGCTCTATGTGCCCGAGGCGGACGTCCAGCCCCGGACGCAGCTCGCGCACCCGTTCCAGGAGGGCTGCCACGGTGTGCGAGGCCCGGGGGTCCCGGCTGCCGTGGGCGACGGCGACCAGAGCGGGGGCGTCGGGCCGCGGGCGGGCCGCGCGGCCGGGCGGGGTCAGGTACCGGGTGCGGTGCATGGCCCGATGGTGGCGGACGCACATTGCCGGGCCGTTGCACGCCGGTCACGGGCGTTTTCCGCCGCCTCACGGGGGCAGGGCGGGGACCGTCAGGCGGAGACCTCCGGTACGGCGGCGCCTTCGGCGGGCCCCGGCGTCGCGAACAGGCGCTCGATCACCTGCGCCACCCCGTCCTCCTCGTTGGTCCGGGCATGCGTCGGCACGGCGGCCAGCACCGCCGGGTGGGCGTTGGCCATGGCGTAGCCCGTACCGGCCCAGGCGAGGACGGTGAGGTCGTTGGGCATGTCCCCGAACGCGATGACGTCCGCCGCCTCGATGCCCCGCTCCGCGCACAGCACGGCGAGCGCGCCGGCCTTGGTGACGCCGGGCGCGCTGATCTCCAGCAGCCCGCGCCCGCCCGAGTGGGTCAGCTGGACCGTGTCACCGGCCCCCTGGCGGGCGGCGGCCAGCAGGGTGTCCGCGTCGAGCTGCTCGGACCAGGCGAGGAGCTTGGTGACCGGGGCCTCGGTCAGCCACAGCTCGGCCAGGGAGGCCACGGGGAGTTCGGCGCCCGCGTCCTCGGACAGGCGCAGCCGGTAGGCCGGTTCGTAGAAGACCTGGTTCCCGGTCTCCAGGGCGAAGCCGACGCCGGGCACGGCGGCGGCGAGCGCGGTGGCGACCTCCCGGGCGACGGTCAGGGGCAGCACCTGGGAGGTGACGACGCTGCGGCTCGCGATGTCGTAGACGAGCGCCCCGTTGCTGCACACCGCCGTGCCCAGGAGCCCGGTCGCCTCGGCCAGCCGGTCCACGAAGCGGGGCGGCCTGGCGGTCACGATGACGATCTCCGCCCCGGCGTCCTCGGCCGTGCGCAGGGCGCGCAGGGTGCGGGGCGAGAGGGAGCCGTCACCGCGCAGGAGGGTGCCGTCGAGATCGGAGGCGATCAACCGTGGGAGCGACATCGCCCGATCGTACGCGGGCCGTTCGAGGGCCGGAGAACCCTTTCGGCCGCCGGATCGTCCAGTAGGTCAGGGGCGTCGGCCCCGGCAGCCCCCGGCACCGAGGGCGGACGAGTGAGGGTGGGCACGTGAGGGCACGGACGCGGCGGACGCCGGAGAACGGCGACGGGGCGGGCGGGAGCCGGCCGCGGAAAGCCTTCGCGCGGCTGCGGACGGCCGCCGCCCGGCTGCTGCGGGCCGTCACCGGGCTGCTGAGGGGCCTCGGCCGGCTGCGGCCCCGGCTGCCGCGGACCCGGCGGGGGCGGCGGCGGGCCGTGCAGGGGCTGATGGCCGCCTGCGTGCTGGCGCTCGCACCCGCGACCTGGCTGCACGCGGTGGCCGACGCCCGGATCAGGACCGTCGAGGACGTGCCCGCGCGGCAGGTCGCGGTGGTGTTCGGGGCGGGGCTGTGGGACGGGAAGCCGTCCCCGTACCTGGCGAACCGGCTGCGGACGGCCGCCGCGCTCTACCGGGACGGCAAGGTGAAGGTCGTCCTGGTGACCGGGGACAACAGCCGCGAGGAGTACGACGAGCCGGACGCGATGCGGACGTTCCTGGTCGGCAGGGGCGTGCCGGACGACCGGATCGTCAGCGACTACGCGGGCTTCGACACCTGGGACTCGTGCGTGCGCGCGAAGAAGATCTTCGGCGTGGACCGGGCGGTGCTGGTGAGCCAGGGCTTCCACATCCGCCGGGCCATCGCGCTGTGCCGGGCGGCGGGAATCGACGCGTACGGCGTCGGGGTGGACGCCAAGCACGACGTCACCTGGTACTACGGCGGGACGCGAGAGGTGTTCGCGGCGGGGAAGGCGGCGCTCGACGCGCTGTTCGAGCCGGACCCGCACTTCCTGGGGCCCCGGGAGCGGGGCGTCGACGACGCCCTCGCGGCGGCCTCCCGCTGACCGGGTCTCAGACCGGGGTGACCGGGGCGGTCTCGGCGGAGACCCAGCCCAGATAGCGGGCGCTGCCCCGGAGGACCGGCAGGGCGATGATCTCCGGGGTGTCGTAGTCGTGCGCCTCCTGGAGATGGGCCTCCAGCTCCTCGTACCGCTCGGCCGTCGTCTTGCAGAGCAGCTGCCACTCCTCGGTGGTCTCGATGGCGTTCTGCCAGCGGTAGACCGAGGTGACGGGCGCGGAGATCTGCACACAGGCGGCGAGCCGCGCCTCGACCACTCCCCGCGCCAGCTCCCTGGCCTTCTCCTCGCTGTCCGTCGTGGTCAGTACGGTCAGCCATGCCGGCGTCGTCGTCACTTCGGCGTCTCCTCGCAGCGGTCGGCGGTACCTCCCCCGATTGTGGGCCGCCCGCTCCCGCCGCGCCATCAGCCGCCGTACGGATGGGCCCTCTTCGCGTCCCGCAGTGCCCGGCCCCACCAGACGAGCTGGTCGAGCAGTGTCTTGACGGCGGCGTCCGGGCCGGCCGGGTCGCGGTGCCTGCCCTCGTCGTCGAACTGGGCGCCCGCGTTGTGGAAGGAGACCGTGTCGCGGATCGAGACGGTGTGCAGCTCGGCGAAGACCTGCCGCAGGTGCTCGACCGCGCGCAGCCCGCCGGAGACCCCGCCGTAGGAGACGAACGCGACCGGTTTGGCCTGCCACTCCGCGCGGTGCCAGTCGATGAGGTTCTTCAGCGGTGCCGGGTAGGAGTGGTTGTACTCGGGGGTCACGACGACGAAGGCGTCCGCCCGGTCCAGCCGCGCCGAGACATCGGCCAGCAGCTCGCGGGCGTCGGGTTCCAGCCGGTACGCGAGGGCGGTGGGCAGGTCCAGGGCGGCGACGTCGATCACCTCGGTCTCGATCGCGGGACGGTCCCCGGCGTGGGCGAGGAACCAGTCGGCGATGACGGGGGCGAAGCGGCCCTCGCGGTTGCTGGCGAGGATGACGGCCACCTTCAGGGGGGCGTTTTCGGACAGGGCGGTGGCGGTGGATTCCGCGGTGATGAGGTCCATGGCGAAGACGTTCGTTCATCAACCATGGTTGAGGTCAAGCGCGGCGGGAAACGCTCCTCCCGCCGGGCCGTGGCGGCCGCATACCGTGGGCACATGACGACTCCAGCAGCGACGGCCCTTCCGTACGCCGAGTTCAACGGCCGGCCCGCCACCGAGGACGATCTGCGCCGGGCGCTTTTCTTCAACTACGGCCATTTCACGGCGATGCAGGTACGTGACGGCCGGGTGCGCGGGCTGGATCTGCACCTGGCACGACTGGACTCGGCCAACCGGGAGCTGTTCGAACTCCCCCTGGACGGAGCCCTGGTACGCCGGCTGATCCGGCACGCGCTGGAGAGCGCGGGGACGGCGGACGCCTCGGTGCGGGTGCACGCCTCTCTGCCGCCGGACACGGCCACCACGACCGTGATGGTCACGGTGCGTGCGCCGGGCGGGATGCCGCCGGAGCCGAAGAGCCTGATGTCGGTCCCCTTCGCGCGGACCGCACCGCATCTCAAGCGCCCCGGCGAGTTCGGCCAGACCTACTACGCGAACCTGGCCCGCCGCGCCGGTTTCGACGACGCGCTGCTGACCCTGCCCGACGGCTCGGTGACCGAGGGGGCGATCACCAACATCGGGTTCTGGGACGGCACGGCGATCGTCTGGCCGGAGGCACCCGCGCTGGCCGGCGTGGCCATGGGCGTCCTGGAACGGCAACTCCCGGGCGCGGGCCTGGAGTCGGCGCGCCGCGCGGTCACCCTGGACGGGCTCGGGGCCTTCCGGTCGGCGTTCCTCACCAACTCGCTGGGCATGGCCCCGGTCGCCCGGATCGACGACACCGCGTTCACGGTCGACGACGAGCTGATGAAGCGGCTGGCGGCGGCGTACGAGGCCGCGCCGGGCGAGGAGGTCTGAGCGCCATGGAATCCTCCGCCGAACGTCCGCCCGCCTCGCCCCTGCTGATCCGCATCGAGGGTTCGGCCCCGCCCGGCCGCTCCTGCCCGGCCGGGCCCGGCTTCCCCGGTTACGAGAACGTCCACGTGGGCGTCCAGCGCAAGGACCGCCCCGGCGAAATCCTCGGCCTGACCCCCGGCGACGCGCCGGGCGCCCACTGGACCCTGGAGTGCACGGCCGCCGAGGACGCGGACGGGGTCACGGTCCGGGGGCCGTACGTGCAGAACCGGCTCGGCGGGCGCTTCGTCTACCTGTCCTGGGGCACGGTCGACGACGAAGACCGGTTCCTGATGTTCCGCCGGGCCAAGCTGATGTTCGCCGACATCGACCCGGCCGTGCTGGCGGCGGCCGTGCGCTCCGGACACCTCACCGCCCGGCTGCCGCTGTCGGACACGGAGGGGAGACCGCGCTGCGCCCGCGTCCGGCCGCCGGTCATCGCGTGGTCGGCCACCGCGCCGCCGCGCCCGTGAAGCGCTCCGCCCCCTCCGGACCCAGGGGGGGTGGGTCCGGAGGGGGCGGCGGCCGGGGGCGGCGGTGCGCACCGTCCCGTGGGGGGTTGTGATGCGTGTTCCCGCTCAGCACCACCTCACGCATGTGACGTGCGCCACATTCGCCGACGGGCCCGTCACCCGAACGGCACCGGACCGCCACCACCCGTGCACCCCACCCGTCACCACTGCCGTGACCTGCGGCGATACCGCTTGGCAAGGAGGGCGCGCCGGGCCGTACGGGTGAGAGCTGACTCGGTGTCAGCAGGCATGGGGGCCGGTCCGGCTGTTGTCTCGGAGTCAGGACACACCCGCCAGCGCCCCAGGTCCGGAGGAAACCCCATGCGCCGTCCTGCCCGACTCGTGACCGGCACCGCTGCCGCGGCCCTCGCCGCCGCCGCGCTCGGCCTCAGCGCCGCCGCCCCGTCCGCGTACGGGGACGGGCCCGCATCCCTGCGGATCACCCCCGCGAGCGCCGCCCCCGGCGCCACGGTCACCGTGGACACCACCGCCTGCGGGAGCGACGGCAGCGCCACCGGCGACGCGAGCGCACTGGACGCGGCGGAGTTCCCGCTGGCGCCCGCCTCCCTGGAGGAGACCCTGGCCGGCTCCTTCCGGGTGCCCGGCGGCGTCGCGCCCGGGTCGTACGGCATCGGCGTGGACTGCGCGAACGGCAAGAAGGCCACCGGTGAGATCGAGGTGAAGGCCGCCAGCTCCTCCCGCGAGGCGTCCGGCGAGGACGGCACCGAGGACCCCGCCGGGACCGCCGCCGAGTCCGCCGAGACCACGGACTCCCCCGCCTACGACTTCTCCGGCCTGGACGGTCTGGGCAGCGACGAGGACACGGAGGGCCTGGACAACCTCGACGGCCCGGCCGCCGAGGCCGCCGGTTCCGGCCTCGTCCCGGACGCGCCCACGGCCGCGGGCCGCACCACGCCCACCGAGCGCCCCGCCCCCTCGGGCCACGAGAGCGCGCCCGGCCGGGACGAGACCGGGGCCGGGCGCGAGACCCCCTCGGGTCACCGCACCTCGGCCGCGCCCACCGCCCCCTCGGGGCACGTGAAGACCGGAGTCGGCGGCAGCGTCGGCCCGGACACCACCCAGATCGCGGCGGGAGCCGGCGTACTCGCCGCTGCCGCCGTCGGCGGAGCCTGGCTCCTGCGTCGCCGGGCGAGCGGCACGCGGGACGCCGGCTGACGGAGGCATCCACCCCTCCGTACCGCCCGGTGTCCGTCCCGGTGGCCCCGCGCCACCGGGACGGGACCGTTTCCCCCTTTCCGCACCCGGAGGACGACCGTGTCCCAGAAGGCCAAGGGCTGGCTGCTCGTCGTCGTGGCGCTGGCCGGTGTCTGGCTGATCCAGAACGGCGCGGGCACCCGGCTCACCCCGCCCGGACCGGCCGCCGCCCAGGCGTTCGCCGCCGGGCCCGCCCTGCTGCCCGGTTCACCGGTCGCCGAGCCGTTGCGCCCCTCCGCGCCCGTACGCATCCGGATTCCCGCCATCCGGGTGGACGCCCCGATGATGCGGCTCGGGCTGGGGGCGGACGGCAGCCTGGACGTACCGCCGGCCGGGAACACCGATATCGCCGGCTGGTACAAGGACGGCACACCGCCCGGCGCCAAGGGCACCGCGATCGTCGCGGGCCACGTCGACAACGCCGAGGGCCCCTCCGTCTTCTACGACCTGGGCTCGCTGAAGAAGGGCAGCACCGTCGAGGTGGACCGCCAGGACGGCCGTACCGCCGTCTTCGCTCTCGACGCGATCGAGGTGTACGAGAACGAGGACTTCCCCGACCAGCGCGTCTACGGCGCGTCCGAGCACGCCTCGCTGCGGCTGATCACCTGCGGCGGCGGGTACTCCGACGCGACGGGCTACCGGGGGAACGTGGTGGCGTACGCCCACCTCACGGGCGTGCGCTGAGACTCAGCTGTGCCACTGGTCGAACGCGAGCTTCGCGACCAGCGAGAAGACGACCACCAGCAGCACCCCGCGTACGAACTCGCTGCCCTTGCGCAGCGCCATCCGCGCGCCGAGCAGCCCGCCCGCCAGGTTGAAGACCGCCATCAGGGCGGCCAGTTGCCACAGCACGTTGCCCTGGTACGCGAACATCGCGAGCGCCCCGACGTTGGTGCAGACGTTGACGATCTTGGCGGTGGCGGACGCGGTCACCAGGTCGAGGTGGAGCACGGCGGTCAGGGCCAGCACCAGGAAGGTGCCCGTGCCCGGCCCGAACAGCCCGTCGTACAGGCCGATGCCGCCGCCGACCAGGACGATCGCGGTGGCCGTACGGGCCCGGGTGACCCGGGGCGGGACACCGTCCCCGGCCGCCCTGCCGAACTGGGGCCGCAGCATCACGAACGCGGCGACCGCGAGCAGGACCACCATGATCACCGGGCGCAGCACCTCGCTGCTGATCCCGGCGGCGAAGAACGCGCCGGTCATCGAACCGGCCAGAGCGACGAGCCCGATCCGGACGGCGGTGCCGACCTTGACCGGCGCCTTGCGCGCGTAGGTGACGGCGGCACCCGAGGTGCCGGCGACGGCGACCGCCTTGTTGGTGGCGAGGATCTGCGCGGCCGGCAGGTGCGGCAGCCCGAGCAGCAGCGTGGGCAGCAGGAGCAGCCCGCCGCCGCCGACCACCGCGTCGATCCACCCGGCCGCCGCCGCGGCGAGGCACAGCACGACAAGGGTGGTCAGGGCTATGTCCGGCATGGGCCCGACCCTATGGAGCGCACGCGTGCGCCGTCCAACCGTCCCGGTGCCCCGGCGGGAAAGTTGAGCCAACTCTGAGGTTCCCGCAGCCCACGGCCGCTTTCCGGCGCCCGGCCGGCGGCCTCACAGGCCCCGGCGGCGGGTGCTGAGCGCAAGGTTCCTCCCGGGAAACAGCGGGGAACCGGCCGGGTAACACCGCCGGGACACGCTTCCCGTCATGAGCACACAGGCCCGGCGCCTGTGGCCCTGCCGAAACTGCTCACCGACGACGGAGGCCCCGAGATGCCGGTGTCCACTCCCCCGACCGCCCCCACCTCCAGCTCTCCCGCCGTGCCCACCCTCGTGGTCGTCGGGCACGGGATGGTCGGCCAGCGTTTCCTGGAGGCCCTGGCCGAGCGCGGGCTGACCGCCGCCGCCGGTACCGCCCGGGTCGTCGTCCTGTGCGAGGAGCCCCGCGCCGCCTACGACCGGGTCCAGCTGACCTCGTACTTCGCGGGGAAGACCCCGGAGGACCTGTCACTCGTCGAGCCCGGCTTCATGGAGCGGCACGGCTTCGAGCTGCGGCTCGGCGATCCGGCGGTGTCGGTGGACCGCACGGCCCGTACGGTCACCGCGCGGTCCGGGGAGACGTTCACCTACGACACGCTGGTGCTGGCGACGGGGTCCTACCCGTTCGTGCCGCCGGTCCCCGGCAAGGACAGCACCGGCTGCTTCGTCTACCGGACGATCGAGGACCTGCTCGCCATCGAGGAGTACGCGAGGACGGCGACGACCGGTGCGGTGGTCGGCGGCGGACTGCTCGGCCTGGAGGCGGCGGGCGCGCTGAAGGGCCTCGGCCTGGAGACGCACGTGGTGGAGTTCGCGCCCCGGCTGATGCCGGTCCAGGTCGACGAGGGCGGGGGCGCGGCGCTGCTGCGCACCATCGAGGACATGGGCCTGAGCGTCCACACCGGGGTCGGCACGCAGGAGGTGATCGCGGGCGAGGACGGCGTGGTGACCGGGATGTCGCTCTCCGACGGCTCCGCGCTGGCCACGGACCTGGTGGTGTTCTCCGCCGGGGTCCGCCCCCGCGACCAGCTGGCCCGGGACTGCGGTCTGGCGGTCGGGGAGCGCGGCGGGATCGTCGTCGACGAGGAGTGCCGGACCTCCGACCCGGCGGTCTTCGCCATCGGCGAGTGCGCGCTCGCCTCCGACGGCCGGGTGTACGGGCTGGTGGCGCCCGGGTACGAGATGGCGCTGACGGCCGCCGAGGTGATCACGGGCAAGGAGGCCGCGTTCACCGGCGCCGATCTGTCGACGAAGCTGAAGCTGCTCGGCGTGGACGTGGCCTCCTTCGGCGACGCGCACGGCACCGCCGAGGGCTGCCTCGACGTCGTCTACGCGGACGCCCGCTCCGGCGTCTACAAGAAGCTGGTGATCGCCCGGGACGGCACCCTGCTCGGCGGGGTGCTGGTGGGCGACGCCGACCAGTACGGCACGTTGCGCCCGATGACCGGCACCGTCCTGCCGGTCGCCCCGGAGCAGCTGGTGCTGCCGGCCGGTGCGGGCGGCCCGGTCGTGCTGGGGCCCTCCGCACTGCCGGACGAGGCGGTGATCTGCTCCTGCCACAACGTCACCAAGGGCGCGATCTGCGAGCACACCACCCTGCCCGAGGTGAAGAAGTGCACCAAGGCGGGCACCGGCTGCGGCAGTTGCGTCAAGGTGATCGGCCAGCTGCTCCCGCAGAGCGCGGACGCGGGCCTGTGCGGCTGCTTCGCGTACACCCGCAGCGAGCTGTACGAGATCGTCCGCACTCTGGGGATCACCTCGTACGCCGGACTCCTCGACTCGCACGGGCGCGAGGCGGCGCGCGGCGGTGACGGCTGCGAGGTGTGCAAGCCGGCGGTCGGCTCGGTCATCGCCTCGCTGGCCCCCACGGTCGGCGCGAGCGGCTATGTCCTGGACGGCGAGCAGGCGGCCCTCCAGGACACCAACGACCACTTCCTGGCGAACCTCCAGCGCAACGGCTCGTACTCGATCGTGCCGCGCATACCCGGCGGCGAGATCACCCCGGAGAAGCTGATCGTGATCGGCGAGGTGGCCCGCGACTTCGGGCTCTACACCAAGATCACCGGCGGTCAGCGCATCGACCTGTTCGGCGCCCGCGTCGACCAGCTGCCGCTGATCTGGACCCGGCTCGTCGACGCGGGCTTCGAGTCCGGGCACGCGTACGGGAAGTCGCTGCGCACGGTCAAGTCCTGTGTGGGGCAGACCTGGTGCCGCTACGGGGTGCAGGACTCCGTGAAGATGGCGATCGACCTGGAGCTGCGCTACCGGGGCCTGCGCTCCCCGCACAAGCTGAAGTCGGCGGTCTCGGGCTGCGCCCGGGAGTGCGCGGAGGCCCGGGGCAAGGACTTCGGGATCATCGCCACGGCCGGCGGCTGGAACCTCTACGTGGGCGGCAACGGCGGCGCGACCCCGCGCCACGCGGATCTGCTCGCCCAGGACCTGTCGGACGCCGAACTGGTCCGGCTCATCGACCGGTTCCTGATGTTCTACATCCGCACCGCGGACCGGCTGGAGCGCACCTCGGCCTGGCTGGAGCGGATCGAGGGCGGCCTGGAGCACGTCCGGGACGTCGTCGTGCACGACTCGCTCGGGCTCTGCGACGAGCTGGAGCGGCTGATGGCCGACCACGTCCGCGGCTACCGCGACGAGTGGGCCGAGACCATCAACGACCCGGAGCGGCTGCGCCGGTTCGTCACCTTCGTCAACGCCCCCGACGCGCCCGACCCGTCGGTGAAGTTCGTCCCGGAACGCGACCAGATCAAGCCCGACCTGGACATCCTCGCGGGCCCGGTTCTCGCCATCCGCACTCTTGAAGGGACCGCCTCCTGATGACCACGCAGACGCTGGAGACCGCGCAGGACACCCGCAGCATCCGGCTCGCCGCCGGGGACGGCTGGGTCACGGTGTGCGACCGCTCGCTGCTGACCCCGGGCCGCGGGGTCGCCGCCCTCCTCCCGGACGGCCGGCAGGTCGCGCTCTTCCTGGACCGGGCGGGGCGGACGTACGCCATCGACAACCGCGACCCGTTCACCGGCGCCTACGTCCTCTCGCGCGGCCTGGTCGGCTCGGACGGCGGGCAGCCCTTCGTCGCCTCGCCCCTGCTCAAACAGCGCTTCGACCTGGCGACGGGCGCCTGCCTGGACGACGACGAGGTCTCCGTACCGGTCTTCGAGGTCCGCGCGGACTGACACACGGCAGCGGCCGGAAGGACCCCCGAACGGGTGCTTCCGGCCGTCCGCGTTCCCGGTCGTACGCTTGATCCATGAGCCACGGCTGGAGTGCGCGCGACATACCCGACCAGAGCGGCCGGACGGCCGTGGTGACGGGGGCCAACAGCGGGATCGGGCTGCACACCGCCCGCGAACTGGCCCGTTGCGGGGCCAGGGTGCTGCTCGCCTGCCGCGACGGACGACGCGGCAAGGAGGCGGCCGACCGCATCCGGTTCGCGGTGCGCGGCGCGGATGTGGAGTGCGCGGCGCTGGACCTGGCCGACCTGTCCTCCGTACGCGAGTTCGCGGCGGACTACCGCGCGGACCGGCTCGATCTGCTGATCAACAACGCCGGGGTGATGGCCCTTCCGTACGGGCGGACCGCCGACGGTTTCGAGACGCAGTTCGGCGTCAACCACCTCGGACACTTCGCGCTCACCGGGCTGCTGCTGCCGAAGCTGCTGGCCACCGAGGGGGCCCGGGTGGTGACCGTCTCCAGCGGGCTGCACGCGCTGGCCGACATCGACATGGGCGACCTCAACAGCGAGCGGAACTACCGCCGCTGGGTCGCCTACGGGCGCTCGAAGACCGCCAATCTGCTCTTCGTCCACGAGCTGGCCCGGCGGGCCGCGGCGGCCGGCAGCGGCCTGGTCGCCGCCGCAGCGCACCCCGGCCTCGCCGCGACCAACCTGCACACGGCGGGGGCCCGGATGGAGCGGCGCAGAGCGGTGGAGCGGGTCATGAGCCTCGCCAACGTCCTCGCCCAGCCCGCGTCGGCCGGGGCCCTGCCCACGCTGTACGCGGCCACCGCGCCGGGTGTGCGCCCCGACTGGTTCACCGGCCCGCGGCGGGGCTGGCGCGGCGCGCCCGGCCCCTCCTGGCGGGCGGACCGGACGCGCGACGACGTGGCGGGCGAGCGCCTGTGGGTGGCCTCGGAGCAGCTGACCGGCGTGACGTACGCCGGGCTGTAGCTCAGCCCTGGTCCTCGACGGCGGAGGGGTCCATCCAGACGACCTCCCAGATGTGGTGGTCCGGGTCCTGGAAGGACCGGCCGTACATGAAGCCGAGGTCCTGCGGCTCGTTGGCGGGCGAACCGCCGCTCGCGAGGGCCGCGTCGGCCAGCTCGTCCACCTTCTCGCGGGTGTCGGCGCTGAGCGCGAGGATCACCTCGGTGGACGTCGAGGCGTCCGCGATCTCCTTCTTGGTGAAGTCCTTGAAGCGCTCCTCCTGGAGGAGCATCGCGAAGATCGTGTCGCTGATGACGAGGCAGGCGGTGCGCTCGTCGCTGAACTGCGGGTTGAAGGAGTAGCCCAGCTTGCCGTAGAAGCTCTTGGACGTCTCCAGGTCCTTGACCGGCAGGTTCACGAAGATCATCTGAGGCATGGCCGTCTCGCTCTCTCGGTGCGTGGTTCCGTGTGCGTCTGTCGAACGCTTCTCGACAGGTAGACGCCGGGCCCGCCCGGAAGTCATCGGTGCGGGCCGCACATCCTTTCCGTACGGTCCGGCTCAGGAAACCGCCAGCGGCGCCCCGCCCCGCAGCAGCGAGCCGCCCAGCGGGGTCAGGGTGTGCAGGACCGAGCCGCCGTGCCGCAGGGTGTGGACGAGGCCCGCCTCGCGCAGGACGCAGGCGTGCTGGCTGGCCGAGGCGAGGGAGACCCCGGCGCGCCGGGCCAGTTCGCTCGTCGTGCAGCCGTCGCCGATGGCCCGCAGGACCGTGGAGCGGGTCTGTCCGAGGAGCCGGCCGAGCCGGGGGCCCGGTTCGGCGAAGGCGGGGGCGGCCGGGTGCGCGACCGGGTAGACCAGGACGGGCGGGAGCAGCGGGTCGCGCAGGACGACGGGGGTGCCCCGGCAGAAGTACGAGGGCTGGAGGAGCAGTCCGCGCCCGTCCAGACGGAGGTCCCGGTCGACGGGGTAGTCCGCCTCCAGGATGGGTGCCCGCCACCGGATGACCGGCGGGAGGGAGGCGAGCAGTTCGTCGGTGCCGCCGTCCAGGAGGGCGCGGCCCCGGATCGCGCGGTCGGCCTCGACGGCGGACTGGATGTGCGGCCAGTACGGCTCGACGGCGGCGCGGTGGTAGTCCCGTAAGGCGCCGACGAGCCGGCCCAGCGGCTGGGCGCCGCCCGCGCGCAGCGGCTCCAGGCGGGCGCGCCGGGCCGTGCGCCGGGCGCCGGGCGGTCCCGACTCCTCCAGGACGGCGATCTCGGCGCGCAGGCGCTCGGGCGGCGTGGCGCGCACGGCTTCCATTCCGGCGTCGAGTCCGAGTGGTTCGGCGCTTTCCTGAGAAGGCGTCAGGAAGTCGGGGAAATATCCGCGCTGCGGAACGACCGCGGACAGCAGACGTACTTCACCGCTCAACCTCGGGCGGGTTTCCGAGCGCCATTTCCCGAAGACCGCGGAAGCCCTCCGGTCCCTCAGCCGGTGAAAGCTGAGAATGGTCTCCCACAGCGCGTCCGGCCCGGCGGCCATCCGCACCCTGGAAAGGTCCCATCCGGAGACATGGATACGCAGCACCGAACTCCCACCCCTTGCACCTGCAATTGCCCCCTCGCAAGCGTATGCGAATCGTAACAGCACGTCACCACGGGGTTTCGGCCAGAGGTGAAACGCCTCGCCCCGACCCGCCGCCGGACGAAAGGCTGTGCGTCGTCGGGTGCGATTCCGGAGCCACCGGAAGAGCGAGTGAAGGCCGTGGGGGGTTTTGCTCGTTCGGCGGCGGTTGGCAATGGTGCGGCTCCGCACTCGATGGGGGTAAGCCGGGTGCGGCCCGTGGATGGGGATCCACGGGCCGCACCCTGGTTCGTTCGGCCGGGGTTCGTTCAGCTGGATTTCTTTGCGCATTAAACGAAGCAATGGACGCCGGTCGCTTTGATTATCCGGGACATGACAACGTTGCCCCGGCATGGCCGCACGACAAGGCGGCGGCACCCCCGCACAGGGTGCCGCCGCCTCCGGAATTCCGCGTCACCGCCGGTTCGGTGAGGGTCCGTGGACCGGCCGCGCGCGGAATCGGCCGATGCCGCGTCAGCGGCTGTCGCTGCCCCGCGGTCCGGCCGCCGCACGCCCCGCCTCCAGGCGCGCCACCGGAATGCGGAACGGCGAGCAGGAGACGTAGTCGAGACCGGCCTCGTGGAAGAAGTGCACCGACTCGGGGTCGCCGCCGTGCTCCCCGCAGATGCCGAGCTTCAGGTCCGGGCGGGTGGCCCGGCCCGCCGCGACGGCGTTCTTGACCAGCGAACCCACGCCGTCCTTGTCGATCGTCTCGAACGGCGACACCCCGAAGATGCCCTTCTCCAGGTACGCGGTGAAGAACGAGGCCTCCACGTCGTCGCGGGAGAAGCCCCAGACCGTCTGGGTCAGGTCGTTGGTGCCGAAGGAGAAGAACTCGGCCGCCTCCGCGATCTGCGCCGCCGTCAGCGCGGCGCGCGGCAGCTCGATCATCGTGCCGATCTTCAGCTTGAGGTCCGTGCCGGTGGCGGCCTGCACCTCGGCGATGACCCGGTCCGCCTCCTCGCGGACGATCTCCAGCTCCTGGACCGTGCCCACGAGCGGGATCATGATCTCGGCGCGCGGGTCGCCCTTGGCGTTCTTGCGCTCGGCGGCGGCCTCGGCGATGGCCCGCACCTGCATGGCGAACAGGCCGGGGATCACGAGGCCGAGGCGCACGCCGCGCAGCCCGAGCATCGGGTTCTGCTCGTGCAGCTTGTGCACGGCCTGCAGGAGGCGCAGGTCGTTCTCGTTGGCGTCCTTGCGGGCCTCGGCGAGCGCCACCCGCACCGAGAGCTCGGTGATGTCGGGCAGGAACTCGTGCAGCGGCGGGTCCAGCAGCCGTACGGTGACCGGCAGCCCGTCCATCGCCTCGAACAGCTCGATGAAGTCCGCCTTCTGGAGCGGCAGCAGCTGCTCCAGGGCCGTCTCGCGCTCCTGGTCGGTGTCGGCCAGGATCAGCTTCTCGACCATCTCGCGGCGCTCACCGAGGAACATGTGCTCGGTGCGGCACAGCCCGATGCCCTGGGCGCCGAAGCGGCGGGCGCGCAGGGCGTCCTCCGCGCTGTCCGCGTTGGCCCGCACCCGCAGCCGGCGCACCCGGTCCGCGTACGCCATGATCCGGTGCACGGCGGCGACCAGTTCGTCGGCGTCGTCGGCGCCCGCGTGCATCCGGCCCTCGAAGTACTCGACGACCGGGGACGGCACGACGGGGACCTCACCGAGGTACACCTTGCCGGTGGAGCCGTCGACGGAGACGAGGTCGCCCTCCTCCACGACGATGTCGCCGACCGTCAGGCGCCGGCGCTTGGTGTCGACCTCGATCTCCTCGGCGCCGCAGACACAGGTCTTGCCCATGCCCCGGGCGACGACGGCGGCGTGCGAGGTCTTGCCGCCGCGCGAGGTCAGGATGCCCTCGGCGGCGATCATGCCGTCCAGGTCGTCCGGGTTGGTCTCGCGGCGGATCAGGATGACCTTCTCGCCGGACCGGGACCACTTGACGGCGGTGTACGAGTCGAAGACCGCCTTGCCGACCGCGGCGCCCGGCGAGGCGGCGATGCCCCGGCCGAGCCGCTGGGTCTTCGCGGCGTCGTCGAAGCGGGGGAACATCAGCTGGGCGAGCTGGGCGCCGTTGACCCGCTGGAGGGCCTCGGCCTCGTCGATCAGGCCCTGGTCCACGAGCTGGGTGGCGATACGGAAGGCGGCACCGGCGGTGCGCTTGCCGACCCGGGTCTGGAGCATCCACAGATGGCCGCGCTCGATGGTGAACTCGATGTCGCAGAGATCCTTGTAGTGGGTCTCCAGCGTCTCCATGATCTTCAGTAGCTGGTCGTAAGAGTTCTTGTCGATCGCCTCCAGGTCGGCGAGCGGCACGGTGTTGCGGATACCCGCGACGACGTCCTCGCCCTGCGCGTTCTGGAGGTAGTCGCCGTACACGCCCTGGTGGCCGCTGGCCGGGTCACGGGTGAAGGCGACGCCCGTACCGGAGTCGGGGCCGAGGTTGCCGAAGACCATCGAGCAGACGTTGACGGCGGTGCCGAGGTCGCCGGGGATGCGCTCCTGGCGGCGGTAGAGCTTGGCCCGGTCGGTGTTCCACGACTCGAAGACCGCCTTTATGGCGAGGTCCATCTGCTCGCGCGCGTCCTGCGGGAAGTCGCGGCCCGCGTCGCGCGTGACGATCTTCTTGAACTGCTTGACCAGCTTCTTCAGGTCGGCCGCGTCGAGGTCGACGTCGACGGTGACGCCCTTGGCCTCCTTCGCCGCCTCCAGCGCCTCCTCGAACAGGTCGCCGTCGACGCCGAGCACGGTCTTGCCGAACATCTGGATGAGCCGGCGGTAGGAGTCCCACGCGAACCGCTCGTCACCGGCCTGGGTGGCGAGGCCCACGACGGAGGCGTCGGAGAGCCCGATGTTGAGGACGGTGTCCATCATGCCGGGCATCGAGAACTTGGCGCCGGAGCGTACGGAGACCAGCAGCGGGTCGTCGGCCTGGCCGAGCTTCTTGCCCATCCGCTTCTCCAGGGCGTCGAGGTGCGCACTCACCTCGTCGCGGAGGGCGGCCGGCTCCTCACCGCTGTCGAGGTAGACCTTGCACGCCTCGGTGGTGATGGTGAACCCGGGAGGGACGGGGAGACCGAGGTTGGTCATCTCGGCGAGGTTGGCCCCCTTCCCGCCCAGCAGGTCCTTCAGATCCTTGTTGCCCTCGGTGAAGTCGTAGACGAACTTCTGCACATCATTGTTTTCCGACACGGGTCTCGACTCCTCGAGGACGCGGTGGCTGCCCTGACGGCGAGGAACATACCCAGATCGAAGGTGCGTGGGTACGTCCACTTGCGCGTCGTACGGCCGTAACCACCCGTCCGCCAGCAGATCGAAAGTCGACCGTTCGGAGGACGCTCGAAACGATGCATTCAGGAGTCGTACGCAGGATGACGCAGCGCACAGCGGAACCGGTCGTTCAGTGGCTGAAAGTAACCGTTGCGTCGATCGATCAAAGTACGAACACTTGGCACCCAGTGCCATCCTTTGAGAAATGCAGCCCTGGATTTCACGCTCATGTGAGCAGACCGGCTCTCACAGTGGCGAGAATCACTCCCTAGGGGCCGCTCAGATGTCACCATCCGGACACCCGTTTGGCAACTCCGGGTACCCACAGTTTTACCTGAAGTGACGAGCGGTGGCCGTACTCGTGCGTAGAGCATCGATTCGAGACTTCGGGGCCTGTTTCGCGGCCCATTCGGCGCTCAGATGAGCATGGAGCACGGCTGGGCACCGAGTGCCCACCCGTACCGGGAGCCTCCTCAGCCCCCGGAGGTGTCCAGCTCCGCGTCGGCACTCACACCCGCGCAGTCGTACGGGTCCTTCAGCCAGCCGTCCGGCAGCGCCACCCGGTTGTTGCCCGAGGTGCGCCCGCGCGGGCCGTCGGCGCCTTCCGGCCAGGGCTGGTCGAGGTCCAGCTCCTGGAGCTGGGAGCCCAGCTCCTCCAGCGAGGAGGTGATCGCCAGCTTCTTGCGCATCTCGGAGCCGACCGCGAAGCCCTTCAGGTACCAGGCCACGTGCTTGCGGAAGTCGATCACGCCCCGGGCCTCGTCGCCGATCCACTCCCCCAGCAGCGTCGCGTGGCGCAGCATCACATCGGCGACGGTGCGCAGCGTGGGCGCCTGCCGCGTCCGCGTGCCCTCGAACGCGCCGACCAGGTCGCCGAAGAGCCAGGGGCGGCCCAGGCAGCCGCGCCCCACGACCACGCCGTCGCAGCCGGTCTCCCGCATCATGCGCAGGGCGTCGTCCGCGCACCAGATGTCGCCGTTGCCGAGCACGGGGATCTCCGGGACGTGCTCCTTGAGGCGGGCGATGGCGTCCCAGTCGGCGGTGCCGCCGTAGTGCTGGGCGGTGGTCCTGCCGTGCAGGGCGACCGCCGTGACGCCCTCCTCGACGGCGATCCGGCCGGCGTCGAGGTAGGTGAGGTGGTCGTCGTCGATGCCCTTGCGCATCTTGATGGTGACGGGCAGGTCCCCGGCGCGGGAGACGGCCTCGTGCAGGATCGCCCGCAGCAGCGGCCGCTTGTACGGGAGGGCCGAGCCGCCGCCCTTGCGGGTGACCTTGGGGACCGGGCAGCCGAAGTTGAGGTCGATGTGGTCGGCGAGGTTCTCGTCGACGATCATGCTGACGGCCTTGCCGACCGTGTCCGGGTCCACTCCGTACAGCTGGATCGAGCGCGGGGTCTCGGTCGCGTCGAAGTGGATGAGCTGCATGGTCTTCTCGTTGCGCTCGACCAGGGCCCTCGTCGTGATCATCTCGCTGACGAAGAGGCCCTTGCCGCCCGAGAACTCCCGGCACAGCGTGCGGAAGGGGGCGTTGGTGATGCCGGCCATGGGCGCGAGGACCACCGGCGGCTGCACGGTGTGCGGGCCGATGCGGAGCAGCGGGGGCGAGGGGGCGAGCGTGGTCATGGCCCCATTGTCCCGTACCCCGGCGACTGCTCCCGAGGCGGTCGCGGCCCGCCGGGGCGGGGGAATGAAGGGGCCTCGCCGGACCCCCGCCGTAGCGTGGGGTTTCCGGCGACGGGCCGGCCCACGAAGGAGACGAAGCTCATGACGACGCCCATGTCCCGCTTAACCCCTGGCTCCCCCAGCCGTCGCGGACTGCTCGCGCTCGGCGGCGCCGGCGCCGTGGGGGCGCTGCTCGCCGGTGCGGGGACCGCCCGTGCGGCGGACGCGGCCACGACGGCCCGGCTGCGCGAGCTGGAGCGGGCGCACGGGGGCCGCGTCGGCGCGTTCGCGTACAACGTGGCCACCGGGGTCGCGGTGCGGCACCGGGCCGACGAGCGCTTCCCGATGCTGTCCACCTTCAAGACGCTCGCCGCGGCGGCCGTCCTGCGGGATCTGGACCGGGACGGGGAGGTGCTGGAGAAGGTGGTCCACTACACGAAGGCGGACTGCGTCTCCGATTCCCCGGTCACCGACACCCCGGAGCACCTCGCGAGCGGGCTGAGCGTCGCCCGCCTCTGCGACGCCGCGATCGGCGACAGCGACAACACCGCGGCCAACCTGCTGCTGCGCGAGCTGGGCGGCCCGACGGCCGTCACCCGCTTCGCGCGCTCCCTGGGCGACCGGGTGACCCGGCTGGACCGCTGGGAGCCCCTGCTGAACTCCGCCGAGCCGGGCCGGGTCACGGACACCACGACCCCGTCCGCGCTCGCCCGCGCCTACGCCCGGCTCGTCCTGGGGAACGCGCTGGAGCCCCGGGACCGCGAGCGGCTGACGTACTGGCTGCTCAACTGCCGGACGAGCGGGACGCGGTTCCGGGCCGGGCTGCCGCCGGAGTGGACGGTCGCCGACAAGACGGGCGGCGGGTCGTACGCCTCGTGCAACGACGTGGGCGTCGCGTGGACGCCCGAGGGCGTGCCGGTGGTCCTGGCGGTGCTGACGACGAAGCCCGCGGGCGCCTCCGACGCGGCGGGCGACCACCCGCTGGTCCGGGACGCGGCGAAGGCCCTGGCAGCGGCGGTCGTTAGTTAGTCGTACTATCGATGGATGCCTGAGCTGAGCCACCGGCGGCGGATGCTGGTGCTGGCGATCTGCTGCATGAGCCTGCTGATCGTCAGCCTCGACACCACCGCCCTGAATGTCGCCCTGCCCGCCATGCGCCGGGAGCTGGACGCGAGCGTCGCGGGGATGCAGTGGACGATCGACGCGTACACGCTCGTCCTCGCCTCCCTGCTGATGCTCGCGGGCTCCACCGCCGACCGGATCGGCCGGCGCAAGGTCTTCATGGCCGGGCTCGTCCTGTTCACCCTGGGTTCGGCGCTCTGCTCGCTGGCGCCGAACCTGGAGGCCCTCATCGCCTTCCGGATGGTGCAGGCCGTGGGCGGCTCGATGCTCAACCCCGTCGCGATGTCGATCATCACCAACACGTTCACCGATCCCCGTGAACGGGCCCGTGCGATCGGGGTCTGGGGCGGGGTCGTCGGCATCTCGATGGCGGCGGGCCCGGTGGTCGGCGGCGGGCTGGTCGACTCGGTCGGCTGGCGGTCGATCTTCTGGGTCAACCTCCCGGTCGGCATCGCCGCCCTGCTGCTGACCTGGCGTTACGTCCCCGAGTCGCGCGCCCACCGGGCCCGCCGCCCGGACCCGCTGGGCCAGTTCCTGGTGATCACGCTGCTGGGTTCGCTGACGTACGCCATCATCGAGGCTCCGCAGAAGGGATGGGCCTCCGGCGAGATCCTGCTCTTCGCCGGTCTCGCGGCGGCGGCCCTGGTGGGCCTGCTGGTGTACGAGCCCCGGCGCGCGGACCCGCTGATCGATCTGCGGTTCTTCCACAGCGTGCCGTTCAGCGGGGCCACCGTGATCGCGGTCAGCGCGTTCGCCGCGCTCGGCGGCTTCCTCTTCCTGAACACGCTCTACCTCCAGGACGTCCGGGGGCTGAGCGCGCTGGACGCCGGTCTGTACACGTTGCCGATGGCGGCCGTGGTCTGCGTGCTCTCGCCGCTGTCCGGGCGGCTCGTGGCCAGTCGCGGGCCGCGCGTCCCGCTGCTGCTCGCGGGCGGCGCGATGGCGGTGAGCGGGCTGATGCTGGCGGCGTTCGACGCGGAGACCGGGACGGTCTCGATGTTCGCCGCGTATGTGCTGTTCGGCCTGGGCTTCGGCTCGGTGAACGCGCCCATCACCAACACCGCGGTCTCCGGCATGCCGCGTTCCCAGGCGGGCGTGGCGGCGGCGGTCGCCTCCACCAGCCGCCAGATCGGGCAGACCCTCGGCGTCGCCGTGATCGGCGCGGTCCTGGCGGCGGGCATGAGCGGGTCCGCCGGCGCGTCGGAGGGCTTCGTGGCGGCGAGCAGGCCGGGCTGGTGGATCGTCACGGGCTGCGGTCTCGCGGTCCTGCTGGTCGGGGCGCTGAGCAGTGGCCGCTGGGCGCGGGGCACGGCCCGCCGGACGGCGGAACGGCTGGCGGAGCCGGTGGCCGAGGGTCCGGCCGCCCCCTCCCCGGCGGCGCGGGCGGGGGCCTGAGCCGGCCCGTCGCGGGGGCGGGGCCTGAGCCGCCCACTCGCGGGGGCGGGGGCCCGGGCCCGCCCGCCGCTCAGGCCTCTGCCGTCTCCGCCTCGCGGACCAGTTCCTGAAGCCGCTCCAGCCGCTCGCGGGTCTCGTCGTCGCGGGGCGCGTAGCCGACCAGGCGCGGTCCGGCCGAGGGGCCGAGCCAGAGGTCGGTGGTCTCCACCCGGAGCAGGCCCACCCAGGCGTTGCGGAAGATCTTGGACCGGCTGCCGGTCCCGACGACCTCGTGCCGGGCCCAGTTCTCGCGGAACTCCGGGGAGGCCGCCTCCAGACGCCCCAGGAGGTCCTTCCAGGCGGGCTCGGCGAGGTGTTCCGCCATCGCCGCGCGGAACTTGGCCGTGATGAAGCGGGTCACCTCGGCGGTGTCCATGACCGAGGACCGCCACTGCTCGTTCGTGTAGGCGAGCAGCATGACGTTGCGGTCCTCGGGCGCGACCGTCTCCAGGTCGCAGAGCAGCCGCCCGTACGTGCGGTTGTGGGCGAGGATGTCGTACCGGCTGTTCTGGACGCAGGCGGGGATCGGCTCCAGCTGCCGCAGCATGGTGCGCAGCGCCGGGGTGACGTGCGGGCACTCGGTGCCGGGCGCGGGGTCGATGGCTCCGGCCAGCGAGAAGAGGTGGCTGCGCTCGCTGCGGTCCAGGAGCAGGGCACGGGCGAGCGCGTCGAGGACCTGGGGCGAGACCTGGATGTCCCGGGCCTGTTCGAGCCAGGTGTACCAGGTGACGCCGACGGCGGAGAGCTGGGCGACCTCCTCGCGGCGCAGCCCGGGGGTGCGCCGGCGGTGGCCCCGGACGAGGCCGACCCGCTCGGGGGTGATCCGTTCGCGGCGGCTGCGCAGGAAGTTCGCGAGTTCGTGCCGCCTGACGTCGGGCTCGCTCCCGCCGTGAACGGCCGTCTGCACCTCGGGCATCGCCATCGTGGTCATTCCTCCAGGGTGCGGGCCGGGCGGGGGCATCGGACGCTCCGTGCCTGGTGGTTCTTGTACCAGGATAAAGACACTCTGGTACCAGGCTGCGGTCCGGGCGATCGTCGGTGGCGTGAGTGAATCCTCTGTACGCACGACAACGGCACGCGCCACGGCCTCCCCGGTGGTGCGGCACGACCATCCCGGCCCGGTGCTCGGCAGGCTGGGCCTGTTCACCGTGCTGCTGGGCGCGGCCCTTCCCCTGATCGACTTCTTCATCGTCAACGTGGCCCTGCCCACCATCGACCACGACCTCGCCGCGGGCCCCGCCCTGCTGGAACTGGTCGTCGCGGGCTACGGCCTCGCGTACGCCGTGCTGCTCGTCCTCGGCGGGCGGCTCGGCGACATGGCCGGCCGGCGCCGGCTCTTCCTGACGGGCATGGCGGCCTTCGGGCTCACCTCGCTGGCCTGCGGGCTCGCCCCGAACGCCTGGTCCCTGGTCGGGGCGCGGGTGGCGCAGGGCGCCTCGGCCGCCCTGATGCTGCCGCAGGTGCTCGCCACCATCCAGGCCGCCACCTCCGGGCACCGCAGGGCGCGGGCGATGAGCCTGTACGGGGCGACGGCCGGGCTCTCCATGGTCGCGGGCCAGATCCTGGGCGGGGCGCTGGTCGCCGCCGCCCCGCTGTCCTCGGTGTTCGGCGAGAGCGCGGGCTGGCGCTCGGTGTTCCTGGTCAACGTGCCCGTCGCGGCCGTCGGCCTGGTCCTGGCCGCGCGCGCGGTGCCGGAGACACGTGCCGACCGGCCCGCGCCCGTCGACGTACCGGGCACGCTGCTGCTCGCCGTGTCGCTGCTGACGCTGCTGGCCCCGCTCACGGAGGGGCGGGCGGCGGGCTGGCCGCTGTGGACCTGGGTGTCCCTCGCGCTGTTCCCGTTCGCAGCGGCGGCGTTCTACCGGGTGGAGCGGCGGGCGGACCGGCGCGGGCTGATCCCGCTGGTGCCGCCGAGTCTGCTGCGCCTGGAATCGCTGCGGCGCGGGCTTGCCCTGGTGGTGCCGTTCTCGGTGGGCTTCGGCGGTTTCATGTTCGTCATCGCGGTGGCGCTCCAGCAGGGCCTGGAGCTGGGCCCCGCGCAGTCCGGCCTGTCGATGGCCCCGATGGCGGTGGCCTTCTTCGCCGCGTCGCTGGCCGGGCCCCGGCTGGTACGGCGCTACGGCAGCCGGGTCGTCACGGCCGGCGGGCTGATCCAGGCGGCCGGTGTGGCGGTGCTCGCGCTGACGGTGTGGCGCGGCTGGCCGGACCTGGGGATGGCGGGCCTGATGCCCGGAATGGCCGTCGCCGGTCTCGGCCAGGGCCTCCAGCTGCCGGTCATCTTCCGCATCATCCTGTCGGACGTGCCGCCGGAGCGGGCCGGGGTGGGCGGCGGGGTGATGACGACGACCCAGCAGGCGACGCTCACCCTGGGCGTGGCCACGCTCGGCTCGCTGTTCCTGGCGCTGGTGCCCGGTTCCGGGATGCGGGACGCCCTGGTGGTGACCCTGCTGGTCCAGCTGGCGGCGGTCGCCCTGACGACGACGCTGAGCCTGCGGCTGCCGCGCACGGTGGGGTGAGGGGCAGACGGATACGACGGGGCCCCGGCGGACGGACCTGGTGGTCCGTCCGCCGGGGCCCCGGTGTGTGCGCGGGTGGTCAGCTCTGCGCCGGGGCCTCCGGGGCCTGCGCCTCGGCTTCGGCGTCCGCGGTGTCGGGCTGCTCGGTGCCGGCGGCCCGCTCCCGCATCTTGCGCAGCAGCTCCTGCTTCTGGTCGGCGGCCGTCCTGCGGTCGGCCTCGCGCTCGGTTCCGGCGCCCGGCGCCCCGGCGCGGGACAGCTTCTTGCGCTGTCCGCCGACGCCGAGAAGGTTGTTGCGGCTCTTGGCCATGGGGTTCTCCCATTCCTGGTCTCAGTGAGGTCTGTCGCGACCTTGGATCGATCCGGGGGTGGCGGGCGGTCGGACCCGCCACGCACTCACTCGTAGATCTGGAAGAACGCATACATGCGTCAGACCGTACCCATACCGGCCTCCGGCCTCACCCGGTTTTCCGCCGGCGGACGTGATTCCCCCGGCCCGGAGGGCCGTACGCACGAGGCCCCCGGCATCCGCGCGGCATGCGCGGAAGCGGGGGCTTCGTCCGGCGGGTGCGGCCGTCAGCAGCCGATCAGGCGGGTGGCGAGGTAGCCCTGGATCTGGTCCAGGGAGACGCGCTCCTGCTTCATCGTGTCGCGCTCGCGGACGGTGACCGCGTTGTCGTCGAGGGTGTCGAAGTCGACGGTGACGCAGAACGGCGTGCCGATCTCGTCCTGGCGGCGGTAGCGGCGGCCGATGGCGCCCGCGTCGTCGAACTCGATGTTCCAGTTCTGCCGCAGGTCGGTGGCGAGGCCCTTGGCCTTCGGCGAGAGCTGCGGGTTGCGGGACAGCGGGAGGACGGCGACCTTGACCGGCGCCAGGCGGGGGTCGAGACGCATCACGGCGCGCTTCTCCATGACGCCCTTGGCGTTCGGCGCCTCGTCCTCGTTGTAGGCGTCGAGGAGGAAGGCCAGCATCGCGCGGCCGACACCGGCCGCGGGCTCGATGACGTACGGGGTGTAGCGCTCGCTCTTCTCCTGGTCGAAGAAGGACAGGTCCGTGCCCGAGGCCTTGGAGTGGGCCGTGAGGTCGTAGTCGGTGCGGTTGGCGACGCCCTCCAGCTCGCCCCACTCGCTGCCGCCGAAGCGGAAGCGGTACTCGATGTCAGCGGTGCGCTTCGAGTAGTGGGAGAGCTTCTCCTGCGGGTGCTCGAACCACCGCATGTTCTCCTCGCGCATGCCGAGACCGGTGTACCAGTTCCAGCGCTGCTCCATCCAGTACTCCTGCCACTGCTCGTCCTCGCCCGGCTTGACGAAGAACTCCATCTCCATCTGCTCGAACTCGCGCGTGCGGAAGATGAAGTTGCCCGGAGTGATCTCGTTGCGGAAGGACTTGCCCATCTGCGCGATGCCGAACGGGGGCTTCTTGCGCGAGGTGGTCTGCACCTGGCCGAAGTTGGTGAAGATGCCCTGGGCGGTCTCGGGGCGCAGGTAGGCGACCGAGCCGGAGTCCTGGGTCGGGCCGAGGTGCGTGGAGAGCAGGCCGGAGAACTGCTTGGGCTCGGTGAACGTGCCCTTGTTGCCGCAGTTCGGGCAGTTGAGGTCGGCCAGGCCGTTGGCCGGCGCCTTGCCGTGCTTCTCCTCGTACGCCTCCTCCAGGTGGTCCGCGCGGTAGCGCTTGTGACAGGAGGTGCACTCGGTCAGCGGGTCGGAGAACGTGGCGACGTGGCCGGAGGCCACCCACACCTCGGGGGCCAGGATGACCGACGAGTCGATACCGACCACGTCCTCGCGGGAGGTGACCATGTAGCGCCACCACTGGCGCTTCAGGTTCTCCTTGAGTTCGACGCCCAGCGGCCCGTAGTCCCAGGCGGCCTTCTGACCACCGTAGATCTCGCTGCAGGGGTAGACGAAGCCACGGCGCTTGCTCAGGCTGACGATGGTGTCGATCTTGTCGGCGGCCACGGTGCTCTCTTCATTACGACGGAACGGGCGGGCGAATGGCCCAGATTACCGGCGGCCACTCCCCTTCGATCAAATCGGTATCGGTCCCGGCCGCCAACCCCGCTTGTTGACAATCGTTTCCACTTTTGTTGAAAATGACTGTCATGAACGTACGCCGCCTCATACCCACGGCCGCCATCACCGGCGCGGTCGCCCTCGGCCTCACCGCCCTCACCGCCTGCTCGTCGTCCGACGCCTCCGGCCACAGGAGCGGCGACCGGCTGGATGTGGTGGCGTCCTTCTATCCGATGCAGTTCCTGGCCGAGCGCATAGGCGGCGACCACGTCTCGGTCTCCACGCTCACCAAGCCGGGCGTGGAACCCCACGACCTGGAGCTCAGCCCCCGGCAGACCGGCGCCCTCACCGACGCCGACTTCATCCTCTACCTCAAGGGCATCCAGCCCGCCGTCGACGACGCGATCAAGCAGTCCGGCGCCTCCCACACCCTCGACGTCACCACGCTGACCACGCTGGAGGACCACGGCACGGAGGCCGGCGGCGAGGAGCACGGCCACGAGCACGAGGGCGAGGAGGCCGGCGCCGACCCGCACATCTGGCTGGACCCGGTGAAGTACACCGAGGTCGCCAAGGGTGTCGGCAAGTCCCTGGAGAAGACCGACCCGGACCACGCCGCGGACTACCGCAAGAACACCGCCACGCTGGTCAAGGAGCTGGGCGCGCTCGACACCGCGTACCGGACCGGGCTGAAGAACACCGCGACGAAGACGTTCATCACCACGCACTCCGCCTTCGGCTACCTGGCCGAGCGCTACGGCCTCACCCAGGAGGGCATCGCCGGCATCGACCCCGAGGCCGAGCCCAGCCCCGCCCGCATCAGCGCCCTGCACTCCATCGCGGAGAAGAAGAAGGTCACCACCGTCTTCTTCGAGACGCTCGCCAGCGACAGGACCGCGAAGACCGTCGCCCGGGACACCGGACTGCGCACCGACGTCCTGGACCCGCTGGAGGGAATCACCAAGGCCTCCAAGGGCGATGACTACATCGAGGTCATGAAGTCCAACCTCGCCGCCCTGCGCACGGCACTCGGCGCGAAGTGAGCGACGACCCCACCGCACCCATCGGCCCGCACCGCGCAGCAGTACCGGAGGCGCTCATGCCCGAGCCCCAGCACCCCGACCGCGAACCCGTGATCGTCGTCCGCGACGCCGTCGCCAGCCTCGGAGCACGTCCCGTGCTGCGCGGTGTCGACCTGACCGTGCACCGCGGCGAGGTCGTCGCCCTGCTCGGCGCCAACGGCTCCGGCAAGTCCACCGCCGTCCGCTCCGTCATCGGCCAGGTCCCGCTGACCGGCGGCACCGTGGAACTCTTCGGCACCCCGCTGCGCCGCTTCCGCGACTGGGCCCGGGTCGGTTACGTACCGCAGCGCACCACGGCGGCCGGCGGGGTGCCCGCCACGATCCGCGAGGTCGTCGCCTCCGGGCGGCTCTCCCGCACCCGGCTGGGCCTCCCCCGCAGGGCCGACCGCGCCGCCGTCGACCGCGCCATCGAGCTCGTCGGCCTCGCCGACCGGGCCAAGGACTCGGTGAACGCCCTCTCCGGCGGCCAGCACCAGCGCGTGCTGATCGCCCGCGCGCTCGCCGCCGAACCCGAACTCCTGATCATGGACGAGCCGATGGCGGGCGTCGACCTGGCCAGCCAGGAGATCCTCGCCGCCACCCTGCGCGAACAGGTCGCCGCCGGCACCACCGTGCTCCTCGTCCTGCACGAGCTGGGCCCGCTGGAGCCCCTGATCGACCGGGCGGTCGTGCTGCGCGACGGCTGCGTCCTGCACGACGGGCCGCCCCCGAAGGCCGTCGGGCAGCACGCCCTGCCCGGCCACGACCACGTACACCCCCACGCGGCTTCCGAGCCCGTCCGGACGGGACTGCTGAGCTGACCATGGAATTCCTCACCCCTCGCTTCATGCAGCGGGCCCTGCTCGCCGCCGTGCTGGTCGGCGTCATCGCGCCCGCCGTCGGCATCTACCTGGTGCAGCGCCGGCAGGCCCTGATGGGCGACGGGATCGGCCACATCGCGATGACCGGTGTCGGCCTCGGCTTCCTGCTCTCCACCAGCCCGGTCTGGATGGCCACCGCCGTCGCCGTCGCGGGCGCGGTCGTCATGGAGCTGATCCGCTGGTACGGCCGCACCCGCGGCGACATCGCGCTGGCCATGCTCTTCTACGGCGGCATGGCGGGCGGTGTGCTGCTGATCAACCTCTCCGACACCGGCTCGAACGCCAACCTCACCTCGTACCTCTTCGGCTCGCTGTCCACGGTCTCCTCCGAGGACATCACCGCGATCTCGCTGCTCGCCGCGTTCGTGCTGCTGGTGACGGTCGGGCTGCGGCGGCAGCTGTTCGCCGTCAGCCAGGACGAGGAGTTCGCCCGGGTGACCGGTCTGCCGGTGCGCGTGCTGAACCTGCTGGTCGCGGTCACCGCCGCGGTCACCGTCACCGTCGCGATGCGGGTCGTCGGGCTGCTGCTGGTCAGCGCCCTGATGGTGGTCCCGGTCGCCGCCGCGCAGCAGATCACCCGGTCCTTCAAGGTGACGTTCGTGCTCTCCGTCGTCATCGGCGTCGGCGTCACCCTGTCCGGCACCATCACCTCGTACTACCAGGACGTCCCGCCCGGCGCGACGATCGTGCTGCTGGCCATCGGGGTCTTCGTCGCCCTGACCGTGCTCGCCGCCCCGCTGGCCCGCCGCCGGGCCCGGCGCGGCGAGACCGCGGCGGAGCGGTGCACCCTGGAAGTACCGGCGGCCCGCCCGGCGGCGGACGACGTCCGCGTCTGACCCCGCGGGGGGAGCGGGCTGGCACAATGGCCCGACAGATGTACGGGCGACACGAGGAGGCTCCTGTGGCGACGGCGCCGATCAGTGGAACGAACGCGGCTCCGGTCCGCGGCCGGTCGACCCGGCAGCGGGCGGCCGTGGCGGCGGCGCTCGACGAGGTGGACGAGTTCCGCAGCGCCCAGGAGCTGCACGACGTCCTCAAGCACCGCGGGGACTCGGTCGGCCTCACGACCGTCTACCGCACCCTGCAGTCCCTCGCCGACGCCGGCGAGGTGGACGTCCTGCGCACCACGGAGGGCGAGTCCGTCTACCGGCGCTGCTCGACCGGCGAGCACCACCACCATCTGGTCTGCCGCATGTGCGGCAAGGCGGTCGAGGTCGAGGGCCCCGTGGTCGAGCAGTGGGCGGAGACCATCGCCACACAGCACGGCTTCGTCAACGTGGCGCACACGGTCGAGGTCTTCGGCACCTGCGCGGACTGCGCGGGCGGCGAGAAGTAGACCGGACCGGGGCGGCTCCCGCTCCGGCCGTTCAGACCTTCGTCAGGTTCCGGCCGAAGATCTCGCGCATGCGGTCCACATCGGACCCGTCCCGGGCGCCCCGCTTGGCTATCACGGTCACCCCGGTGGCGTTCCGGTCGTCGCTGAACATCACGAACAGGTCCGCCGTCTCCACGTACCGCGGCTGCGCCCGCCATGTGACGACCGCGCTCGTGCTGTCCGTGTCGACGGCGACGCCGGACTCCTCGACCCGCACCCGGAACTCGCCCTGCTGCCGTACGAACCGGAACAGCTGGCGCGCCATCAGCCACGGGCCGAGGAACAGCAGCGGGCCGCAGATCAGCAGCGCCGCCAGCAGCGGCACCGGCACATCGCCGCCGTTCGCCACGGACAGCGAGGTGGCCACGACGCCACATCCCGTCGCGGTCACTCCCAGAAGCCGCTGCCGCCGGCCCGAGGCGCTGACCCGGTTGCGGGCGCGGAGCGCCGTCGTGTAGTCCCGCAGCTCCGGGCGGTATCTGAGTTCGACCGCTCCGTGCACGGCACCCTGCTGTTCGTTCATGGCCCCCACCTGATGTGTGTGAAAGAGCCGTGATCGTACCGGCGGGGGTTCAGGCCCGGGGATCCGTTTTCGCCGCGATCTCCTCGGCGCCGCCGAACCGGCGGTCGCGCTGGGCGAACTCCAGGCAGGCCCGCCACAGGTCCCGGCGGTCGAAGTCGGGCCACAGCACGTCCTGGAAGACCATCTCGGCGTACGCGCTCTGCCAGATCAGGTAGTTCGAGGTGCGCTGCTCGCCGCTGGGGCGCACGAACAGGTCCACGTCCGGCATGTCCGGGTAGTAGATGTACTTCGCGAACGTCTTCTCGTTGACCTTCGAGGGGTCGAGCCGCCCGGCGGCGACGTCCTGCGCGATCCGCTGCGCGGCGTCCGCGATCTCGGCCCGGCCGCCGTAGTTGACGCAGAAGTACAGCGTCATCTTGTCGTTGTCCTTGGTCTGCTCCTGGGCGACCTGGAGCTCCTGGACGACCGACTTCCACAGCTTGGGCATGCGGCCCACCCAGCGGATGCGGATGCCCAGCTCGTCCATCTCGTCACGGCGGCGGCGGATGACGTCCCGGTTGAAGTTCATCAGGAACTTCACCTCCTCCGGGGACCGCTTCCAGTTCTCCGTCGAGAAGGCGTACAGCGAGAGGTTCTTGACGCCCATCTCGATGCAGCCCTTGAGCACGTCCATGACGACGCCCTCGCCGACCTTGTGCCCCTCGGTGCGCGGCAGGCCCCGTTCCTTGGCCCAGCGGCCGTTGCCGTCCATCACGATGGCGACGTGCTTGGGCACGAGCTCCCCGGGGATCTTCGGAGGCACGGCACCGGACGGGTGCGGCTCCGGGGTCTTGTGGTCGCGCCGGTTACGGCCGCCGAGCATCCCGCGTACTGCCATGAGCTTCTCAGTCTCCCTGTGTCACTTCTCTACGTACCGCAGTGAACGCAGCCCGCGCTCCAGATGCCAGTGCAGATAGGCGGACACCAGCCCGCTCCCCTCCCTGACATGACGCGCCTCGCACGCGTCCGCCGTCTCCCAGTCGCCGCTGAGCAGGGCGCTCAGCAGGACCACGGCCTCAGCCGAGGGTACGACGCTGCCGGGCACCCGGCAGTCGCCGCATACGACGCCGCCCGCCGCCACGGAGAAGAAACGGTTCGGACCAGGCAGTCCGCAGCGCGCGCAGTCGTCGAAGCTGGGGGCGTAGCCGTTGACGGCGAGGGACCTCAGCAGGAATGCGTCCAGAATCAGATGCGGCTCGTGCTCGCCCCGGGCCAGCGTGCGCAGCCCGCCCACCAGCAGCAGGTACTGCTGGACCGCGGGTTCGCCCTCGTGGTCGGTGAAGCGCTCGGCGGTCTCCAGCATCGCGGTGCCGGCGGTGTAGCGCCCGTAGTCCGTGACGATCCCGCCGCCGTACGGGGCGATCGTCTCGCTCTGCGTGCACAGCGGCAGCCCCCGCCCGACCAGTTCGCTGCCGCGCGCGAAGAACTGCACGTCCACGTGGGAGAACGGCTCAAGGCGGGCCCCGAACTTGGACTTGGTGCGGCGCACCCCGCGCGCGACGGCCCGCACCCGGCCGTGGCCCCGGGTCAGTATCGTGATGATCCGGTCGGCCTCGCCCAGTTTCTGCGTGCGCAGCACCACGCCGTCGTCCCGGAACAAGCTCATGCGTCCATTGTCCGGTACGCCACCGACACCCGGGGCCCGCCCCCGGAAAGCCGGTCCGGTCAGCTTCCCCCGGCGGGCACCACGAGCCCCGACTCGTACGCGGCGATCACCAGCTGGGCCCGGTCCCGGGCGCCGAGCTTGCCCATGATCCGGCTGACATGGGTCTTGGCGGTGAGCGGGCTGAGGCCCAGGCTCTCGGCGGTCTCGGTGTTGTTGAGGCCGCGCGCGACCAGGGCGAGGACCTGGCGCTCGCGCTCGGAGAGCATGCCCAGAGCGTCGGGGCCCGGCCCGGAGGGGGCGCGCGGGGCGCTGAGGACCCGGGCGATGAGCCGGGCGGTCGGGCCGGGCGAGAGCAGCGACTCGCCCGCGGCGACCGTCTTGATCGCGGCGAGCAGATCGGCGGGCCGGGTGTCCTTGACCAGGAACCCGGAGGCGCCGGCGCGCAGCGCGTCGACGATGTGGTCGTCGGTGTCGTACGTGGTGAGGACCAGCACCTTCACCCCGGCCAGGTCCTCGTCGGCGGCGATGCGGCGGGTCGCCTCGATGCCGTCGAGCTCCGGCATCCGGATGTCCATGACGACGAGGTCAGCGCGGGCCGAGCGGGCGAGCGCGACCGCTTCGAGGCCGGTGGCGGCCTCGCCGACCACCTCCATCTCCGGGTCGGAGCCGACGAGCATCGCGAAGGCCGCCCGGACGAGTGTCTGGTCGTCCGCGAGCAGTACCCGGATCATGAGGTGGTCTCCGCTTCCCGTTCCGGTGCGTGGTCATGCGCGTACGTGGGTGGGCCGTCCGGCTGGTTTCCCGGGGGCGGGGGCGGGAACGGCAGCAGGGCCGACACCTCGAAGCCGCCGTCGGGGCGGGGGCCCGCCGTGAGGGTGCCGCCGGTGGAGCGGGCGCGTTCCCGCATTCCGACGATCCCGAACCCGGGTGCGGAGCCGTCGTCCACCGGGCCGGTGCCGTCGTCGGTCACCGTGACCCGCAGGGCACCGGCGGCGGGCTCGACGACGACGCGGATGCGGACGCCGGCGCCCGCGTGCCGTACCGCGTTCGTCAGGGACTCCTGGACGATCCGGTAGGCGGCGGCCCCGAGGGCCGGGGCGAGGCGGCCCGCCGGGACGCCGACGTCGAGGTCGACCCGGGCCCCGGCCGCCTCGGCGGCCCGTACGAGACCGGGCAGGGCGGCCAGATCGGGCAGCGGCCCGTCCGGGTCCGCTCCCCCGCCCTCCCGTCCGGTCCCGCGCAGCACCTGGAGGGTGGTCCTCAGCTCGGCCCTGGCCTCCCGGCAGGTCTCTGCGATGTCGTCCAGCGAGGCGGCGACGGCCTGCCGGTCCAGCCGTTCCGGGTCGACGGTCAGGATGTGCGAGGCGACCGACGTCTGCACCCCGATGAGGGTGATGCTGTGCGCGAGGAGGTCGTGCAGATCGCGGGCGATGCGCAGCCGCTCCTCGGCGACCCGCCGGGCGGCCTCCTCCTCCCGGGTCCGTTCGGCGCGTTCGGCGCGCTCCAGCACCGAGGCGACGTAC
This sequence comes from Streptomyces sp. NBC_00708, assembly GCA_036226585.1. Lineage (GTDB taxonomy): Bacteria > Actinomycetota > Actinomycetes > Streptomycetales > Streptomycetaceae > Streptomyces. The sequence continues at coordinate 2,144,488 of CP108997.1, forward strand.
TGGCGGTAGATGCGCACGTCGACCCCGCAGAACAGCACCGCGACGATCCACCCGGAGATCCGCAGCAGTTCGAGCCCGTCGTGCGCGCTGAGGGCGAGTACCACCGTCACCATCACGGAGGTGACGCCGATGCCGACGACCAGGGTGCGCAGCGGGCGGCCGGTGACGGCCACCGTGTAGAGCACGATCCAGGTCTGCGGCATCGGCGCCGTGTGGAGGTTGTCGGTGCCGTGGTAGAGCGCCAGCAGCGGCACCATGGCGAGCAGGACCGGCACCGGGGCGCGCCGCCGCCAGACGAGCGGTACGACGCTGGCCAGGAGCAGGGTCCAGCCCGCCGCGCCCATCCTCCCGGCGCCCCCGGCGGCCAGCGCGAGGGCCGTGGAGAGCACCGCGGCGGCCCCGGCGAGCAGGGCGTCGTTGCGCGCCCGGTGCGGCGCCCGCATCGGATCGCGGTTGACGACGGCCAGGACGCGGTCGCGGCGGCTCGTGACCGCGGGGGCGGCCGGTGCGGTGGCTGGGGACACGTCGCCATCCTCCGGTACGGGGCGGGGCGTTGTCAGCGCTTGTCAGGGGGCGCCGACGAGTTCCGGTTCGCGGGGCTCGGCGGCAGGGGCGGGGCGGCTGAGCGCACCGGGCCACCACATCCTGCGCTGGAGGGCCACGCTCGCCGAGGTCACCAGGTAGGTGCGGACCAGGAAGGTGTCCAGGAGCACGCCGACGGCGATCACGAAGCCCATCTCGGCCAGGGCCGTCATCGGCATGTTCGTCAGGACGGCGAACGTGGCGGCGAGCACCAGGCCCGCCGAGGCGATGACCCCGCCGGTGGTGCGCAGGGCGGTGAGCGCCGCCTCGGTGGGTTCGGCGCCGCGCCGGGCCTCCTCGCGGACCCGGTGCATCAGGAAGATGCCGTAGTCGACGCCCAGGGCCACCAGGAAGACGAAGGTGAGCAGGGGCAGCCCGGGGTCGGTGCCCTTGAGGCCGAGGAGCGGTTCGAAGACCAGCCCGCCGATGCCGAGGGCGGCACCCCAGACCGCGACGACGGCGGCGACGAGCAGCAGGGGTGCGACGAGGCTGCGCAGCAGGGCGATCAGGATGAGGAGGACGGAGAGCAGGACGAGCGGGACGACGACCTTCAGGTCCCGGGAGCCCGCCTTCTCCAGGTCCATCTGCTGGGCGCTGGAGCCGCCGACGTGACTGCCGGGCAGCCGTTCGCGCAGGGCCAGGATGGTGGCCCGCTCGGCGGCGGACTCGGGCGCGGCCTTCGCGGTGACGGCCAGTTCGGTCCAGCCGCCGCCGCTGCGGCCCCGCTCGGCCGCCGCGACGCCCTCGGTGGCCCGTGCCTTCGCCAGCGTGCCGGAGGCCCGCCCGGTGGGCGTGGTGACGACGACGGGCCGGCTGGAGCGGTCGGGGTAGGCGTCGGCGAGCGTCGCCATGGCCGTGACCGAGTCCGGCTTCGTGGTGAAGGAGTCCTCCAGCTTGAGGTTTCCGGGCAGGTTGAGGATCCCGAGCGACAGCGCGCCCAGCAGGACCCCGCCGGTGACGAGGACGGCGACCGGCCGGCGCCCGGCGGAGCCGCCCATCGCGGCGAACAGCGAGCGGCGGCGGCGCGGCTCGGAGCCGTACACGGGCACGAGCGGCCAGAAGACGCGGCGGCCCAGCAGCACCAGGACGGCCGGCAGCAGCGTCAGCATCGCCAGGAGCGCGCACAGCACGCCGACGGCGGCGATGGGGCCCATGCCCCGGCTGCTGGTGAGATCGGCCGCCAGGAGGCACAGCAGGCCCGCGGCGACGGTGCCGGAGGAGGCCAGGACGGCGGGTCCGCAGCCGCGCAGGGCCGCGGCCATCGCCTCACGGGGGCGTTCGGCGCGGGTGAGTTCCTCGCGGTAGCGGGAGACGAGGAGCAGGGCGTAGTCGGTGCCGGCGCCGAAGACGAGGATGGTCGTCACGGCCGAGCTCTGGCCGGTGACGGTGACGCCGAAGCCCTGGTGGAGTCCGTAAACGATGCCCATGGACAGGGCGTCGGCGGCCCCGGCGACGACGAGCGGCACCAGCCACAGCAGCGGGCTGCGGTAGATGAGGATCAGCAGGACCGCGACGACGGCGACGGTCGTGTAGAGCAGCGGCCCGCCGAGCGAGCCGTAGACCTTCTTCGCGTCCACGTCCATCGCCCCGGGCCCGCCGACCTCGGCGGTCAGTCCGTCGCCGCCGCGCGCGGTGTCCCGGACCTCGTCGACGAACGCGGTGCGCGCCGCGTCGTCCTGTCCGGGCTCGGTCGTGGAGACCGGGTACATCAGCGTGGTGCCGTCCTTCGACGGGACGGCGTGCGGCGGCGCGGTGAGGGTGTGGCCGCTCGCCACCTCGGCGGTCTGCCGGGCAGCGAGGGCCCGGTCGGCGGCGGTGAGCCCGCCGTCGCGGTGGAAGACGAGGACGAGGTCGGTGGACTCGCCGCCGGGCAGGGCGTCCTGGATCTTCGCGGCCTGCGTGGAGTCGGCGCTCGCCGGGAGGTAGTCGACCGCCCGGTTGACCTCCACGTCGCCGAGCTTCCCGGCGAACGGACCCGCGACGGCCATCGCGGCGGCCCAGAGGGCGACGACCGCCCAGGGCAGCAGCCGCCACCGGCTCACCGCTCGTGCTCGTCCTCGGTCCTGTGCTGCGGCCCTCATGGGAGGCCCCCCTTCCGTACGGGTGTCCGGTCGTGTCCAGACTCCCGTCGGGGCGGGGGAAGTTCGTCGCACCAGGGGCCGAGTTCCCGGCTACTGCCCGGGAGGGTGCGGCGGGCCCGTTACTCCCTGGGGAGTACCGGGCGGGCGCGGGATCAGGAGGGCGTACGCGCCGCCTGGGCGAGCAGCCGGGCGGTGTCCTCGGCGCGCAGCCGCAGCGCCCCGCCGACCGTCGTCAGCACCTCGCGCTCGGCCGGGCTGTACCCGCCGTCGGCGAGGGCGATCCGGGCGCCCTGGAGCAGAATCGATTCACGTCCGGTGGGGGCGAGGTGCGGGGCGAGCGGTTCCAGCGCCTCGTGGAGCTCGATGGCGAGGGCCGCGCCGCACGCCTCGGCAGCGGGGTCGAACGCCGAGCCGTGGCCGATGTCGGCGGACAGGACCTCGACGACGGTGGCGAGCTGTTCGGGCGTGCAGTCGTCGAACCCGGCGCCGCGCACGGTCTCGACCGCGGTCTCCAGGACCGTACGGGAGGTGCTGCCGCCGGCCGCGAGGACGCCGAGGGCGACCGTGTGCACGGCGTCCCTGAGCATCGCGGAGAACCGGGTGGTGGTGGGGTGGTCGAGCGCCTCGCAGTCGAAGTGCCCGTGACAGCCGGCGCACTCGACGACCGGGCCCGTGGTGCCGCGCCGCAGCAGCGGCACCCCCAGCACGGCGAAGCGGCGGCGTCCGGTGAGGCGGCGGTAGTTGCGGTCGCCTCCGCAGCCGGGGCAGAAGAACTCCCCGTCGCCCACGGCGTCCCAGAGCGTACGGACGCCGCAGATACGCAGCTTCATGGCGCGTTGTCCCAGGGCTGACCGCACGTCGCACACCTCCGTAACACTCCGGCAACACTGCCGTGTCGACGTGATGTTAACCACATTCCCGTTGCGCCGTCAGCACCCCGCCCGTCACAACCACCCGGAGAATGGCCGAACCCCGCCCCCCGGGGACGGGTGGGCGGGGCTCGTGGACCGTGCCGCTACGGGCCCTTACGGGCGCCGGTTCAGCGGGTGGCGCGGTTGACGGCCGAGACGACGGCCTTCAGCGAGGCGCGGGTGGTGTTGGCGTCGATGCCGATGCCCCACAGCACCTTTCCGTCGATGGCGCACTCGATGTACGAGGCAGCCTGCGCGCTCGCGCCCTCGCTCATGGTGTGCTCGGTGTAGTCCAGCAGCCGGGCGTCGATGCCGATGGCCTGCAGCGCTTCGAAGAAGGCGGAGATCGGACCGTTGCCGCTACCGGTCAGCACGGTGTCCGTGCCGTCCACGGTCGCCTCGACGGTGATCGTGTCCTGGCCGTCCGAACCGGTGGTGCTCTGGCCGGAGCGGATCTGTACGCGCCCCCAGGCGTTGGCCGGGTTGGGCAGGTACTCGTCCTGGAACACGCTCCAGATCTGCGTCGGCGTGACCTCGCCGCCCTCGGCATCGGTCTTGGCCTGAATGATCCGGGAGAACTCGATCTGCATCCGGCGCGGCAGGTCCAGCTTGTGGTCGTTCTTCAGGACGTACGCGATGCCGCCCTTGCCGGACTGCGAGTTGACCCGGATGACCGCCTCGTAGGAGCGGCCGACGTCCTTCGGGTCGATCGGCAGATACGGAACCGCCCACTCGATGTCGTCGACGGTTTTGCCCTGGGCGGCCGCGTCGGCCTCCATGGCGTCGAAGCCCTTCTTGATGGCGTCCTGGTGGGAGCCGGAGAAGGCGGTGTAGACCAGGTCGCCCGCGTAGGGGTGGCGCGGGTGGACCTCCATCTGGTTGCAGTACTCGCTGGTGCGGCGGATCTCGTCGATCTGCGAGAAGTCGATCTGCGGGTCGACGCCCTGCGAGAACAGGTTCATGCCCAGCGTCACCAGGTCGACGTTGCCGGTGCGCTCGCCCTGGCCGAACAGGCAGCCCTCGATGCGGTCCGCCCCGGCCATCAGGGCCAGTTCGGCGGCGGCGACGGCGGTGCCGCGGTCGTTGTGCGGGTGGACGGACAGGCAGACGAACGCGCGGCGCGACAGGTTGCGCGACATCCACTCGAACCGGTCCGCGTGCGTGGACGGCGTCGAACGCTCCACGGTCGCGGGCAGGTTGAGAATGATCTCGCGCCCCTCCTCGGGCTGCCAGACGTCACAGACGGCCTCGCAGACCTCCAGGGCGAAGTCCAGCTCGGTGTCGGTGAAGATCTCGGGGCTGTACTGGTAGCCGAAGATCGTCTCCTCGCCCAGGATCTTCTCGGCGTACTCCATGACCAGCCGGGTGCCGTCCACCGCGATCTGCTTGACCTCCTCCTTGGTGCCGCGGAAGACCACGCGGCGGAAGGTCGGGGCGGTCGCGTTGTACAGGTGGACGGTGGCGCGGTGGGCGCCGCGCAGGGATTCGACGGTCCGCTCGATCAGTTCCTCGCGGGCCTGCGTCAGGACGGAGATCGTCACGTCCTCGGGGATCGCGCCCTCTTCGATGATCGAGCGGACGAAGGCGAAGTCGGTCTCGCCGGAGGACGGGAAGCCGACCTCGATCTCCTTGTAGCCCATGCGTACGAGCAGGTCGAACATCTCGCGCTTGCGGGCCGGCGACATGGGGTCGATCAGGGCCTGGTTGCCGTCGCGCAGGTCCGTGGAGAGCCAGCGGGGAGCCTTGGTGATCCGCTTCTCGGGCCAGGTGCGGTCGGGGATGTCCACGGCCTCGTAGCCGCCGTACTTGTGGACCGGCATCCCGGACGGCTTCTGCAGCACCGTGGCGTTGGTGACCGGCGTGCGACGGCCGACGGCGTGCGAGGCGGGGGTCTGGGCGGGATTCACTTCGGTCATGGCGTAGGGCTCCTCGGGGTCCTTCTACGGGACGGCCGACTGTGTCACTGCAACACCAGACTCCGCGGGGAGGGGGTCGGCCTACGACTACAGGCCCTCGCCGCGGCAGCTAAGAAGAAGCAGCCCGAAACGCATGATGCGTCGAGACTAGCCGAGGGGCGCCCGAGACGTGGGTGCCGTATCAGTATGCGGGACCGGGCGGCTTAAACACCCAACAGTGACTAATCACTCCATTTCATCAACCCCGGTTGCAACCAGTGACATTGCGCTTACTCAGTGCCACAGTCGTGTGTATGCAGCCTCATTCACAGCAGGGGTTCCACCCCGTCTTCTGCACCATCGTCCCGCCCCACCTCCTCGACAAGCTGTCCCAGTCCGACGACCCCGTCCTCGCGAACCCGGCCCGCCGCACCCTGGAGGCCGACGCGGCCCGGCGCACCCGTCGCCGGATGACCACCGTCGTCCGGCCCACCGTCGCCGCCGAGCCGGACGACGAGGGCTCCGCCAAGCCCGACCGCACGCTCTACGACTGCCGCCACGGCACGGACCTGCCGGGCACCAAGGTCCGCGGCGAGGGCGAGGACCCCACGTCCGACGCCAGCGTCAACCGCGCGTACGCGGGCCTCGGCGCCACCTTCGATCTGCTGCTCACGGCCTACGGCCGCCGTTCGATCGACGGCAACGGACTGCCGCTGATCGGATCCGTCCACTACGACGAGAAGTACAACAACGCCTTCTTCGACGGCGAACAGATGGTCTTCGGCGACGGGGACGGCGAGATCTTCCTCGACTTCACCGTCGCCATCGACGTGATCGCCCACGAACTGGCCCACGGACTCACGCAGTACACGGCCAACCTGAGCTACTACGGCCAGTCCGGCGCGCTCAACGAGTCGGTCTCGGACGTCTTCGGCTCCCTCGTGAAGCAGTACTCGCTGGGCCAGACCGCCGAGCAGGCCGACTGGCTGATCGGCGAGGGGCTGCTCGCGCCCCGCGTCCAGGGTGTGGCGCTGCGCTCGATGAAGGCGCCCGGCACCGCGTACGACGACGACGTGCTCGGCAAGGACCCGCAGCCGGCCTCCATGGACGACTACATCCACACCGGCGACGACAACGGCGGGGTGCACCTCAACTCCGGCATCCCCAACCGCGCGTTCTACCTTCTGGCGACCGCGCTCGGCGGCAGTTCCTGGGAGCGGGCGGGTCAGCTCTGGTTCGATGTGCTCACAGGTGGTGAACTGGCGGTGGACGCGGACTTCGCGGACTTCGCCCGGCTCACCGTGGCGGCGGCGCGCAGCCGCTTCGGCGAGGGCGACGAGGTGGAGGCCGTCCTCAAGGCCTGGTCGGAGGTGGGCGTTCCGACCCGTTAGGCACTCCGGCCGACCCACCGGCCGGCCCGTCCGCCGTGGAAGGACACCGCATGCGGATTCAGGTGAGCAGGACCGGCGGCTTCGCCGGCATCGCGCGCCACCGCGAGATCGACACCTCCGATCTGGCCGACGCCCAGGAGTGGGAGGCCCTGGCGGGCTCGGCGCTCGCCGACGGCCAGGACACGGCACCCCGGGGCGTCCCGGACGGCTTCAGCTACCGGATCACGGTCGACGGCCGCACGGTGCACTGCGCGGACCCCCGCCTGACCGGCGCCCAGCGCGCCCTGATCTCACGCGTCCTGAAGGAGGGCGCGTGAGACGGGGCGGCCGGCGCGGCTGACGGCCTCAGAACCCCAGCTTGCGCAATTGCTTCGGGTCGCGCTGCCAGTCCTTGGCAACCTTGACGTGCAGGTCGAGGAAGACGGGCGTGCCGAGCAGGGCCTCGATGTGCTTGCGGGACTTCGTGCCGACGTCCTTCAGCCGCTTGCCCTTCGGGCCGATGATGATGCCCTTCTGGCTGGGGCGCTCGATGTAGACGTTGGCGTGGATGTCCAGCAGCGGCTTGTCCGCCGGCCGGTCCTCGCGCGGCAGCATCTCCTCGACGACGACCGCGATGGAGTGCGGCAGCTCGTCGCGTACGCCTTCGAGCGCGGCCTCGCGGATCAGCTCCGCGACCATGACCATCTCCGGCTCGTCGGTGAGGTCGCCCTCGGGGTAGAGCGGCGGACCCTCGGGCAGGAGGGGGGCGATCAGGTCGGCCAGCAGGTCGACCTGCTGGTCCTTGACGGCCGAGACCGGGATGATCTCCGCCCACTCGAAGCCGAGCTCCTCGCCGAGCCGGGAGACCGCCAGCAGCTGTTCGGCGAGCTGCTGGGAGTCGACCAGGTCGGTCTTGGTGATGATCGCGATCTTGGGCGTCTTCCTGATGCCCGCGAGTTCCTTGACGATGTACTTGTCGCCGGGGCCGAGCTTCTGGTCGGCGGGCAGGCAGAAGCCGATGACGTCGACCTCGGCCCAGGTGGTGCGCACGACGTCGTTGAGCCGCTCACCCAGCAGGGTGCGCGGCTTGTGGAGCCCGGGGGTGTCGACCAGGATCAGCTGGGCGTCCGGCCGGTGCACGATGCCGCGCACGGTGTGCCGGGTCGTCTGCGGCCGGTTGGAGGTGATGGCCACCTTCCGCCCGACCAGAGCGTTCGTCAGGGTGGACTTGCCCGCGTTGGGGCGTCCCACGAAGCAGGCGAAACCGGCCCGGTGGGGGGCGGGGTTCTCAGCCTGCCGCGCGGCGGCTTCGGGGTTAGGTCGAGCGCTCATGGCGCCCATTGTCCCCGATCCCGGGGGCCGCGGGGCACCCAGGCGCCCGCCGGGGGCCCCGGGCCCCGTCCTGGCGGCCCCGCCACGTCCGCGCGGGACGCGTCACGGCGCGGTGGACGGGGCGCCCTTACGTACGCGGGTCAGCCGGCCGTGACGCTGAGTCGCAGCTGCCCGTCCGGTCCCGCGAGCAGCACCGGCGTACCGGCCCCGCCCAGGTCCCGTACGGCGGCCCGGTCCTCGTCCGAGGGGGCCTCGGCCTCGGAGACGATCGCGGCGGCCTCCAGGGACTTGGCCCCGCTGGCCACCGCCATCGCGACGGCCGTCCGCAGCGCGCTGAGCTTCAGCGACTCCAGCTCCACGGTCCCCGCCACATACGTGCGGCCGGTCTCGTCCCGGACGGCCGCGCCCTCCGGCACCCCGTTGCGGGCACGGGCGCTGCGCGCCAGGGTGACGATCTTGCGGTCCTCGGCGCCGAGGTCGGTGCTCTCAGTCATGTGCCGAGCATACGAAGCCCGGCACGGGGCCGGGCACGCGGGAGCCCGGCCCGGTGCGGCTCAGGGCCGGTCCAGCCGCAGCCGCTCCGCCTTCGGCAGGCCGGCGACCACCAGGTCGTAGCTGTCCTCGATCAGCTCGCGCAGCTTCGCGTCGGGGAGGCCGGAGACCGTGACGGTGTTCCAGTGGCGCTTGTTCATGTGCCACCCGGGCACCACCGCCTCGTACTCCTCGCGCAGCCGCACCGCCTCGTCGGGGTCGCACTTGAGGTTCACCGTCAGCGGCCGGGCGTCCAGCGCGCTCAGCGCGAACATCTTGCCGAGCACCTTGAAGACGGACGCCTCGGGTCCGAACGGGAACTCCTCGACGCTCGCGTTGAAGCCCAGGCAGAACGCCCTCAGCTGCTGCGGTGTCATTCCGGGGTCTCCTCCTCCTCGGGAGCCACCGGCTCCACCAGCACCGTGACGATCTTGTTCCGCCGGCCCGCCGGGGACTCGGCGGTCAGCCGCAGCCGCCGCCCGTCGGGCAGTTCGACCTCCGAGGACGCACCGGCGATCGGGACACGGCCGAGCGCCTTCGCGAGGAGTCCGCCGACCGTCTCCACGTCCTCGTCGTCGTACTCGTCGAGGCCGAACAGCTCACCGAGGTCGCCGATATCGAGCCGGGCGGTCACCCGGAAGCAGCCGTTCTCCAGCTCCTGGACGGGCGGCAGTTCGCGGTCGTACTCGTCGGTGATCTCGCCGACGATCTCCTCCAGGATGTCCTCGATGGTGACGATGCCCGCCGTGCCGCCGTACTCGTCGATGACGACGGCGACGTGGCTGCGGTCCTGCTGCATCTCGCGCAGCAGGTCACCGGCGTTCTTGGTGTCGGGCACGAACGCCGCCGGGCGCATCGCCGTGGAGACCGGGTCGGCCTCCGACTCCCGGTTGATGTGCGTCTTGCGGACCAGGTCCTTGAGATAGACGATCCCGACGATGTCGTCCTCGTTCTCGCCGGTGACCGGAATCCGGGAGAAGCCGGAGCGCAGCGCGAGGGTGAGCGCCTGACGGATCGTCTTGTAGCGCTCGATGCAGACGAGGTCGGTGCGCGGGACCATCACCTCGCGCACGAGCGTGTCACCGAGTTCGAAGACGGAGTGCACCATGCGGCGCTCCTCGTCCTCGATCAGCGACTCCTGCTCGGCGAGGTCCACCATGGCGCGCAGTTCGGCCTCGCTGGCGAACGGTCCCTTGCGGAACCCCTTGCCGGGGGTCAGCGCGTTGCCGATGAGGATCAGCAGCTGCGGAATGGGCCCCATGATCCGGGCCAGCGGCAGCAGCACGTACGCCGAGGCGGTGGCCGTGTTCAGCGGGTGCTGGCGGCCGATGGTGCGCGGCGAGACGCCGATCGCGACATAGGAGACGAGGACCATCACGCCGATGGCGACGGCCAGCGCCTCCCAGGTCTCCGGGAACTCCTTCAGGCAGGCGTAGGTGACGAGCACCCCGGCGGCCATCTCGCAGGCGACCCGCACCAGCAGGGCGACGTTGAGATAGCGCGTCGGATCGGCCGCGACCTGTTCCAGCTTGGCGCTGCCGCGCCGGCCCGAGCGGACCGCCTCGGCGGCCCGGAAGCTCGACGTACGGGCGATCCCGGCCTCGGCGCAGGCGGCCAGCCAGCCGACGACGACCAGCAGGACGACGCCGGAGATCAGCGGCAGGCTCACGAGACGGTCGGTGCGGGGGACGGGCCGGTCAGCCCGCGCTCACCGCGCCAGCCGTCCACGATGGCCGCCTGGAGGCCGAACATCTCGGCCTTCTCGTCCGGCTCCTCGTGGTCGTAGCCCAGCAGGTGCAGCACCCCGTGGACGGTGAGGAGCTGGAGCTCCTCGTCCATGGAGTGCTGCGTCTCGGCCTCCTGGCCCTGCTTCGTGGCGACCTCGGGGCAGAGCACGATGTCGCCGAGGAGCCCCGGCGGGGGCTCCTCGTCGTCCTTGGCCGGCGGACGCAGCTCGTCCATCGGGAAGGACATGACATCCGTCGGGCCCGGGAGGTCCATCCACTGGATGTGCAGCTGCTCCATGGCCGCGGTGTCCACCACGATCACCGACAGCTCGGAGAGCGGGTGGATCCGCATGCGCGCGAGCGCGTAGCGGGCGATGTCGAGGATCGCCTGCTCGTCGACCTCGGTTCCGGACTCGTTGTTGACGTCGATCGACATGGTGCGCTGCTACTGCTTCCCGTTGTGGCGGCCCCGGCCACGATGGCCGCTGCCGTCCTGCTCGCCCTTGCTGCTGTCGTACTTCTCGTACGCGTCGACGATACGGCCGACCAGCTTGTGCCGGACGACATCCTGGGAGGTGAGCCGGGAGAAGTGCACGTCGTCGATGCCCTCCAGGATCTCCTGCACCTGGCGCAGACCGCTCTTGGTCCCCGTCGGCAGGTCGACCTGGGTGATGTCGCCGGTGACGACGATCTTGGAGTCGAAGCCGAGCCGGGTGAGGAACATCTTCATCTGCTCGGCGCTGGTGTTCTGCGCCTCGTCCAGGATGATGAAGGCGTCGTTCAGCGTGTTGTGCGTCAGCAGGTAGTCCTGAGTGACGTAGAGCGAGTCCTCCGCCGCCACCTGGATGCACACGGCCTCCTCGCGGCCGGCCGGCTCGATGCTGTCGATGAAACGCATCGGACGACCGCCGCCGCCCGCGGCGCGATACTTCTCCGCCTTGCGAGCGAGACGGAAGGGCTCGATGCCCTCGGGGAGCCGGATGTCGACGACGTGCGCGTCGTAACGGTGGTGGACCTCGCGTCCCCTCGCCAGCCCCGGTGCACGGCCTTCCGCGGCCCTTCGCCGGGTGTAGGCGACGCCACCAAGGGACTGCACGAGGGCGATCACGTCGTCGCGCAGCAGGATCGAGGCCGTCGTGTACTGGACGCGGCACGTACGGTCCGCCTGGGCGACCGGGCCCCCGTCCGCATCGAGCAGTCCTTGAAGGACCGCGAGACGGACATCGGCAGAGTTGAGAAGGTATGCGTGCGGCACGAACTTGGAATGGGAACGCGTGCCCACCAGATCGAGTTCACGCAGCACACGAGTCACGGGGTTCTCAAGCGTCACCACATCGCCCGGAGCCTTCACCCGGTTGAGGACGTAGTCCGGCCCGCTCTTGTGCCGTACCGAAATGCCAGGCACCGAGCATTTCAGGGCCTCGGCCAGTTCGGGATCCTCCGTGGCGAACGACGGGGTCGTGGAACCGGTCAGGCAGCCGTCGCCCAACAACAGCCCCAGCGCGTACGGGTCCATCGGGACCTCACGTCCGGGAAAGCTGACCGGCGCGGTGAGCATCGGAAGCTCGTAGCGGCGCGCGTGTGCCGCACGAAGGTTGCCGATCATCTCCTTGGTCTCCAGGACACGCCACGGCTTGTCCCGCCGCTTGTCCGCTGCCGTACGGACCGTCCACAGGTGGTCGGCGCAGCACAGGGTCCAGGAGCCGTCCTGAGCGCTGAGTCGGTAGATGTCCTTCTCGCCCTGCGGGTACACACCGAGTACGGGCGTGGGCGCGCCATCGGAGCCGATGACGAGGTCACCGACCTCAAGGGTGCCGATGGGGCGCCAGCCGTCCGGCGTCAGCACGTTGGTGAAGACCGGCTGGGCGCGGCCCCGCATGTACGCCAGCGGCGCGACCTCGATCGTGCCCGCCGCCATCAGGCGCGGGATCGAGTCGGGGTCGAGCATGTCGTGCAGGGCGTCGTAGAGCGGGCGCAGGTACGGGTCGATCTTGTCGAACAGCGTGCCCGGCAGGAAGCCGAGGCGCTCGCCCGCCTCGACGGCGGGGCGGGTCAGGATGATCCGGCTGACCTGCTTGGACTGCAGGGCCTGGACCGCCTTGGCCATGGCCAGGTAGGTCTTGCCCGTACCGGCGGGGCCGATGCCGAAGACGATCGTGTGCTGGTCGATCGCGTCGACGTACCGCTTCTGGTTGAGCGTCTTGGGGCGGATCGTGCGGCCCCGGCTGGAGAGGATGTTCTGGGTGAGCACCTCGGCCGGGGTCTCGGTGCCGTCCGCCTGGCCGCTGTCGCTGGCCTTGAGCATCGCGATCGACCGTTCCACGGCGTCCTCCGTCATCGGCTGTCCGGTGCGGAGCACCAGCACCATCTCGTCGAACAGGCGCTGGATCAGGGCGATGTCCGCCGCGTTGCCCGTCGCGCTTATGTCATTGCCCCGGACGTGGATGTCGGCCGCCGGGAACGCCGCTTCGATCACGCGCAGCAGCGAGTCGCCCGCTCCCAGCAGCATCACCATCGGGTGAGCGGCCGGAATGCTGATGTGGGCACGCGCCTGCGGCTGTGTGGGTGTCTGAGTCATGGGCCGGCCCTCGGGCCTGCACATACCTCCCGTTGCAGGGTTCTCGCTGCTCGAAAACCTCGTGTCCCACAAGCCTACGACTCCGCGGTGACAACACCAGAGGGTTTTCCGGGGCGGTGGGGTTACGGGCGGAAGCCGATCGTGGGTACGGCCCGGCGCAGCGGCCAGGGCCGGGCGGCGGCCGGCAGCAGGTCGTCGAGGAAGGCGTAACGGCGCAGCGCGGCCGGGTCCTGGCCGGCGCAGGTGCGCACCTGCTGCCACCAGGCGGCGATCTCCGCCCAGCCGGGGGCCGAGAGCGAGCCGCCGAACTCCTGGACCGAGAGGGCGGCGGTCAGCCCGGCGAAGGCGAGGCGGTCGGCGAGGGGCCAGCCGGCCAGGGTGCCGGTGACGAAGCCGGCCACGAAGACGTCGCCCGCGCCGGTCGGGTCCAGGGCCTCGACCGCGATGGCCGGGACCTCGGCGGCGGCGCCGGTGGCCGCGTCGACCGCGTAGGCGCCCTCGGAGCCGAGGGTGACGACGGCGAGCGGTACGCGTTCGGCGAGGGCGTGCGCGGCGGCCCGGGGGCAGTCGGTGCGGGTGTAGCGCATGGCCTCCTCGGCGTTGGGGAGGAAGGCGTGGCAGTGCTCCAGGCCGCCGTTCAGGGCGTCCAGGTCCCAGCGCCCGGTCTCGTCCCAGCCGACGTCCCCGAAGATCAGGGACCCCCGGCGGGCGGCCTCGGCGACCCAGGGTTCGGTGCGGCCGGGGACGAGCGAGGTGACGGCGGCCCGAGCCCTGGGCGGGCAGCGCGGGAAGGCGGGGGCCTCGGGCGAGGCGGTGGTGGGCGGCGGCGGGGCCTCGTGGCCGTGCGAGACCATCGTCCGCTCGCCCTCGTACGCCATCGAGACGGTCACCGGGGAGTGCCAGCCGCGGACGGTGTGCGACCGGGACAGGTCGATGCCCTCGCCCTGTTCGAGCGCGTCCCAGCAGTATTCGCCGTAGTGGTCGTCGCCGAACGCGGCGGCCAGGGAGGTGTGCAGGCCGAGACGGGCCAGCGCGGTCGCCATGTTGGCGACCCCGCCGGGGCTGGAGCCCATGCCCCGGGCCCAGGACTCGGTGCCGCGTACGGGGGCGCTGTCCAGGCCGGTGAAGATGATGTCCAGGAAGACCGTCCCGGTGAGGAAGACGTCGCAGTCGGGGTCCTGCGGGGCGCGCAGCCCGTCCAGCGGGTCGATGTCCGGAATCCCAGCGCTCACCTTGCACTCCCCGGTCGTGGCGGTTGCGGCCAGTGTGCCCGATTCCCGGTCTCATGGGACGAGTGCGCGCCGTGCGTGTGTTCACCGACGCTGACCTGCATAAACATGCGCAGTTACCCACCGGTGGACCGCATAAACACAAAGGTGATCCAGATCACATCAGACCGGCTTTCGGCGCGCCGGGAGCACTTGATACAAATTGGCCCGCGAGCACCGTTGGAGACGTACCCGACGGAAGCGCCGATTTCCTCGTATTCCCGCAGTGCCTCTCTTCGCGTCACCCTCCGGGCATCGCCCGCTTCGCACCACCCCCTCGCACCACCCCGCGCCTTACCCCTCCCTGCCTTCCGCCTCTTCTGGCATGTCTTCAGGAACGCCCATGTCCTCGCGCCCTCGCGCCGCGTGGCCCCTGGTCGCCGTGTTCACCGCCGGTTACCTCGCCGCCTACCTCCTCCCCACGATCGTGGGACGGCTCTCCGTCTATCTGGGTCTCAGCACGGCCCAGGCCGGGCTCGTCGGCAGTGCGCTGCTGCTGAGCTCGGCCTCCGCCGGCTTCACCCTGGCGGGACGCGTGGAGACGTACGGGCCGTGCAGACCGGCACGTGTGGGACTGATCCTGTGCGTGGTGGGGTACGGCTGCGCGGCGCTGGCCGGGTCCGTGCCGCTGGTGGTCGCCGGCGCGGTGGTCGGCGGCCTCGGTTCCGGCACGGCGACCGCCGTCGCGGCGGCGGGCATCGCCGCCCAGCACGATCCGCACCGCACCTCGTCCCTGGGGCTGCTGAGCGTCTCGGCGACCGCGGGCGCCCTGTACCTGACGGTCCCGCACCTGGGCGGCGGCCACCGGCTGCCGTTCGCCTCGATCGCCCTGGTCGCGCTCCTGGTGTGGCCGGCCACCTCCCGGCTCGGCGGCTCGGCCCGCGAGGACCAGGCCGGACCGGCCGTCCCCGCCGGCCGGCTGCCGCACCGCCGCTCCGGCCTGGTGCTCGCGGGCGGCATGCTCGTCTGGTCGATGGCGCAGAACGCGCTGTGGGGCGTCAGCAGCCGGATCGGCGTGGACCAGGTCGGGCTGTCCGAGGTGACCATCGGCGCCGTGTTCGCCGCCGCGCTCGGCGCGGGGCTGCTCGGCGTGATGGGCGCCGGGGTGCTCGGCTCCAAGCTCGGCCGGGCGGTCCCGATCGGCGTGGGCACCGCGGTCATCGCGGGAAGCATCGTGCTCAGCTCATCCGCCGGGAGCCTCGGCTCCTTCGCGACCGGCGAGATCCTGTGGAACACCGTCTACCCGGTGGTCCTCTCGTACCTGATCGGCCTGGCCGCCTCCCTCGACGTACGCGGTCGCTGGGCGGTCCTCGCGGGGTCCGCCTCGTCCGTCGGCGTCGCCTGCGGACCGGTGCTCGGCAGTGTGCTGTCGGAGGCGGCCGGCTATCCGGGGATGGGCCTGGTCCTGGGCGTGACGACGCTGCTGATAGCGCTCCCGGTGACAGCCGTTGCCCTGCACACCGGCGGCCGTCCGCTGGTGCCCGGTTCGGTACGCCGCCGGGGCGGTGCGCCGGCCGCGCTGCTCGCCGTCACCACGGGTGCGGTGCCCGGGGCCGTGCCCAAGGTGGGCGCGCCCGAGCAGGCCGTCACGGAACTCAGCATCCCGGCCCTGCGCCGCAGGCGCCTGGGCAGGAACGCGTTCCGCACGGCCGGCCCGGAGGGCGGTCAGTCGAACGCGTACGCCTCGACCTCCGACAGGTAGCGCGCCCTGCGCTCCTCGTCGTGGTCGAGGAAGGCCGCCTCGAAGGAGTTGCGGGCCAACGTGCGCAGCTGCTCGCGGTCCAGCCCGAGCGCCTCGTGCACGGCGTGGAAGGTGTCTCCGACGTACCCGCCGAAGTAGGCGGGGTCGTCGGAGTTCACCGTGCAGAGCAGCCCGGCGTCCATCATGGCCGGCAGCGGGTGCTGCTCCAGGGTGTCGATCGCGCGCAGCCGTACGTTGGACAGCGGGCACAGCGTCAGTGGTACGCGCTCCGCGACCAGCCGCTTCACCAGGTCCGGGTCCTCCATGCAGCGCAGCCCGTGGTCGATCCGCTCCACGCCCAGCACGTCGAGCGCCTCGCGGATGTAGGAGGGCGGCCCCTCCTCCCCCGCGTGGGCAACCTTGCGCAGCCCGAGCTCCCCGGCCCGTTCGTACACCTCGCGGAACTTCGCGGGCGGATGACCGACCTCGGCGGAGTCCAGGCCGACGGCGCTGATCCGGTGCAGGTGCGGCCGGGCCGCCTCCAGGGTCTCCAGGGCCGAATCGGCGGACTGGTCGCGCAAGAAGCACATGATCAGCTGGGTGGAGATGCCGTGCTTCTCCTCGCTGCGCTCCAGCGCCCGGCCCAGGCCCTCGACGACGGTGCCGATGGGCACGCCACGTGCGGTGTGGGCCTGCGGGTCGAAGAAGATCTCGGCGTGGCGCACGCCCTGGGCGGCGGCGCGGGCGAGGTAGGCGTCGGCGAGCTCGGCGAAGTCGTCCTCGGTCCGCAGCACCGCCATCAGCGCGTAGTAGAGGTCCAGGAAGCTCTGCAGGTCCTCGAAGAGGTACGCGGTGCGCAGGGCCTCGGTGTCCGCGTACGGCAGGGTCACGCCGTTGCGCGCGGCGAGCGCGAAGGCCAGTTCCGGTTCGAGGGTTCCCTCGATGTGGAGGTGGAGTTCCGCTTTGGGGAGGTGCACGGTGTTTCTCGCTAACGCAGGTGGTGCTGGTGTGGGGGCTGTTACGGGTGACGGCTCGGGACCGGTACCCGCATCAGATCCTCGGCGACGGTCAGCTCGCCCTCGTACCCGGCCCCCCTCGCCTCGGCCTCGAAGGCCTCCGGCTCCGGGTAGCGCTGGGAGAAGTGCGTGAGGACGAGATGGCGTACACCCGCCTCCCGGGCGACCGTGGCCGCCTGGGCCGCGGTCAGGTGGCCGTGGTCCTGGGCCAGCTTGCGGTCCTCGTCGAGGAAGGTCGACTCGATGGCCAGCAGGTCGCACCCCTCGGCGAGGGCGTACACGCCGTCGCAGAGCCTGGTGTCCATGATGAACGCGAACCGCTGTCCGCGCCTGTGCTCGGAGACGTCCTCGAGCGTGACCCCGCCGAGCGCGCCCTCGCGCCGGAGGCGTCCGACGTCCGGCCCCGCGATGCCGTGCTCGGCGAGCTTCGCGGGCAGCATGCGCCGCCCGTCGGGCTCGGTGAGCCGGTAGCCGTACGACTCGACGGGGTGCGAGAGCCGGTGGCTGTCGAGCGTGTACGCCGGGGTGGTGGCCAGCGGTCCGTCGGCGGCGACCGGGGCCTCGGTCAGCTTCACGGTCTCGCGGTAGGCGGTGGCGTACCGCAGCCGGTCGAAGAAGTGCTGCCCGCTCGCCGGGTAGTGGGCGGTCACCGGGTGCGGGACCTGGTCGAGGTTGATCCGCTGGATCACCCCGGCCAGGCCCAGCGAGTGGTCGCCGTGGAAGTGCGTGACGCAGATCCGGTTGATGTCGTGCGCGGCGACCCCGGCCCGCAGCATCTGGCGCTGGGTGCCCTCGCCGGGGTCGAAGAGGATGCCCTCGCCGTCCCAGCGCAGCAGATAGCCGTTGTGGTTGCGGTGCCGGGTCGGGACCTGGCTGGCGGTCCCGAGCACGACGAGTTCACGGGCGGACATCTACCCGGGGGGCCATTCCAGGCCTCGGCCGCCCAGGACGTGGGCGTGCGCGTGGAAGACGGTCTGGCCGGCACCGGCGCCGGTGTTGAACACGACCCGGTAGCCGGTCTCGTCGATCTTTTCGTCGGCGGCGACGTTGCCCGCCTCGCACAGCACGTCGGCGAGCGCCTGCGGTGCGGCGGCGCCGAGGGAGGCGGCGTCCGGGTAGTGCAGGCGCGGGATGACGAGGACGTGGGTGGGGGCCTGGGGGTTGATGTCGCGGAAGGCGACGGTGGTGTCGGTCTCCCGGACGATGGTGGCCGGGATCTCGCCCGAGACGATCTTGCAGAACAGGCAGTCGGGCTGCGGTTCTCCTGCCATTCGCTTACGCGCTCCTTGGTCTGGGTGATCCGTTGCGTGCCAGCCTATCCGGGGGCGCTGCCCCCGGACCCCCGCTCCTCAATCGCCGGAGGGGCTTGATTGTGCCGCGCGGTCACTTCCAGCCTCGCCGGCGTTTGAGGCGCGGGGTCCGGGGCAGCGCCCCGGTTTCGGGAAGGGGCGGGGTGGGGAAGAGGCCCGCCGCAGGCGCGCCCGCCCCCACCCCGCCGAAGTCACCCCGGAAGGCCCGGCAGCTCCGGTGCCGCCTTCGCCGGGACCCGCTCCAGCGACTCCAGCGCCAGACGGATCGCCTCGTCCAGCTGAGGGTCACGCCCCTCCGCGTGGTCCCGAGGCGTCATCACGACCTCCACGTCCGGATCGACGCCGTGGTTCTCGACGCCCCACCCGTACCCCTCCAGCCAGAACGCGTACTTCGGCTGGGTGACCAGCGTGCCGTCGACCAGCCGGTAGCGGCTGTCGATGCCGATCACGCCGCCCCAGGTGCGCACGCCGACCACGGGCCCGATCTTCAGGGCCTTGATCGCGGCGTTCACGATGTCGCCGTCCGAGCCGGAGAACTCGTTCGCGACGGCCACGACCGGCCCGCGCGGCGCGTCGCCCGGGTAGCTGTACGGACGCATGTCGCGCGGCAGGTCCCAGCCCACGATGCGGCGGGCCAGCTTCTCCACGACGAGCTGCGAGGTGTGGCCGCCCCGGTTCTCCCGGACGTCCACGACCAGGCCCTCGCGCGCCATCTCGGTGCGCAGGTCGCGGTGGATCTGGGCCCAGCCGCCACCGACCATGTCGGGGACGTGGAGGTAGCCGAGGCGCCCCCCGGACCGCTCGTGCACGTACGCCCGCCGGCCGGCGACCCACGCGTGGTAGCGCAGCGCCTCCTCGTCGGCGACGGGTACGACGACGACATGGCGCCGGTCGCCGCCGTCGGCCGGGGAAACGGTCAGCTCGACGGGCTTGCCGGCCGAGCCGGTGAGCAGCGGCGCGGGCCCCGTCAGCGGGTCGACGGGGTGCCCGTCGACGGCCAGGATCGCGTCCCCGGTCCGGACGGCGACGCCGGGCGCGGCGAGCGGCGAGCGGGCCGCCGGGTCCGAGGTCTCGGAGGGCAGTACGCGGTCGATGCGCCAGCTGCCGTCCTCCGCACGGGAGAGGTCCGCGCCGAGCAGCCCCTGCCGGGCCGCCTCGTCGCGCCAGCCGCCGGGCGGGGTGACATAGGCGTGGGAGGTGCCCAGCTCGCCCTGGATCTCCCAGAGCAGGTCGATGAGGTCGTCGTGGGTCGCCACGCGCTCCAGGGCCGGCCGGTACCGCTCCAGGACGCCGTCCCAGTCGACGCCGCCCATGTCGGCCCGCCAGAAGTTGTCCCGCATGATGCGGCCGGCCTCGTCGTACATCTGTCGCCACTCGGCGGCCGGGTCGAGGGTGCGGCGGATGCGGGAGAGGTCGACGGTCACGGCGTCGTCGTGGTCGTCGTCGCCCGCGGGCACCCGGCTGTCGGAGGGGACGACGGACAGCTTGCCGTGGTGGACGATCGCGAGCCGCTTCCCGTCACCGCTGACCGCGAAACGGCTGACGTCGGAGGTGAGTTCCTCGCAGCGCAGCTTCTCCAGGTCGTACCGCTCCAGGACGGTGTCCGGGCGCCGCGCGTCCGGGCCGGCGCCGCTGGTGCCCAGGACCCCGGTGAGCGGGTGGCGCAGCCAGAGCAGCCCGTCCCGCGCGGCCCTGAGCGAGGAGTAGACGGCCGCGTCGACGGGAAGGGGCACGATCCGGTCGGCGAGGCCGTCCAGGTCGATGCGGGTGATCGGGAGCGCGGTGGGGTTGTCCTCGCCGTCGCCGCCCTTCTCCTTCTCGGTGGGCCGCCCGTGCAGCTGCGGACCGAACGGCGAGGGCGTGGTCGCCGCGAGCGTCAGCAGGTGCGGCCGGCAGGAGCCGATGAACGCCATGTCGAAGACGTGCGCGTCGTAGATGGGGTCGAAGGCCCGCTCGGAGAGGAAGGCCAGGTGCTTCCCGTCGGCGGTGAAGGCCGGCGCGAAGTCCCGGAACCGCAGCGGGGTGGCCTCGGAGACCGAGAGGTCCGCGATGTGGGCCAGCTTGAGCTGGCTGAGCGGCTCGGGGCCGGGGTGCGACCAGGCGAGCCAGGCGGAGTCGGGCGACCAGGCGAGGCCGGAGGCGTCGCCGTTCTCGCTGCGGTCCACCTCGTGGATCTCGCCGCTCTCCCGTTCGACGATCAGCACCCGGCCGTCGTGCGCGGCGACCGCGAACCGGCTGCCGTCGGGGGCCGGGGCGAGGTCCAGGACGCGGCCGATCCGGCCGGCCGCGAGGCGGCGGGGCCCGGCGCCGGGCGCGGTGCCCGTGGCGGGGGCGATCTCCAGCGCGTCGTCGCCCTCGGCGTCGGTGACCCAGACGACGTGCTGGTCGCCGTCGGCCTGGAAGGTGCGCGGCAGCCTGGCCCGCACACCGGGGTCGGCGGCGAGCGCGCGGGCCGGGCCCTCGCGGTGGGTGACCCAGTGGACGGCGCCCCGTGACAGGACGGCGCTGCCGCGGCCGGTGCGGTCGGGCGACGCGCTGGTCAGATGGCTGTCGGCGTGCAGCGGGTAGGGCTGGAGGTCGGCGCGCTGGCCGCCGAGCCGGATCTCGACGCGGCGGGGCTCGTCGCCCTCCAGGCTGTCCAGGAGCCAGAGTTCACCGGCGGAGGCGTAGGCGACGCGGGTGCCGTCCGTGGTGGCGTGGCGCGCGTAGAAGCCGTCGACGGGGGTGTGCCGGCGCAGGTCCGTGCCGTCGGGCAGCGAGGAGTAGAGGGCGCCGACACCCTCGTGGTCGGAGAGGAACGCGATGCGCTCCCCCACCCACATCGGGCACTCCAGGTTCCCGTCGAGGTCCTCGTGGACCCGGGCGAACTCCAGCGGGTCGTCCTCGGCCGCGATCCAGAGCTTGCCGGCCGTACCGCCCCGGTAGCGCTTCCAGGTGGCGGCCTCGCGCCCCATGGTGGCCGAGAGCAGCAGGACGCGTCCGCCGGGCCCGTACGCGAGGGAGCCGACGGGGCCGTACGGGAGGGTCCGCGCGGGTCCGCCGTCGACCGGGACGGCCCATGCCCAGGTGCGGCGCAGCGAGACCTGGCCCTGGGTGCTGGTGACCAGTACGTCCCCTTCGGGGGTCCAGCCGCGCACGGTGGTGCGGGTGTCCCCCCAGTGGGTGAGCCGGCGTGAGGGTCCGCCGTCTGCGGGTGCGAGGTGCACTTCGGGCGCCCCGTCACGGGTGGACGTCCAGGCGACGAGGGTGCCGTCGGGCGATATACGCGGCTGGGTCACGGGACGGTTGTCTGCGCTGACCCGCCATGCCCGGCCGCCGTCGAGCGGGGCGAGCCAGACGTCGTCCTCGGCGGTGAAGGCGATCAAGTCACCCTGGACATGGGGGTACCGGAGGTAGGAAGGCTGTGTCACACGATCACCCTAGGCCGCGCACGCCCCGGGTGGCACGGGGTTGGCCGGAGTACGTCCCGCGCCGGCGCCGGCCGTGCGGGCATGCCCCGGGGATATGCGGACCACGGGGAACCTCAACGGCCCACGCGGTGCCCCTACTTGCCCGGGTACGCGGTGACCGTGACCGTCACGGTGGCGGTCGGGCCGTTGCCGCTGCCCGGACCTCCGGCGGGCGGCGCGGTCGTGGCCGGGGCGGTGCAGTCGCCGAGCAGGGTGGCCCGGAAGACGGCGCGCCCGCCGGACTTCGCGGTCATGTCGCCGCGTACGCACCGGCCTTCGACGGCCTGGGTCACCTTCCCGTCGAGCGCGATGTCCCCGCCGGACCTCGTCTCGCCGTCGCAGTGGACCTCGGCGACCCGGCGCGCGGAGGCGGAGGGCGCCGTCGAACGGGTGGCACCGCCCCCGCCGAGGGAGGCCGTGCAGGTCAGCCAGCGCACATGGACGCCTTCGTGCTCCAGCGCGCGGGTGGCGGTCCGGTCGGTGGTCACGGCGACGGACGCGGTGTTCAGCGCCCCGATGCCGTCGGCCGGTTCACAGGCGGTGAGGCCGGTGACGGCCACCGCGGCGACGGCGAGTGCGGCCGGAAAGCGACGGGCCGCGCACCGGCCCCATGCCCTTGATGTCCCCATACGGGCAGCTTCCCACCCCGCCTGACGGTGCGGTAGACCGCTTGCGGCCACAACCACCCCTTCGGGGGCGGGTTACGACCAGCGCCCCGTGCGTCCCAGCAGCAGCGCCGCCGCCGCGGTACCCGCCGTGGAGGTACGCAGGACCGTGGGGCCGAGCCGGCAGGTGCGGGCCCCGGCGGCGGCGAACGCGGCCAGCTCGTCCGGGGACACACCTCCCTCGGGTCCGACGACCAGCACGATCTCGCCCGCGTCGGGCAGGGCGACGGTGGCCAGCGGCTCGCTGTCGTAGTCGCGGTCCTCGTGCAGCACGGCCGCGAAGTCCGCCGCGGCCAGCAGGGCCGCGACCTGCTTGGTGGTGGCCAGGTCCGCCACGTCCGGGAACAGCACCCGGCGGGACTGCTTGCCCGCCTCCCGGGCCGTGTTGCGCCACTTCGCCAGGGACTTGAGGCCGCGGTCGCCCTTCCACTGGGTGATGCAGCGCGCCGCCTGCCACGGCACGATCCCGTCGGCGCCGGTCTCGGTCATCGTCTCCACGGCGACCTCGCCCCGGTCCCCCTTGGGCAGGGCCTGGACGACGGTGATCCGGACGGCGGGGCGCGGCTCCTCACGCACCGGTTCCAGGCCGACGACGAGCCGGTCCTTGCCCTCGGCGGCCCGCACGGCGCCCGGGGCCCACCGGCCGCGGCCGTCCGTCAGGACGACCTCCTCGCCGGTGCGCAGGCGCTTCACGGAGACCGCGTGCCGCCCCTCGGGCCCGTCGAGGACGAACTCGGGCGCGTCCGGCAGCTGTTCGACGACGAAGACGGGTGCCGTCACTGTGTACTCCTTGTGCTCACTGCCGTCCGTGCGGCGTCCAGTTCCTCGGCGAGCAGCCGGACCAGCCGGCCGGCGGGCAGCTCGCGGACCATCCGGTGGCCCTGCCCGGCCCACAGCGCCATGCCCTGCGCGTCCCCGGCCCGCGCGGCCGCCCTGCGCAGCACGGAGGTCATGTGGTGGACCTGCGGGTAGGCGGCGGGGGCGTACGGCCCGTGCTCGCGCACGAAGCGGTTGACCAGACCGCGCGCCGGGCGACCGGAGAACGCCCTGGTCAGGGTGGTCCGGACGAACAGCGGGTTGGTCAGGGCCTGTTTGTGCAGCGCGTGGGCGCCGGACTCCGGGCAGGCCAGGAAGGCGGTGCCGAGCTGGGCGGCGTCGGCGCCCGCCGCGAGCACGGCGGCGATCTGGGAGCCGCGCATCAGGCCGCCGGCGGCGACGACCGGTATCTGCACGGTCTCGCGGACCTGGGTCACCAGGCTCAGCAGCCCGGTCCCGCCGTCCTCGGTCGCGGGGTCGTCCTCGAAGGTGGAGCGGTGGCCGCCCGCCTCGGTGCCCTGGGCGCAGACGGCGTCGGCCCCGGCCCACTGGGCGGCCTGGGCCTCCTCGGGCGAGGTGACCGTGACGACGGTGTACGTACCGGCCGCGGCGAAGGCGTCGAGGGTGTCGCGCGAGGGACAGCCGAAGGTGAAGGAGACGACCGGGACCGGGGTGTCGAGGAGGACGGCGAGCTTGTCCTCGTAGAAGTCGTCGCCGCCGGTGCCGGGGTCGCCGAGCGCCGTCTCGTAACAGGCGGCCTCGCCCGCGAGCCGGTCGCCGTAGGCGTCCAGGACGGCGGGATCGGCCGGATTGTGCTGCGGCATGAAGAGGTTGACGCCGAAGGGCTGCCCGGTCAGGGCGCGCATCTGCCCGATCTCGTCGCGGATGCCGTCCGCCGTCCGGTATCCGCCGGCCAGGAAGCCGAGCCCGCCGGCCTCGGAGACGGCCGCGGCGAGCTGCGGGCAGGAGGGACCGCCGGCCATGGGGGCCTGCACGATCGGATACCGGCAGAGATCGGTCAGCGCGGAGGACATGACCGCATCGTGTCATGTCCTTCCTGTCCCGTGATGTTCGCCCCACGGCGGCGCCATCCGTGCGGTACGGGCCCGGTGACCGGGCCCGCACCGCGTGGACGTGGGCCGTCAGCGGCCGTTGAAGGCGTCCTTCAGGCGCGAGAACAGACCCTGCTGGCCCGGCTGGAACTGGCCGGTGGGCCGCTCCTCGCCGCGCAACTTGGCCAGTTCGCGCAGGAGGCGTTCCTGCTCGGGGTCCATCTTCGTCGGGGTCATCACCTCGACGTGCACGATCAGGTCGCCGCGCCCGCCGCCCCGCAGGTGGGTGATGCCGCGCCCGTGCAGCGGGACGGACTGGCCGGACTGGGTGCCCGGCCGGATGTCGACCTCCTCCAGTCCGTCCAGCGTCTCCAACGGCACCTTGGTGCCGAGGGCCGCCGCCGTCATGGGGATGGTGACCGTGCAGTGCAGGTCGTCGCCGCGGCGCTGGAACACCGCGTGCGGCAGCTCGTGGATCTCGACGTAGAGGTCACCGGCGGGGCCGCCGCCGGGGCCGACCTCGCCCTCGCCCGCGAGCTGGATCCGGGTGCCGTTGTCGACACCGGCGGGGATCTTCACGGTCAGCGTGCGCCGCGAGCGGATGCGGCCGTCGCCGGCGCACTCCGGGCAGGGGGTCGGCACGACCGTACCGAAGCCCTGGCACTGCGGGCAGGGCCGCGAGGTCATGACCTGGCCCAGGAAGGACCGGGTGACCTGCGAGACCTCACCGCGGCCGCGGCACATGTCACACGTCTGCGCGGAGGTGCCGGGGGCCGCCCCCTCGCCGCTGCACGTCGTACAGACGACGGCCGTGTCGACCTGGATGTCCTTGGTGGTGCCGAAGGTCGCCTCGGCGAGGTCGATCTCCAGCCGGATCATGGCGTCCTGGCCGCGCCGGGTGCGCGAGCGGGGCCCGCGCTGCGACGACGTACCGAAGAACGCGTCCATGATGTCGGAGAAGTTGCCGAAGCCGCCCTGGCCGAAGCCGCCGGCGCCGCCGCCCCCCGACTGGGAGAGGGGGTCGCCGCCGAGGTCGTAGACCTGCTTCTTCTGGGCGTCCGACAGCACCTCGTAGGCGGCGTTGATCTCCTTGAACCGCTCCTGGGTCTTCGGATCGGGGTTCACGTCCGGGTGCAGCTCGCGGGCGAGCCTCCGGAAGGCCTTCTTGATCTCGTCCTGGGAAGCGTCGCGGCGCACGCCGAGTACGGCGTAGTAGTCCGTGGCCACTTACGACTCCGCCAGGATCTGTCCGACGTAACGTGCCACTGCGCGTACCGCTCCCATCGTTCCGGGGTAGTCCATGCGGGTCGGTCCGACCACGCCGAGTTTGGCGACTGCCTCGTCGCCCGAACCGTAGCCGACCGCGACGACGGACGTGGAGTTGAGGCCCTCGTGGGCGTTCTCGTGCCCGATGCGTACGGTCATGCCCGAGTCCTTGGCCTCGCCGAGCAGCTTCAGCAGCACGACCTGCTCCTCCAGTGCTTCCAGCACCGGCCGGATCATCACCGGGAAGTCGTGTCCGAAGCGGGTGAGGTTGGAGGTGCCGCCGATCATCAGCCGCTCCTCCGTCTCCTCGACGAGGGTTTCGAGCAGGATCGAGAGGACGGTGGACACGGTTCCCCGGTCCTCGCTCTCGAAGGATTCCGGCAGGTCCTGCACCAGCTGCGGGACGTCCGCGAAACGGCGTCCCACCACCCGGCTGTTGAGCCGGGCCCGCAGATCGGCGAGTGAGGTCTCACCGAACGGCGCCGGGCAGTCGACCAGCCGCTGTTCGACCCGGCCGGTGTCCGTGATCAGCACGAGCATCAGCCGCGCCGGGGCCAGGGACAGCAGTTCCACGTGCCGCACCGTCGAACGGGTCAGCGAGGGGTACTGCACGACGGCGACCTGCC
Organism: Streptomyces sp. NBC_00708; assembly: GCA_036226585.1. Classification (GTDB taxonomy): domain Bacteria; phylum Actinomycetota; class Actinomycetes; order Streptomycetales; family Streptomycetaceae; genus Streptomyces. Next base: position 2,170,644 of record CP108997.1, read on the forward strand.
GGGTCAGCTGCGCGAGCAGCCGTACGGTCCGGCCCACGACGTCGTCGAGGTCGACCGCGCCGTCGAGGAAGTTCTGGATGGCGCGGCGCTCCGGCGACGAGAGGGGCTTGACGCCCGCGAGCTTGTCGACGAAGAGCCGGTAGCCCTTGTCCGTCGGGATGCGCCCCGCGCTGGTGTGGGGCTGGGCGATGAAGCCCTCGTCCTCGAGCACCGCCATGTCGTTGCGGACGGTGGCCGGGGAGACCCCCAGCTTGTGCCGCTCCGTGAGCGCCTTGGAGCCGACGGGCTCCTCGGTACCGACGTAGTCCTGGACGATGGCGCGCAGCACTTCGAGTCTGCGTTCGCTGAGCATCGCGCACACCTCCAGCTGTCCATCTCGGTGGTTCTCGGGCCGTTCCCGGGATTTCTCCTGGCACTCGGTGCGTACGAGTGCCAGCGATCCCCGGCCAGTGTACGGCGACGGGGTGGCTTCCTAGCAAGGGCGACCGGCCACCGTGCCGGAGGACCGCGCAGGTCGTTGCCGATAGCGTCGCCGCATGGACGCCTCTTGGGAAGACTTCGGGTGGGAGCGGCTCGGTCACGGAACGGGCCGCCGGCGCCTTCCGGTGTGGGACGCGACGGCCCTGCTGGTGGCGGGCGCCGACGGGGTGCTGCTCTGCGATACGGGTGCGTCACTGCGCGAGGGCATCGAACTGCGTATGCAGGCGCAGTCGCTGCTCGGCCGCAGGGTGACGCACATCGCACTCAGCCACCCTCATTTCGATCATGTCCTGGGCACGGCCGCCTTCGCCGGGGCGCGGGTGTACGGCGCCGCCGGGACGGCGGAGCTGCTGCGCCACGGGGCGGGCGGGCTGTACGCCGACGCGGTGTCCCAGGGCCTGCCCGAGCCGGACGCGGCCGAGTCCGCCGATGTGCTGGTGGCCCCGGGCGAGGAGGTGGCCGGGGAGCGGACGCTGGACCTGGGCGGCCGCGAGGTGGTGCTGGTGAACGTGGGCGCGGCGCACAGCGGCCACGACCTCGCGGTGCTGGTCCCGGGCTCTCCCGGCTCCGCGGCACTGGTGTTCTGCGGCGACCTGGTGGAGGAGTCCGGCGAACCGCAGGCCGGCCCGGACGCCCGCCCGGCCCGCTGGCCGGCGGCGCTGGACCGGCTGCTGGCGCTGGGCGGCGAGGACGCGCTGTACGTGCCGGGGCACGGGGCGGTGGTGGACGCGGCGTTCGTCCGGGCACAGCGGGACGCGCTGGCGGCGCGGTTCGGCGGGGCGTGAGCCGGCGGGGCGTGGGGTCCGGCGGGGCGTGGGGTCCGGCGGGGCGTGAGCCGGCGGGGCATGGTCGGCGGGGCGTGAGGTTCGGCGGGGCCTGAAGGGGGAACGCGGAAGCGCCGGCCGGCCGCCCGGCTCGGCGTGTCGTGGCCCTTCCCCGCTTATCGTCGTGCGATGCGCAGCTACCAGCCGGATCTGACCCCGCCGTGGAAGAAGTCCGCCCCCGCCCCCGAGGTCCCCGCCGAGACCGATCTCGTCGTGGAGGAGGCCGTCACCGGTTTCTGCGGGGCGGTGATCCGGTGCGAGAAGACCGCGCAGGGGCCGACGGTGACCCTGGAGGACCGGTTCGGCAAGCACCGGGTCTTCCCGATGGTGCCGCGCGGCTTCCTGCTGGAGGGCCGGGTGGTGACGCTGGTGCGCCCGTCGGCCGGCGGCCCGGTGCGGCCGGCCCGTACGGCCTCCGGTTCGGTGGCGGTGCCCGGCGCGCGGGCCCGGGTGGCGCGGGCGGGGCGGATCTATGTGGAGGGGCGGCACGACGCGGAGCTGGTGGAGCGCGTCTGGGGCGACGACCTGCGCATCGAGGGCGTGGTCGTCGAGTACCTGGAGGGCATCGACGACCTGCCGGCCATCGTCCGCGAGTTCGCGCCCGCGCCGGACGCGCGGCTGGGGGTGCTGGTCGACCATCTGGTGCCCGGTTCCAAGGAGTCCCGGATCGCGGCCCAGGTCTCGGACGACAGCGTGCTGGTGGTCGGCCATCCGTACATCGACGTGTGGGAGGCCGTGAAGCCCGCGTCGGTGGGGATCGCCGGGTGGCCGGTGGTGCCGCGCGGGCAGGACTGGAAGACGGGCGTGTGCCGGGCGCTGGGCTGGCCGGAGAACACCGGAGCGGCCTGGCAGCGCATCCTGGCCTCGGTCCGGTCCTACCGGGACCTTCAGCCCGAACTCCTGGGCAGGGTCGAGGAATTGATCGATTTCGTCACCCTTCCGGACTGATGTCCGGCGGGCCTTCCCGTCGATCCCGCACCGATACGGACGAATGCCTGCGCCTCGCACGCATCATCGGTTATTGAGTGGGGCCAGGCTCTTTTCGCGAGGGAAGGCACGGGGGCGATGGCGCGCGAGGTATGGCGGGACAGTGCGGAGAACGAGGCGGCCTCCGCCGTCTTCCACTTCTTCCAGCAGCTCATCGACCGCTACCGCGACAACCGGCCCGTGATGCCGCTGGTGGTCCTCCAGGCCGCCGAGGCCGATGTGCCGGCCGCCGTGGACGCCCGGGTCGAACAGATCGTGCGGCAGATCCACCGGGCCAACCAGCCGCGCCGCGTCCCCCTGAAGCTGCTCGAAGGGCGGGGCCCGACGCCGTACGACGCGGCCCTGGACATGGTCCGCACGCTGACCGAGAGGCCGTGGGAGACCCGGGGCGGATCGCAGTACAAGCCGTTCGCCTTCCCCCGCTCCCGGCTGCTCGGCGCCATCGAACAGGCCACCGAGGCCGTGCTGCGGGACCCGGACCCGGGCGGCTCCCGGTACCAGCGCGACGAACGGATCCTGGAGGAGCTGAGCACACTGCGCTGGCGGGCCGGGCGGCGCGGACCGGGCACCTGGTGGAACGCGTTCCGCGAGTCGGTGCGGCCGGAGACCTTCGTCGGGGCCGTGGTCATCGCGGTCCTGGGCGTGCTGCTCGGCGAGATCGGCTGGCTGCCGACCACGCTGGTGGCCGTGGGGGCGGTCCTCGGGCTCGCCGTCGTGCGGCTGCTGACGACGTCGGCGCCGCCGCTGCTGTGGCTGCGGCGGGCCAGCAAGTGGTTCGCCACCACCTCGTCGCTGGCGGCCGCCAGTACCGGCTACCCGTCCGACGGCTGGTCCCGGTTCTCGCCGAGCGGTTCCTGGCGGGTGATCCGGGCGCGGGCCGCGGTGGTGGCGGGGCGGGTGGCCGACGCGGCGGCGGGCGACGAGCGGTCCCGCCAGTTCCACCTCGAGCTGCGGGTGCAGGCCCTGCTGGAGGACCTGCGCAACAACTACCGGCCGCACGCGACGGACTGGCGGCGCGGCAAGCGCACGGTGCCGCCGGTGGTCTTCCTGCCGAAGGCCGCCCAGGGCAACGGCGGCATCCAGCTGATCAACGCCCTCAACAACGTCCGCTCCCGGCGCAGCGAGGTCGATCCGCTGCTGCTCCTGGCCTCGCTGCCGGCGGCGGAGATCCTGCGGCACACCCCGCCGCTGCCGCCCGATCCGCCGGCCACGCGCACCGGTGCGGCGCGTGCCCGGTACGAGGACTGGGTCAGCCATCTCAGCATCGGCCAGGCCCCGTCGGCCACGGCCACGCCCGCCTGGGTGCTGCGGCTGCCGCTGTCGACCGAGCAGCTGACCCACGAACACGCGCACGCGCAGCTGTCCACGGTGCGGGTGCGCAGGACGTGGGTGTGGTGGGTGATGTCGCGGACGACGGTGGCCTGTCTGGTGGCCGGCGCGCTGCTCGGGACGCTGCTGCTGAGCAACCAGCTGGCGAACCGTTACTGCCACGGGCCGCTGACGGACGTCAACACGGACTCGGTGCGGCTGACCGGTCCGGGCGGCGGGGACAAGGAGTGCATCGGCGTGGCCACGACCACGAAGGTGCGCTTCGCCGAGGGCAACGGCCTGGAGCTGGACGGGGCCGGCGCGGGGATCACCTTCGACCGGATCGAACGGGCGGTGGCCGAGGAGAACGCGTCGATCGAGCCGGGCGACAAGTACGTCACCCTGGTCTACGCGGGCCCGTTCACCGCCCGGTCCCCGGAGGGCACCCGCAAGGCCCTGGAGGAGCTGACCGGTGTCTACCTCTACCAGCACCACACCAACACGCTGGACTTCTCGGTCAAGCTGCGGGTCCTGACCGCCAACGGCGGGCAGGACATGCTCCAGCAGATACCCGCGGTGAAGAAGATCATCGAGGTGGCCGGAAGAGACCCCTCGGTCGTCGGGGTGGTCGGTCTCGGCCGCGACACCACCGACAGTCCGGAGGCCACCGCGCTTCTCCAGCGGGCGGGCCTGCCCGTCGTGGACACCACCAACTCCGGCGGCTATCTGGCGACGGACTACTCCAACTACTTCGGTCTGGCGGCCACCGACCAGGAGCAGGCGGACGCCATGGGCCTCGTCGCGAAGCAGGTGGCCGGGAAGGCGGCCGGCACGCGCAGGCCCCGGGCCCTGGTCCTGTCCCGCAAGCTCGGCAACAACGACAAGGACCGCTACACGCTGGAGCAGCGCAAGGTGGGCAGCGCGATGCTCGCCAAGTCGGGCTTCGCGCTCTCGGAGCCGGTGGAGTACAGCCTCGGCCGCCGCAGCAGCGCGGATCTGGACCGGCCGGTGCAGCAGATCTGCGGGGCGGATCCGGCGCCGGACGCGCTGTACTTCGCGGGCCGGGTCGAGGACGTCGCCAACCTGATGAGCCGGCTCACCCACAGCTGCTCCCGCCGCCCCATCACCGTCTTCACGGGCGACGACCTGACCAAGGCCCGGCTCGACGCGAGCACGGACACCACGCGGAACGTCACGCTCTACCACACGGCCCTCGCCCCGATGAGCCGCGGCCGGGCCGACGGCTTCTACCAGGAGTCGTACCGGGCACTGCAGAAGCTGCTGCCCGAGGGCGGGACGCTCCCCCGGCTGCCGGCGTCCAGGCCGTACGAGGACCTCCTCTTCGCCAGCGGCCAGTCGGTGATCTCGTACAGCGCCACGGCCGCGCTGTACGACGCGGCGAGCCACGGCGACGCGGTGAACAGCGCTGCGGAGACCTGGGCGAACCTGTACGCGGTGAACCTGCGGACCATGCCCACGGGCACGATCACCTTCCGCGGCTTCATCCCCTACGAGGCACAGGCGGGCCACGGTCTGGACGTCGTCCAGATCACCTATCCGGACGGCCGCAGCCATGCCCGGATCATCTGCGGCCGGGCGGCGGGGGCGCGGGCGCTGACACCGGCGGGGTGCCCGCTGAAGTGAACGGGGCGTCCTCGGGGGCGTACGCCTTGCTTCGCGTACGCCCCCGAGGACGCGCCCTGCTCAGTCCACCAGGTCGCGCACCACCGCATCGGCCAGCAGCCGGCCGCGCAGGGTCAGCACGGCACGCCCCTCGGCGAACGGCGCCGGCTCCAGGAGCCCGTCGTCCACCGCGCGACGGGCGGCCGTGAGACCGGCGGGGGCCAGCAGGGAGAGCGGGCAGCCGTCGACGAGCCGCAGTTCGAGCAGGATGCGCTCGACGCGGCGGTCCTCGGCGGACAGGATCTCGCGCCCCGCCCCCGGTGACCGCCCCTCGGCGAGCGCCTGCGCGTACGCCCCCGGGTGCTTCACGTTCCACCAGCGCACGCCCCCGACGTGGCTGTGCGCCCCCGGGCCGGCGCCCCACCAGTCGGCCCCGCGCCAGTACAGCTCGTTGTGCAGGCAGCGGCCCTCGGGCGTGCGGGCCCAGTTCGACACCTCGTACCAGGAGTAGCCGGCGGCGGCCATCGCCTCGTCCGCGATGAGGTAGCGGTCGGCGTGCGCGTCGTCGTCGGTCATCGGGATCTCGCCGCGCTTGATGCGGCGGGCGAGCCCGGTGCCCTCCTCGACGATCAGCGCGTACGCGGAGACATGGTCGGGCCCGGCGCCGATCGCCGCGTCGAGGGACGCGCGCCAGTCGTCGTCGGACTCGCCGGGGGTGCCGTAGATCAGATCGAGGTTGATGTGCTCGAAACCGGCCGCCCGCGCCTCGGCGACGCATGCCTCGGGCCTGCCCGGGGTGTGGGTGCGGTCGAGGACCTTCAGGACGTGCTGCCGGGCGCTCTGCATGCCGAAGGAGATCCGGTTGAAGCCGCCCTCGCGCAGCTCCGCCAGGTAGGCCGGGCCGACGGACTCCGGGTTGGCCTCGGTGGTGATCTCGGCGTCCTCCGCGAGCCCGAACTCCTCGCGGATCGCCGCCAGCATCCGTACCAGGTCGGCGGCGGCCAGCAACGTGGGCGTGCCGCCGCCGACGAAGACCGTACGGACCGGGCGGGGGTCGTCGCCGAGGACCTTGCGGGCCTGGCGGACCTCCCCGGTCAGGTGGGCGGCGTAGTTGTCACGGGAGGCCAGCGCACCGCCGGAACCGCGCAGCTCGGTCGCGGTGTAGGTGTTGAAGTCGCAGTAGCCGCAGCGGGTCGCGCAGTACGGCACGTGCAGGTAGAAGCCGAGCGGGCGGCCGGCCGCGCCTTCCAGGGCATGGCGGGGCAGCGCCCCGTCGTCGGGCACGGGTTCACCATCGGGCAGTACGGAAGGCATACCGTCCATTGTCGCGCGCCGCCCGGCAAGCGGACGCCACGCCCGTGGCCCGCCCGGCGAAGGCCGCCGGGCGGGCCCTACTCGGCCTGGAGCACCAGCAGCGCCAGGTCGTCGTCCGGCGGGCGCTCGGCGAAGTCGTGCACGGCACGCTTGATGCGCTCCGCGATCTCCTCGGCGTTCAGCCCCGCGCAGCCGGACAGCGCCTGGGCGAGCCCGTCGCCGTCGTCGAACATCTCCCCGCCCGAGCGCCGCTCCGTGACCCCGTCCGTGACGCAGAGCAGGCTGTCGCCGGGGGCCAGGTCGAAGCTCTGGGTCTCGTAGACGGCGTCGTCCAGGAGCCCCAGCAGCAGCTGCGGCTCGGCGGCGGGCCGCACGGTGCCGTCCGGGCGCAGCAGCAGCGGCAGCGGGTGCCCCGCGCTGGCCAGGGTGCAGCGGGCGCCGCCACCGGGCAGCGGCACCAGCTCCCCGTACAGCAGCGACAGGAAGCGGGACTGGCCCCCGTTGTCCTCGGAGTGCTGGCCGCCGGCGGCGGCGACCATGAGCGCGGCGGCCTCGGCGGCCTCCATCGCGTCGTCCAGGAGCAGCCGGTTGAGCCGCACCAGCACCTCGTCGGCCTGGAAGCCCTCGCGGGCCAGCAGCCGCAGCCAGGGGCGGGCGAGCCCGGTGACGACGGCGGCCTCGGGACCGCTGCCCTGGACGTCGCCGAGCACGAAGCACCAGCGGTCGCCGGAGCACGGGAAGATGTCGTAGAAGTCGCCGCCGACCACGCCGTCGTCGCTCGGTTCGTAGACGAGCGAGCTGGCCACCCCGGGTATTTCGGCGACCTTGCTGGGCAGCAGACCGCGCTGGAGGATGCGGCTGATGGTGGCCTGGCGGGTGTAGGCGCGGGCGGCGCCGACGGCGAGGCCGACCCGGCGCACGAAGTCCTCGATGAGGGCCGTCAGCTCGTCGGGCAGGCGGACGGTGGTCTCGCGGCCCAGGAGTACGGCTCCGAGAGTGCGGCCGCCCGAGGTGATCCGGTAGGCGAACGCGACGCCCTCCTCCTCGTCCGGCGGTTCGCCGTCCTCGGCGCTGCCGGGCCACGGCATGGAGACCGCGCCGGTGCCGACGCGTTCGGGGAGCCGGAGCGGGTCGCCCTCCAGCAGGGTCCGCAGCGCCGGGATGCGCTCCTCGTCCACGTGCCAGATCTTGGCGAGGCGGGGGACGGCCGCGGGGCCGCCGCTCTCGGGCTCCAGCCAGATCGCGCACCAGTCGGCGAGCCGGGGGACGAGTAACTGTCCGGCGAGGGCCGCCACGATGTCCTCGTCGAGCTGCCCGGCCAGGAGGTCGGAGGCCTCGGCGAGGAAGGAGAGCGCGCCGCGCCCGGCCCAGTCCCCGTCGTCGCGTGCGACGCGCCGGGCGGGGGCGAGGATCTCGGAGCGCAGTCCGCGGTCGAGGCCGGTCTCGCCGCGCCCCTCGGGGAACGGGTTCCAGTCGTCCACCGGAAGCCGGGCCCAGACGGTCTTCGTGCCGGCGCGGTAGGTGATGCCCCAGCGCTCGGCGAGGGCGGCGACGATGTCCAGGCCGCGCCCGTAGTCGGCGGGCTCGCCCGCGCCCTCGGAACTGTGCGCGTGGTCGCCGCGCACCGTACGGGCGGGGTGGTGGTCGGACACCTCCAGGACCAGGGCGGACACCTCGTCCTCGGTGGCCTCCTCCAGCCGGAAGAGCAGTTCGACGGCGGTACCCGCGTGGACGACGGCGTTGGTCACCAGCTCGCTGACGATCATCGCCGCGTCCTCGGACAGCCGTTCGCTGAACCCCACGGCCGCGGGCAGCCCGAGCCCGGTCCACTCGGCGAGCGCGGCGGTGACGAACCGCCGGGCCGCGGAGGGCGCGAGAAGGTTGCCGGGCAGACTGGTCCGGGCGACCGGCTGTGTGCCCGTGGCGGCGGTGGTTCCGGGACGCTGCACAATGTCCCGCTGCAAGGGAATGGACCCCACAGGGCGGCTCCTGACCTGTTCTCGCTCTGCCTGTTTCTCCATGTGCGCCGCTGACGACACGGACAGAGTGACAGATCGGCCCTCCCCATACGCGCCGAGTTACCGAAGTGGGTGGTGAAGACGTTGCGTCACCCACGCGCCGGCCCCCCGCGCCGGAGCGCGCGGGGGGCTTTCGGGGGGGCGTACGGGGGTGGGGCGGGCGCCGGTCAGGCCTCGCGGGAACCGGCGTACATCTCCTCGATCAGGTCCTTGTAGGTGCGCTCGACGACGGGCCGCTTCAGCTTGAGGCTGGGCGTGACCTCGCCGTGCTCGATGTCGAGGTCACGCGGGAGCAGCCGGAACTTCTTGATGGTCTGCCAGCGCTGGAGGCCCTCGTTGAGGCGCTTGACGTAGCCCTCGATCAGCTCGACCGTCTTCGGGGAGGCCACGACGTCGGCGTACGACTTGCCCTCCATGCCGTTCTCGGCGGCCCAGCCGAGGATGGTGGGCTCGTCCAGGGCGATCAGCGCGGTGCAGAAGTTACGGTCCGCGCCGTGCACCAGGATGTTGGAGACGAACGGGCAGACCGCCTTGAACTGTCCCTCGACCTCGGCGGGTGCGATGTACTTGCCGCCCGACGTCTTGATCAGGTCCTTCTTGCGGTCGGTGATCCGCAGGTACCCGTCCACGGACAGCTCGCCGATGTCGCCGGTGTGGAACCAGCCGTCGGCCTCCAGCACCTCGGCGGTCTTGTCCGGCAGGCCCTGGTAGCCCTGCATGATGCCGGGGCCGCGGAGCAGGATCTCGCCGTCGTCGGCGATGCGGACCTCGGTGCCGGGGAGCGGCTTGCCGACCGTGCCGGTGCGGTAGCTCTCGCCGGGGTTGACGAAGGAGGCGGCGCTCGACTCGGTGAGGCCGTAGCCCTCCAGGATGTGGATGCCGGCACCGGAGAAGAAGAGCCCGATGTCGGGGGCGAGCGCCGCGGACCCGGAGACGCAGGCGCGGAGCCGGCCGCCGAAGGCCTCACGGATCTTGGCGAACACGAGGGTGTCGGCGACCTTGTGCTTGGCGCCGAGCGCGAAGGGCACGGAGGCCTGGCCGGTGCGCCGGAAGTTGTCCTGGGAGACCTTGGCGTACTCGCGGGCGACGCCGGCCGCCCACTGGAAGATCTTGTACTTGGCGCCGCCGCCCGCGCGCGCCTTGGCCGCGACCCCGTTGTAGACCTTCTCGAAGATGCGCGGGACGGCGGCCATGTACGTCGGCTGGACGACCGGCAGGTTCTCGATGATCTTGTCGACCCGGCCGTCGACCGCGGTGACGTGGCCGACCTCGATCTGCCCGGAGGTGAGGACCTTGCCGAAGACGTGGGCGAGCGGCAGCCAGAGGTACTGGACGTCGTCCTTGGTGATCAGGCCGGTGGAGACGGTGGCCTTGGCCATGTACGACCAGTTGTCGTGCGGCAGCCGTACGCCCTTGGGGCGGCCGGTGGTGCCCGAGGTGTAGATGAGGGTCGCCAGCTGCTCGGAGGTGATGGCGTCGACGCGCTCGCGGACCGCCTCCGGGTTCTTCGCCAGGTGCTCGGCGCCCAGGGCCTCCAGCTCGGCCAGGGTGAGCACCCAGCCCTCCGGGTCGCCCTCGGCGGGGCCCGCTCCCTCGGCGTCGATGACCACGACATGGGCCAGGTGCGGCAGCTCGGCGCGGCGCTCGCGGGCCTTGGCCAGCTGGGCGGCGTCCTCGGCGATCAGGACCCGGCTCTCGGAGTCGGAGAGGATGAACGCCGACTCCTCGGCGTTGGTGGAGGGGTAGACCGTGGTGGTCGCGGCGCCCGCGCACATGACCCCGAGGTCGACGAGGATCCACTCGACCCGGGTGGACGAGGCGAGCGCGACGCGCTCCTCCGGGCGCACGCCGAGCGCGATCAGCCCGGCGGCCACGGCGTACACCCGCTCGGCGGCCTGCGCCCAGCTGAGCGACTTCCACTCGTCGGGCCCCTCGCCGCCGGCCGCGGGGACCGGGTAGCGGTAGGCCTCCCCGTCCGGGGTGGCCGCCACCCGGTCGATGAAGAGGGTCGCCACCGAGGGCGGGCGGTTATCGATCATGGTCTGTGTGTCGCTCACGACATCCTCCGGGCCTGCGGCGTTACTTCACGACCGGCTGCTGCTTGATGTGATCCTGCGTGCTGCGATCCCGCTTGCTTAACTGGCGAGTAACTAAGAAGTCGTGATCAGGGTAAAGGGCCCGCGCGCGCCACGTAAGAGGCAATCGGACCCCGCTTGATAACGAACGGACCCCCGCACCGCAGCGTGCTGCGATACGGGGGCCGCCGGTCCTGTCCTGCCGGGACTACTTCTTGGCCTTGCCCTCACCGGCGGACTCGTCGGTCGACAGCACGGAGATGAACGCGTCCTGCGGCACCTCCACGTTGCCGACCATCTTCATCCGCTTCTTGCCTTCCTTCTGCTTCTCCAGCAGCTTCCGCTTACGGGAGATGTCACCGCCGTAGCACTTGGCGAGGACGTCCTTGCGGATGGCGCGGACGGTCTCACGGGCGATGACCCGGGAGCCGATGGCCGCCTGGATCGGCACCTCGAAGTTCTGCCGGGGGATGAGCTTCTGCAGCTTGGCGACGAGGCGCACACCGTACGCGTACGCCTTGTCCTTGTGCGTGACCGCGGAGAAGGCGTCGACCTTGTCACCGTGCAGCAGGATGTCGACCTTGACGAGCTGGGCCGACTGCTCGCCGGTGGGCTCGTAGTCGAGGGAGGCGTAGCCCCGGGTCTTGGACTTCAGCTGGTCGAAGAAGTCGAAGACGATCTCGGCGAGCGGCAGCGTGTAGCGGATCTCGACCCGGTCCTCGGAGAGGTAGTCCATGCCGAGGAGGGTGCCGCGGCGCTGCTGGCACAGCTCCATGATCGCGCCGATGAACTCGCTGGGCGCCAGGACCGTGGCCCGGACGACCGGCTCGTGCACCTTGTCGATCTTGCCCTCGGGGAATTCACTCGGGTTGGTGACGACGTGCTCGCTGCCGTCCTCCATCTCGACCCGGTAGACCACGTTGGGCGCGGTGGCGATGAGGTCGAGGCCGAACTCGCGCTCCAGCCGCTCGCGGACCACGTCCAGGTGGAGCAGGCCGAGGAAGCCGACGCGGAAACCGAAGCCGAGCGCCGCGGAGGTCTCCGGCTCGTACACCAGGGCGGCGTCGTTGAGCTGGAGCTTGTCCAGGGCCTCGCGCAGGTCGGGGTAGTCCGAGCCGTCCAGCGGGTAGAGGCCGGAGAACACCATCGGCTTGGGGTCCTTGTAACCGCCGAGCGCCTCGGTCGCCCCGTTGCTCAGCGAGGTGATCGTGTCACCGACCTTGGACTGCCGGACGTCCTTCACGCCGGTGATGATGTAGCCGACCTCACCGACGCCGATGCCGTCCGACGGGGTCATCTCCGGCGAGGAGACACCGATCTCCAGCAGCTCGTGGGTGGCGCCCGTCGACATCATCCGGATGCGCTCGCGCTTGTTCAGCGAACCGTCGACGACACGGACGTACGTGACGACACCGCGGTACGAGTCGTAGACCGAGTCGAAGATCATCGCGCGGGCGGGCGCGTCGGCGTTCCCGACGGGCGCCGGGACGTCCCGGACGACGCGGTCGAGCAGCGCGTCCACACCCATGCCGGTCTTCGCGGAGACCTTGAGCACGTCCTCCGGCTGACAGCCGATGAGGTGCGCCAGCTCCTCGGAGAACTTCTCGGGCTGCGCGGCCGGCAGGTCGATCTTGTTGAGCACCGGGACGATGGTGAGGTCGTTCTCCATCGCCAGGTAGAGGTTGGCCAGGGTCTGGGCCTCGATGCCCTGCGCGGCGTCGACCAGCAGGATCGTGCCCTCGCAGGCGGCGAGCGACCGGGAGACCTCATAGGTGAAGTCGACGTGTCCCGGCGTGTCGATCATGTTGAGGACATGGGTGCTGCCCTGGCCCTCACCGGTGGTCGGCGCCCAGGGCAGCCGGACCGCCTGGGACTTGATGGTGATGCCGCGCTCGCGCTCGATGTCCATCCGGTCGAGGTACTGGGCGCGCATCTGCCGCTGGTCGACCACCCCGGTGAGCTGGAGCATCCGGTCGGCAAGGGTCGACTTGCCATGGTCGATGTGCGCGATGATGCAGAAATTGCGGATCAGCGCCGGGTCGGTACGGCTCGGCTCGGGCACGTGGAGAGGAGTCGCGGGCACGCAGGGTCCTGATTCTTGAGACGCCGGACGCCGTGTCTCGGGTCGATGTCGGGTCGGGGCGGATCTGTACGTAGCTTCCATCGTCCCACGCCCGCGGGGCAGCGACCGGTTTGGGCCGGTCGGACCGCTCCTGCTACCGTGGACAGCTGTGCCATGTGGCTCTCGGGCCGCGCGGACACACATCGAAGATCCAACGAACCTGAAAAGGCTCTTTCGTGGCGAACATCAAGTCCCAGATCAAGCGGAACAAGACGAACGAGAAGGCGCGCCTGCGCAACAAGGCCGTCAAGTCGTCGCTCAAGACCGCCATCCGCAAGGCCCGTGAGGCCGTTGTCGCGGGCGACGTCGAGAAGGCCACCGTGGCCGTTCGCGACGCTTCGCGTGCCCTCGACAAGGCCGTCTCGAAGGGTGTCATCCACAAGAACGCCGCCGCCAACAAGAAGTCGGCGCTGGCTGCCAAGGCTGCCACCCTCCAGGCCTGAACGATCTGATCAACCGCCGGAACGGACCAAGCGGGCCCTCTACCCCGCCCCTGCCCGGCCCCCGCGTCGCACACCGAACCTGCGTTCGCCACGCGGGTGCGACGCACCCCGTCTGTACCCGAGGCCCCGCCACCCTTTCCCCAGGGAGCGGGGCCTTCGGCATGGGCCTTCTTTCACACTGCCCGAACCGGCACGCCCACACCCCGCACGGCAAAACCCAGGCCGACAATCCCAGCCCGTCCGGCGCTTGAGGACACCCGAGCCCGCAGGACCACGGCCCGCCCGGCAAACCCAGCCCGTCCGGCGCTTGAGGACACCCGAGCCCGCAGGACCACGGCCCGCCCGACAAACCCACCCCGTCCGGCGCTTGAGGACACCCGAGCCCGCAGGACCACAGCCCGCCCGGCAAACCCCCAGCCCGTCCGGCGCTTGAGGACGCCCGAACGGCACGTTCAAGCCCGTCCGGCGATTGAGGACAACCGCGGCGCACAGGGGCCCGCCGCACCGCAACTATCGCGGGCTACGCCCGCCCCGCGCGGCCCCCGCCACGGCCACCACCGCCTTCTCCAACGCGTACTCGGGGTCGTCCCCGCCCCCCTTCACCCCCGCGTCCGCCTCCGCGACCGCCCGCAGCGCCACCGCGACCCCGTCCGGCGTCCACCCCCGCATCTGCTGGCGCACCCGGTCGATCTTCCACGGCGGCATCCCCAGCTCACGCGCGAGGTCCGCGGGCCGCCCCCCGCGCGCCGAGGACAGCTTGCCGATCGCCCGTACGCCCTGCGCCAGCGCGCTGGTGATCAGGACAGGGGCCACGCCCGTGGACAGCGACCAGCGCAGGGCCTCCAGCGCCTCCGCCGCCCGCCCCTCGACCGCCCGGTCGGCGACCGTGAAGCTCGACGCCTCCGCCCGCCCCGTGTAGTAGCGCCCGACGACCGCCTCGTCGATCGTGCCCTCGACGTCCGCGACGAGCTGCGACACCGCGCTGGCCAGCTCCCGCAGGTCGCTCCCGATGGCGTCGACCAGCGCCTGGCACGCCTCGGGCGTCGCGGAGCGCCCCAGCGCCCGGAACTCGCCCCGTACGAAGGACAGCCGCTCGGCCGGCTTCGTCGTCTTCGGGCACGCCACCTCGCGGGCCCCCGCCTTGCGGGCCGCGTCGAGCAGCCCCTTCCCCTTGGCGCCGCCCGCGTGCAGCAGGACGAGCGTGATCTCCTCGACCGGGTCGTCCAGATACTTCTTGACGTCCTTGACCGTGTCCGCGCCCAGATCCTGCGCGTTGCGCACGATCACGACCTTGCGCTCGGCGAACAGCGAGGGGCTGGTCAGCTCGGCCAGCGTGCCCGGCTGGAGCTGGTCGGGGGCGAGGTCCCGGACGTCCGTGTCGGCGTCGGCGGCGCGCGCGGCCGCCACCACCTGCTGCACGGCACGGTCGAGGAGCAGGTCCTCCTGCCCCACGGCGAGCGTGAGCGGGGCGAGCGGATCGTCGGTGGAATTCCTTCTGGTGGCCATCGCCGTCCAGCATCCCACGGGCCGCTGACAGCCCGGCCGCCGCCGGGCCACCGCACCCGGCGGCCGGGTCCGCCGCGCCATCCCCCGTAACCGAGAATGGGCGGGTGAGCGATGAGAGACACGTACTGGTGCTGCCCGACCGCGATGCCGCCGAGGAGGCGGCGGCGGAGCTCGCCGACCGCTTCGGCGTCACCGACGAACCGCAGCTCGTACGCGACGCGCTGGCCGGCGAGGACGACGCCGAGGACGCCCAGTGGCTGCTGGTCGTGGAGGACCCGGACCACCGTCTCGACCCGACGGCGCTCGACGCCTTCGCCGCGGAGTACGAGGGCTGGCTGGAGGCCCCGTAGGACCGGCGCGACGGGGCGGAAGGTCAGCCCTTCGGGACGATCTGCACGTCCATCTCGATGGAGATGCTCGGGCCGACGACCGCGATACCGCGCGCCAGCATCGTCTGCCAGGTGAGGGTGAAGTCCTCGCGGTGCAGCTGTGTGGTGGCGCGGCAGGCGGCCCGCGCCTCGCCCTCCATCCCGTTGCCCAGCCCCAGGTACTGGGTGTCGAGCGTCACCGTGCGGCTCACCCCGTGCAGTGTGAGCGCACCGCTCACACCCCAGCGGGTCCCGCCCCGGTGCACGAAGCGGTCGCTGTAGAACTCCAGCGTCGGATAGCGGCCGACGTCCAGGAAGTCGCTGGAACGCAGATGGTCGTCGCGCATCTGGACGTTCGTGTCGATCGACGCGGCGTCGATGATCACGTGCATCGCCGAGTCCTCCATGCGGTCGGCGATCCGCACCGCCCCGGCGAAGGTGTTGAACCGGCCGTGGATGCGGGCCATCCCGATGTGCCGGGCGGTGAAGCCGATCTGCGAGTGCATCGGCTCGATCTCCCAGTCGCCCGGCTCGGGCAGCTGCGGCGGTGCGGAGACCTGGAGGGTCACATCGCCCAGGCTCGCGTGAGCGCCCCCGCCGACCGTGGCCGCACCGTGGAAGGGCGTGAACCCCTCCGCCGTGACGGCGAGCCGGTACTCCCCCGCCGGAACCGTGGCGAGGACATTGCCGTACGGGTCGGTCTCGCCCCCGACCACCTTGCGCCCCGAGCGGTCCGTCAGCACGAACTCCGCCCGCACCACGGGCTCGTTGACCGGGTCGAGCACCCGGCAGCTGAGGACACCCGCCGAGTCCGGTACCACCAGTCCGGCGAGGGCGTTGCCACGAGCGGCACCCGTCGCAGCTTTGTTTCCGAACCAACGGCCGAACATCTCCACACACTCCCGGGCACGCATTCACCTCGGGCCGGAGGGCAGACGTCGTTGTCGGAGCAGCGGCCCGCCGACGAGCATGCATTCGATCACTCTTGGGGTGTTCGAGGCAAACAGAGCAGCTCGCAGTGACTTGGGTGCAGGTGTTACCGAAGGTCCGATTTGCTGGGGAGCCGGTCCAGGCGCACCCCGAAGTGCTCGCGGTAGGCGGCCAGCACCTCTTCGTCGCTCCCCAGCGGCGTCTCGTACCGATCGGTGCCCACCGTCGTGAGGAGCTTGCGGCCGGTGAGCGTGATCCGGCCGTCCTCCGTGCAGCGCGAGCAGACCGGGGCCCGGGTGAAATGGGAGTCTGGCGAGGTCCGGTGGTACCAGGCACCGGCCCGGAAGTCGCCCAGCACCCGGGGCCGCCGCTCCAGCCGGAGCCGGGGCCTGCCGTCGCACAGCACATCGAGGTCCCCGGACTCCTCGCCGTCCGGGGCCGGCACGATCCGGAAGGTTCCGCCCGGGTCCGCCTGGTCGGCGCGGTCGTCGAGCGCGAGCGGCCGCCTGGCGTGGTCGCCGAAGCCGACGTCGGCGAGCCACGGCCCGGTCCCGTCATCCGTCCCGACGCGCAGCGCCAGGTGGTCGTACGGGATGCCGAGCCGTCCCCCGTCGCCGTGGACGCGGGCCTGGAGCAGGGTGACGCGGAAGCCGAGCGCCCGCAGCAGTACGGCGAACGCGCCGTTGAGTTCGTAGCAGAAGCCGCCCCTTCGGCGGGCCACGATCTTGTCCAGGAGCGCGCCCTCCTCCAGCGCGATGTCCTCGCCGAGGTGGATCGAGAGGTTCTCGAAGGGCACGGCGACGAGGTGGCGCAGTTGCAGTGCGCGCAGCGCCGGAGCGTCGGGGCGGGTTGGCCTGTCCGCACCGATGCGCTCCAGGTAGGCGTCGATGGTCTGCGGCAGTTCCGGGTCCATGGGGCCAGTCTGTGCAGACGTCGCGGCGCCGCGCCATGCGCCACTGGTCCTAGGTCCGGCGACGGTGTTACGGGGCCGGAGCAGCGGCTAGCGTCCGCGGCATGCCTCACCCGCAACCGGCTCGCAGCCGTGAACAGCGCAAGCAGGACGCACTCGGCCGCCTGGAGAAGGACACGGACGCCTGGGTGTCCACGGCCTCCGCCGACGGAGCGCCGACCCTCGTGCCGCTGTGGTTCGCGTGGGACGGAAAGACCCTGCTGATGGCCACCCGGCGCACCAACCCGACAGCGGTCAACCTGACACCGCGCGGCCGCGCCCACATCGCGCTCGGCCACACCCGCGATGTGGTCATGATCGAGGCGACGGCCGAGGTGGTGGAGGGCACGGACCTCCCGACGGCATCGGGCGACGCCTTCGCCGGGAAGTTCGGCTGGGACCTGCGAGGGCGCCCCGCCTGGGTGTACCTCCGCTTCACCCCGCACGCGGTGCGGGCATGGCGCGAGTCCAACGAGCAGCCAGGCCGCGACCTGATGACGGACGGCCGCTGGCTGGTCTGAGGGCCCGGCCACCGCCCCCGCCCGGTACGTCGTCATGACCGCGTCACCGCCCGCAGCCCGCTGCCCGTGCCCGTCACCGCGATCGCCCCGTCCCGGTCGGTGCGCAGCACCACCGCCCCCTGCCCCCTGAGCGCGTCGACCGTCCGGGGTGCCGGGTGCCCGTACGGATTGTCCCGGCCCACGCTCACCAGCGCGAACCTGGGCCGGACGGCCCGCAGCAGGGCGCTGTCCTGATACGCCGAGCCGTGGTGGGCGACCTTGAGCACGTCCACCCGGGGCAGTTCCGGATGGCTGCGCAGCAACGCCTGCTGGGCGGGCGGTTCCAGATCGCCCGGCAGCAGCAGGGTGAGGCCGCCGGCCCGCACGAACAGGGTGACGCTGGCGTCGTTGGGGTCCTGCGGGACGGGACCGGCCGCCGCAGCCGCGCCCGCCTCCCCCGGCGGCCACAGCACCTGCCAGTCGAGCTCGCCGATCCGGCGCCGTTCACCGGGGGCCGCCCTCATCATGGGGACCCTCGCCCTGGCCGCCGTGGCCCGTACGAACGCGGCCTGCTCCGGCGGTTCGTCCAGGCTCGTCGTCTGGATCGCGCCCACCGTTCTGCCGCGCAGCACCCCGGGCAGCCCCCGCACATGGTCGGCGTGGAAGTGGGTGAGCAGCAGCAACGGGACGCGGCCGACGCCCAGTTCGCGCAGGCACCGGTCGGCGAGCCGGGGATCGGGGCCTGCGTCGACGACCACCCCCGCACCCCGCCCCGCCGCGAGCACCAGGGCGTCCCCCTGCCCGACATCTTCCCTGTCAAGTTGAGCATGTTGAGGTTCATGTCCGGCTTCTCGATAGCGCCACCTACCTCCCACACCCTGGCTCGACGCAATCGCATCTCTGATTGCTTTGCGATGCCTTAAAGCATCCCAATTGGGGCACATCGCGCTCCCGGCGGCAAGGCCAGGCTGCGCCAGATGACGCACGAAGGAGCTGTCTACTTGTACAGCCTCAGGCAGCGGCCGCGGCCCAACTGCTCGTCGAAGCGGGACCAGAGGGGTAGTCAGGACGCCGTCTACAACTTACGGCCCGGTTCTTGCCAGCTCCGCGTAGCTCCCACCCAGGTCTGACGTGGGCTTCGCGACCGCTTCCTGTCCTCGGGGTCCCGTACAGCTTCTGGGCATCGGACGCTTACCGCAACGCCAGGACAAACGAACCAGTTACCAACCCGCAGCTACCCCGGAGCTGCAAGAATTAAGGTCGGACGATCAACTGGGGTCGAGGGGGATCTATGGAGCGATTCGACGAGGGGTTGCGCTGCCAGGACGTGCACGCCGGGCTGCGGAACGTGGACCCGAACTCTGGGGGCCTAACCAAGCTGGCTGACACCCAGCTCATCGGAATGGCCGGCAGCCTCGCTGCCCTCATTCGCGGCCAAGAGGTCATCAACGATGCACAGGCGCTTCGGGCGGTGGCAGCTGAGCAGCTGGACGTGAACCAGTACGCGTTTGACCAGGTACTCGATGCGCTCGCGGAGATCGGCTTCATCGAAGGGCTACACCGCTCAGGCGGAAAGACTATCCGGTTCACGGAGAACGTGCCGTACTACGACGACCTATACACCCGGCTCGGAGCGGCGTGGCACGATCGTCGCCCTTCGGAGCTTGAGGAACAGATGGTGCTGCTCGTCGACCATCTGTCGGATGCCCCCACTCCGGCGGAGGAGCTTGCCAGCGAGGCGGGCCTGGACACGGCGGCGCTGCCAGACCTGCTCGCCGTGGGAGAAAGTGCCGAGCTGGTCAAGCGCATCCAACTGCCTGACGGCGATGTTCTGTACTCGCCGTTCTTTGGGTTCGAAAATCCCGAGGTCATCGCCGAGCTTGTTCGCGATCACGGACCGGATCAGCTGGCAGAGGCGTTCGCGGCAGTTCGCGGAGAGCAGGGGCTGCCGATTGGTGACGCCCAGCCGCTACTACAGGATGCGATCGGGCGGGGACTGTTGCTTGCTCCTGCTGTGGAGCGTCCGGACGGGACACTCCAGCCGTTTGCGTCCTTGCCATACACACTTGATCGCGAGCTACTACGCGGACGAAAGCCCGTACTGGAAAAAGCTTTGGCAGTACTGGCATGCCTACGCTGCGGACAGCACTTCGGCGGAGTTACGAGCCTGCCGGCCGCAGCGCTAGTAGACGTCATCGATAAGCTACTGGACCCCAATCGAGGGTTCTTGCGGCCTCATGGGTCCCACGCTCGCCAGTACCGACTAATGCACTCTGCGGGCCTCCTAGCGTTCGATGCTGACCTGCTGCCAGGGGGAAACTGGGTGACTCCCCGCTTTATCGACACGGAGGACAACCGCGAGGCTCTGAAGATCGCGCGTGACCTAATTACTCACGGGGAGCAGTTGTCTGGACGCGTGGGGGACGAGGACGCACGCAAGGCGTTGGCCTTGGGGCAGCCGTTCACCGCACCCATGCAGACCATGAACCGAACCCGGGCCAAAGCACCGGTGAGTGTCAAGCAATGGCAGAGCGTGATCGACTCGGCGCTGGGAAGGGGACGTGTCAAATGAGCGAGCTTGACTTGGGCCTGAAGGTCGCCTCCCGAAGACTGCTGTGGAGAATGGGATACACGACTCGGCTGGACGTGCAGCTCCGCAGCGTTGGAGCAGCCGAACATCCGACGGCAGGAACGGTAGGACGTAGTCGGCGATCCAGCGCGCCGGAGGCTTTCACCGACCTCGACGTTCTGGGAATCACCGTGACAGGGGGCTTCAGGCTGCAGAGTGCCATTGTCGACTGCAAGACGTCAGTCAAGGGCTCGACGAGTCGGATGTTCTGGGTCCGTGGTGTCGCAGACTTCTTCGCCGCCGATGCCGCGTACATGGTGCGAGAGAAAGACCTGAGTAATGCGGCCCGGCAGTTGACCTCTCGCTTGGGCATCGCGGCACTGACGAGTGCCGAGGTCACGCGCCTTGAGGAGCTGCACCCCTCTCATCTGGCCTTGGACGCAGAACCTTTGGCGTGGCTCTTCCAGCGAGACAAGGCAGCTGCTGTGCTTGGCACCTTCAACGGACTCGACAAACGCCTCAAACCCCTGCTGGAGTACCGGGAGTTCACGTACTGGATCGCCGAGGAACATCGGAATCCAATGCAGTTGGTTGACGAACTCACCGCCGTTGCCCGATACCTTGATCCGCGCAATCCCCACCACCTCGCACTCGTCCTCGACTGCGCTTGGCTATACCTGCTCACCCTCAGCCACGCAGTTGAGAGCCTCCGTGCTGCCCATGTGGCAGACCCCGACCGTGGGCTGCAAGAGTATTTGTTCGGGGGCCCGGCTGGCCTACGCGAGAAGCAAGGCCTGTCACGGCTACTGGAAGGCATCAAGCAAAGTGGCGCACTCCCCGACGGGGTACACGTAGATTTGCTTCCCTCCTACTTCCCCCGACTTCGAGAGCTCGCGATCAGGATCCTCACGCGCGCCGACAGCGTGCTGCCAGCACTCCGCCTGCTGGAGTTGGCCACGTCGGTAACCGCACTGGGACAACGGATCGAGAAGCCGGAAGACATGGGAGGGCTGTACGACGACGTCGCGGCCAAGCGAGCCGCTGATGTTGTCGGTTTCCTGGTCAGCACTGCGAACCTAGACAACGGGTTCCGTGCCCGGGCTCGCTCGCTCCTGCTCGGCGAGCCTATGACCTGACAGCTCCGGCGTGCCCGATCCGAGCGTTCCGTAACGCTCTCCACTGGGCCGGGCTCCGCACACTAAGACCGTGTCCTATGTGGTGAGTCGAGCGAGTCGTTTGTAGCAACAAAGGGCGGCGGCGAGGCCGAGAAAGGCCAGGTAGTTGCGGGGATGGCGTTCGTAGCGGTGGTTCAGTCTGCGGTAGCCGGTCAGCCAGGACATGGTCTAAGACTCGTGAGCCTCGCTGCCTGTCCGGCCCTAGGGCTGACGCGGTTGCTTGGCCCGGGCCGGACAAAGTTGGCGGGAAACCGCCGCGGACCTGCTGAGCGGGGAAGGC
Organism: Streptomyces sp. NBC_00708; assembly: GCA_036226585.1. Taxonomy (GTDB): domain Bacteria; phylum Actinomycetota; class Actinomycetes; order Streptomycetales; family Streptomycetaceae; genus Streptomyces. The sequence goes on from CP108997.1 coordinate 2,192,115, forward strand.
TGCCGTGGCCCCGGATAGAGGTCTGGAGCCCTCCTGCGGCCTCCGCCGGCGCGGGCCGGAGCTACAGCGGCTCACCGCAGCTGCGACAGGTGGATTCCCCATCCTCATAGATCACGCCGCAGCAGTACTTTGCGTCGCTGTCGGTCCCATCGTCGCCCCAATCGCAGCCGAGTTCCTTATGGACGGCCAGCCCCTGCGGGTAGCCAAAGTCGACGTCACAACCGGGGCAGACGTACGAGCTCACGAACTTATCCTCTCAAGAAGCCCAATAGAAGCCAGAACAATAACTCGCACTCCCGTTCGATCAGATGGGAGCACTGTCACCCTACTGGTCAGTTCAGCTGCGCAGCAACGGAGCTGCATGGCAGGGTACACGGGGATTCCTTGTGTGACACACAGTGCGAGGTGAATTCTCACTTAAAATGGACGGCATAGGCAGACAGGAAGCATGTTTGTGACTGCGCAAGTCTCTAATGCAGGGATGCACCTCCGGCGTCTACAAGTCAAGAACTTTCGATCTTGCTACGACATTGCGATTGACTTCCAGCCCGACATCACACTCCTGGTGGGAGAAAACAACTCCGGTAAGTCGAATGTGATCGAAGCTTTGAGGCTTGCAACAGCACCCTTGAACCGCCGGGCTACCCGATGGTTCGAAAAGTCCGACCTGTCGCACGGAAGGAAAGACAAGGAAGCAGAGTTCCAAGCTTTCTATGATGGGCTGACAGAGTCACAGCGGGCGCACTACATCACAGCCCTAGACATTGACTCGAACCAGGCAATCTACACCACCACGTACAAGGAAGATCCCGCGCGCAATCAAATGCGTCCGAGCGTGACAGCTGGTCCCGTCGGCGGCCCTGAGGCTGAATCAAACAAGCGCGATCAGATTGCGCACGTTTATCTCGCTCCGCTACGAGATGCGCAGAGAGAGCTGGACTCCTCTGACAGTCAGCGTCTCCTTCGGATCATTCAGCACCTCACCACGGGTGAGCAGCAGGATGACTTCGTTAAGAGCGCCAACAAGTCATTTAAGGATCTTAAGGACCATGGCGTTCTCACTACCGCTAAGGGTGAGATCCAGGATCACCTGGGAAAGCTCACCGACTCCGTACGCAGCCAGACAGTAGAGGTAACCTTCGCAGACTACGAGTTGGGCCGCCTAACGCGCAGTTTGCGGGTAAAGATGGCAGAAAAAGGTATCGAACCTGCCGATCTCATTGAATCTGGTCTTGGATACGCGAACCTGCTGTTTATCGCGACTGTTATTCTGGAACTACGCAAGGCTCGGGAATTCGAGCTAACTCTATTTCTTGTCGAAGAGCCTGAGGCGCATCTGCACCCACAGTTGCAGGCCGTCCTGCTCGAATACCTGCGCGAACAGTCCAAGGCGTCAACCAAAGACGACTTGAAGGGACCCGCCGGAAGAATTCAGGTCATCGCTACCACTCATTCACCCAACTTGGCCAGCAGTGTCGGGATCGAAAATGTCGTAGCGCTTCGGACCAAGGTTGAGACCGAAGAGGATAGGGACGATGAGGGAAAGGAACAGGAAGTTGACCGGCGGAAGACTCAAGCACTGCCCCTTGCGCAACTAACTTTGTCTTCTAACGAGCGGCGCAAGATTAATCAATACCTGGATGCGACACGGGCCGGCCTTCTGTTTGCTCGTCGTGTCATCTTGGTTGAGGGCATTGCCGAAGCTGTCCTCCTTCCTGTAATTGCACGCTACTGCGTATTTGGCGACGACCAAGACCCTGACCATGTCGGCCAACGCCGGGCCTTTCACGGCGTCACCATAGTCAACGTTGGAAGTGTAGATTTCGCACCCTACATCACACTGCTCTTGTCGTCAGTAAATGGCTGCCGGCTTCTCGACAGGCTTACGGTTGTAACTGACCGCGACCCAGATCCGGAGCTCCCTAAGAAAAAGAAGAAGGAAGAGGGGGCGGGAGAGCAACCCCTGAGTCAAGGTGAGCAGCCTGCTGGAGAAGATAGAACTCAGAGCGATGACCGCTCTCAGAATCGGACCAGAGTATCCAATCGGAAGGAACAACTCCTCAAGCACGCCGAGTCCATCGGCGCAGCTCGAAACTTGATCGTCGCGGAGGCGCCTCATACCCTGGAAGCGGACCTGCTCGGCCCGGACATTAACGAGCCGGTACTGAAGGATGCATACCTTGAGCAGCACCGCCAGTCTGAGCATCACTGGCAAGACATTCTGCAGCACAGCAAGGGCAGGTCTTTCGGCTTCTATCAGAAACTCTGCAAGTACGACAAGTTCATCAGCAAGGGCGAATTTGCGCATGACGTCGCCTTGGCTATCGAAGATGGAAAACCTTTTGAAGCTCCCGAGTACCTAGCTAAAGCCATTCGTGGCGCGCTAGAGAGCGGAACGGATGGTACCAAGGCTTGACCATGCTCGATCTGTCCGAGGGGCAGAAGGCCCTCGTAGATGCCACAGACAGTCTCTTTGCTATTGCTTGCCCCGGCGCGGGAAAGACACGAGCAATGGTGACCCGATTCCTGAAGCGCACCGCCGAAGAGCCACGCAAGGGAATTTGCCTAATCTCCTTCACTAACGCAGCAGTCGATGAAGTTCGACGCCGATGCGGAAGCCACAACGAAGCCTTGAAAGCGCCGAACTTTGTTGGCACTTTCGACTCGTTTCTCCATCGCTTCATAGTCACCCCCCTCTTCTCTAAGCACTATAAAAAGTCACCGCGATACGTCCAGTCATGGAAAGATGCACCAACCGGCAATTTCCGCTTGCTTGACCAAAATCAGCGAGATCTCATCCCCGGATCTGAACCCATCCAAATGGGTTGGTTTGATTTCGACCTTAATGGGCGCGCAACTCTTGTAGGCATTCCACAGCGTTTCGGTAGGAATCAGTCTGCAACGCTGATGTCCTTGAAAGTGAAAGCAGAGGACGTAGCTTCCGACCGTTTTGGGCACCTAATTAGAGCGGGAACTGTTACTTGCGAGGCAGGGAGGATTCTCGCGGGTGTATGGGTTAGGGACCCCAGAGCGCGACAGGTTATTGCTCCGCTTCTAACGGCTCGCTTCGCCGAAGTTATCGTAGATGAAGCCCAGGACTGTGGTGCCGAAGAGCTACTCGTGCTGGGATTCCTGCAAGCATGCGGAATTCGCGTCGTCATGGTCGGAGATATCGACCAATCCATCTATGAATTTCGCAGTGCGACGCCTCAGGCAGTGAGGGATTTCGCACAAGCTCTACCCATTCAGCTAGAGTTGCGAGACAACTTCCGGAGCTCCCCGGCCATCTCCGCTTTCAATAACGGGCTCCGCTCGGGCTCTCTCGTTGAGTCATCAAGCGGTAAGCACGCCACACTTTCAACTCCCGTGTATCTCTTGGACTTCTCCAGGCTCGACGAGATAGCACCTGCTGCACTACGCATCGCAGAAAAGCACAGGCTTTGCGCTACTGATCTCATGGTGCTTTCGCATGCCGAGGCCCACAGCATGAAAGCCGCAGGGGTAATCGACGTCGAGAGCGGCACCAGCAAGGTACTCGAAATCGCTGACGCCGGATTCAAGCTCAAATCAACGGATTTTGACGCCCGCACTCGCCTAAAGGCTCTCGAAAAGGTCGAGCGGTCCATCCTGAAGCTGCTTACCTCTGACATAAAGACCGAACATAAAAGTTTCGATCTTATCCGCGAGGAGCTTGGAGTCGAGGAACGATGGCTCCGCGAATTCGCGGTGCGCATATCTATCTCTTTGGACGCCACGGAAAAACCTCGGGGAGTTTTTGCCGAAGAAGTGCGCACCTTTCTAAGAAACGCCGAATGGGGTCATCTCGACGCACCCACGGTGCGATCCATTGGGTCTATGTACAAAGCTCCTTCGGAGAAGTCATGGGGCAGCATCACCCATCTGACCGTGAGCCCATTGGTTCCCTACTCCACCATCCACGGCGTTAAGGGTATGGAGTTTCGCGGCGTAGTGCTGATTATTCCCGAGGCGCCAAAGAGTAAGGCCACGGAAGAGCTGTTGGATGCTTGGGAAAGTGACCTCGACACCGAGGCCCGACGAGTTGTATATGTCGCTGGATCACGTGCTGAGGAACTCTTGATGCTTGCTGTGCACACTAGTCACACAGACAGGGTTGCTGCTCTACTCGATATCAGGAGAATCCCTTACGAGCGAGCATAGACTGCTTGATGCGAGAGTAAGCAGGGCACATTTCAGGTAGTGGTCATCTGGTATTTACCCGTGACAACGCCACGTGAACCACGTTCGAAACGTGTGGTTGGGTCACTTACGTTCTCCGCGAGCATTCAACATGTGCGGGCAGTGCTCGAAAAACGTTCGGATTTCTTTCAAGAGAAGCGTTGCCGATGGCAGTTCGGACGCGAGATCAAGCCGCGGACGCCGTGGGTTCTTTCGAGTCGGCCAACGATCAGGTGATGGCCAGTACAGCGTAAACAGCGGGGCCCTGAACTGTCGATCGAGAGCTCTGAAAACTCAACCACATCGCTCAGGAACCTCGCTGATCATCCATCCTGCTGGTCCCTACTACCACCTGTGCTCGCGGAGTTCGCCGAGTGTGAGTGTCGGCGACGGGCAGCCCGACTACTCCCACAAACACAGATGCCACAGTAGAAGCATGCGGGTCGTCACCGACCTCGCTGAGGACTGTCCCATAATCCATGGTGGATCAGCGCGCGGCGTCAGATGGGCTGCATCGCAAGGCGGAGGAGCGTCCGCATACGGGATGTATTCGGGCGCTCCGACAACGCGGGAGGTGCCATAGCTGTCGTCACGCGTCCGCCAGGGATTACGGAACAGCCCTTAGCCGGCTGCTGTGGCTCTCGCCCGCCCCGCCGTGCCCCGCTTCAAAAGTGACTTCGGGGATTCAGCTCTGAGGCAAACATCGCAGCTGCCGCCTTAAGTACGCTATTTGCGCGCCGCAGCTCCGTGTTCTCTTTCTCTAGTCTCCGGATCAACTCTGCATCAGCGCTGGCAACTCCGGCACCATGCGATCCTCTCGCTTCAGCTTTCCTAACCCAATGCCGCAAAGCCTCCGGGTGAACTCCGAGAAGTTCTCCCACCTCCCGCATGACACCTGAACGCTTAGGCGATTCCTCTCGCATCTCAAGTACCAATTGCACGCCGCGTTCAATGACCTCTCGCGAATATCTGCGATGGGCGGGCACGATTCATCGTCTCCAAGGCTAATCATCTAGTCACGCCCGGAACGCCCTATGAGTGGCGGGACCTCGGCGGGACACCGAAGACGATTATGCACAGCTGTTCATGGCGGTCAAACTGGTGCCACTGTTCGAGTCGGATCTGTGCCAGCATCCGACCATCCAGACCCGACTCTTCATGCCTTTGGCATGCACCTGCGACAGTTGCGCGAAGCGCAAGGGCTCACACTGGAGGAGCTAGCCGAGGTGAGCGGGATGAGCTTCCGAGGCATCGTCTACATTGAGCACGGACGTCGAAATCCAAGCTTGACTACGATTCTGGCCTTGGCAAGGGGCTTGAAGGTCGCCCCGTCTTCGCTAGTGCGTGTCTTCGATGCGCCGTACCCCCAAGGAGGGCGTGCGGCAGATTCTTGAAACTAGGTTCATCCCGCATCGGGCTACAAAGGCGATCACGTGTCGCCGACGGCTTAGCAGGGCCACGCGCGGTGGTTCAGTGCCGGGTCGTGGAGCCCCGAAGAGCTGTTGATTGGGACTTCGACGTTGACGGGGATGCCCTCTCTATTCTGTCGTTCTCCCCGCCGCTTGAGCGTGTGGCCGTCCGTCGGCTCGCCCTCCATCTGAACACCCGCGACCGCGACGACGGGCGCAAAAACTGGGCAACCGGGGTCTGCCGACAGCCTCACCCAAGTCCAGTCGTCCCCTGCCAAGGACTGAGTACGTGAGTTCACAGCAACCTTTGTCCCCTGGTGGCGCAAACCGTCCGCGAGTTCGTCCAGCGGACCAGCAAGGAGCTCGGCATCATCCCCCTGCCGGCTCAACCGGCGGGCGGCTGAGGCTGGGTAGGCAGAATATGGACGACAGAGTCTGGAGCCGTCAGCTGCTGCCGTAGCTGACGGTTCTCCAATGTCAGCTGGTTGACCACTCTGACCAGGACTTCGCGGTCGGTCCGCAGTTCGGCAAGCTCCTCCTGGTCCGCCGCGCGGAGCTCTTTGAATTTCACGATCTGCCTGCGCAAGCGCACTTCGACGTCGCTCGGCTGACCTCGCTCTTTGACCTTGGCGTAGAACTCATTCTTCAGATCCAGGTGGCGCTGAGTGAGCGCGTTTCGAGGAACTTCCGCCTCGGCGGCCAGGGCCACGACGGTCAGAGCGCCGTTCGAACGTTCGGAGGCCCCGCCCAAGATGCGGTCCATCGCCGCGCGAATGCGGTCGCGTTCGTCGAGGGCTGGGCTCACTGGTCGTCCTCCTTGAGCGTGATGCGGGTCTGAAGATGTCTGCCGGCGGCGTCCCTCATTCGGCTAGCATTCGCGCGGAGCCGTTTGGCGAGCTCGCCGGGAACGTGTCGTGCCTTCAGCTCCAGCTCGGCGGCCCGTTGCTGAAGCTGATCGGCCTGACGGTCGGTGCGCGAGATATTCGCGCAGGCGCTGACGCAATGGTCCAGCCTCGGAGCGTCCTTGATGCCGTCGCGGTGACACAAGGCCTTGTCCCGTTTGTAGACACACATCAGGAACGCATGAGGGTTGTCGTGGACGGCGAGATCGGGGTTGGCCAGCACCTTGCGGGCCTGCCGCAGGGAGACCACAGTGCCTACGAATCGGGGGGCCTGGGCGGCTGCATCGATGGCTCGGCGGGCGGCCGGACCAGAGACGCCCGCCCCGTCTTCCAGGTCCGCGTGCAGGCCGGCAACCGTATCGATGGTGGCGCGAGCGGTTTCCACGTCGAGGAGATCGTGGATGCCGTCCCGGCTTCGGGAGGCATACCCGACACTGACTGAGGTACGCATATGTCCGTACTGGATCGCCAGGGCAACCAGGCCACCCGGCCTCCGAGCGATGTGCCAAGCCAATGTTCGCCGGAAGCGTCCAGTGCCCAGATTGCCGTGCGGATCAGGCTGGATGACATCGCCGGGTCTGTTCAGACGCGCGGTCTCCTCGTTGGCCCAAGAGACGAAGTCTTCGACCCTGCCCCTCATCGTGTTCACGGCCAGTGAACCGGTTCCTGCCCTGCTGCTGAGCAGGTCGTGGATACGCTGGTCGAACAGCAGAGAGCCCTCCGGGACGCAACGCTCTAGGACCCGGATGGCGTTGACGACAGGGGCGATGGCCACCCACGGGACGTCACGGAGCTCTCCCGACGACAGATGGTGACCGTCGTCGTCGCGCGCGGTCTTGTAGACGTTGCCGCGGATGAGGTGCCGTCCCTCTTCGGTGTCCGGGCAGCAACCCGTTCTCAGCCCGAGAACCTCACCGGGTCTCATGCCGGTGAGATAGGCGATGACGATGAAGCAGGCGGTGCCCAAGTGGCGCATGAGTGCAGCGGCCTCGTTGTAATCGATCGGTGTCCGCCAGGGGGCCCCTTCGAGGGTGCCTGTGATCGGCACACCTAGTGGGCAGGGACCGGGGTATTGCCTCACGTACTCGCGCATGTGCCGACGTCTGTACAAGAGGTTCGCGACCTGATCCAGCGACGCGCCGGTGATACCGGCGATGTAGTTGCCCGCACAGACGATGCGACCACTGACGACAGAGGCCGGGAAGGGGCGGCCATCCACGAGCGGATCAAGGAAGTCCTTCAATGCTGTGAGAGAGGCGGGAGTGGCTACGTTTTGCTGTGCAGCACTCCGCAGCCGCTGGCGCTCTCCCCAGGCGGCGAGGATGTCGTCGGCGAAGTCGTCGACCATCCGCATGGCCCAGATCAACAGCGGCCCCATGGTGGCTTCCGTGATCGGATCGGTGGAGTTCTCACCAGTCTTGGTGGCCGCAGGCAGGTAATCGTCCACCCCTTCCTTCACCCATAGCGGCTCGGGAACCTCCCTGGGCAGTGGACTGACCTGGTCGAATGCCCACAAGCGTGTAAGCGCGGTCAGGGCGGCGGCTACGTGGCTGCGGGAACGGCCTTTGTCCTTGACGGAAGCGGCGAAGTCCGCGAAGAGGCCAGGGGATGTAGCGGCCAGCGTGGTGATCCCCTGTTGATCCAGCCATCTGGCCAGGGTCCGCCACCACCACAGCGTCGCGTAGACCTTTCCGCCACAGACACGGGCTCGCCAACCAGGTGATCGTTGACGCAGGAAGCTGCGGGGCAGCGTTCCATTGATGAGACTCCATGCCAGGAGGCGGAACTCCTCTCGGGTATCGGCCGGGAACACCTCCCAGTGAATGCTTTCCCGGGAGGCGCTGGGGTTGTCGCTGAGAGGAGCCAGCGACCAGACGGAGGCGCCGTAGCAGGCGATAGGCCCGGTGTAGCCCGTCACGACCCACTCGGATGCGATGGCCGGGTCGTCGTGCCTGGGCAGCCAGCGTCTAGTAGGGAGGTCACCGATGATGGCGGTCACTGGTCGAAGTCCCCTTTGAGGAGGTGGTCGATGACGTCACGGTCCGTGTCGGTCACCTTCTTGAGCGCCTGATCCCAAACGGACTGTCCGAGAAGCGTCTTGAGATGGCCGAGACGCCCATGAGTGTCGTGCCAGTCGGCGTTCCACTGGAGCGGGTCCATCACGCTGCGAAGGCTTTCCAGGGCCTGGTCCAAGTACGCCAGGCGGACGTGATGGCCAGGGTGGACCCGGGCGTTGGGGCAGGCCAGACACATCAGGAAGGAGGCTCCGCAGGTGACGCCATGCGCAGTAAACGGGCTGTGCTTGTTGTCGTGGCAGTCCGCCGTGGCCGTCGGCGCGTCCATCGGGTCGGGCTCCTCCCTCAGCACGGCGCGCAGCACGGTGGAACGGGCCGAGCCCACGGCCGAGACGATCCCGGCCGCGATGTCGCCGAGCGCCATCTGCTGGGCCTGCCGATCGCGCAGGACATAGACGCTGTCGTGGGTGTCCTGGCTGTTCTGCCCGGGTTCCTTGCGGTGCTGAACGTTCACCGTCCGCCGACCCCGCCGAAACGGCGACGCCGAAAACCCCTCGGCAGTGGCCCAGTTCCGAGCTGATGATGGGGTCACCCCGAAGCCGAACGGCCCGACCCGTAGGGCGCCCCCCTGCCGTCGCTCGTTCCGCTGGGTGTCACGCCAGATAAGGAGCCGGTTCAGGTCCGGAGCCTCTTCGTGTACCAAGGCTCGGGCGAAGGCGGTGGCCTCCAAAGCCTCTGTGACAAGGCGGCCCGGCGATCCTGCCCCGAAGTCAGTGAGATTCCTCGTCTCGAACCGGCGCCCGGCGCCGCGGCGCGGCTTATCGAACTCCAGTCGGTAGACAGGGACACCGTCCTCACCCGGATCGGGCGTGGCTCGGGGGACCGCCAGCCCTGACACGGTGGAAAGGTTCAGCCCGTGCCCGACGGTGAACAACACGGCAAGGGCGGTCGCCTCGTGCCGGCTGAGGAACAGCCGCCGCCACCCGGCCGGGGCACCTGCACCGCCAAGGACCCGAATGTACCGGTTCCTCACCCGGTAGATGCCCCGATCGGAAACGTAGTGCGGGACATCTCCGGTGCGAGCAGCGCAGTCCAGTGCCTCCCCCACCAGCCACTCGTCGCTCCCTTCAGCGAACTCGTCCGCTCTCCACCGGTTCAGAACGGCGGCATTGGCAGTGATCCGCAGGTGGGCCGCCCGAAACACGCGCCGAGCCGCCGTGGCGATCTGCTTGAACTCCTCCGGAGTGAAGGACTGTTCCTGCACCTTGGCAGGCCGCACCAGACGATCCATTTCCTCCCGCGTCGCCGGACCGATCCGCGGGTCGTTACGCAGCACGATTGCCACGGCCGTGATCTGGGAGCGGCCCATGGCGCTGGTGGGACGGCCCAGCCGCCACTCCCTCCACGTCCCCGCCGTCACGTCGTCCACGTCCTTCACCACCGGCGTTCGCCCAGACACCCAGGTCGCGAAGGTTCGCAGGTGATACCAGTAGTTCCGGCTCGTCTTGTGGGACTGCCAGCCACCCTCGCGTGTGCACCGCGCGGCGAAGAGCGCGGCCAGCGACTCCTGCATCGGCTCTGGACACGGCAGCGTCGCGAAGTCGTACCGGGCTATCTCACCACTCTTGTCGCGGTGCTCGACCAGCAGACTTCCCGGAACCCTGACCGGCGGACGGCGGGGTGAGTCCCCGCCGGGCAGTGACGCCTTACGGCCGCGTGGACTCATGAGACCACCTGCATCCGGTCGTCGATATCCTGGATGCCCTCGGCTTCACGGGCCAGCCGCGCGAAGACCGAATCCAGTGATCCCGGTGCCTCACCGGCCTCCGACACGGAAGCCGTAGCCAGCAGTGACCGCAGCTGGAGGTCAGCAACAGGGGCGAGGTAGTGCTCGACGGTCGTCTCGCGAGAGGCATGACCGAGCAAATCCTGGACCATCCGCCACGGATCGCCGTAAAGCAGCCGGTAGTCGCGCCGTTCCTCCGGACTCAGGCCGAACCGCTCGTCCATCAGGTGGTGCAAGATCACGAGCATGTAGAGGGCGAAGCTGTGCCGGCATCCGTGGACCGTCAGATAGGGCGCTTCCACTACCCCTGGCACCACCCCCGCCGGGCGACGGCCCTCCGGAGCCAGCACTTCCCGGCACCGGTTGTTGGCCGTAGCGAACACGCCGTCCCACGAGTGCGGCAGAAACGGCAGCCCTCGCTCGTTCAGCCACAACCACAGCGGCTCTGGCCCTCGCGGCCCTTCGGTGTAGAACGCCATGCGGTCGAGGTCCGTTGCCCGGTTTAGCTCGGTCGCCCCGATGACGCCGTTCCGGTCGCACCAGTGCACGACCCTACGCGGCCCGCCAGTGACCTTGGTAACCATCCTCATGTCGGAGAGCCCGTCATAGCGGCCTGCGGCCTGCGCATTGCGGATCACCGCCGCCCGGGAAGACTCTATGTAGCTTTCAACCTCCCCGACAGCACCGGCTGAGGCGTAGAACGTGCGCGACTTCTTCGACCGTGTCACCGCTGCCGCCACCCGGCCCGCGTAGTAGCGGCCGCCCTCCAAGCGCAAGGACGGGACCTCGAACGTCAGCAGGGAACCGCCCTCCAGCCTGCGCATTCCCGAGCTGCTGAGCAGGTGTGCGTAGGAGACATTGCGGTCCTCCAGCCGACCGACCCAGCGCGGGCCCGGAAGTCCGTCGCGAGTGTAGCCGCGCAGTCCGACGTCGACCCAGCGTCGGAAGGCCCTAGGCGTCAGCCAGTGCACGTTGCTCTTCTTGGCGCCCTTCGCCCTCAGCGCGGGGACCGACACCATCTCTCCGCGACGGCCCATGACTTGATGCGTCTGTACCGGATTTCTCGCGACGAACCGGTTCCCGCACTTGCTGGCCCACTTGTACAAACCCGTCAGCGCAGCCAGTTCCCGGTTCCACTTCGCGTCCCCCACAGGAACCGGATTGGCAGGGGATTCCTGTCGCCAATACTGGTAGTCCTCCAGGTCACCCTCGATAGCCTGTGTCCAAAGCTTTCCCCTGAGCCAAAGAAAGTTGAAGAACAAGCAAAGGTCGGTGGCGTAATTACGCTTCGTCTCCCGCGTATAGCCCGCGAATGACCGACTACCGAAGTACAGCCCCAGCACCTCATCAACGCGGTAGTCCGGTGCTAGGAGGATCGGGTCTCCCGGGCGGACCCCCACCGACTCCTCGCGCTCGGCCAGATCCTCCCAGCCTTCCAGCACTTCGATGCCTACAGGTACCTCCGCCCGCGCCCGAGGTACCCAAAACACACGCCACTTCGTCACAAACCCGCCCTGTTAGATCAGCTTCAACACGCCGATCCAATAGGGAAAGTCTCGCACATCGCGAACGTCCAGCGGGGTGGCGGCCACCCGGTCAGCACCCGGGTCAGCGGCGCCGGCCGGAGCACGGCGAGCACCAGCAGCAGCGCGGCGGCCGAGCAGACCCAGGGGCGGTGTCCCACCCACCGGGCGGCCGTCACCAGCACCAGGGTCAGGGCGGCCAGCAGCACCGCCCCGGACAGGCCGTCGGGCCAGTCGGTCTCCGCCCCGGGGAACGCCGCTCCGGTCCTGGCCACCGAGGCGATCCATCCGGCCGGCCATCCCGCGACGCGGGCGAGCAGCCCGGCCACCGGCATCGCCACCGGTGCGAGGGCCAGCGCGGCGAACCCGAGGACCGTGGCCGGCGCCACGGCGAACTCGGCCAGCAGGTTGCACGGGATCGCCACCAGGCTCACCCGGGAGGCGAGCAGCACCACGACGGGCGCGCACACCGCCTGGGCGGCGGCCGCGGCGGCCAGCGCCTCCGCCAGGCGCGGCGGCACCCGGCGCCGGCGCAGCGCCTCGCCCCAGCGGGGGGCGAGGGTCAGAAGGGCACCGGTGGCCAGCACCGACAGGACGAAGCCGTAACTGCGCGCCAGCCATGGGTCGTACAGCACCAGCAGCAGCACGGCGGCGCACAGCGCGGGGATCAGCGACCGGCGCCGCCCGGTGCCGATGGCGAGCAGCGTGATCAGCCCGCACGCGGCGGCCCGCAGCACACTCGGTTCCGGCCGGCAGACCAGGACGAACGCGAGCGTGAGCCCGCCGCCGAGCAGTGCGGTCATCCGCAGGGAGATCCCGAGCACGGGGGCCAGTCCCCCGCGTTCGACGCGCAGTGCCCTGCCGGGTGGTCCGATGAGCAGGACGAGCAGGATCGCGAGGTTGGCACCTGACACCGCCATCAGATGCGTGAGGTCGGTCGCCCGGAAGGCCTCGTGCAGTTCCGGGGTGACCCGGGTGGTGTCGCCGACGACCAGACCGGGGAGCAACGCCCTTGCGTCGGGGCCCAGTCCGTCGGTGGCCTCGCGCAGCCCGGCGCGCAGCCGGCCGGCCGTGCGCTGGAGAACGCTGGGCGGCCCGGTCACCCGGGGCGGCGCCTTGCCGTCGGGCCGCAGCACGGCGGCGACCCGTTCGCCCGTGTGCAGCGGAGGTGACAGCCGCCCGCCGGTCCGCAGGCGGGTGGAGGGGAGCAACTGCTGCCAGGCGGCCGTCGCCCCGCCCGGCGGGACGATGACCAGCACCGGCGTCCGCAGCCGTACGGCCGTGCCGTCGGACCGCGTCAGGAGGGTGATCTCCGCGTCCACGAGCAAGGACGCGGGCGTGCTGTGGTCGCCGCGCACCCGGGGGTAGGTGCGCCGGGCGTCGGAGGTGAGGGTGATCTCCGCGTCGACATGCCCGAACTGCCGGGCCAGTCCCGGCACCGGGCCCCGTCGTGCGTCGGCGCTGTGCAGCCCGGCGGAGGCCGCGCCGGCTGCCGCGCAAAGCAGTGCGGTCGCGGCAGCGGTGGCGTGAAGTCTCCACCGGGCGTGGCCGATGCGAGCGGCGCCGGTCGCATCGGCCACGCCGGCTGTGCCCGTCGCATCCCCCTCGCCGTCGTCTCCTCCGACGGCACCCCGCCCGCCCGCTGAACGGGAACCGGTCCGCACGGGCCCCGCCACGCGTGGCCCCCGCAGACCCGGCACCGCCAGAAGGACCATCGCCGCCCCCAGGCAGAACACCACCCCCATCACCACCCACCCCCCGGAAACGCCGAGGGCGATCCCCGCACCGCCCCAGGCCGCCGCTGCCGGGGCGAGCAGTCGCAGATCGGCCGGGCCTTCCTCCTGTCGGGGGTCGGAGAGGCCCAGACGCCTGCCCGACGCCGCGTGGATGTCCGGCGCGCTCACGGCCGCACCAGGGGGCGCAGATCGGCGAACCGGCGGGCGCCGATCCCGTTGACCTCGCGGAGTTCGTCGACGGACCGGAATCCGCCGTGCTGGGTGCGGTAGTCGACGATGTGCTGGGCCAGCACGGGGCCCACGCCCGGAAGCCCCTCCAGCTGGTCCGCCGTCGCCGTGTTCAGGCTCACCGGCCCGGCGGGACCGCCGGAGGCGGTGGGAGCACCCGCCGCCGGGACCGGGGCCGGCGGGGCGCCCACCACGATCTGCTCGCCGTCCATGAGCACCCGCGCCCTGTTGAGACCCGCCAGGTCCGTCCCGGGCCGCACCCCGCCCGCCGCCTGCAACGCGTCGTCCACCCGTGAACCGGACGGCAGCCGCCGCAGCCCCGGGCTCCGCACCTTCCCGCTCACGTCCACGACGATCTGCCCGCCCGTCGTGGCGGCGGGTGCGGGACCGGGGGACGGCTCGGGCCGCCCCGCGCCCTCCGCGTCCGGGGCCGTATCCGCGTCGGTCGGCAGCCCGGCGGCGTGCACCGCCCCACCCACCACGTCCGGAGCCCGTACGCCCTCGGGCCGGGCGGACCAGAAGTGCATCCCGGCGAACACGGCGGCGGCGACCAGGACCACCGCGAGCGCGGCGAGGGTCTTCGGTTCCAGGCCGCATCGGAGCTGCACCCACATCGGCAGCCGCTCCCGTACCGCGAACAGAGCCGCCGCCCGCCGCCCCACGGGAGCCGCGGCCGGTACCGTCGGGACCGGTTCGGTCACCTCCGTATCCGCATCGCCGTCCCCGGCCCGCGATGCGCCGGAAGCCGGAGCGGGAACCGAGGCGGACGGCAGAGCCGGGGCCGCGCCCGTCCCCCCTCGCGCGACGCGTCCCCCGTACCCGCCCGCCATGAGCGCATCGGCCCGGCTGCGCGCCGCCGCAGCCGTAGCCTCGGCGCGGCCCGTGATCCGTCGGCGGCGCCCCGGTCCGGAGCCCGCCGCCCGCCGGACGCGGCCGTCGGAAGCCGGGGCACGTCCGGGCCCGCTGGTTGCACGATGTGATCGGGAAGCCATGCCTCAAGACGCTAGGCACACACGCCAAAGCCCGCCGAGCACAAGCGATTTCAGTGGATAACAAACTTGATGTGGATAACTCACCCACTCCGGAGAGTAATGGAGCGGGAAGTCTCGGGTGTCTGAGCCGGCCGGCTACCGCGCCGTTTCAGCGCGGCGACACCACCGCGGCCAGCAGCCCCGGCCCGGTGTGCGCGCCGATCACCGCGCCCACCTCGCTGACGTGCAGGTCCACCAGTCCGGGCACGCGCTCCCGCAACCGCTCGGCCAGCCGCTCCGCCCGCTCGGGCGCCGCGAGGTGGTGCACGGCGATGTCCACGGCCCCGCCGCCCGCGCGTTCCGCGACGATCTCCTCCAGCCGGGCGATCGCCTTCGAGGCCGTCCGGACCTTCTCCAGCGGCTCGATCCGGCCGCCCTCCAGCTGGAGCAGCGGCTTGACCGCGAGGGCCGAGCCGAGCAGGGCCTGCGCGGCGCCGATCCGGCCCCCACGGCGCAGGTAGTCCAGGGTGTCGACGTAGAAGTACGCGGACGTGCCCGACGCGCGCTTCTCGGCGGCCGCCACCGCCTCGTCCGGACCCCCGCCCGCCTCGGCGGCCTCGGCGGCCGACAGGGCACAGAACCCGAGGGCCATCGCGACCATCCCCGTGTCCACCACCCGCACCGGCACCGGGGCGTCCTTGGCCGCGAGCACCGCCGCGTCGTAGGTGCCGGAGAACTCCGCCGACAGATGGAGCGAGACGATGCCGCTCGCACCGGCCTCCGCGGCCGCCCGGTAGGTGGCGGCGAAGACTTCCGGGCTGGGCCGGGAAGTCGTGACGGAACGGCGTTTCTGGAGGGCCACCGCCAGGGAGCGGGCCGAGATCTCGGTGCCCTCCTCCAGGGCCTGATCGCCCAGGACCACGGTCAGCGGCACCGCGGTGATGCCGTGCCGCCGCATCGTGTCGGGCGGCAGGTAGGCCGTTGAATCGGTGACGATGGCGACATGGCGGGACATGAGCGGGAGGTTACCCGCAGGGGCGGGACCTCGGCAGTCCGACCCCGCACGAGTGAGCGGTCGCGGTCGTCCCGTATCGCATCCTGCCACCCTCGGTCAGCGGTGGACCCGGTGTTCCCCCGGCACGTCACAGCCCCGCACCCCGCGGGCGGCGCACGCCCCGGCACCGCTCAGTTCGAGGTCTCGCGCCGGGCCGTCTTCTGCCACGGGTAGGTGGTGCTCTGCCGGGGATCCCGGGCGGTGATGGCCTCCGGCGCGTCCGGCTCCGCACTCCACTCCTCCGGCGCCTCCTGACCCCGACGCGGCCCCTGACCCGCGCCCCGGCCCGCCACCGGCTCCTCCGTGGCCGTGGTCCAGTGCCGCAGCGCCCCGGCCTCCATGTCGATCTGTGCGTTGAGCGCCGAGAGCTCGTCGTCGGCGAACTTGCGGGCCCGGTCCCGGGCGGCCCAGCGCAGCGAGTCGGCGGACCGGGTGATCTGTGCGGTGCGCTCCTTCAGGCCGGGAAGCCGCGAGGTCACCGTGGCCTTGTCGGGCTCGCGTTCCAGCGCCTTCAGTTCCGCGTCCAGCTCATGTCCGTGCACGCTCAGCCGGTCGAACAGGCCGAGGGACTCGGCGAGCGACGCGTCCTCGGCCGCGCCCGCCCGCAGTGCCTCCTGCGTGGCGCGCATCGACGTACGCAGCGAGAGGCGCAGCTGTGCCAGCTCACCGCCGACGCCCAGCTGCCCGTAGCTCTTGGCCCGCAGGGTGGTGTCCTCGACGGTGCGGCGCGCCTGTGTGATCGTGCGGTCCACGCCGCGCCGGGCCGCCCCGACGACCTTGACGGTCGCGTAGACGCCCAGGGCCATGAAGGCGACGACGAGCAGCCCCAGGATCAGGATCACGGCTTCCATGAGCGCCCCTCGGGTGGTGTGACGGCCTCCGGTACACGTACACCGGTCCTCTCCACCGTAAACGGAACGGGCAGGTTGGGGGTTCCGCCGGAACCCCCAACCTGCCCGTAGGGGAAAGCCCTCACCCGCGCCCGCGACTAGGCGGGAACGATGTTCACCAGCTTCGGCGCGCGGACGATCACCTTGCGGATGCCCGCCCCGTCCAGCGCGGCGACGACGGCCGGGTCGGCCAGGGCCAGGGCCTCCAGCTCCGCGTCCGTGATCGACGGGGAGATCTCCAGCCGCGCCCTGACCTTGCCCTTGATCTGGACCACGCAGGTCACGGTCTCGTCCACGACGTACGCCGGGTCGGCCACCGGGAAGTCCTGGTGCACGACCGACTCCGTGTGGCCCAGCCGGCGCCACAGCTCCTCGGCGATGTGCGGGGCCAGCGGCGCCACCAGCAGCACCAGGGCCTCGGCGACCGGGCGGGGCAGCGGGCCGCCCGCCTTGGTCAGGTGGTTGTTCAGCTCGGTGACCTTGGCGATCGCCGTGTTGAACCGCATGCCGGCCATGTCGCCGCCGACGCCGTCGATCGCCTTGTGCAGCGCACGCAGCGTGTCCTCGCCGGGCTCGGAGTCGACGACGGTGACCTCGCCGGTCTCCTCGTCCACGATGTTGCGCCACAGCCGCTGCAGCAGCCGGTACTGGCCGACGACCGCACGCGTGTCCCAGGGCCGCGACACGTCCAGGGGGCCCATCGCCATCTCGTACAGGCGCAGGGTGTCCGCACCGAACTCGGAGCAGATCTCGTCGGGCGTGACGGCGTTCTTCAGGGACTTGCCCATCTTGCCCAGGACGCGGGAGACCTTCTCGCCCTGGTAGTAGTACGCCCCGTCGCGCTCCTCGACCTCGGCGGCCGGGACGGCGATGCCGCGGCTGTCCCGGTAGACGAACGCCTGGATCATGCCCTGGTTGTACAGCTTGTGGAACGGCTCGGCGGACGAGACGTGGCCCAGGTCGTGCAGGACCTTGGACCAGAAGCGGGCGTACAGCAGGTGCAGCACGGCGTGCTCGGCACCGCCCACGTACAGGTCGACGCCGCCGGTCGGCTGCCCCTCGCGCGGGCCCATCCAGTACTCCTCGATGGCCGGGTCGACCAGCTTCTCGGAGTTGTTCGGGTCCAGGTAGCGCAGCTCGTACCAGCAGGAGCCGGCCCAGTTGGGCATGGTGTTGGTCTCGCGGCGGTACTTCTTCGGGCCGTCGCCCAGGTCCAGCGTGACGTTGACCCACTCGGCGTTGCGCGACAGCGGGGTCTCGGGCTGGGTGTCGGCGTCGTCCGGGTCGAAGGTGCGCGGCGAGTAGTCGTCGACCTCGGGCAGCTCCAGCGGCAGCATCGACTCGGGCAGCGGGTGGGCGATGCCCTCCTCGTCGTACACGATCGGGAAGGGCTCGCCCCAGTAGCGCTGGCGGCTGAACAGCCAGTCGCGCAGCCGGAAGTTGACGGTGCCCTCGCCGACGCCGTGCTCCTTCAGCCACTCGGTGATGCGCGCCTTGGCGTCGGCGACGCCCAGACCGTTCAGCGAGATCTCGTCGTTGGAGGAGTTGACCAACTTCGCGTCGTACGAGGCGAAGGCGTCCTCCCACGTCGAGGCGTCCGTGCCGCGGTCGTCCGACGGCTCGACGACGCAGCGCACCGGCAGCTCGAAGGCGCGCGCGAAGGCGAAGTCGCGTGCGTCGTGCGCCGGTACGGCCATGATCGCGCCGGTGCCGTAGCCCATCAGGACGTAGTCGGCGATGAAGACGGGGATCTGCTCGCCGCTGACGGGGTTGGTGGCGTACGCGCCGGTGAAGACGCCGGTCTTGTCCTTGGCCTCGGCCTGCCGCTCGACGTCGGACTTGGACGCGGCCTGCTTGCGGTACGCGGTGACCGCCTCGGCCGGGGTGGCGTGGCCGCCCGTCCAGACCGGGTGGGTGCCCTCGGGCCAGGCGGCGGGAATGATCCGCTCGACCAGCTCGTGCTCCGGCGCCAGCACCATGTAGGTGGCGCCGAACAGGGTGTCCTGGCGGGTGGTGAAGACGGTGACGCTGCCCGCGCCGTCGACCGGGAAGTCGACGCGCGCGCCCTCGGAGCGGCCGATCCAGTTGCGCTGCTGCAGCTTGATGGCCTCGGGCCAGTCCAGCCCGTCCAGGTCGTTCAGCAGCCGGTCGGCGTAGGCGGTGATGCGCATGTTCCACTGGCGCAGCTTGGCCTTGAAGACGGGGAAGTTGCCGCGCTCGGAGCGGCCGTCGGCGGTGACCTCCTCGTTGGCCAGCACGGTGCCCAGGCCGGGCGACCAGTTGACCGGCGCGTCGGAGGCGTAGGCCAGCCGGTACCCGCCCAGGACGTCGGCGCGCTCGGCGGCGCTCAGCGCGTTCCAGTCACGGCCGTCGGGGGTGGCGCGCTCGCCGCTCTCGAACTGGGCGACCAGCTCGGCGATCGGCCGGGCGCGGTCCGCCTCGGTGTCGTACCAGGAGTTGAAGATCTGCAGGAAGATCCACTGGGTCCACTTGTAGTACTCGGACTCGATCGTGGCGAACGAGCGGCGCTTGTCGTGGCCCAGGCCCAGTCGGCGCAGCTGCGCCGTCATGTTCTCGATGTTGGCCTCGGTGGAGATCCGCGGGTGGGTGCCGGTCTGAACGGCGTACTGCTCCGCGGGCAGGCCGAAGGCGTCGAAGCCCAGGGTGTGCAGGACGTTGTGCCCGGTCATCCGCTGGTGGCGGGCGAAGACATCGGTGGCGATGTAGCCCAACGGGTGGCCGACGTGCAGCCCCGCGCCCGAGGGGTACGGGAACATGTCCATGATGAACTTCTTGGGCTTGGCGGCCAGCTCCGGGTCGCCCGCCAGGTCACCGGTCGGGTTGGGTGCCTCGTACGTGCCCTCGGCGTCCCAGAAGTCCTGCCAGCGTGCCTCGATGTCGGCGGCCATCGCTGCCGTGTAGCGGTGCGGCGCAGCAACGTCGGCTGCGGAATTCGTCTCGCTCATGATCCTCAAAGCTCCATCGATCGTCATCTGCCGGCGCCCACGTCGTACGGACACACGTCCACGGAAACGAAAAATCCCCTCGCACAGGAGGGGACGCCGCGCTGATGCCGACCAGGCATTCTCACCGGTCGGGACTGATCAGCGCGGCTCGCTAAGCAGAAGGCCTACGGCACGCATGGCGTCAGGGTACCGCACGGAGCCGGTCCGTCTCCGGGCAGTGGCCGGGGGTGAGACCCGGACACACAGAACGGCGGGCCATCCGATCCGGATGACCCGCCGTTCCCTCTTCACTGTGGAGCTAAGGAGAATTGAACTCCTGACCTCTTGCATGCCATGCAAGCGCTCTACCAACTGAGCTATAGCCCCTCGCTGCGCCGCCCGGTCTCCCTGGCGACATCGAGAACAGTACCGGTCCCCCGGGCTGTCCACCAAATCGATTCCGGTCCGCCCGGTTTTCACCCGCCGGAGAGGGGGAAGCGGTCAGGCCGTGGCGAAGGAGTAGAAGCGTTTGAGCGTGCAGTGCTCCTCCAGGAGCCGGCCGTAGATCGGCTCCCCCTCCAGTTCCCGGTAGGTCTCGATGGGGTCGCCTTTTATGATCAGCGCCCGCGCGCACTCCTCGCACCAGTACTGGTAGTCCGCGTTGACCGGGTCCATGTCCCTGACGATGGGCGTACCGCTGCCGCACCAGTCGCACTTCCGCCTGTGTGCACCCATGGATCAGCTCCGGCTCCGGCGGAGGAAAGGCGGCGTCGGGACCTCGTGGCGGCTCCCAGGCATCGCGCACACCCTCCCGTTCGGTCCGTCGCCCCCTCCGGCGGTCCGATTCTGCCATGACCCCGCAAGGGGGTCAGCCCGCCGGAGCCGCCGCCCGCCGCCGACGCCGTACGAGCCCCGCCGCGGCCCCCGCGCAGGCCGCCGCGACCAGGACCAGTTCGCAGACCCACAGCGCGTGACCGGAGCCCTGCGGCCCCGGTGCACCGAGGCGGTTGAGGTAGAGGGTGCCGATGGTGGCGACGCCGATGACCTGGCCGAGCTGGGTCACGGTCACCAGGACACCACTGGCGTCGGCGGCGTCCTCGGGCCGTACGTTCGCCAGGGCGCCCGCGAGGTTCGGGCTGAACGCGAGAGCCATACCCGTGCCCATCAGCACGAAACCCGCGTACAGCACGAGGCCGCCGCCGTCGCCGCCCCGCAGCACCAGACCGATCACGACCTCGCCGGCGGCCATCACCACGAAGCCGCCCGGGACCAGGGCCCGTTGCAGCCGTGCGGGCCACCGCCGCCATGTCAGCCCGGCCGCCCCGAAGGCCGCCGCGGTCGGCGCGCACATCAGCCCCGCGCGCAGTGCCGAGTGACCGAGGCCGCCCTGGAGGTGCAGGGTCAGCGTGAAGAGGAAGCCCGCGTTGGTGGCCATCACGAGCAGGATGCGCACCGACGCCACGGCGATTCCGGGCAACCGGAGCACCCGGGGCGCGATCAGGGGCGCACCGCCCCTCGCGGCGAGCCTCGTCTCGTACGCCACGAAGCCGGCGAGGACCACCGCGCAGGCGAGCAGGCACATCCAGGTCCAGGCCGGCCAGCCCAGTTCCTGCCCGAGCACCAGGGGGACGGTCAGCAGGGTGACGCCCAGAGCGAGCACGACCAGGCCCACCGGGTCGAACCCGCGCGCCCGCGCCTCGCGCCGGGCCCGCCCGGTACGAGGCTCCCCCGGCAGCACACGAGCGCCGAGCACCAGCAGAACGAGCCCGATCGGCACGTTGACGAGGAAGACCGGCCGCCAGCCCGCCCCGAACAGGTCGACGCTCACCAGCACCCCGCCCACGACCTGCCCGGCGGCGGCCCCCGTGGCCAGCACGGCGCTGTAGGCGCCGATCGCACGGACCCGCGCCGCCCCGGTGAAGTGCTGCTGGATCAGGCTGAGCACCTGCGGGATCATCACCGCGGCGCCCACCCCCTGGATCACCCGGAACGCGATCAACTGGCCCGAGTCCGCCGCCAGTCCGCAGGCGAGCGAGGCCGCGGTGAAGACCGCGAGTCCGGCCAGATGCGCGCGGCCGTGGCCGAACACGCCGCCGAGCCGGGCACCGGCGACGAGGAGGACGGCGTACGAGATGGTGTATCCGGCCACCACCAGCTGCAGTCCGGCCCCGGACGCGCCGAGTTCGGTACGGATCGTCGGGGCGGCGACGTTGACGATGAAGATGTCCAACATGGCCATGAACTGGGCCGTGAGCACCACGGCGAGCAGCCGTGCGGGTGCTTTGTCAGTGGCGGGAGCTTTACTGGTGACGGAGCGTGAGGCCGTCGTCTCGGAGGTCGCGGTCATGCGTTCCAGGCTGGTCCCGGACGCATACGGGTAACGAGAGCCCGCTGATGCTGGTACTGGCAGCACCTGGCAACTCCCGGGCGCAGCACCGACGATGGGGGCGTGACGACGGTGACGACACAGCAGCACACACGGCGGGGCGGACCGGCGACGGGCAGGCGGCCGGAGCTCGCCGCCTTCCTGCGCAGCCGCCGGGCCCGGGTGACCCCGGCCGACGTGGGCATGGCCCCGGGCTTACGGCGCCGCACGCCGGGGCTGCGCCGCGAGGAGGTCGCCCAGCTCTCCGGCGTCGGTGTCACCTGGTACACGTGGCTGGAGCAGGGCCGCCCGATCAACGCGTCGCCGCAGGTCCTGGACGCCGTGGCACGGACGCTCCGGCTGGACCCGCCCGAGCGCGAGCACCTCTACGAGCTGGCCGGGGTCGCCTTTCTGCCGGGCCGGGAGTCCGACATCGTCGAGGTCGGCGAGGAGATCCAGGGCATCATCGACGCGCTCGACCCGCTCCCCGCGGTCGTCTACAACGCGCGCTACGACGTGCTGGCGACCAACCCCGGCTACCGCGACCTCTTCGGCATCCCTCCCATGAAGGGAACCCTGGTCCGCAACGCCCTGTGGTCGCTGTTCACGGCCTCGGAGGACGACTGTCCCGTCGTCCACCGCAGCCAGGAGCTGCCCCTGATGGCGGCGACCCTGCGCAGCGGTTACGGGCGCCATGTGGGCGAGCCGGCGTGGGAGACGTTCATCGAGGCGCTGTCGGAGGCCAGCCCCTACTTCGCGCAGCTGTGGCGCAGCGGGGACGTCCTGCCGCCGGGGCGGCGCGTGAAGGTCTTCCGGCACCGGGCGGTGACCGGCGAGATACGGATGACGTCGGTGTCGCTGACGGTCAACGGGCTGCCGGAGTGCCGCATCGTCACGTACACGCCGGCCGACGAGGAGAGCAGGCGACTGCTCGCGGTCCTGCGGACGCGACGCCGGGGCCCCGCGGCCCGCCCCTGACCGCGGGAGCCGCATATGCGGAAATCCCGCCCCCTGGTGGGGACGGGATTTCCGATTGTGGAGCTAAGGAGAATTGAACTCCTGACCTCTTGCATGCCATGCAAGCGCTCTACCAACTGAGCTATAGCCCCGCTGTCCGCTGTGTTTCCCTGCGCTTGCGCGCTGCGAACAAGAAGAACTTTAGCCTGTGACCAGCCGGAAAGTGAAATCCGGCCCCTGCCGCCCGGGGCGGCCGGCGGCGACCGGGTCAGGTGTCGTCGCCGAGCACCGGTTCCGGCAGGGTGCCCGCGTTGTGCTCCAGCAGACGCCAGCCGCGGGCGCCCTCGCCCAGCACGGACCAGCAGCAGTTGGTGAGCCCGCCGAGCCCTTCCCAGTGGTGTGCCTCCAGGCCCAGCAGCCGGCCGATGGTGGTCCGGATGGTGCCGCCGTGGCTGACGACGACCAGCGTGCCGTCGTCGGGCAGCTTCCCGGCGTGCCCGAGAACCACGGGGGCGGCCCGGTCGGCCACCTCGGTCTCCAGCTCGCCGCCGCCGCGCCGCACGGGCTCACCGCGCTTCCACGCGGCGTACTGCTCGCCGTACCGCTCCACGATCTCCTCGTGGGTCAGCCCCTGCCAGGCACCCGCGTAGGTCTCGCGCAGCCCCTGGTCGTGCACCACGTCGATCCCGGTGACCGCTGCGAGCTCGGCGGCCGTGGCCGCGGCCCGCCGCAGGTCGGAGGCGACGATGGCGTCCGGCTTCAGCGAGGCGAGCAGCCGGGCGGCCCGGCGGGCCTGCGCGACGCCGGTCCCGGTCAGCTCGATGTCCGTGGAGCCCTGGAAGCGGCGCTCCAGGTTCCACGCGGTCTGGCCGTGGCGCCAGAGGACGATCCTGCGGCCCCTGCCGCTCCTGCTGCCGTTCAGTTCTGCTCACCTTCCGTGCCGCCATGGAGCTCCGCGTGCTCGGCGGCCTTGCCGCGGGTCTTCACGGCGTCCTCGGGCAGGGCGATCTCCGGGCAGTCCTTCCACAGGCGCTCCAGCGCGTAGAAGACGCGCTCCTCGCTGTGCTGGACGTGGATGACGATGTCGACGTAGTCGAGGAGGATCCACCGGGCGTCGCGGTCGCCCTCACGGCGGACCGGCTTGGCGCCGAGTTCCTTCTGGAGCCGCTCCTCGATCTCGTCGACGATCGACTTGACCTGGCGGTCGTTGGGGGCCGAGGCCAGCAGGAAGGCGTCGGTGATCGACAGCACGTCGCTGACGTCGTAGGCGATGATGTCGTGCGCGAGCCGGTCGGCAGCCGCCTGGGCGGCGGCGTTGATGAGCTCGATGGAGCGGTCAGTGGCGGTCACAAGCAGGCTTTCGTCGTCGGTCGGATAGACCCCTAGGGTCTCACGGGGAACCGCCGGCGCACGCAGCCATATTCCGGGGCCGCCCGGGAGCCGCCCCGCCTGCCTCGCGGGAGGAGGGCCCCGGGCCCTCCTCCCGCCGCCCGTCACTCGATCTTGAAGTCCTGGCCGAGGAGGACGGACACGTCCGCGTTCCCGGCCGGCTTGCCCTTCTTCACCGTGCTCGTCGGCAGTCCGAGGGTCTTGGCGACCTGGGTCGCCTTCTCCTTGTCGGCCGCCTCGGCGTAGACCACCTGCGAGGAGGCGACCGCGTCGGCCTTCCCGCCGTTGACGAAGGCGAAACCGCCGTTGACCAGCTTGCCCCGGGCGGACTCGGTGCCGCCCGTGTCACCGGTGGCGTTCTTGATCCCGACCCGGACCACCCCGTCCGCGGACGGAGCCTTGACCGTGCCGCCGAGGATGTCCTTGACCACGCTCTCGGTGGCCGCGTCGGTCAGTGTGCCGTCCTCCTGGACCGGCAGCAGCGCGGTCTTGTAGTCGCCGATCTTGGCGTGCTCGGCGAGCTTGGCCAGCGAGGCCCCGAGGTCCTTCTCGGGCAGCGACGGATCGAGGATCTGGGCCAGCGTCTGGACGGTGACCGTGGCGGCCTTCGGGTCGTCGGAGATCTTCCGCAGAACCCCGCGCATGACCTGCCCGAACCGCATCAGCTGCTTGGCCTCGGCCTCGCCGGGCCCGCGGTACGTGGCGTACGCGACGGCCATCGGGCCGCTGAGGGTCTGCGCCTCGCCCTTCTTCACCAGGTCGCCGGAGCCCTTCTTGGCGCCCGGCACAGCGGTGTCGGTGTCGATGTCGATGTTGCCGACGAGGTCGACGAGGTTCTCCAGGTACGGGGTGTCCAGCCGCCAGGTGCCGCCGATGTCCGTGCCGAACAGGGTGTCCAGGGACTCGCGGGTCCCGGAGGTGCCGTCGTCGTCGACCGACTTGCCGAGCGTGGTGGTGGTCCCGTCCTCGTCGGAGACGGCGAGGGAGTTGGGGAGCAGGACCGTGGTCCCCTGCTTGGTGGTGACGTTGTCGACGAGCAGGGCGGTGGAGGTGCCGCCGCCCTTGGTGTCGTGGAGGTGCACCACGATGACGTCCCGGCGCTGCGGACCGGTCATCGCGGTGTTCTCCTTCTCACCGCCGGACAGACCGGGGATCTTGTCCGCCGACCACAGGTAGCCGACGCCGCCGAGCACGGCCAGGACCGCGACGACGATCAGCGCGACGATCCGGTTGCGGCCCCGGCGGCGCGCCTCCTCGCGGCGCTCGCTGCGGCTCTCGGTGAACTTGAGCCAGTCGATGACGTCCTCGGAGTCCTCGTCGGGCTCCTCGATGAAGGCGAACTGCTCGGTGCGGTAGTCCTCGCCGCCGCGGCGCTGCCCGGGGACGGCCGCCTCCGGCGCCGGCTGCGGCTCGGGCTCGCGCGGCGGTGCCGGAGCGGGGGCCGGGGGCGGGGCCTGCTGCGGTATGCCCCACTGCTGGGTCGTGTCGACCGCGGCGGGCTGCTGTCCGGTGTCGTACGCGGGCTGCTGCCCGGTGTCATAGCCGTACGGGTCGTAGCCGTAGCCCTGCTGCGGGGCCTCGGGGGACCGGTCCGCGTAGGGGTCGTACTGCTGCGGCGGGGCGGGGGGCTGCTGCTGGGCGTACGGGTCGTAGCCGTACCCCTGCCCGCCCTGCGGCGCCTGCTGGGGAGGCTGCTGGGGCTGGTACGGCTGCTGCTGTTGCTGTTGCTGCGTGTACGGGTCGTACTGCTGCTGACCCGGCTGCTGGTACACCGGCTGCCCGTACTCGTCGTAGCCGATGATCTGCGGCTGCTGGTAGTACGGGTCGTACGGGTTCTGTCGGTCGTTCACCGGTGCCCCTTTCCGTGGCTCACTCGCCGCGGTACAGCTGGCGCTTGTCGATGTAGCGGACCACACCGTCGGGCACGAGGTACCAGACCGGCTCCCCCTGGGCGACCCTCGCGCGACAGTCCGTCGAGGAGATCGCGAGCGCGGGGACCTCCACCAGGGAGACGCCCCCCTTCGGCAGCCCGTCGTCCGTGAGCACATGGCCCGGCCGGGTCACACCGATGAAGTGGGACAGCGAGAACAGTTCGTCGGCGTCGCGCCAGGTGAGGATCTGGGAGAGTGCGTCGGCGCCGGTGATGAAGAAGAGATCGGCGTCGCCGTGGACGTCGCGCAGGTCCCGCAGGGTGTCGATCGTGTACGTGGGGCCCTTGCGGTCGATGTCGCTGCGGCTGACCGAGAACTGCGGGTTGGACGCCGTCGCGATGACCGTCATCAGATAACGGTCCTCCGCCGGGGAGACGTGCTTGTGGCTCTTCTGCCACGGCTGCCCGGTCGGCACGAAGACCACCTCGTCGAGGTGGAACTGGGCGGCCACTTCACTGGCCGCCACCAGGTGTCCATGATGAATCGGGTCAAACGTCCCGCCCATCACGCCGAGTCGGCGTTTTCCGCGGCCGGTAGGCACTTCCTGCTCTCCCATGCGTGCAGAGCCTACTGGCACAGCTGTACGCCTCGGCCTCAGCGGTCGCGGTTGAAGCGCGTGGTGATCCACAGAAGGAGGAGAAGCACGACAAAGGCACCGCCACCGGTGAGGTAGGGGCTGAGGCTTTCGTGATTGCCGCCGTGCTCGCCCTCTGCGGCGACGGTGACCAGCTGCTGTGCGGTGCTCGTGAGGCTCATCTTCGGCAGGACCTATCGATCGGGAGTCGGGGGAAGACGTCGCGGACATCGTATGCGGGTGCCCCGGGCACGCTCACGCCGACTCAGTCGTTGTTGTCGTCGTTGCGGTATCCGCGCAGCAGGAACCAGGCCAGCAGGGCGGCTCCGAGGAGGGAGACGACGAGCACGATGCGGATCGTGTTGCCCGGCCCCTGGTCCTCGGATGCGGCGGCGAACAGAGCAACTGCGTGCGGCATGTCGGGCGTCTCCTCAGTTATCCACAGCCCCCCGCACACCGTAGCCCCAGCACCTAGGGTGGACGGCGTCAGGGGGGCGAGCGACGTCTCGTACGAACACAGGGGGCCCATTCATGACCGACAGCCACGAGAACCGGGGCGGCGTGCCGAGCAGGCAGCGGACGCGATTCCCGGGCATCTCCTCCCGCGCCTACGAGCACCCGGCGGACCGCTCCGCGCTGGTGGCGCTGCGCAAGCTGAGCGGCTTCGACACCGTCTTCAAGGCGCTGAGCGGCCTGCTGCCGGAGCGCAGCCTGCGACTGCTCTTCCTGTCGGACTCCGTCCGGGTGAGCGACGCCCAGTTCATCCACCTCAACGACATGCTCCGCGACGCCTGTTACATCCTGGACCTGGAGAAGGTCCCGCCGATGTACGTCAACCAGGACCCCCGGCCCAACGCCATGTGCATCGGGCTCGACGAGCCGATCATCGTGGTGACCACCGGGCTGGTGGAGCTGCTCGACGAGGAGGAGATGCGGGCGGTCATCGGCCACGAGGTCGGCCACGCCCTGTCCGGTCACGCGGTGTACCGGACGATATTGCTCTTCCTCACCAACCTGGCGCTCAAGGTCGCCTGGATCCCGCTGGGCAACGTCGCGGTGATGGCCATCGTGACGGCGCTGCGCGAGTGGTTCCGCAAATCGGAGCTGTCGGCGGACCGGGCGGGGCTGCTGGTCGGCCAGGACATACAGGCGTCGATGCGCGGTCTGATGAAGATCGCCGGCGGCAACCACCTCCACGAGATGAACGTGGACGCGTTCCTCGCCCAGGCCGACGAGTACGAGAAGTCCGGGGACCTGCGCGACTCGGTGCTCAAGATCCTCAACGTGCTCCCGCGCTCGCACCCCTTCACCACGGTCCGGGCGGCCGAGCTGAAGAAGTGGTCGGAGACCCGCGAGTACCAGCGGATCATGGACGGCCACTACCCGCGCCGCGACGAGGACAAGGACACCTCGGTGACGGACGCGTTCAAGGAATCCGCCTCGCACTACGCCGATTCGGTGCGCAACAGCAAGGACCCGCTGATGAAGCTGGTCGGCGACCTGGCCGGGGGCGCCGGCGACCTGGGCGGGAAGCTGCGGGACAAGTTCACCGGCGGGGGCGGCGGCGCCAGGGGCGGTGCTACGGACGGCTCCGGGCAGCCGTCGGGGACGGAGGGCCCTGATGGCTCGCAGGGGCCCCGGACGGAAGGGAGCTGACCTCCAGCGTCCCGCAGAGCGCGGCGACGGGCCGGCCCGTGGCGTACGGGTCGGTGCCCGCCGGGCCGCGTGAGACGGCCCGCTCGCCCGCGAGCAGCGGCCGCAGGGCGCCCGAGGTGTCGGCCGGGCAGGACTGCGGTCCCGCCTGGAGGTAGCTGGTCTGCACCTCCAGCCGGTGCAGCCGCAGGTCCTCCCGGTCGAACCGGAAGCGCATCTCCCGCCGCACGGTGAACAGGGAGGCGCCGCCCTTCGGCCGGGGGCCGGAGACCGCGGGCCGCAGCGCGTACGTGAAGGTGTGGTCCGACACCACCTCCAGGGCGTCGGAGCCGGTCTGGGTGTAGCGCAGGGTGCCCCGGACCCGGATCTCGGGGTCCGCTTCGACCCGGGCCGGGTCGAAGCGGACGAGCCAGCCGGTCGCGGCGTGCTGCCCGTCGTCGTAGGGCTCGTCGACGCTGCGGTCGAACTGCTCCATCTGGTCCGGGTCGAGCAGCGACTCCACGGGGCGCACGGCGTTCCCGCCGAGCACGTCGGGGTCGAGCGAGGAGGCCGCCAGGTAGTCCTTGACGGTGGCCAGGGCGGCGCTGACCTGACTCTCCGAGAAGTCGGCGGTCGCGCGGGCGGGCGGCGGGCTGATGCCGTCCCTGCCCTTCGCGTAGTGGGCGGCGGGGCTGCTCGCGAAGAGGGCGGCGGGCGTGCCTCCGGGCACGGTGGTGCGCGGGGCCAGGGGGACGAGGGTCATCCGCAGCGGTTCGGGCCGCCGGGCGGCCGGGGTCTCGTAGGGGTGGCTCAGGCCCATGAAGACGGCCGTGCCGAAGGCGAGGGCGATCAGGATCATCAGGGCGATGGCGATCCGGGAGCCGCTGCGGAAGGCCCGCCCCGGCAGGCTGCGGACGGCGCGGGCGTGCTCTCCCATGCGCTCCTGGGCGGAGAGCTCCTGCAGCCGGGCGGCCCGTACGAAGGACTCGTCGAAGACGAGTGAGCCGTACTCGTCGTCCTGGCCGCTCGCACCGTTCTCCGCCGGGCCATCGGGTGGGTCGCCGCGGTCTGCCATGACTTCTCCCGACTCCGTGAGAAGTCCCCTCTTCGAGCGGAGGAGGGGTCATACATTCAGGGTGGGTCGATCACGACGACGGTAAACGCGGTGGCGCCCGGGAACCACCGGGGAGTTTCGGCCGGGGCCGTTTCTGCGCCAACAGAGGGATCGGGGCGTGCGCGGGATCAGGGCGTGCGCGGGACGGCGGAGACCATGGGGCGGGAGTAGTCGTCCGCGTCCGACGGGGCGGAACCCGGGCCGGGGCCGGGCGCGCTGTCCACGCCGGTGGTGGCCGGCGGCGGGATCTGGTCCTGCCGGTCGCCCGAGCTGTTGCGGTAGACGGCGCTGAAGGCCAGCGCGACCATGCCCACGCCCATCAGGACGGCCAGCAGCCAGGCGACCGGCCGGTGCCACCGGGACGCGCCCCGGTAGGGACGCAGGGAGCCGCCGTGGCGCCCGTAGGGCCCGTGCTCGTAGGAGCCGTCGTCGTCCGCGTCCAGCGGGTCGCCGTAGCCGCCGGGCCCGTAGCCCTCGTCGTACAGCTCGTCGTCGAGGGGACCGCCGCGGACGCCCGCGCGCCGGGCGTCGGCCTCGGCACGCGCCTCGGCGGCCGCCAACAACCGTTCCACCGCGGTCGGTTCGTGGAACTCGGCGGCCCGCACGAAGTCCTCGTCGAACACCACGGAGGCGAAGTCCTCGTCCGCGCCCCCGCGGTCGTCGTCGGGCTCCCGGCCGTTCGGATACGGCCTGCCCCCCACGTCGTCCGGCACGGTTTCAGACTAGCCCCGGCGGCCCGCTTTGGGCAGGGAGACGGCGGATTCGGCCCGCGCGGGAATCAGCGCACGTGGCCGTCGCCGGTGACGATGTACTTGGTCGACGTGAGTTCCGGCAGGCCCATGGGGCCCCTGGCGTGCAGCTTCTGTGTGGAGATGCCGATCTCCGCGCCGAAACCGAACTGGCCTCCGTCGGTGAACCGGGTCGAGGCATTGACGGCCACCGTCGTGGAATCCACCAACTGGGTGAAGCGGCGGGCCGCGGCCTGCGAGGTGGTGACGATCGCCTCGGTGTGGCCGGAGGACCAGAGCCGGATGTGCGCCACGGCCGCGTCCAGCGACTCCACGACGGCCGCCGCGATGTCGTACGAGAGGTACTCGGTCTCCCAGTCCTCGGCCGTCGCCGCCACCACGGTGGCCTTGGAGCCCTCGGCGTACTCCAGCACCCGCTCGTCGCCGTGCACCGTCACGCCGGCCTCGGCCAGGGCGTCCAGGGCGCGCGGCAGGAAGGCGTCGGCGATGTCCTTGTGGACGAGGAGGGTCTCGGCGGCGTTGCAGACGCTGGGGCGCTGGGCCTTGGAGTTGACCAGGATCTCCACGGCCATGTCCAGGTCGGTCTGCGCGTCGACGTACACATGGCAGTTGCCGGTGCCGGTCTCGATGACCGGGACCGTGGACTCCTCGACCACCGTGCGGATCAGGGAGGCGCCGCCGCGCGGGATGAGCACGTCGACGAGGCCCCGGGCGCGCATGAGTTCGCGCACCGAGTCGCGGCTCTCGCCGGGCACCAGCTGCACCGCGTCGGCCGGCAGCCCGGAGCCGCCCACCGCATCGCGCAGCACCCGCACCAGGGCGGTGTTCGAGGCGAAGGCGGAGGACGAGCCGCGCAGCAGGACGGCGTTGCCCGACTTCAGGCAAAGGGCCGCGGCGTCCACCGTCACGTTGGGCCGGGCCTCGTAGATGATCCCGACCACGCCGAGCGGCACCCGGACCTGGCGCAGGTCGATCCCGTTGGGCAGGGTCGAGCCGCGCACGACCTCGCCGACCGGGTCGGGCAGGGCGGCGACGTCCCGTACGTCGGCGGCGATGGCGCGGATGCGCTCGGGGGTGAGGGTCAGCCGGTCGACGACGGATTCGCTGGTCCCGGCCTCACGGGCGCGCGCCACGTCCTCGGCGTTGGCCGCGAGGATGTCGCTCGTCCGTACCTCCAGCGCGTCCGCGATCGCCAGGAGCGCGTCGTCCTTCGCCGCGCGCGGAAGTGGCGCGATGTCGGCGGCGGCGGAGCGGGCCCGGTAGGCGGCCTGGGCCACGGGAGACATGTTGTCGTACGGCGAGAGCGTGGTCATGCCCGCAGAGTAGTGCGCACACTGCGGGCATTCCGCACGCATCCCGTGATGCGAGACGGCCGTCCCACCGGCGGCGGCCGGGTCAGTACGGGTGGACGCCGACCGGGGCCGCCGGGGGCGGCCCGTACCCCTCGGCGACGCGCTGGTGGTAGGTCTCGCGGTCGATGACTTCGAGGCCGACGATGGCCCAGGGCGGCAGGCCGGCGCTGGAACGGTGCTCGCCCCACAGGCGCAGGGCCACCGCCGCCGCGTCGTGCAGGTCGCGGGCCTCCTCCCAGTAGCGGATCTCCGCGTGGTCGTTGGCATAGCGGCTGGTCAGCAGGAACGGGTGGTCGTGCGCGAGCTGTTCGAGCCCGCGCCTGACCTCCTTCAGGGGGAACTCGGTCCCGGAGACGCAGAGGGTGATGTGCCACAGCTTCGACGGGGCGTGCTCCTGGCCGGCCGGTCTCGGCTCCGGCCGGGTGGTGCGCTCGTCCCTCCGGTCGACGGGCCCGCTCCCGTCGAAGCCGGCCCCCGCTCCCACGCTGGTCAGGGTGCGGCCACCCGTTCCTCGGGGCGGCGCCCCCGGGCGCGCTCGTCTCACCGGCGGCCTCCTGTGATGTGTTGCTTTTGCTGTACCCCGCAGTTTCCCTGCTACAAAGTGGACCAGTCCGCGGCCCGGTGTGGGGCGGTTTTCGTGAAGGTCTCTGTCCGATGGCTGGACTTTCAGCCGTTTCAGGGGTGCGTCAGCCGTGCAGGACGACGAGATCGTCCCTGTGTACGACCTCGCGCTCGTAGGCGGGGCCGAGGTCCCGGGCGAGGTCCCGGGTGGAGCGGCCGAGGAGCTGCGGCATCTCCTTGGCGTCGAAGTTGACGAGCCCGCGGGCCACCGGCCGGCCCCGCAGATCGCGCAGTTCCACCGGGTCGCCCGCGGTGAACTCGCCCTCGACCGCCGCGATCCCGGCGGGCAGCAGCGAGCTGTGGCGCTCCACGACCGCCTGCACCGCCCCGTCGTCCAGGGTCAGCGAACCGCGCGGGGTGGAGGCGTGGGCGAGCCAGAGCAGCCGGTCGGCGGAGCGGCGGCCGGTGCGGTGGAAGTAGGTGCCGGTGTCGCGGCCCGCGAGGGCGTCGGCGGCGTGGCTCGCGGAGGTCAGGACCACGGGGACGCCGGCGGCGGTGGCGATCCGGGCGGCCTCGACCTTGGTGACCATGCCGCCGGTGCCGACGCCCGCCTTGCCGGCGCTGCCGATGCTGACCCCGGCCAGGTCGGCGGGGCCGGTGACCTCGGCGATGCGGGTGGTGCCGGGGATGCTCGGGTCGCCGTCGTAGAGGCCGTCCACGTCCGAGAGGAGGACCAGCAGATCGGCGCGGACCAGGTGGGCGACGAGCGCGGCGAGCCGGTCGTTGTCGCCGAACCGGATCTCGTCGGTGGCGACGGTGTCGTTCTCGTTGACGACCGGCAGCGCGCCCATGTCCAGGAGCTGGTCCAGGGTGCGGTAGGCGTTGCGGTAGTGGGCGCGGCGGCTGGTGTCGTTGCTGGTGAGCAGGACCTGGCCGACGCGGACGCCGTAGCGGGCGAAGGAGGCGGTGTAGCGGGCGACGAGCAGTCCCTGGCCGACGCTGGCGGCGGCCTGCTGGCGGGCCAGGTCCTTGGGCCTGCGGTGCAGTCCGAGCGGGGCGAGTCCGGCGGCGATGGCACCGCTGGAGACGAGGACGACCTCGCGTTCGCCGCCGTCGCGGACCTTGGCCAGTACGTCGACGAGCGCGTCGACCCGGTCGGCGTCGAGGCCGCCGGCGGCGGTGGTGAGGGAGGAGGAACCGACCTTGACCACGATCCTGCGGGCTTCCGTGACGCCCTGCCTTGCCCCTGACACCCGCATCCCCCAAGGTTCGCTCGCTGGACCCCGCAATCTACGCGAGAGCGGAATCCGGCGCCTTCGCGTTCCGCACCGTGGACCCGGTTTCGTACCGGTTGGTCCCGTTCCGTGTCTGTTCGCCCGCCGGACTCGTTGGGCCGAGGTACGGGGCCGGCAGGAGGCCCCGCGGACTGCGAAGAGGATGTGATCGCATGCGCCGGCTCTCCGTTCCCGGGGCCTGGGTGCACGAGCCCCAGGTCTTCCCGGACGGCCGCGGCAGCTTCCACGAGTGGTTCAGGGCCGCGGACCTGGAGGCCGCGGCCGGGCACACGCTGGGGCTCGCTCAGGCCAACTTCTCCGCCTCGCGCCGGGGCACGCTGCGCGGGATCCACTTCGCCGACGTGCCGCCGGGCCAGGCGAAGTACGTGAAGTGCGTGCGGGGCGCGGTGCTCGACGTGATCGTTGACGTACGGACCGGCTCGCCCACGTACAAGCGGTGGGAGGCGGTCCGGCTGGACGACACCGGCCACCGGGCGGTCTACCTGGCGGAGGGGCTCGGCCACGCCTTCATGGCGCTGACGGACGACGCGTGCGTGCTGTACCTGTGCTCCGAGGGCTATGCGCCGGAGCGCGAGCACGGCATCGACCCGCTCGACCCGGACCTGGGCATCGAGTGGCCGTCGGACATCGCACCGCTGCTGTCCCCGAAGGACGCCTCGGCCCCGAAGCTGGCCGGGGCCGAGGAGCGGGGGCTGCTGCCCTCGTACGCGGCGTGCGAGGCGTACTACGCGCGGCTGCGGGCGGGCGGCCCGGCGGTCCCGGGGGTCAGGGCCGGGGAGCCGTCGCTCGGTCCGTCCGGGCGCTGAGCGGGGCGTTCGGCGGCGAGCAGGGCGGGGAAGGCCTCGGCCAGCGCCGTACGCCAGTCGCGGACGGGGACGATCCCGGCGGCCGTGAAGCGGTTGTGGCCGAGCACGCTGTACGCGGGCCGGGGCGCCGGGCGGGCGAAGGCGGCGCTGCTGGTCGGGCGGACGCGGTCCGGGTCGGCGCCGAGCAGCCGGAAGACCTCCCGGGCCAGGCCGTACCAGGTCGTCCCGCCGCCGCTGGTGCCGTGGTAGACGCCCGCCGGTGCGGTGCCGTCGAGCGCGGCGCGGCCCAGCAGGACCAGCTGTGCGGCGAGATCGGCGGTCCAGGTGGGCTGTCCGCGCTGGTCGTCCACCACGTCGAGGGTGTCCTTGACGGCTTCCAGTTTGATCATCGTACGGACGAAGTTGGCGCCGCCCGCCCCGTAGAGCCAGGCGGTGCGCACGACGTGGCCGGTGCCGGGCAGGGTCTCCAGGACCGCGCGCTCGCCGGCCAGTTTGGTGCGTCCGTAGGCGCTGCGCGGGGAGGTCGGGGCGTCCTCCGGGTACGGCCGGTCCGCGTCGCCCGCGAACACGTAGTCGGTGGAGACGTGCAGCAGGACGCTGCCGTGGGCGCGGCAGGCCTCGGCGAGGACGGCGGGCCCGGTCCCGTTGACGCGCAGCGCCTCCTCCTCCCGGCTCTCCGCCTCGTCGACGGCGGTCCAGGCGGCGCAGTTGACGACGACGGCGGGCCGGTGGGCGGCGAACGCCTCGCGCACGCGGGCCGGGTCGGCGATGTCCAGGGCCGCGCGGTCCGCCGCGACGGTGGTGACGTCCGCGCGGGCGAGGGCGGCCGTCAGGTCCCGGCCGAGCATGCCGCCGGCCCCGGTGACCAGCCAGCGCGGGCTCACAGGGCGGCCCTCTCCTTGAGCGGCTCCCACCAGGAGCGGTTCTCGCGGTACCAGCGCACGGTCTCGGCGAGGCCGGCGGAGAAGTCCTTGCGGGGCGCGTAGCCCAGCTCCTCGCGGATCTTGGTGCAGTCCACCGAGTAGCGCCGGTCGTGGCCCTTGCGGTCCTCGACGTGGATCACGTCGGTGTCCCAGTCGGCGTCGCAGGCCTCCAGGAGCAGCCGGGTGAGTTCCTTGTTGGAGAGTTCGGTGCCGCCGCCGATGTTGTAGACCTCGCCGGGGCGGCCCTGGGTGCGGACGAGTTCGATGCCCTGGACGTGGTCGTCGATGTGCAGCCAGTCGCGGACATGGGCGCCGTCGCCGTACAGCGGGACGGGCAGCCCCTCCAGGAGGTTGGTGACGAAGAGCGGGATGACCTTCTCGGGGAAGTGGTGGTGGCCGTAGTTGTTGGAGCAGCGGGTGACGCGCACGTCGAGACCGTGGGTGCGGTGGTACGCGAGGGCGATGAGGTCGCTGGAGGCCTTGGAGGCGGAGTACGGGGAGTTGGGCGCGAGGGGTTCGTCCTCGGTCCAGGAGCCCTCGTCGATGGAGCCGTAGACCTCGTCGGTGGAGACGTGGACGAAGGTGCCCACGCCCGCCTCGTGCGCGGCGTGGACCAGGGTGTGGGTGCCGGTGACGTTCGTACGGACGAAGGCGGCGCCGCCGTCGATGGAGCGGTCGACGTGGGACTCGGCGGCGAAGTGCACCACCTGGTCGTGCCCGGCCGTGAGCCGGCCCACCAGTTCCGCGTCGCAGATGTCGCCGTGCACGAAGGCGAGGCCCGGGTGGTCCCGGACCTCGTCCAGGTTGGCCGGGTTGCCCGCGTAGGTCAGGGCGTCGAGCACGGTGACGGAGACGTTCCCGGGGCCGTCCGGGCCGAGGAGCGTACGGACGTAGTGGGAGCCGATGAAGCCGGCGCCGCCGGTGACGAGGATGCGGGTGGGGGTCATGAGGAGATCTGCACCTTGCTGTGGTCGCCGAGGACGAGTCGGTGGGCGGAGGGGCTGCGGGGCGCGGGCGTCACCTCGACGTCATGGCCGATCAGCGAGGCCTCCACGCGCCGCACCCCGTCGATGGACGCGCCCCGCAGCACGATGGAGTACTCGATCTCGCTGTCCTCGATGCGGCAGTTGCGGGAGACCGAGGTGAACGGGCCGACATAGGCGTCGCTGATCACCGACCCGGTCCCGATGATGACGGGCCCGACGATGCGGCTGCGGGTGACCCGGGCGCCCGGTTCGATGAGCACCCGGCCGATGATCTCGCTCTCGCCGTCGACGTAGGCGCCCTCGGTGCACGGCTCGACGCTCTCCAGCACGGTCCGGTTGACCTCCAGCATGTCCGTGACGTTGCCGGTGTCCTTCCAGTAGCCCCGGATGACGGTGGAGCGCACGTCGCGTTCCCGGTCGATCAGCCACTGGATGGCGTGGGTGATCTCCAGCTCGCCGCGCCAGGAGGGCCGGATCGAGCGGACGGCCTCGTGGACGGCCGGGGTGAAGAGGTAGACGCCCACGAGCGCGAGATCGCTCTTGGGGTGCTCGGGCTTCTCCTCCAGCGCCACCACTCTGCCGTCCCCGTCCAGTTCCGCGACGCCGAACGAGGTCGGGTCGGGCACATGGGTCAGCAGGATCTGCGCGTCCGGCCGGTCCGCGCGGAACTCCTCGACCAGGCCCGCGATCCCGCCGACGATGAAGTTGTCGCCCAGGTACATCACGAAGTCGTCGTTCCCCAGGAAGCGCTGGGCGACCAGGACCGCGTGGGCGAGACCCAGGGGTTCGGACTGCGGGATGTAGGTGACATCGATACCGAAGCGCGAACCGTCCCCCACCGCCGCGCGGATCTCCTCCTCGGTGTCGCCCACGATGATGCCGACCTCGGTGATACCGGCTTCGGCGATGGCCTCCAGGCCGTAGAACAGCACCGGTTTGTTCGCCACCGGCACCAGCTGTTTGGCCGAGGTATGGGTAATGGGACGAAGCCGGGTGCCCGCCCCACCGGAAAGTACGAGAGCCTTCACAGTTTCTGCCCCCACGATGAGATGTGGCCGATGAGATGGCGGTCCTGTCGCAGCCGTGACCTCCGGCCGACCTTACTGAGATTCGCCCGCACTTCCGTGACAAAACAGCACCGGTCCGCCCGTTGCGGCACATCCGGCGCGCTCTCGCACCTTTCCTTGCTCCGGGGGAGTGAATTCATGGACATGGCAAAGGGTTGTGCGCGGGCGCTCGTTTCTCACGAAGCTTTCACGCCCGTCTCATCGTCCGACTGGCCGCATTCCCTACGGTGGCTCTCGAAATCCCCGCTCCTTCGCGCACCCCGGCCAAAAGCCGCCGCCCCCACGGCGCACACAAGAGCCCGAGCTCTTTTGGAGTCCCACCCGTGCCACCTCTCCCCCGCCCCCTCCGCTCCGCCGCGAAGGCCCTCCCCCTCGTCCTGCTGGCGGCCTCCTTCACCGTCCAGGCCGCGGCGGCCGTCGTCCCTCATCTGCTCCTGCTGGCCCTGGCGACCGCGGGCGTCCTGGGCGCGGAAGCCGCCCTGCACCGGTGGCTGCCCGGCCAGGTCGCCCTGCTCGCCAAGGTGCGCGCCGACACCATGACCCGCCGCCTGACCTGCGACTTCCTGTTGCTCTTCGGGATGGCCCGGCTGCCGGGACACCAGCGCGAGGCGGTCTATCTCCCGCTCGTCCTCGGTCTGCTCCTCTGTTACGCCCTGCACTTCGCCCTCCACGCGGCGGCGATCCGGGTGCGCCAGTCACGGACCCTGCCCCTGCTCACCCGGAACATCGACGCCTCCGCGCTGCGCATCACCCCGGCGCCGCCCGCCCTGCTGACCCGCCGCCACGGGCCCCGGCTGCTGCTGTTCGGGCTGCCGGCCACCGCCGGACTGCTGGTGACCGCCGCGACCGACCGGCCCCAGTACGCCGCGACGGGCATCGCGGTGACGGCCGGCCTCGCGGCGGTGGCCCTCGGCGAGCTGGTGCGGGCACTGGCACGCCGCCGGCCTGCCGGGCCCGAGGAGGTGCAGGCGTGGTTCGACGCCTGGCTCGACGACTACCGGCCCACCGTCGGCATGTACTTCTCGGGCGGCGCCTCCTCCGCGTACCAGGCGAACATGTGGCTGGAAGCGCTGGCCTCGCTCGGCGAACGGCCGGTCGTCGTGGTGCGCGAGCGCTTCATGATGCAGCGCATCGGCGTCACCGACCTCCCCGTCGTCTGCCTTCCGAAGGTCGCCCAGCTGCTGCGCCTGGAGCAGTCGGCCCTCAAGGTGCTGATCCACCCGGCGAACTCCGGCAAGACCTCGCAGGTCCTGCGCATCCCGACGATCAAGCACGCCTTCGTCAACCACGGCGAGAGCGACAAGCTCTCCAGTTGCAACCCGTACGCGAAGGCGTACGACGAGGTGTGGGTCGCCGGCCCCGCCGCCCGCGAGCGCTACGCCCTGGCCGATGTCGGGGTCAGGGACGCCGACGTCGTGGAGATAGGCCGTCCTCAGCTGGCGCCGGTCGCCCCGTACGCGGGCCCGCCCTCCGGCCCGTACACGACCGTGCTCTACGCCCCCACCTGGGAGGGCTGGGACGGCAACCCGGGCAACACCTCGGTCGTCCTGGCCGGCGAGAACATCGTCCGGGAACTGCTCGCCGACCCCGGCGTCCGGCTCCTGTACAAACCGCACCCCATGACCGGCTCGGTGGACCCCCGCGCGGGCGCCGCCGACGCCCGCATCCGGGACCTGATCCACGCGGCCAACCGCGCCCGCACCGGCCCGCCCCCCGCCGCCGGGGCCGCCGACGAGCTCGCCCGGCGCACCGCCGGGCTGGACGCCCTGACCGCGTCCGCCTTCCGCCCCGCCGCGGACGACGCCGAACGGATGCTGGCCCAGGGCGCGCCGGAGGCCGGGCGGGCCGCCGCGGCCGAGGCGGCGACGGCGGCCTGGGAAGCGGCGTACTGGGCGTCCCTGCCGGCCGGGGAGCACCGGATCGTCACGGCGGCGCGGCCCGCGCTGTACTCCTGCTTCAACGCCTCGGACCTCCTGATCAGCGATGTGTCGAGCGTGATCGGCGACTACCTGGCCGGCGAGAAGCCGTACGCCGTGGCCAACACCAGCGGCCTGTCCGACGCGGTGTTCCGCGCCACCTTCCCGACGGTCTCGGCGGCGACAGTCCTCACCCCGGACGCGGCGGGCGTCCCCGCCCTCCTCGCGGCCGTGCGCGACCCCGGGGGCGACGGGCTCGCCGAGGCGCGGGCGGCCCTGAAACTCCGGCTGCTCGGCCCGTCCGACCCGCCGTCCCCGGTCCGGTTCGCGGAGGCGGTGCGGGAGCTGTGCGAGGCCGCGGACACGCACCGGCTGCGGATGACGGACCGGCTGCTCCCCGGCATACCGGCCCAGCGCACCGCCGTCCCCGAGACCACGGGCCTGGACCTGGAGGCCTGACGACGTACGAAGGGCCCGGCACCGCTCGACGGGGAGCGGTGCCGGGCCCTTCGCGCGGCCCCTTACGGGTGGCGCACCTTCGTCCGGCCCCTTACGGGTGGCGCAGGCGCCAGCCCTGCCAGGCGGACTCGATCATCTCGTCCACGCCGTACCGCGCCGACCAGTCCAGCTCCGCGCGGATGCGGTCGGCGGCGGCGACCACGCGGGCCGGGTCGCCGGGGCGGCGGGCGGTGACCTCGGCGGTGGTGTCCTCGTTGCCCGTGACCTTGAGGATGCGGTCGACCATCTCGCGCACCGAGCTGCCCTCGCCGCGGCCGATGTTCAGGGTGAGGTCCGTGCCGGCCGCGGCGGACTCCAGCCGGCGGGCGGCCGCGAGGTGGGCGGAGGCGATGTCCTCGACGTGGATGTAGTCGCGGATGCAGGTGCCGTCCGGGGTCGCGTAGTCGTCGCCGAAGATGCGCGGGGCCTCGCCGGCCTCCAGGCGCTCGAAGACCATCGGGATCAGGTTGAAGACCCCGGCGTCGGCCAGCTCCGGCTCGGCCGCGCCCGCCACGTTGAAGTAGCGCAGCGAGGCACAGCGCAGCCCGTGAGCCCGAGCGGCGGCGTGGATCAGCCACTCGCCGACGAGCTTGGTCTCGCCGTAGGGGCTCATCGGCGCGCACGGCGTCGTCTCGGTGACGAGATCGACGTCGGGCATGCCGTAGACGGCGGCCGAGGAGGAGAACACCAGCCGGTCGACGCCCGCGGCGACCATGCTCTCCAGCAGGACCTCCAGGCCGGTGACGTTCTCCTTGTAGTAGTAGAGGGGGCGCTCCACGGACTCGCCGACCTGCTTCTTGCCCGCGATGTGCACCACACCGGTCACCCCGTGCTCGCGGATCGCGGCGTCGAGAGCCTGGCGGTCGAGCACGCTGCCGGTCACCAGGGGAACCCCCGCGGGCACCTTCTCCGCGCTGCCGGTCGACAGGTCGTCGAACACGACCACCCGCTGACCGCCCGCGAGCATCGCGCGCACCACGTGCGCGCCGATGTACCCCGCCCCGCCCGTAACCATCCAGGTCATGTCGTGCGTCTCCTGTCAGATGCTGAACCCTGTCGGCGTTCCACCCTACGCGGACGCCCCGAGGCACCCCCCTGGGACGGCCGGGGCGATCAATTACGCTGTCCGGGTGCCGGACGCCGACCACTGTCGCACGGTCCGGCCGCGCCCCTCGTACAACCTCTGTGGACAGCCCTCTGGAACTGGTGGACGATGCCTCGACTGACACTCATCGTGCCTGCGTACAACGTGCAGGGGTACATCGGGGAGTGTCTGGACTCCGTGCTCGGGCAGGATTTCACCGACATCGAGGTCATCGGCGTCGACGACTGTTCCCCGGACGGCTCCGGCGCGATCCTCGACTCGTACGCGGTCCGGGACTCCCGGCTGCGTGTGCTGCACCTCACGGAGAACGTGGGCCTGGGCCGTGCGCGCAACGCGGGGCTGGACGCGGCGACCGGTGACTACGTCCTCTTCCTGGACAGCGACGACACCCTGGCGCCGGGCTCGCTGGCGGCGATCGCCGCGCGGCTCGACGCGACGGACGACCCGGACATCCTGGTCTACGACTACACCCGGACCTACTGGGACGGGCGGTTGCTGCGCAACAAGCGCTCCGCCCTGCTGAGCGAGGACGGCCCGGACGTCTTCTCGCTCGCGGAGCGCCCGCAGCTGCTGGATCTGCTGCAGATCGTGTGGAACAAGGCCTACCGGCGCGATTTCGTCACCCGGCAGGGATTCCGTTTCCCGCCCGGTTATTACGAGGACGCGCCCTGGACGTACAGCTCGATGATCGCGGCGGAACGCATCGCGGTGCTGGACCGTTCCTGTGTGCTGTACCGGCAGCGGCGTGAGGGCGGCAACATTCTCGGTACGGTCAGCCGGAAGCATTTCGATGTCTTCGACCAGTACGACCGGGTCTTCGCCTTCCTGGACGAGCGCCCCGAATGGGATGTATGGCGTCCGGCGCTCTTCCGGAAAATGGCCGACCAGTTCCTGACCGTGCTGGAGAAGCCGGGCCGGCTGCCGCGCAACGCGCGCGCCGAATTCTTCCACCGGGCGGCCGAGCACTACCGCGCACGCCTTCCGGAGGGCTTCGAACGCCCGCCGGGCGGACGCGGCTACAAGTACGCGCTGCTCGGCATGGACTCGTACTCCGCGTTCTTCGGCCTGACCCGCGCCAACAACGTCCGCCACCGCGCCCGGCTGGGCGGGCGGGCCCGCGTCGGCCGCGCCAAGCGGGCCGCCCTCGGCATGTTCTACCGCTCGCAGCTGCGGATGCCGCTGGACGAGAACCTCGCGGTGTTCTCCGCGTACTGGGGGCGCGGCTACTCCTGCAACCCGGCGGCCATCGAGGCCGAGCTGGGCCGGCTCGCGCCGCACATACGCCGGGTCTGGGCCGTGCGCTCCGAGCACCGCGACCGGGTGCCCAAGGGCGTCGAGAAGGTGATCGTCGGCTCGCGCGAGTACTGGGCGGTCATGGCCCGCGCCACGTACCTCACCAACAATGTGAACTTCGGCGACACCATCGTGAAGCGCGAGGGGCAGATCCACCTCCAGACCCACCACGGCACCCCGCTGAAGACGATGGGGCTCGACCAGGCGCGGTACCCCGCGTCCACCGACATGGACATGGAGAAGCTGCTGCGCCGGTGCGACCGCTGGGACTACAGCCTGTCGTCCAACCGGTTCACCACCACCGTCTGGGAGCGGGTCTACCCCTGCCGGTACACCACGCTGGAGACCGGCTACCCGCGCAACGACGTGCTGGTCAACGCCACCGCGGCGGACGTCGTGCGGGCGCGTCGGGAGCTGGGCCTGGCCGACGGCACGACCGCCTTCCTGTACATGCCGACCCACCGCGAGTACGAGAAGTCCTTCGCGCCCCGGCTCGACCTGTCGAAACTGGCCGAGGACCTGGGCCCGGACATCACCCTGCTGGTGCGCGGGCACTACTTCTACAAGCCCACCGGCCGGCTCGCCGAGCTCCAGGCCGGCGGCCGGATCATCGACGTCTCCGGCCACGGCGACGTCGAGCAGCTCTATCTCGCCTCCGACGCCCTGATCACCGACTACTCCTCGGCGATGTTCGACTACGCGAACCTGGACCGGCCGATCGTGATCCACGCGGACGACTGGGACACCTACCGGGTGGTGCGCGGCACCTACTTCGACCT
Organism: Streptomyces sp. NBC_00708; assembly: GCA_036226585.1. GTDB lineage: Bacteria > Actinomycetota > Actinomycetes > Streptomycetales > Streptomycetaceae > Streptomyces. Next base: position 2,235,063 of record CP108997.1, read on the forward strand.
CATGGCCGAGCCGCCGGGCGCCGTCGCGAGGACCCAGGAGCGGCTGACCGCGATCCTGGGCTCGGACGAGTGGCGCGACGAGAAGGCGGCGGCGCTGCGCACGGCGTTCCGGAAGCGTTACTGCGACTACGACGACGGGCGGGCCGCCGAGCGCGTGGTGCGCAGGGTGTTCCTGGGCGAGGAGACCCTGCTGCCGGTCGTCCCGCTCGCCGAGCGCACCCCGGCCCCCTCCCCTGCCGAGGCGTCGGCCCGGACCTGACGGACCTCGTACGACGACCGCGGTCCCGGCCCCTCTCCGTCATCGGGAAGGGGGCCGGGACCGCGGTCGTTTTTCGTGAACGCCGGGCCGCTCTACGCGAACGGGTCGAAGTCCTGGTACTCCTTGGCGGCCTCGTCGCGCTCGGCCTCGCGCTCGCGGCGGCGCTGGGTGGCCGGACGCTGCTCCTCCAGGCGGTGGTCCTCGCCCCGGCGGCCGAGCATCTCCGCACCGGCCGACACGGTCGGCTCCCAGTCGAAGACGACCGCGTTGTCCTCGGCACCGATGGCCACGCCGTCGCCCGCACGCGCACCGGCCTTGCGCAGCTCGTCCTCGACGCCCAGCCGGTTCAGCCGGTCCGCGAGGTAGCCGACGGCCTCGTCGTTGTTGAAGTCGGTCTGGCGCACCCAGCGCTCCGGCTTCTCGCCGCGCACCCGGTAGATGCCGTCCTCCTCCAGGGTGACGGTGAACCCGGTGTCGTCCACGGCCTTGGGCCGGATGACGATGCGGGTGGCCTCCTCCACCGGCTTGGCGGCGCGCGCCTCGGCGATGACGCCGGCCAGGGCGAAGGACAGCTCCTTGAGCCCGGTCCTGGCGACGGCGGACGCCTCGAAGACGCGGTAGCCGCGGGCCTCCAGGTCGGGACGGATCATGTCCGCGAGGTCCTGGCCGTCCGGGATGTCGATCTTGTTGAGGACGACGATGCGGGGCCGGTCCTCCAGACCCCCGTACAGCTTCAGCTCCTCCTCGATCATGTCGAGGTCGGAGACGGGGTCGCGGTCGGACTCCAGCGTCGCCGTGTCCAGTACGTGCACGAGCACCGAGCAGCGCTCGACGTGGCGCAGGAACTCCAGGCCGAGGCCCTTGCCCTGGCTGGCGCCCGGGATCAGGCCCGGGACGTCGGCGATGGTGTAGACGGTGCTGCCCGCGGTGACCACGCCCAGGTTCGGGACGAGGGTCGTGAACGGGTAGTCCGCGATCTTCGGCTTGGCGGCCGACAGGACCGAGATCAGCGAGGACTTGCCGGCGCTCGGGTAGCCCACCAGGGCCACGTCGGCGACGGTCTTGAGCTCCAGGACGATGTCCCGCGCCTCGCCGGGCTCGCCGAGCAGCGCGAAGCCGGGGGCCTTGCGGCGGGCGGAGGCCAGCGCGGCGTTGCCGAGGCCGCCGCGGCCGCCCTGGCCCGCGACGAAGGCGGTGCCCTGGCCGACGAGGTCGGCGAGCACATTGCCCTGGCGGTCGAGGACGACGGTGCCGTCCGGGACGGGCAGGACCAGGTCCTGGCCCTCCTTGCCGGTGCGGTTGTCGCCCGCGCCGGGCTGGCCGTTGGTGGCCTTGCGGTGGGGGTGGTGGTGGTACTCGAGGAGCGTGGTGACGGACTGGTCGACGACCAGGGTCACATCGCCGCCGCGGCCGCCGTTGCCGCCGTCCGGGCCGCCGAGCGGCTTGAACTTCTCACGGTGAACGGAGGCACAGCCGTGGCCTCCGTTACCCGCGGCGACATGCAGTTCGACGCGGTCCACGAAGGTGGTCATGGGTGGAACCTCCAGTTGCATACCTGCGGAAAAACTTCGCTCGCCCCCGTAGGGACAACACGCGAAAGGCGGACCCACTTCCCTTCACAGGAAGTGAGGTCCGCCTCCACGTCATACCGCTCGACGAGCGCCGGGAATTCAGCCGGCGATCGGAACGATGTTCACGACCTTGCGGCCACGGTGCGTGCCGAACTCGACCGCACCGGCGGCGAGGGCGAACAGCGTGTCGTCGCCGCCACGGCCGACGCCCGTGCCCGGGTGGAAGTGGGTGCCGCGCTGGCGGACCAGGATCTCACCGGCGTTGACGGCCTGGCCGCCGAAGCGCTTCACGCCGAGCCGCTGAGCATTGGAATCGCGCCCGTTCCGGGTGGACGATGCGCCCTTCTTGTGTGCCATGTGTTCTCAGTCCCTTACTTCGCAGCCGCGGGAATGCCGGTGACCTTGATCGCCGTGTACTGCTGACGGTGACCCTGACGACGGCGGTAGCCGGTCTTGTTCTTGTAGCGAAGGATGTCGATCTTCGCGCCCTTGTGGTGGTCCACGACCTCGGCCTGGACCTTGATGCCGTCCAGCACCCACGGGTCGCTGGTCACGGCGTCGCCGTCGACAACGAGCAGGGTAGAGAGCTCTACCGTGTCGCCAACCTTGGCGGTGGAAATCTTGTCAACCTCAACGATGTCGCCGACAGCAACCTTGTGCTGGCGGCCACCGCTGCGCACGATGGCGTACACGCGGATCTCACTCTCACTCGAAGCGGAAACCTCTGATGCCAGCCGCTCACACGGGTCCGGAGACCCATGACGATCCGGAGTGGACGAGCGGCCTCTCCCGTACGAGCGGGAGGTCGGTGCTCAGAGGTGTGGCGAACAAACGCCGACGGTCAAGGTTACGGGGCCCGGCACAGCCGGTCAAACCGGGCCCGGCCCCTCAGACCGCGGCGCTTCTCACGTACTCGGCGTAGGCGTCCCTGATCCCGTCCTCGGACAGGTTCAGGTGCTCCAGGACCGTGTAGCGGCCCGGCCGGGTCTTCGGCGCGAACGCCACCACCCGTACGAACTCCTCCACGTCGAAGCCCATGTCCTCGGCGGTCACCGGCAGCCCGTGGCGCCGCAGCACCTCGGTCATCCGGACGGACTCCTGGACGGCGCCGCGCAGATGCATGGCGAACGCCGCGCCGAGCCCGCACTGTTCGCCGTGGCTGGCGGCCCGCTGCGGGAAGAGCAGGTCGAAGGCGTGGTTGATCTCGTGGCAGGCGCCGGAGGCCGGGCGGCTGTCACCGGCCACCGACATGGAGATCCCGGTGAGCACCAGGCCCTCGGCCAGCACCTGGAGGAACGCGTCGTCGTCCAGGCCGCCGGGGTGGCGCAGCACGGCCTCGCCGGCCTGCCGGGCCATCGCGGCGGCCAGGCCGTCGATGTCCTCGCCGTTGACCCGGTGGGCCAGCTCCCAGTCCGCGACGGCGGAGATGTTGGAGAGCGCGTCCCCGATGCCGGACCGCACGAAGCGGGTGGGGGCCTCTCGGATGACGTCGAGGTCGATGACCACGGCGATCGGGTTCGGCACTCCGTACGAGCCACGGCCCGCGTCGTTGTCGAGCGTCGCCACCGGGGAGCACAGGCCGTCGTGGGACAGGTTCGTCGCCACGGCGACCAGCGGCAGCCCGACGCGCGCCGCGGCGAACTTGGCGCAGTCGATGATCTTGCCGCCGCCGAGGCCCACCACGGCGTCGTACCGCCCGGACTTCATGGCCTCGGCGAGCTTGACGGCGTCGTTCAGGGTGCCGCCGCCCACCTCGAACCAGGAGGCGCCGGGCAGGCTGTCCGAGAGCCGTTCCCGCAGGGCCCGGCCGGAACCCCCGCTGATCGCGACCGCCAGCTTGCCGGAGCCGGAGATCCGCTGGTCGGCGAGGACGCCCGCCAGATCCGCGAGAGCCCCGGCCCGGATGTCGACGACGACCGGCGCGGGTATCAGCCGGGTCAGTACTGGCACGCGATCTTCCTGCCCTTGGCCAGGTCCTCGTGGTTGTCGATCTCGACCCACTTCACGTCGCCGATCGGCTCCACGTCGACCTTGAAGCCGCGGTTGACGAGCTCCTGGTAGCCGTCCTCGTAGTAGAGGTCCGGGTCGCGCTCGAAGGTGATCTTCAGCGCGTCGGCCAGCTCCTCGGCCGCCTCGCCCTCGATGAGCGTGACGCCGATGTACTCACCGGTCGCCTCGGCCGGGTCCATCAGCTTGGTGATCCGGCGGACACCCTTGCCGTCCTCCACGACGACCTTCATCTCCTCGTCGGCGAGGTTCTTCACCGTGTCGAGGGCGAGGATGATCTTCTTGCCGTCGCCGCGCGCGGCCAGCAGCGTCTTCTCGACGGAGACCGGGTGCACGGTGTCGCCGTTGGCGAGGATCACGCCGTCCTTGAGGGCGTCCCGGCCGCACCACAGGGAGTAGGCGTTGTTCCACTCCTCGGCCTTGTCGTTGTCGATCAGCGTGATGCTGACGCCGTACTTGGCCTCCAGCGCCGCCTTGCGCTCGTACAGGGCCTCCTTGCGGTAGCCCACGATGATCGCGACCTCGGTCAGGCCGACCTCGGCGAAGTTGCCGAGCGTCAGGTCGACGACGGTCAGGCTCTCCTCGTCGCCCTCGGGGCCGACGGGCACCAGGGCCTTGGGGAGCGTGTCGGTGTAGGGGCGCAGACGGCGGCCGGCGCCGGCCGCCAGAATCATGCCGATCATGGGGTTCTCCTCGGTGCGGTGGTACGGGTGTCGGGGATCAGGAGTACGGGGCCCGGCGGGCGGGTCAGAGTTCCGCCGCCACATAGGCGCGCAGCCAGGTGCGGAAGTCCGGGCCCAGGTCCTCGCGCTCGCAGGCGAGACGGACGATGGCCCGCAGGTAGTCGCCGCGGTCGCCGGTGTCGTAACGGCGGCCCCGGAAGACCACGCCGTGCACCGGACCGCCGAGCTTCTCGTCGGCGGCCAGCTGCTGCAGCGCGTCGGTCAGCTGGATCTCGCCGCCCCGGCCCGGCTCCGTCTCGCGCAGTACGGCGAAGACGGCGGGGTCCAGGACGTAGCGGCCGATGACCGCCAGGTTGCTGGGGGCGTCGCCCGGCTCCGGCTTCTCGACCAGGCCGGTCACCCGGACGATGTCGCCGTCCGGTGTGCCCTCCACGGCCGCGCACCCGTAGAGGTGGCTCTGTTCGGGCGCCACCTCCATCAGCGCGACGACGCTGCCGCCCTCGCGCTCCTGGATCTCGGTCATCCGGGTGAGCAGCGGGTCGCGCGGGTCGATCAGGTCGTCGCCGAGCAGCACCGCGAAGGGTTCGTCCCCCACATGGGGCTCCGCGCACAGGACTGCGTGGCCGAGGCCGCGCGGGTCTCCCTGGCGGACGTAGTGCATGGTCGCGAGCTCGCTCGACTCCTGGACCCGGACCAGCCGCTCGGCGTCGCCCTTGCGGGTCAGCGCCGACTCCAGCTCGTAGTTCCGGTCGAAGTGGTCCTCCAGCGCCCGCTTGTTGCGCCCGGTGACCATCAGCACGTCGCTCAGCCCCGCGGCGGCGGCCTCCTCCACGACGTACTGGATCGCCGGCTTGTCGACGACCGGCAGCATCTCCTTGGGAGTCGCCTTCGTCGCCGGCAGGAACCGGGTACCGAGCCCGGCGGCCGGTATGACGGCCTTCTGGATCTTGCGCATGTGGGGCTTTCGTGTCGGGAGCGGGGCGGCCCGGCGCCGCGACGCGGCCAGCCGGCCCCGGAAGGGACCGGCCGGACCGCGTCACGCACGGTGCGAGGGGGTCAGGCCTCGTCGGCCGTGGCCGTGACGGACGGGGCGGACTGCTCCGCGGCCACCGTCTTCTTCGCCGCCGCCTTCTTGGCCGTCGTCTTCTTCGCGGCCGTCTTCTTGGCCGCGGTCTTCTTGACGGCCGCCTTCTTGGCCGCGGTCTTCTTGGCGGTCTTGCGGGCCGCCTTCTTGGCCGGAGCCGCCTCGGCGCCGGCGTCGGCCTCCGCCTCGGGGGCCTCCACCACGACGACCGCGGCCTCCTCGGCCCCCGCCGGGGAACCGGCGGGCGCGCTGACCTTGCGGGTGGCGCGGCGCCGGACACGCGGCGGCGCGGCCGGCTCCTCGGCCGGGGCCTCGGCGTGCGACGCCTCGACGACCGGGTCCTCGGCGGCCACCGGGTCGGGGCCGGCGGCCGGCTCCTCGGCGGCTACGGGCGCGGGCTGCTCCGCCGGGGCCGGCTCGGTCACGACCGTGTCGGCCGGGGCCGGCGAACCCGCCGGGGCGGTCGCCTTACGGGTGGCCCGGCGGCGCGTCCGTCCCTGCGGTGCCTCGGCCGGTGCCTCGGCCGGGGCCTCGGCGGGCGTCTCGGCCACCGGCTCCGGGGCCACGACGGGCTCCGGCTCCGCGACCGGCTCGGCCACGATCTCCGCCGCCGGGGCGGGGGCGGACTTCGGGGCACCGGCCGGGGCCGATGCCTTACGGGTCGCCCGGCGCCGGCCACGGCCGCGCGAGGCGGCCGCCTCGGCCTCGGCCGCGCTGCTGTACAGCTCCTCGTCCGGGACGAACTCCGGCTCGGGCAGGGCCACCGGCGCGGCGACCTCCGCCGCCACCTCGGCCTCGGTCTCGGCCTCCGCCTCGACGGCGTGGTCGTGGTCGTGCTCGTGGCCGAGGTCCTGGCCGGCACCGCCGCGGCGCTTCTTGGAACGCTTGCCGCCACCGCCGCCGCCCGTCGAGGAGGGCTGCTCCATGTGGACGATGACGCCGCGGCCGTTGCAGTGGACGCAGGTCTCGGAGAAGGACTCCAGCAGCCCCTGGCCGACCCGCTTGCGGGTCATCTGGACCAGGCCCAGCGAGGTGACCTCGGCGACCTGGTGCTTCGTACGGTCCCGGCCCAGGCACTCCAGCAGGCGCCGCAGCACCAGGTCCCGGTTGGACTCCAGCACCATGTCGATGAAGTCGACGACCACGATGCCGCCGAGGTCGCGCAGCCGCAGCTGGCGCACGATCTCCTCGGCCGCCTCCAGGTTGTTCTTGGTGACGGTCTCCTCCAGGTTGCCGCCCTGGCCGGTGAACTTGCCGGTGTTGACGTCGACGACGACCATCGCCTCGGTCTTGTCGATCACCAGCGAGCCGCCGCTCGGCAGGTAGACCTTGCGGTCCAGCGCCTTCATGAGCTGCTCGTCGATCCGGTACGTCGCGAAGATGTCGACCTCGGAGGTCCACCGCGACAGCCGGTCCGTCAGGTCGGGCGCCACGTGCGAGACGTAACCGTGGATGGTCTCCCACGCGTCGTCGCCGCTGACGATGACCTTGGAGAAGTCCTCGTTGAAGATGTCCCGGACGACCCGGACGGTCATGTCCGGCTCGCCGTACAGGAGCGTCGGCGCGTTGGAGCTGCCGGTGCTCTTCGACTTCTTCCGGATCTCTTCCCACTGGCCCTGCAGCCGCTCGACGTCGCGGCGCAGCTCGTCCTCGCTCGCGCCCTCGGCGGCGGTGCGCACGATGACGCCCGCGTCCTCGGGAACGATCTTCTTGAGGATGGTCTTCAGCCGGGCGCGCTCGGTGTCGGGCAGCTTGCGGCTGATCCCCGTCATCGAGCCCTCGGGCACGTAGACCAGGTAGCGGCCGGGCAGCGAGACCTGGCTGGTCAGGCGGGCGCCCTTGTGGCCGATCGGGTCCTTGGTGACCTGGACCAGGACGGACTGGCCGGACTTGAGCGCGGTCTCGATACGGCGCGGCCCGTGAGCCATGCCGAGCGCCTCGAAGTTGACCTCGCCCGCGTACAGCACGGCGTTGCGGCCCTTGCCGATGTCGACGAACGCGGCCTCCATGGACGGCAGCACGTTCTGGACCTTGCCCAGGTAGACGTTGCCGACGTAGCTGGTGGCCTGCTCCTTGTTGACGTAGTGCTCGACGAGCACGTTGTCCTCGAGGACGCCGATCTGGGTGCGCTCGCCGCTCTGGCGGACGACCATGACGCGCTCGACGGCCTCGCGGCGCGCCAGGAACTCCGCCTCGGTGATGATCGGCACCCGGCGGCGGCCCTGCTCGCGGCCCTCGCGGCGGCGCTGCTTCTTGGCCTCCATACGGGTCGAGCCCTTGATGGACTGGACCTCGTCGAAGCCGGTGCCGGGCTCCCGCTCCTCCTTCTTGCGGGGCTCACGGACCTTGACGACCGTGCGCTCCGGGTCGTCCGCGCCGTTCTCGGCCTCGGACGCGGCGTCACCGCTGCGACGACGGCGGCGACGGCGACGGCGGCTGCTGCTCGTGCCGGAGGCGGACTCGTGCTCGTCCTGCTCCTCGTCGCCCTCGTCCTCGGACTCCTGGGCGGCCTCGTGCTCGTCCTCGGCGTGGTCGGCCCCGTCCGCGTGCTGCGGCTCGGCGGACTCGTCCTCGGCGGTCTCGCCCCGGCGGCGGCGACGGCCGCCCCGGCGACGGCGGCGCGACGGGCGGTCGCCGTACTCGTCGGAGTCGTCGCCGTCCTGCTCGGCGTCGGCGGCGGCCTCCGGCTCCTGCTCGTCCTCGGCCTGCTCCGGGGCGGCGGCCACCGGCTCGGCGGTCTCCGCCTCGGCGGCCTCACCACGACGGCGGCGACGGCGGCGCGAGCCGCCCTGCGACGCGGCCTCGGCGGGCGCGGTCTCGGCGGGGGCGGTCTCGGCGGCGGTCCGCTCCTGGACCGGGGTGATCTCGTCCTCGGGCTCCTCCTCGTGGGAGGCGGCAGCCGCGGCGGCCGCCGCGGTCTCCGGGGTCTGGAACATCGGCTCGGCGAAGACCGGCGCCTGGAAGACGGCGACGGCCGGGCGCGTCGCCCGACGGCTGCGGCGCGCGGGCTCCTCCGCCTTGGCGGTGAACTCGGGGCGGCCGGCGGCAGAGGTGGCCCGGCGGCGCTGACGGCCGCGCGGGGCGGCCTCCTCGACCTCGACGGGCTCGGCGGCCAGCTCCTCCACGGCGGCCTCGGGCAGGCTCTCGCCGGTCTGGGCCTCGGCGGGCTGCTCGGCCGGCTGCTCGTCGGCGGGCTTCGGCGCGCCGGCCGGGGCCGTCGCCTTGCGGGTCGCGCGGCGACGGCCACGCGGCGCCTCGACGGGCGACTCGGCGGCCTCGGGCGCCTCCTCGGTCTCCGCAGGCTCCTCGTCCTCGTCGGTGACCTCGTCGACGGGCTGAGCGGCGGCGGCCTGCGGGGCGCCGGCCGGGGCGGAGGCCCTGCGGCGGGTGCGGCCGCGCGGGGCCTCGGCGGGCTCGGCGGCGGGCTCGGCAGCGGCGGGCTCGGGGGTCTGCACGGCCTCCGCCACGATCTCCACGGGCTCGGCGGCCTTCGGCGCACCGGCCGGGGACGTGGCCTTGCGCACCGCGCGACGACGCGGGCGGGCCGGGGCAGCGGAATCGGCTGCCGGTTCGGGGCTCTCCGCCACGGGGGCCTCCTCGACGCTCTCGGCAGGCTCGGCGGCCTTCGGCGCACCGGCGGGGGACGTGGCCTTGCGGACGGCACGGCGGCGGGCGCGCGGCGCCTCGGGCTCGGCGGCCGGCTCGGGGGTCTCGGCCACGGGGGCCTCCTCGACGCTCTCGACGCTCTCGGCAGGCTCGGCGGCCTTCGGCGCACCGGTGGGCGACGTGGCCTTGCGGACCGCGCGGCGGCGGGTGCGCGGGGTCTCCGCGGCGGGCTCCGCCACGGGCTCGTCCGCGACCGGCTCGGGGGTGGGGGCGGGCTCGGCGCTCTCGGCCGGCTCGGTGGCCTGCGGGGCGCCGGCCGGGGCGGTGGCCTTGCGGACCGCGCGGCGGCGCGGGCGGGCCGGGGCGGCGGTGTCGGAGGCGGGCTCCGCGGCCTGCGGGGACTCTGCGGCGTCAACGGCCGGTATGGCCGAGGCTTCGGCGGCGGCCCGGTCGCCCGTGGACGGCGGGCCGGCGGGGCGGGAAGCGGCGCGGCGCCTGCGGCGCGGCGGCAGCTTGTCCCCGGGGGTGTTGTTGTCTTCTGCGTTTCCGGCGGTGCCGGATTCGTTCGGCTGAGGCATGCGGGCGTTTCTCCCGTCGCGCTCCCGGGCGCCGCACCTGGTTCCGGTCCGGCTCGGTCCGCGTGGTGGCCGCGGCACCGCCGTCCGGGGCGCGGGCGCCGCACGGGAGCTGAATGTCTGGCTCGCCGGTTCCGTACGCGGTCTGCGCACGGCCTGGCGAAAGTCTTATGGGTCAGTGCGCGGCCCGGCCCAGGTGGCTCCCGAGCGCGAGGGCTGCGCTACAACGACCGCCTTACGCGGAACCTGCACCTTCCGGCGCCGTCGCGACGGCGGTCCCGGTGGCCGTGGTTGATGCGGCCGGGGCTGCCTCGCGGTCGGGCGCGAGCGGGTCGGTCACCGTGCCGGACTCCTCGTCGAAGAGCCCCTGCGCCAGCCTGGTCACCGCTGCGGGGACCGGCGGCGCCAGGTCGGCCACAACGCGGAGACCGGACAGGACGTCGTCAGGCCGTACGGCAGGTGTCACGTGCCGAACAACCAGCCGCAGTATCGCACAGGCCCTGTCACCGGACCTATCAGGCGGAAGATCAAGGGTCTGGAGGTCGACCACGGCGGAACGGGCGTCGAAGGTCCGCATGCCGTTCTTGGTACGGCGCTCGACCTCGACGGTCCCGGCCGCGTTGAACGCCGACACCGCCTTCTCCGCGTCCTCGGGGGTCACCCCGTCGAGGCGGATCTCCCAGACGGAGGCGGTCAGCCGGTCGGCGAGACCCGAGGTGCGGGCCTCGACGGCGTCCGTGATGTCCAGGCCGTCCGGCATCGAGTCGTTGAGCAGCTCACGCAGGACGCCCGGGTCACGGGCCTCGGTGAGGGCGATCTCCAGGAACTCGGCCTCGCTGCCCGTACCGGTGGGGGCGGCGTTGGCGTACGACACCTTGGGGTGGGGGGTGAAGCCCGCCGAGTAGGCCATGGGCACCTGGGAGCGGCGCAGCGCCCGCTCGAAGGCACGCTGGAAGTCCCGGTGGCTGGTGAACCGGAGGCGGCCGCGCTTGGTGTAGCGCAGTCGGATGCGCTGCACCGCCGGTGCGGGCGGCGGGCCTTCGGGCTGTCGCTTGCCCAGTGGTTCTTCTCCTCGGTGCGGGGCGGGCGCGGTGGCGCGCCGCCCTCGAAATACGGGTGGCCCGGGGGGGTCCGGACCGGCTCACCCCTGCGGTGCGGATTTCTCCGGGAGCGGGGCGAACTCCGGTACGGGCGCCGCGCTGGGCACGGTCGTTGCACTACCCAGAGTACGCGCAAGGGGGCTTCCGAGTTCCCCGGGCTCGGACGGGGCGGGCCCGCCGACCAGTGCGCGCCAGGCGTCGCGCCTGGCCCGGCGGATCGTTTCGCGGGCCGTGCGCAGCGTCTGGCGGGCCGTGCGGCCCACCGCCCGCAGCCCCCGCCCGACGGGCGCGAGGACCGCGTCGCGTACGAAACGGCCGACCGGAACGCACACCGTGCGGTACGCCCAGCGCACCGGCACGGCGATCAGGTTCCGGGCGAGCCAGGCGAGCGCGCGGCCGACCGCCCGGGAGACGAATCCGGCGACGCGCCAGGCGATGCCGAGCGCGGCGGCGATCTCCCGGCCCACCGGGGCCAGGACGTGCCGGTACACCCAGGCGACGGGCACCACGAGCAGCGTGACGACCAGCCACCGCAGGGCGATGCCCAGCCCCCGGAAGAACGCCTCGATCCCCCGGATCAGCAGATCCAGCGCCCAGGTGATGCCGCGGCCCACCGGGGTGAGCACGCTCCGGTACGTCCACACGAGCGGGACCACGATCAGGTACCGGACCAGCCAGGCCGCGGCCAGCCCGACGGGCACCAGGACGTACCGCCACAGCAGCACCACCGGCACCACGAACACGGCGGTGAGCAGCCACTTCAAGGCGACGCCCACCCACCGCGCCACCGGGACCAGCACCTCGCGGTACAGCCACCGCAGCCCGTGCCCGAGCGGGGTGAGCAGATGCGCGTACGCCCACTGGAGCGGCAGCACGATCCCGTACCGCACCACGGGCACCACGACATGGCGCCAGAGCGCGACCCAGGGCCAGACGAACACCGCCCGCGCCAGCCACACCAGCGCGTGTCCCAGCGGGACGCAGACGTACCGCCACAGCCACCCCGCCGGGATCACCACCAGCACGTCGAACAGCCAGGCCAGGGCCCGCCCGAGCGGCCGGAACAGCACGCGTTCGGCGGCGCGCACGGTGACGACGAGGGCGTCCCACAGCATCCGGACCGGCAGGACGACGAGGAACACCACGATCCGTACCGGGATCCGGATCACCGTGGTGAGGCAGCCGTCACCGCCCTCGTAGTGCGCGGGCGCCTGATGGGCGCCGTACTCCGGCCGTACGGGCGCCCGGTGCTTTCCCTGTTCCATGCACCCCATGACGCGAAGGCCCGGCCCGGGGTTTCCCCGGACCGGGCCTCGTCACCGAGCTGTCACACGCCCGCGATCACTTCGCGGCTCACTTCACGACCGTCAGCGGCAGCAGCTTCTTGCCGGTCGGGCCGATCTGGATGCTGGTGTCCATCTGAGGGCACACCCCGCAGTCGAAGCACGGCGTCCAGCGGCAGTCCTCGACCTCGGTCTCGTCGAGCGAGTCCTGCCAGTCCTCCCAGAGCCAGTCCTTGTCGAGGCCCGAGTCCAGGTGGTCCCAGGGCAGGACCTCCTCGTAGGTCCGCTCGCGGGTGGTGTACCAGTCGACATCCACGCCGAAGTCCGGCAGCGTCGCCTCGGCGCTCTTCATCCACAGGTCGTAGCTGAAGTACTCGCGCCAGCCGTCGAACCGGCCGCCGGCCTCGTAGACCGCGCGGATGACGGAGCCGACGCGGCGGTCACCGCGCGAGAGCAGGCCCTCGACGATGCCGGGCTTGCCGTCGTGGTAGCGGAAGCCGATCGAGCGGCCGTACTTCTTGTCGCCGCGGATCTTGTCCCGGAGCTTGCCGAGCCGGGCGTCCGTCTCCTCGGCGCTGAGCTGCGGCGCCCACTGGAACGGGGTGTGCGGCTTGGGCACGAAACCGCCGATGGAGACCGTGCAGCGGATGTCGTTCTGCCCGGAGACCTCGCGGCCCTTGGCGATCACGTTGACCGCCATGTCGCCGATCTGGAGGACGTCCTCGTCGGTCTCGGTGGGCAGCCCGCACATGAAGTACAGCTTCACCTGGCGCCAGCCGTTGCCGTACGCGGTGGCGACCGTGCGGATCAGGTCCTCCTCCGAGACCATCTTGTTGATGACCTTGCGCATGCGCTCGGAGCCGCCCTCGGGGGCGAAGGTGAGACCGGAGCGGCGGCCGTTGCGGGTCAGCTCGTTGGCCAGGTCCACGTTGAACGCGTCGACGCGGGTGGACGGCAGCGAGAGGCCGATCTTGTCCTCGGTGTAGCGGTCCGCGAGGCCCTTGGCGATCTCACCGATCTCGGTGTGGTCGGCGGAGGAGAGGGAGAGCAGGCCCACCTCTTCGAAGCCGGTCGCCTTGAGGCCCTTCTCGACCATCTCGCCGATGCCGGTGATGCTTCGCTCCCGCACGGGGCGCGTGATCATGCCGGCCTGGCAGAAACGGCAGCCGCGGGTGCAGCCGCGGAAGATCTCCACGGACATCCGCTCGTGGACGGTCTCGGCGAGCGGGACCAGGGGCTGCTTCGGGTAGGGCCACTCGTCGAGGTCCATGACCGTGTGCTTGGACACCCGCCACGGCACGCCCGACCTGTTCGGTACGACGCGGCCGATACGGCCGTCCGGGAGGTACTCCACGTCGTAGAAGCCGGGGACATACACGCCGCCGGTCCTCGCGAGACGGAACAGCACCTCCTCGCGACCGCCGGGGCGGCCCTCGGCCTTCCAGGCGCGGACGATCTCGGTGATCTCCAGGACCGCCTGCTCGCCGTCGCCGATGACCGCGCAGTCGATGAACTCCGCGATCGGCTCCGGGTTGAACGCCGCGTGCCCGCCCGCGAGCACGATCGGGTCGTCGATGTCCCGGTCCTTCGCGGCCAGCGGGATGCCGGCCAGGTCCAGGGCGGTGAGCATGTTGGTGTAGCCCAGCTCGGTGGAGAAGCTGAGCCCGAAGACGTCGAACGCCTTGACCGGGCGGTGGCTGTCCACGGTGAACTGGGGCACCCCGTGCTCGCGCATCAGCGCTTCGAGGTCCGGCCAGACGCTGTAGGTGCGCTCGGCGAGGACGCCCCGGCGCTCGTTGAGCACCTCGTAGAGGATCATGACGCCCTGGTTGGGCAGCCCGACCTCGTACGCGTCCGGGTACATCAGTGCCCAGCGGACGTCGCACTCGTCCCACGGCTTGACGGTGGAGTTCAGCTCACCGCCGACGTACTGGATGGGCTTCTGCACATGCGGGAGCAGAGCTTCGAGCTGTGGGAAGACCGAATCGACAGACATCGCGAACTTTCGAGAGCCGGCAGGGGTGACCATCCAGCGTACCTCGGTGCCCGGACTGCCCGCGCCCGCCGGAGTACGCCGCTCAGCTCCCGGGCCGACGCCGGATACGGGCCTTGTGCGCCCGGTGCCACACCCCGGGCAGCTCGCGCTCGGCCGCTGCGGCCGCCGCCTCCTCCCGCCCGTACACCAGTCCCCAGGTGAACGACGGCTCCCCCGCCGCGTGCGCCTGTACGGCGAGGGCGCGCAGGGTCTCGCGGGCGACGACGCCGTCCTGGTGGCCGCCGAGGAGGCTCTGTACGGCCTTGAGCCGCTTGGCAGCCTTCTTCGCGGGCTTCCCGAGGGCGGGGCGGTCGGCCTCCGCCGCGTACCGGGCCCGTTTCGCGGCCTTGCGGGCGCGGTGCAGGGCGGCGTCCCGGCCGGGGCCGGGCTCCAGCTCCAGGGCGTGCGCGATCCGTCGGGCGAGGCGCTTGTGGTCCTTGCGGACGGCGCGGGCCAGCTCGTCGCCGGGCGGTCGGTCCGCCCCGGGCAGCAGCGGCGGAGCGGCGAGCAGGGCTTCCAGGGCGCGCAGCAGGTCCAGGTAGCGCGCGGAGTCCAGGACGGCGGTCGTGCGCCGGCGCGAACCGCCGCGGCCCGCCGTCGACCAGAGCCGCAGCCGCGCCCTGACCGGACCGATGACCAGCGTGCGGGGCAGCTCGTCGAGCCGGGCGCGCAGCCGGGCGTCCAGCACCTCCTGGTCCCGGTCGACGCCCAGCTCCCCCGCGAGCCACTTCAGCTCGGTGCCGAGGGGGCGGGTGGCCTCGCGGTCCAGGACGCGGCGGTATGTGCGCAGGGCGCTGCGCAGCCGCCGGGTCGCGACGCGCATCCGGTGCACGGAGTCGGGCAGCCCCCGCCGCACGGCCGGGTCGAGCGCGACGATCGCCTCGGCCTGCCGGCGTACGTAGCGCAGGACGTGGTCGCCGGCGGTGCGCGGTTCGTCCTCCCGGGGACGCGCCGCCTCGGGGGCCGTCTCCTCCAGCGCGCGGGCGAGCTTGGAGGGGGCCGCGGAGGGCCGGATGCCGGACTCCTCCAGCGCGCGGCCGACGGTGTCGAGGAAGGCGGGGTCCCCGTCGTCGGCCAGCTCGACCTCGATCTCGGTCCAGGCCGCGGTGCGGTCGCCGCCGTGCAGCCGCTCCGCGCGGACCTTGTCGACGCTCAGCTCGGCCAGGGGTGTGCCGTCGGCGGCGGTGAGCACATGGACGTCGCGGGCGGAGACCAGGCGGACCACGGGGACGACGGGGGCGTCCAGGACGCGGGAGCGGATCAGGGCGGTGAGGCGGTCCGGCACGTCGTCGGAGAGCGGGGCCCGGATCTCGTCGCGGACGCCGGGGGCGACGGGGAGCTTCAGATGCCAGCCGGCGTCCGAGCCGCCGGTGCGGCGGCGGAGGGTGATGTTTCCGGCGGCGAGGCGGAGGTCCTCGGTGTCGTAGTAGACGGCGTCGAGTTCCATGACGCCCTCGTGCTCGACGGACCCGGCCCCGGCCACCCGGCCCAGGTCGGGGAGCCGGGTGGCGTCCGTGGCCTCGTACTTCCGCTCGATCTCGCGCTTGGTGTCCGCCATGTACCGAATCTAACGCGCCGCCGGGCGCGCGCTCAGGCCGTTATCGGCCGTTGCACCCGGATCGACTGGAGCAGCCCGATGGCCACCCAGACGGCGAACATCGAGGAGCCTCCGTAGGAGACGAAGGGCAGCGGGAGTCCGGCGACGGGCATGATGCCGAGCGTCATGCCGATGTTCTCGAAGGACTGGAAGGCGAACCAGGCGATGATCCCGGCGGCGACGACCGTGCCGTACAGCTCGGTGGTCTCGCGGGCGATGCGGCAGGCGCGCCACAGGACGACGCCGAGCAGGACGAGGATGAGCCCGGCGCCGAGGAAGCCCAGCTCCTCGCCGGCGACCGTGAAGACGAAGTCGGTCTGCTGCTCGGGGACGAACTGCCCGGTGGTCTGGGTGCCCTGGAAGAGGCCGGTGCCGTGCAGGCCGCCGGAGCCGATCGCGATGCGGGCCTGGTTGGTGTTGTAGCCGACGCCGGCCGGGTCGAGCGCCGGGTTGGCGAAGGCGGCGAAGCGGGCGATCTGGTAGTCGTCGAGGAGCCCGAGCTGCCAGATGGCGACCGCTCCTGCCACGCCCGCGCCAAGGAGTCCGAAGACCCAGCGGTTGGACGCGCCGGAGGCCAGCAGCACCCCGAGCACGATGACGACCATGACCATCACGGAGCCGAGGTCCGGCATCCCCATGACGACGACCATCGGGAGCGACGCCAGGGCGAGGGCCTTGGCCACGGTCCGGTGGTCGGGGTGCACCTGGTCGCCCGCGTCGACCCGGGCGGCGAGCAGCATCGCCATCCCCAGGATGATGGTGATCTTGGTGAACTCGGAGGGCTGGAGGGAGAACCCGCCGGGCAGCAGGATCCAGGCGTGGGCGCCGTTGACGGTGGCGCCCAGCGGGGTAAGGACCGCCATCACGAGGAGGACGGACAGCCCGTACAGGACCGGTACCGCGCCGCGCAGGGTGCGGTGGCCGAGCCAGATGGTGCCGATCATCAGGGCGATGCCGATGCCGGTGTTGAGGGCGTGCCGGAACAGGAAGTAGTACGGGTCGCCGTGGGTCAGGGAGTCGCGTCCCCGGGTCGCCGACCAGACCAGCAGCGAGCCGATGAAGGAGAGCGCGATCGCCGAGCCGAGGAGCGGCCAGTCGAGCCGGCGCACGACGGAGTCGCGTGCCATGAGCCGGCCCCAGGTGGACCGCTCGGGGGCGTAGCGCTGGACGGAGAAGCCGGCCATCAGTCGCGCCTCCCCAGGACGGCGGCGAGCGTCTGCTCGGTGGGCGGCTTCTGCGAGGCGGGGTCGTAGGGCTTGATCTTCGGGGCGTCGATGGTGCCGTCCGTCTGGACCTTCGGCAGGCCCTTCTGGGGGGTCGGCAGGAGGGCCTTCTTGAGGTCCTGCTTGCCGGTGGCGTCGAGCCCGTAGAGCGCGTTGTAGATGTTGCGGACGGCGGGCCCGGACGC
Organism: Streptomyces sp. NBC_00708; assembly: GCA_036226585.1. Classification (GTDB taxonomy): domain Bacteria; phylum Actinomycetota; class Actinomycetes; order Streptomycetales; family Streptomycetaceae; genus Streptomyces. The sequence goes on from CP108997.1 coordinate 2,252,271, forward strand.
GCCGGAACCCGTACCGCCCTGGGAGATCGTCATGACGATCGAGTAGTCCTTGGTGTACGTGGCGAACCAGGAGGTCGTCTGCTTGCCGTAGACCTCGGCGGTACCCGTCTTGGCGTGCATCGGGATCTTGTCCTGCGGCCAGCCGCCGAATCGCCAGGCGGCCGAACCGCGGGTCGCGACACCCGCGAGGGCTTCGTCTATCTCGTTGCGCGTCTTCTTGGTGAAGGGCAGCTTGCCGTGCGACGTGGGATCGATCTCCTGGACGGTCTTGCCGTCGCCGCTGACGATCGCCTTGCCGACGGTGGGGTCGTAGAGCGTGCCGCCGTTGGAGATGGCCGCGTAGATGGTGGCCATCTGGATCGGGGTGACGAGGGTGTCGCCCTGGCCGATCGAGTAGTTCACGGAGTCACCGGCGCGCATCTTGTCGCCTTCGAGGCAGTTCTCGTAGGCGATCTTCTCGACGTACGTGCCGTCCTTCTTGCCCTGCTTGCACCAGGCGTCGTGGTTGGCCTTGGCGAAGTTCTTCTTCCACTCGCGGTCCGGGACGCGGCCGCTGACCTCGTTGGGGAGGTCGATGCCGGTCTCCTTGCCGAGGCCGAACTGGTGGGCGGTCTTGTAGAACCAGTCCTTGGGGTTCTTCTTGGGGCTGTTGCCGCCGTCCTTCTGCCACTCCTTGTGCGCGATGCCGTAGTACACGGTGTCGCAGGAGACCTCCAGGGCGCGGCCGATGGTGATGTCGCCGTAGCCCTGGGACTCGAAGTTCTTGAAGGTCTGCCCGCCGATGGAGTACGAGCTGGGGCAGGGGTAGTGGCCGTCGAAGGGGTATCCGGCGTTGACCGCGGCGGTCGAGGAGATGACCTTGAAGATGGAGCCGGGGGCGGCCTGGCCCTGGATGGCCCGGTTCAGCAGCGGGAAGTTGGACTTCTTGCCGGTGAGCTTGGCGTAGTCCTTGGCGGAGATGCCGCCGACCCAGGCGTTGGGGTCGTAGTTGGGCAGCGAGGCCATGGCGACGACCCGGCCGGTCTTGGCCTCCATGACGACGACGGCCCCGGAGTCGGCCTTGTAGTTCTCGCCGGTGTTGGTGTCGAACTCCTGGCGGGCCTTCTTCATGGCGTCGTTGAGTTCGTACTCGGCGACGGCCTGGACGCGGGCGTCGATGGAGGTGACGACGCTGGAGCCGGCCTCGGCCTCGTCGTTCTTGGCCTGGCCGATGACCCGGCCGAGGTTGTCGACCTCGTAGCGGGTGACGCCGGCCTTGCCGCGCAGCTCCTTGTCGTACGTGCGCTCCAGGCCGGAGCGGCCGACCATGTCGGAGCGCAGGTACGGCGAGTCGGTGTCCTGGGCCTTGGTGATCTCCTCGTCGGTGACGGGCGAGAGGTAGCCGAGGACCTGGGCGGTGTTGGCCTTGCCGGGCGCCGCGTAACGGCGGACGGCGGTGGGCTCCGCGGTGATGCCGGGGAAGTCCTCGGCGCGCTCGCGGATCGTCAGGGCCTGCTGGGTGGTGGCCTCGTCGGTGACCGGGATCGGCTGGTAGGGCGAACCGTTCCAGCAGGGCTGCGGGGTCTTGGCGTCGCAGAGCCGGACCTTGTCGAAGACGTCCTTCGGCTTCATGTCGAGCACGTCGGCGAGCCGGGTCAGCACGCCCTTGCCGTCGTCGTCCATCTTCATCAGGTCGGTGCGGCTGGCGGAGACCACGAGGCGGGTCTCGTTGTCGGCGAGCGGCACACCGCGTGCGTCGAGGATGGAGCCCCGGGCGGCGGGCTGGACGACCTGCTGGACGTGGTTGTTCTTCGCCTCGTCGGAGTACTCCTGGCCGTTGCGGATCTGGAGGTACCAGAGGCGGCCGCCGAGGGTGAGCAGCAGGGAGAAGACGAGGACCTGGATGACGATGAGCCGGATCTGGACGCGCTGGGTCCGGCCGGTCTCGGGGATGTTGCTCACGGGGCGCCCCCGGTGGTGTTCCGGGGCCGGGGCCCGCAGGAATGCAGCCTCACAGTCGCTTGACTCCCTTGATCCGTCCGGCGCGTGCCGCCCGGTTGCGGGCCGCCTTCACGCGCAGTCCGCCGCGCTGGCTGCCGATCCGCAGCCCGGTGCCCGCCGCGAGCCAGCCGGCCGCCACGTCGCCGCGGCCCGATGAGGACTCGGTGACGGGGTCGTTCACCGTACGTCTGGCGAGCGCCATGATCAGCGGCACGGTGAACGGTGCCAGGAGCAGGTCGTAGACGGCGGCGGTGAACAGCAGGCTGCCGAGGCCCACGTGACGGGCCGCCGTGTCGCCGACGAGCGCGCCGACGCCGGCGTACAGCAGGGTCGACCCGATCGCCGCCGCGACGACTACGGCCATCGGCAGGAACGCGGACTTGAGCTGCCCGTTCTCCGGCCGGGCGAGGCCCGCGAGATAGCCGATGACGCAGAGGACCAGGGCGTAGCGCCCGGCGGCGTGGTCGGCCGGGGGCGCCAGGTCGGCGAGGAGTCCCGCGCCGAAGCCGATGAGGGCGCCGCTGACGTGTCCGTATACGAAGGCCAGGCCGAGGACGACCATGAGCAGCAGGTCGGGCACGGCGCCGGGGAGCTGGAGGCGGGCCAGGACGGACACCTGGACGACGAGGGCGAAGACGACCAGAACGATGGAGAGCAGGGTCCGGTTGACGTGCATGGGGATCAGCTCTACCTCTGTTCGTTGACCGCGTTGTCGGCGTTCGGAGTGGCGTTCCCGCTGGGGTCGGGGCTCTCGTGGATGTTGCCGACCACGTTGCCCTCGGTGTCGACGATGTCGCCGTTGGGCGAGATGGTGACGGTGACGGTCGGGGTGGGCTTCGGCTTGGCGGGTGCCTTCGGCTTCTTCGGCAGGACCATGTCGCGGGGGTCCTCGCGCGGGGCCTGGACGACGATGCCGACGATGTCGAGCTTGGTGAAGCCGACGTAGGGGCGGACGTAGACCGTGCGGGTCAGGTCGCCGCCCGACGGGTCGACGCGGACGACCTCGCCGACCGGGACGCCGGGCACGAACGGCTTGTCCTTGCTGGACCCGAACGTGACGAGGCGGTCGCCCTTCTTGACCTTGGCCTTGCCGTTCAGGAACTGGACCGCCAGCGGACGGGAGCCCTGCCCGGTGGCGAAGCCGAGTTCGTCGGTGGACTCCATCCGGGTGCCGACGGTGAAGTCGGGGTCGTTGGCGAGGAGCACCGTGGCGGTGTCCGGGCCGACGGTGGTGACGCGGCCGACGAGCCCGTCGCCGTTGAGGACGGTCATGTCGCGCTTGACGCCGTCCTTGGAGCCCGCGTCGATGGTGACCGTCCAGGAGAAGCCCTGGGCCGCTCCTATGGCGATGACCTCGGCGGCCTTGATGCCGTACTGGCCGGTGGCCGACTTCTTCAGCATCTTGTCGAGCTCACGGACCCGGCTGCGGTTGCGGTCGTCGCTGCCGAGCTTCGCCTTCAGTTCGGCGTTCTGCTTCTCCAGCGCGGCGATCTTGTCGTGGCGGGTGCCGGAGGCGCGTACCGCCCCTATGGCGTTGCCCACCGGGTCGACCGCCGACGCCACGCCGTTCTCCACGGGTCCGAAGACCGTGGCGGCGGCCTGCCGGGCGCCGTCCACCGGTGATGCCTCACCGCCGCGGATGTCCACCGTGATCAGTGCGAACGCGATGGCGATCAGCAGCACCAGGAGCAGCCGGCTCTCTCGTGTGTCCCTCACAGTGCGGCGGCCGTGCCTTCCTCGTAGGAATGATCGTGCCTGTATATCAACGGTCCCCCGCGCGGAGCGGCAGCGTCCGCGCGGAGGGTCGTGGGGTGACTACCGTCGGGGCTGGGCGTCCAGCACCTGCTGGAGCGCCTCGAACTCCTCGACGCACTTGCCGGATCCGAGCGCGACGGAGTCCAGCGGGTCTTCCGCGATGTGGATCGGCATGCCCGTCTCGTGCCGGAGCCGCTCGTCGAGGCCGCGCAGCAGCGCGCCGCCGCCGGTGAGGACGATGCCCCGGTCCATGACGTCGCCGGACAGCTCCGGCGGGCACTTGTCGAGCGTCGTCTTGACCGCGTCGACGATCGCGTTGACCGGCTCCTCGATCGCCTTGCGGACCTCGGTCGCGGAGATGACCACGGTCTTGGGCAGGCCCGAGACGAGGTCGCGGCCGCGGATCTCGGTGTGCTCGTCCTTCTCGAGTTCGTACGCGGAGCCGATGGTGATCTTGATCTGTTCGGCGGTGCGTTCCCCGAGGAGGAGCGAGTACTCCTTCTTGATGTGCTGGATGATCGCGTTGTCCAGCTCGTCACCGGCCACCCGGATGGACTGGGCGGTGACGATGCCGCCGAGCGAGATGACCGCGACCTCGGTGGTGCCGCCGCCGATGTCGACGACCATGTTGCCGGTGGCCTCGTGGACCGGGAGGCCCGAGCCGATGGCCGCCGCCATGGGCTCCTCGATGATGTGCACCTGGCGGGCGCCGGCCTGCGTCGAGGCCTCGATCACGGCGCGTCGCTCGACCCCGGTGATGCCGGAGGGCACGCAGACCACGACCCGGGGGCGGGCCAGGTAGCGGCGCTTGTGGATCTTCAGGATGAAGTAGCGGAGCATCCGCTCCGTGATCTCGAAGTCGGCGATCACGCCGTCCTTCAGGGGCCGTACGGCGACGATGTTGCCGGGCGTACGGCCGATCATCTTCTTGGCCTCGGCGCCGACCGCCAGAATTCCGCCGGTGTTGGTGTTGATGGCCACGACGGACGGCTCGTTCAGGACGATGCCGCGCCCCCTGACGTACACCAGCGTGTTGGCAGTCCCGAGGTCGATAGCCATGTCACGGCCGATGAACGACATTGAGTTCCCCTTGTTCCCCATGAGGATGCGTCGGGCCTTCCCAAGCCAAAGCGTGGATGGCTTGTTTTGGTAGGCGAGAGTGGGCGCTGCGGGCGTGGAAGGTTCCATCGTAGTGCCGGATGCACCGACACAGCGCGAGGGTACGCCGCCTTGCTGGGCAGAACGGGTGGCCGTTCCACTCATGGTGACGTTACGTCGGGGGGATGCGTTCCCGCGATCGGACACCCTATGCCGAAGGGCGACCGAATTAATTCGGTCGCCCCAGGTCATGAGCGCTGTTCGGCTGAGCGCGGTTCAGGAGAGGCCCGGGAAGAAAAGCTTCATTTCCCGCTCCGCGGACTCCTCGGAGTCCGAGGCGTGGATGAGGTTCTCCCGGGTGATCGTGCCGAAGTCACCGCGGATCGAGCCGGGCGCGGCGGCGATCGGGTCGGTGGGGCCGGCCAGGGCGCGGACGCCCTCGATGATCCGCTCGCCCTCGGCCACCAGGGCGACGACCGGACCCGACTGCATGAACTCGACCAGCGGCTCGTAGAACGGGCGGCCCACGTGCTCGGCGTAGTGCTGCTCCAGCGTGGCGCGGTCCAGGGTACGCAGCTCCAGCGCCGTGATCTTCCAGCCGGCCTTGCGCTCGATGCGGCCGACGATCTCGCCGACCAGTCCGCGGCGGACGGCGTCGGGCTTGAGAAGAACGAGGGTGCGCTGGGTCATGTGCGGCTCCTTGCAGGCATACGGGTGCGGTGAGGCGACATTACAGGGGCCCGGCGACGGGCCCGCCGCCGGGTTTGCCGCGGTGGGCGCGGGCGACGCGCCGGGGCGGCGCGGCTCAGCCGGCGGCGGCCGATTCCGCTTCGGCCTGGGCCGCCCAGCGGGCCTTCACCTCGTCGATCCGGCGTCCGTAGTGCACCGAGGCCCACCACAGCGCGCCGAAGGCCACGCCCAGGATGAACATCACCGGGATCACGAAGCCGCTCGCGACCAGCGCGACCTGGAGGGCCCAGCCGAGCTGGATCCCGCCGGGCCGGGTGATCATGCCGCAGAGCAGCACGGAGAACAGCATGCCGATGCCGCACACCGTCCAGACCGTGGCATTCGACAGGTCGTCCGACTTCATCGCGACGAGTCCGGCGAACCCGATCACGAAGAATTCGCCGATCAGCGTGGATGCACAGAGCGTGCGCATGGGTCAGCGCCTTCCCAGGAGCAGCCGGGCCTCGCCGACCGTGATCACGGAACCGGTCACCAGGACTCCGGCTCCCGCGTACTCGTCCTCTTCCTCGGCGAGGGTGATCGCCGCCTCCAGCGCGTCGTCGAGCCGGGGTTCGACCTGCACCCGGTCGTGGCCGAAGACCTCGACGGCGACGGCCGCGAGGGCGTCGGCGTCCATGGCGCGCTCGGTGGAGTTCTGTGTGACGACGACCTCGGCGAAGATCGGCTCGAAGGCCTCCAGGAGCCCTCGCACGTCCTTGTCGCCGCTGGCGCCGACCACACCGATCAGCCGGGAGAAGCCGAACGCCTCGGACAGGCCCTCGGCGGTGGCGCGGGCGCCGGCCGGGTTGTGCGCGGCGTCCAGGACGACGGTCGGGCTGGACCGGACGACTTCGAGGCGGCCGGGCGAGATCACCGAGGCGAACGCGGCGCGCACGATGTCCGCGTCCAGCGTGCGGGGCTGCTCGGCGCCGATGCCGAAGAACGCCTCGACCGCGCAGAGCGCCACCACCGCGTTGTGCGCCTGGTGGGCGCCGTACAGCGGAAGGAAGATGTTGTCGTACTCGCCGCCGAGGCCGCGCAGGGTCAGCAGCTGGCCGCCGACCGCGATCTCCCGGGAGACCACGCCGAACTCCATGCCCTCGCGGGCCACGGTGGCGTCGACCTCGACGGCCTTCTTCAGCATGACCTGGGCGGCGTCGACGGGCTGCTGGGCCAGGATGACCGTGGCGCCCTGCTTGATGATCCCGGACTTCTCGGTCGCGATCTCGCCCGGCGTGTTGCCCAGGCGGTCGGTGTGGTCGAGCGAGATGGGGGTGACGACGGCGACCGAGGCGTCGATGACGTTGGTCGCGTCCCAGGTGCCGCCCATGCCGACCTCGACGACGGCGACATCGACCGGCGCGTCGGCGAAGGCCGCGTACGCCATGCCCGTGAGCACCTCGAAGAAGGACAACCGGTAGGGCTGCTGGGCGTCGACCATCTCGACGTACGGCTTGATGTCCTCGTACGTGGAGATGAACCGCTCGGCGTCCACCGGGGCGCCGTCCAGGCTGATCCGCTCGGTGATCGACTGGACGTGCGGCGAGGTGTAGCGGCCGGTGCGCAGGTCGAAGGCGCCGAGCAGGGCCTCGATCATGCGGGCGGTGCTCGTCTTGCCGTTGGTGCCGGTGATGTGGATCGAGGGGTACGCGCGCTGCGGCTCGCCGAGCACGTCCATCAGGGCGGCGATGCGCGTGACGGACGGCTCCAGCTTGGTCTCGCCCCAGCGGCCGGCGAGCTCCTGCTCCACCGCGCGCAGCGCCTTGTCCACCTCGGGGTCGGCGGGGCGGGCGGGCACCTCCTCGGCGCGGGGCGGCCCCGAGGCGGCGCGCAGCGTGCGGCTCCCGGCCTCGATCACCGCCAGGTCGGGGTCGCGCTGGGTCGCTTCGTCGACGATCTCCTCGAAGGTCTCGTCGGGATCGGACGCGTCGGGCCGGTCGGGGCGGGGCTCACTCACGGGCCCCAGTCTACGGATGGCCACCGACATCGCGCGCAGCCGCCCGGGGGGCGGACACGCGGGAGCCCCCGCGCCCCTCGGGTGAGGGGTGCGGGGGCTCCGGGCGTCGTCTCAGGCCTGCGGCAGGGCGGCCAGCTGACCGCTGATCCGCTCGATGTCGCCCTCGGCCTGGGCCTTCTCCTTCTCGGCGGCGGCCAGGTCCTTGGCGAGGCGCTTGCGCTCGGCGGCGACGTCGATCGTGCCCTCCGGCTGGAGGCGCGGTACCCGCGTTCTGCCCAGCGCTCGTACAGCCCTTCCCCTCCGCCTCGGCCGGCGTGCACTGGGTCGGCAGTTCGGGGTGGCTGGCTGGCTGCTGCGCTGGGTTTACGGTCGCGCGGACCGCTTGGAGCCGTCACAGGAGTGCCCCGAAACCGGTTTGTTCCGTAACGGTGTGCCTCCCGGTGGTCCGCGCGCGCGGGGCTTCCGTCAGGATGTTCGCAACGCGTAAGTATCACGAACAGGGGACACCGCAGATGAGCTACAACCAGCCGGGTCCGTACGGTGGCCAGCCGCCGCAGGGCCAGCCCGGACCGTACGGCCAGCAGCCGGGCCCTTACGGCGGTCAGCCGCCGCAGGGTCAGCCCGGCTACGGCTACCCGCAGCAGGCCCCCCAGGGCGTCCCGCCCCAGCAGCAGCCGCAGCCCGGTTACGGCTACCCGCCGGCCCAGCAGCCGGGCCCGTACGGCCAGCAGCCGCCCACTCCCCCGTACGGCGGCCAGCAGGCGTACGGCCAGCAGCCGGGCTTCCCCCCGCCGGCCCCCGCGAAGAAGAAGACGGGGCTGATCGTGGGTGCCGCGGTCCTCGCGCTCGCCGTTATCGGGGGCGGGGTGTACTTCCTGACGTCGGACGGCGGCAGCGGCTCCGTCGCGTCCTCCACCAAGGGCTACAAGCTGACGCCGCCGGCCTCGGTGGGCGAGTACAAGAAGAGCAACGACTCCTCCGACAACAAGACCGGGCCGCTGACGGGCAAGGACAAGACCGAGGCCGAGGGGATGGGCATAAAGTCGCCCACCGAGGCGAGCGCGAGCTACACCAGCGGGGACATGGAGAAGAACCCGCTCACGGCGAAGATGCTCGTCCTCAAGGGTCTGTGGGGCCAGGTCGACGACCCGGCGAAGGCGGTCGACGCGGCCTTCGCGAGCGCCAAGGAGGAGATGGGCAAGGACGAGGGCGACAGCGACAGCGAGGTCTCGCTCGTCGGCTCCCCCGAGAAGGCCGAGCCCAAGGACTTCGACGGCGCCCTGATGAAGTGCCAGGTGCTCAAGACCGTCAACAAGGACGCCGACGGTTCGGTCGCGAAGGGCCCCAAGGAGCTCAACACGCCCGTCTGCATCTGGTCCGACTACAGCACCGTCGGCATCGTCTTCGCCGTCGACGTCGGCGCGGCCATGACCGGCAAGAGCATGGCCACCGACGAGGTCGCCGACCTCGCCGCCAAGCTCTACAACACCTCCCGCACCAAGATCTGACCGCGGCGACGCGAAGGGGCGCCCCGGCCGGTTCCTCCGGCGGGGGCGCCCCTTCGCGTGTGTGCGGACTACCGCACCGCGTTACGCGGACTTCTCGTGGCGGCCCTCGTCGCCCTTGCCGATCGTGCGCGGCTCGCGCGGGACCAGGGTCGGGTTGACGTTGTTGCGGACCACGTCGGCGGTGATGACCACGCGGGCGACGTCCTTGCGGGACGGGACCTCGTACATCACCGACTGGAGGACCTCCTCCATGATCGCGCGCAGGCCGCGCGCGCCGGTCTGGCGCAGGATCGCCTGGTCGGCGATGGCCTCCAGGGCCTCGCGCTCGAAGTCCAGCTCCACGCCGTCGAGTTCGAACAGGCGCTGGTACTGCTTGACCAGGGCGTTGCGCGGCTCGATGAGGATCTGGAGCAGGGCCTCGCGGTCCAGGTTGTGGACCGAGGTCAGGACGGGGAGACGGCCGATGAACTCGGGGATCATCCCGAACTTCACCAGGTCCTCCGGCATGACCTCCTGGAACTGGTCGCTCGCCTGGATCTCCCGCTTGGAGCGGATCGTGGCGCCGAAGCCGATGCCCTTGGCGCCGGCCCGGGACTCGATGATCTTCTCCAGCCCGGAGAACGCGCCGCCCACGATGAACAGGACGTTCGTCGTGTCGATCTGGATGAACTCCTGGTGCGGGTGCTTGCGTCCGCCCTGCGGCGGGACGGAGGCGGTCGTGCCCTCCAGGATCTTCAGCAGGGCCTGCTGGACGCCCTCGCCGGAGACATCGCGGGTGATCGACGGGTTCTCGCTCTTGCGGGCGACCTTGTCGATCTCGTCGATGTAGATGATCCCGGTCTCGGCCTTCTTGACGTCGTAGTCGGCGGCCTGGATCAGCTTCAGCAGGATGTTCTCGACGTCCTCGCCGACATAGCCGGCCTCCGTCAGCGCCGTCGCGTCCGCGATGGCGAACGGGACGTTGAGCATGCGGGCCAGCGTCTGCGCGAGCAGCGTCTTGCCGGAGCCCGTGGGGCCCAGCAGCAGGATGTTGGACTTGGCGAGCTCGATCGCGTCGTCGCGGCCCGCCCCGCCGCCGTTCTCGCCGGCCTGGACCCGCTTGTAGTGGTTGTACACAGCGACCGAGAGGGCCTTCTTCGCGGGCTCCTGCCCGACGACGTACCCCTCCAGGAACTCGTAGATCTCGCGAGGCTTGGGAAGCTCCTCCCAGCGGACCTCGCTCGTCTCGGCGAGCTCCTCCTCGATGATCTCGTTGCAGAGATCGATGCACTCGTCGCAGATGTACACACCGGGACCCGCGATGAGCTTCTTCACCTGCTTCTGGCTCTTTCCGCAGAACGAGCACTTGAGCAGGTCGCCGCCATCACCGATGCGTGCCACGAGGTGCTTCCCCTTCGCCTGGGAGACGCCTGGTTCAGCGGCTCCTGTGCCTCTATCCGACGGTACCTTGCCTGGCCCCCCATGCGGGCCCCCCTTGGCACGGTTCACACGGCCGGAGCCGGGTGCCGCCGCCGTGCCAAGGGGCTCGGGCGCAGGTCAGGCGAGTGCGCCGGCCGCGCTCTTGCGGGTCGACACGATCTGGTCGACGAGACCGTAGGCGAGGGAGTCCTCGGCGGTCAGGATCTTGTCGCGCTCGATGTCGTCGCGGATCTTCTCGATCGGCGTGGTGGAGTGCTTGGCGAGCAGCTCCTCCAGCTGGGTCCGCATGCGCAGGATCTCGTTGGCCGCGATCTCCAGGTCGGAGAGCTGCTCACGGCCGGTCTGCGAGGACGGCTGGTGGATCAGGACACGGGCGTTCGGGAGCGCCATGCGCTTGCCCGGGGTACCCGCGGCCAGCAGCACCGCGGCGGCGGAGGCCGCCTGGCCCATGCAGACCGTCTGGATGTCCGGCTTCACGAACTGCATCGTGTCGTAGATCGCGGTGAGCGCGGTGAACGAGCCGCCGGGGCTGTTGATGTAGATGGAGATGTCCCGGTCCGGGTCCATCGACTCCAGGCACAGCAGCTGCGCCATGACGTCGTTGGCGGACGCGTCGTCGATCTGCACGCCGAGGAAGATCACGCGCTCCTCGAAGAGCTTCGCGTACGGGTCGTACTCGCGCACGCCCTGCGAGGTGCGCTCCACGAAGCGCGGCACGATGTAGCGGTTGTCCACCTGCGGGCCCGTGTAGAGGCCGCTCGCGGAGGCGCCGGGGAAGTTGTTCATGTGGGTGTTCACCATCCTGGTGGCGTTCTGTGGCTGGGTGTCTCGGCGTACGAGAGATGCGCGGTGCGGTGCGGCGCTGTCCGGGGGTCCGGATCAGGCGCCGGTGCCGCCGCCGCCCGGAACGCCCGATGCGATCGAGATGATCTCGTCGATGAGGCCGTAGTCCTTGGCCTCCTCCGCGGTGTACCAGCGGTCGCGGTCGCCGTCGCGGATGATCGTCTCCACGGTCTGGCCGGAGTGGCGGGCGGTGATCTCCGCCATGCGCTGCTTGGTGCGCAGCAGGTACTGGGCCTGGATCTTGATGTCCGAGGCCGTACCGCCGATGCCGGCCGAGCCCTGGTGCATGAGGATGTCGGTGTTCGGGAGCGCGAAGCGCTTGCCGGCGGTGCCACCGGTGAGCAGGAACTGGCCCATCGAGGCCGCCATGCCCATACCGATGGTGACGACGTCGTTCGGGATGTACTGCATGGTGTCGTAGACCGCCATGCCGGCCGTCACCGAACCACCGGGGCTGTTGATGTAGAGGTAGATGTCCTTGTCCGGCTCGGCGGCAAGGAGGAGCAGCTGCGCGGTGATCTTGTTGGCGATGTCATCGTCGACCTGCTGACCGAGGAAGATGATGCGCTCGCCGAGCAGCCGGCTGTAGACCTGGTCACCGAGGCCTCCACCGAGGGACGGCTCTCCGGCGGCGTAGGGCATCAGATTCGTCACGTATCCACCTGCTCGTCTCTGACGGCTCCGGCCGTCTCAGCGTCTTCGTACCGGGTGGGCCGGGACTACCCGACCCTTCCTCTTCATGGACCCTAACGCGCAGGTGGAACAACGCCATCCCGCTTCCGCGACTGTTCGCTGGGAGCGCAAGGTCCGCAGCCCGCACGCGGGTTGTGGGGAAACGCCCGCCGGTACGACGACGGGCTCCGGACGCGGTGGCGTCCGGAGCCCGTCGTACGGGGTCAGCGCGAGGCTCAGGCCTCGGTCTTCTCCTCGGCGGCGGCCTCGGTGGCCTCGGCGGCGGCGGACTCGGTGGTCTCCTCCGCTGCCTCCTCGTCGTCCTCGAGCTCGACGACCTCACCGTTGGTGTCGACGACCTTGGCGGCCTCGACCACGACGGCGAGCGCCTTGCCGCGGGCGACCTCGCCGACGAGCATCGGCACCTGGCCGCCCTCGACGACGGCCTGGGCGAACTGGTCCGGGCTCATGCCGGAGGAGGCCGCACGCCGCATGAGGTGCTCGGTGAGCTCCTCCTGGTTGACGTTCAGCTTCTCCTTGTTGACGAGCTCGTCCAGGATGAACTGGGTCTTGATGCCCTTGACGGCCTGCTCGGACGTCTCGGCCTCGAACTCCTCGGCGGTCTTGCCCTGGATCTCGAGGTACTTGTCGAGGGTGAGACCCATCTGGCCGAGCTGGTGGTGCTCCAGGTTGTGCTTGCGGGTCTGGACCTCGTCCGCGAGCAGCTTCTCCGGGATCGGGACCTCGGCGAGCTTCAGCAGCTCCTCCAGGACGCGCTCCTGGGCCTGGGTGGCCTGGTCGTACTGCTTGGTGTTCTCCAGGCGCTTGCGGCTGTCGGCCTTCAGCTCCTCCAGCGTGTCGAACTCGCTGGCCATCTGGGCGAAGTCGTCGTCCAGCTCCGGCAGCTCGCGGGCGGCGACCGCGGTGACCTTGACGGTGACCTCGGCCTCCTTGCCCTCGGCGGAGCCGCCCTTCAGCTCGGAGGTGAAGGTGGCCTCGCCACCGGCCTCCAGACCGGTCACGGCCTCGTCGATGCCCTCCAGGAGCTCGCCGGAACCGATGGTGTACGAGACACCGTCGGCCACGCCGTCCTCCAGGACCTCGCCGTCGACCTTGGCCTGCAGGTCGATCGTGACGACGTCGCCCTCGGCGGCGGCGCGCTCGACCGGGTTGGTGGAGGCGAAGCGGCCGCGCAGCTGCTCGACGGCCTTGTCGACGTCCTCGTCGGTGACCTCGATGGCGTCGACGGTGACCTCGATGCCGGAGTAGTCCGGGATCTCGATCTCGGGGCGCACGTCGACCTCGGCGGTGAAGGCCAGCAGCTCGCCGTCCTTCAGCTCCGTGATGTCGACCTCGGGCTGGCCGAGGACGTTGAGCTCACCCTCGTTGACGGCCTCGGTGTAGAACTTCGGGAGCGCGTCGTTGACGGCCTCCTCCAGCACAGCACCACGGCCGAACCGCTGGTCGATGACCCGGCTGGGGATCTTGCCCTTGCGGAACCCCTTCACCGTGACCTGCTGGTTGATCTTCTTGTACGCCGCGTCGAGGCTGTCCTTGAGCTCCTCGAAGGGCACCTCGATGCTGAGCCGAACCCGGGTCGGGTTCAGGGTCTCCACGGCGCTCTTCACGGTTCGGTCTCCTTGGTGGCTGACTTCTTGGGGTTCTGCTCCGCCGCACGGGGGGCGGCTTCGCGGACCGAGCCCGGTACATCAGACACACGGGCACGCATTTTGCATAGTAACGGCAAGGGGGAGAACTCCCGCAATGCGATCTTGCCGGTGGTCGGGGTGGCCGGATTCGAACCGACGACCTTCCGCTCCCAAAGCGGACGCGCTACCAAGCTGCGCCACACCCCGTCGGTGCGACACGTAGGGTACATGCAGCAGGGCCCCGGGCCCCCCGCTTTCCGCGCGCCGCCGCGCGGCCCGGGGGAAGGGGTGTGCGGGCGGCGTCCGCGACCCGCTACGATGCTTGTCGTGCCGCGGTCGTCGTGACCTGCGGTGCAGTCTCTGCGGGCGTAGCTCAATGGTAGAGCCCTAGTCTTCCAAACTAGCTACGCGGGTTCGATTCCCGTCGCCCGCTCCATCGCGAAGGGCCCGGTCCGGTGGACCGGGCCCTTCCGCGTCGCGCCGGCTCCGCGGCCCGGGGGGGCCGTCAGGCGGCTCAGAAGCTGATCTGGCTGATCGAGTCGATGATCGAGTGCATGAACCTGTTGATCGACGGCCCCATGCCCGTCGGTGCCAGGAAGAAGCCGAAGAGCGCCGCGACGACCGCGGGCCCGGCCTTGATCGAGCCGCTTCGGATCATGACCACCAGGATGATCCCCAACAGAAGCACCACAGACAGCGAAATGGCCACGACTGCTCACACCCTCGGTCGGTCCGCCTTGCCGGCCCGGAGATGTGCGGCCGTGCACCCTCCGTCGCTTCCATCGTGCCACCAACTCCCCCCGGGTTGTTGCCCGGTGACGTATCGACCTGTCGATATCGCGCCATCTTGCGCCCCTTGCGCCCCCTGTGCGCCGGGTCACAGCGGAACCGCGTGATCCTGCGGTGCCCGCCGCTCCGGGCCGTCGCCGCCAAAGCCGCCCGTTCCCGCGCGACCGCAGTTCGGGGCGATATGCAACGTGATCGTTTCTGTATCCACACAGTTTATTCACAGGCAAATTCGACGCCGAACGCGAGGTAATTCACTTCGGTCAACTGCCGGACGGTTCGCCCCATTTGATGCGGATGAAAGCGCACATAACGGGCAGATTCCATTGGTTTGGCATTTGATATGCAGGGAAGACGCGCTATTCAACGGCGGTTTTACGAATGGCAATCGAGACGTCTAGGGTGCCTGAGATGTTCCACGCTCCGAACGCAATGCAGAGGGCCGCGCTCCCCCCGGCGACCGGGGAGTCGGAGCCCAGACACCCTGCGCAGACGGCGGTGCGGGAGGCCCCCGCCCCGGTGGCGGACCAGCCTGCTCGGGGCGGCCCGGCCAAGAAGCGTGACCCCTTCTTCGACAACGCCAAGTACCTCGCCATCGTGCTCGTCGCGGTGGCGCACTCGTGGGTCCCGGTCATGGACGGCAGCCGGGCCGCCCGCGCGCTCTACATGGTCGTGTACACGTTCCACATGCCCGCCTTCATCCTCATCTCAGGTTATTTCTCCCGGTCGTTCGACCTGAGCGCCACCAAGGTGAAGCGGCTGGTCACCGGTGTCGCCGTGCCGTACGTGGTGTTCGAGACGGCGTACTCGCTGTTCCGGCGGTACGCGAACGACCAGCCGGACGCCGCGATCAGCCTGCTGGAGCCCTGGTACCTGACCTGGTTCCTGGCCGCCCTGTTCATCTGGCGGCTCACCACGCCGGTCTGGCGCAACCTCCGCCACCCGCTGGCCGTTTCCCTCGCGATCGCCGTCCTCGCCTCGCTCGCCCCCAGCATCGGTGACGACCTCGACCTGCCGCGCGTCCTGCAGTTCCTGCCGTTCTTCGTGCTCGGACTCCAGCTGAGGCCCGAGCACTTCGCGCTGGTCCGCCGCCGGGAGGCACGGCTGCTGGCGCTGCCGCTGTTCGCCGGCGCGCTGGTCTTCGCGTACTGGGCGGCGCCCCGGATGCAACTGGGCTGGTTCCTGCGGGACTCCAGCGCCCAGGACATGGGGGCGCCCTGGTGGTCGGGCGCGGTGATGACCCTGGCGATGTTCGGCTGCGCGACGCTGCTGACGGCCGGGTTCCTGGCGCTGGTCCCGCGCCGCCACATGTGGTTCACGGTGCTCGGCGCCGGCACGATCTGCGGCTACCTGCTGCACGGCTTCCTGGTGAAGGGCGCCGACTACGCGGGCGTCTTCGACGACCACACGTGGCTGGTCTCCCCGGCGGGCCTGGTGATCGTGACCGTGGTCGCCTCCGCCGCCGTCACCCTGCTGTGCACGCCGCCGGTGCGGCGGGTACTGCGCTGCGTGACCGAACCGGACATGGACTGGGCCTTCCGCCGGGACGCCGCCCGGATCTGACCCCTCCGTACGCACCCCACGAAGCCCGGCCCCCGCGGCCGGGCTTCGTCGTGTTCACCGGTGTTGGCTCAATCCCGACGCTCCGGGGGCGCGTCCGGCGCGGTGAGCCCCAACAGCTGCCGGACCCGCGCATACTTCGCGGTCAGCCGGGTACGGGTGGCCGGCTCCAGCACCGCGAGGCGGGCCGGGTCCGCGTTGTGCGCGAGGTCCGCCTCCTTGACCAGCAGGGCGCCGGGCGTCGCCAGGATGCGCCGGGTGTACGCCTCCGGCTCCTCGCCGGCCCGTTTGGTGACCGCGAGCACCATGTCCTTGACCTCCTCCGGCAGGGCGGCCCCGGCCAGCCACTCGGCCGACAGCGCGTCGTCCTCCACCGCGTCGTGCAGCCAGGCCGCGGCGATCTGCTCGTCGCTGCCGCCCCTGATCCGTACGCCTGCCGCGACGGCCGCGAGGTGTTCCGTATAGGGGCGGCCGGCCTTGTCCCGCTGGGCGGCGTGGGCCTCGCGGGCGAGGGCCTCGACCTCGGCCAGGGTCAGCTGGGGGTGTGATGCGGTCATGGCGAGGACTCTAGAGCGCGCCCCCGCTCCCCGGCCGGAGAGTTGCAAGGTCAATCGTTCGGTAAACTAACTGCTGACGATTTCTTGACGATCTCTTGACTCTTCGAAAGGTCAGGCTCATCGGACACGCAGACACGCTCATCGCCATGGGCGGCGCCTTCCTCGCCGCCGCGGTCCTCGCCCGCGTGGGCAGCCGCATCGGACTGCCCACGATCCCCCTGTTCATCCTGGCCGGAATCCTGCTCGGCCCGCACACCCCCGGCATCGTCCTCGTCGCCGACCCGCACGACCTGGAAATGCTCTCCGCGCTCGGCCTGGTGCTGCTCCTCTTCTACCTGGGCCTGGAGTTCCACCTCGACGACCTCAAGGCGGGCGGCCGCAAGATGGCCGTCGCCGGAGGCACCTATCTCGCCCTGAACGTCGGCGCCGGTCTCGGCTTCGGCTTCGCGCTCGGCTGGGGCACCTCCGAGGCGCTGGTGCTCGCCGGGGTGCTCGGGATCTCCTCGTCGGCCATCGTCACCAAGGTGCTGGTCGACCTCGGCCGGATCGGCAACCCGGAGACCCGGCCCATCCTCGGCATCATCGTCGTCGAGGACGTCTTCCTCGCCCTCTATCTGGCGGCCCTGCAGCCCATCCTCTCCGGCGCCGACAGCCTCGCCGCGGCGGCGGTCGACGGCGGCAAGGCCTTCGGCTTCCTGCTGCTGCTCGCCCTCGCCGCCCGGTACGGCACCCGGGTCGTCGGGAAGCTGATCGGGACCCGGGACGACGAACTCCTGGTCATCTCCTTCCTCGGCGCCGCCGTCCTGGTGGCCGGGATCTCGGAGTGGTTCGGCGTCGCGGACGCGATCGGCGCCTTCATGGTCGGGCTCATGCTCGGCAGCACGTCGTCGGGCGAGCGCATCCTCAAGCTGGTGCACCCGCTGCGCGACGCGTTCGGGGCGATCTTCTTCTTCGCCTTCGGGATCTCCATCGACCCGGGCGACCTGCCGACCGTGGTGTGGCCGGTGCTGGCCGCCGTCGCGGTCACCCTCGCGATGAACGTCTGCGCCGGTATCGCCGCCGCCCGGGTGTACGGCTTCGGCCCGCAGGCCACCGCGAACATCTCGACCACGCTGGTGGCGCGCGGCGAGTTCGCCCTGATCCTCGCCACGATGGCGGCGGGCGCCGGGCTCGACGAACGGCTCTCCCCGTTCATCGCGGGCTATGTACTGGTCCTCGCCGTCCTGGCCCCGCTGGCGGCCGGGCGCTCGCACTGGCTGGCGCGCTTCCTGCCGGGCGGACCGGAACCGGCGCTCCCCGAGCCCGTGCGCGCGGGCTCAGGACTTCCGTGACAGGAGCAGCAGCGCCCGGTCGTCGTTGACGTCCTTGGCGCAGGCCTCGATCAGGTGCCAGGCCGCGCCCTCGAAGCCGGTGCTGACATAGCGGTCGGCCTCGCCGGTCAGCCGGTCGATACCCTCCGCGATGTCCCGGTCCGCCGCCTCCACCAGCCCGTCGGTGAACAGCATCAGCACGTCGCCGGGGGCGAGATGGCCCTTCACCGCGTCGAACTCGGCGCCGTCGTACACCCCGAGCAGCGGGCCCTCCGCCGCCTTCTCCTCCCACTGGCCGCTGCCGGCGTGGAGCTGGAGGGCGGGCGGGTGGCCCGCCGAGAGGAGTTCGTAGTCGCCCGTCTCCAGGTCGAGGACCAGGTGGATGGAGGTGGCGAAGCCCTCGTCCCAGTCCTGGCGCAGCAGATAGCCGTTGGCGGCGGGCAGGAAGCCGTGCGGCGGCAGGGAGCCGAGGAGCCCGCCGAAGGCGCCGGACAGCAGCAGGGCGCGGGAGCCCGCGTCCATGCCCTTGCCGGAGACGTCGGTGAGGACGGCTTCCAGGGTGCGGCCGTTGTGGGTGCGGGCGGCGACGACGAAGTCCCCGGAGAAGGACTGCCCGCCGGCCGGGCGCAGCGCCATCTCGCGGTGCCAGCCCTGCGGGAGCCGGGGCAGCGAGCTCTGGACCCGGATGCGTTCGCGCAGGTCGAAGAGCATGGTGCCGCCGCGCCGCCAGGGCACGCCGACCCGGGCGCGGAACTGGGCGAGGATCAGCCCGAAGAACCCGCAGGCGGCGACGGTGAGCACGGTGCCCGGGGTGACCCTGGCCGGCCCGTCCTCGTAGGGGCCGAGCCAGATGGACTCGACGATGAGGGCGGCGGCGGCCGCCGCGTACAGGCCGAGGAGGCTGGCGGGGCGCAGCAGCAGGCCGCCGGCGACGATCGGCAGGACGAGCATGGTGGGCGCGCACCAGACCGGGTCGGCCAGGGTGACGCAGGTGATGGCCGGGATGAGGAGCAGCAGGCCGGCCAGGGCGATCCAGTCGGAGCCGTCGCCGCGGAAGTAGTCGACCCCGGACCGGCGCAGCGTGCTGTAGACCCGGTGCGCCGATTTCCGCAATCGGGCCGGGTACGTCTCTGCTCCTGCGCGTCGGGCCATTGCGGGGACCTTATCCACCCGGCGGCCTCCGGTGCAGGGGGACCCCGTGACAATGTGTTCGAAATCGGCCCGGCCGATGTCGTACTGACGGGTAGGGCGTCGGGGCTAGGCGGACTGGCAGCCCGGACACCAGAAGAGGTTGCGGGCGGCGAGGTCGGCGGTGCGGATCTCGGTGCCGCAGATGTGACAGCCCTGACGGGCCCGCCGGTAGACGTAGACCTCGCCGCCGTGGTCGTCGACGCGCGGCGGGCGGCCCATCGCCTCGGGCAGGTGCTCGGGGCGGACGGTGTCGATCCGGTTGTTCCGTACGCCCTCGCGCATCAGCTCGCCCAGGTCCGCCCAGATCGCGTCCCACTCCCGGCGGGTGAGGTCCCTGCCCGCGCGGTACGGGTCGATGCCGTGCCGGAACAGCACCTCGGCGCGGTAGACGTTGCCGACGCCCGCGATGACCTTCTGGTCCATGAGGAGGGCGGCGACGGTGATCCGGCTGCGGGAGATCCGCTGCCAGGCCCGCTCGCCGTCCTCGCCGGTGCGCAGCGGGTCGGGGCCGAGCCGGTCGTGTATCGCGCGCTTCTCGGCGTCGGTGATCAGGGCGCAGGTGGTGGGGCCGCGCAGGTCCGCGTGGTGCGCGTCGTTCACCAGACGCAGCCGGACGGTGTCGGTGGGCGGCGGGGCCGGCACCGTACCGAAGTTCAGCTTGCCGAACAGGCCGAGGTGGATGTGGACCCAGCCGGTGTCCGGGAAGCCGAGGAAGAGGTGCTTGCCGTGGGCGTCCGCCGTGCCGAGGACCCGGCCGTCGAGCAGGGCGGCGCTGTCGGCGAACTTCCCCTGCGGGCTGCTCACCCTCACCGGCCGGCCGGCGAAGCGCTCGCGGTGGTCGTCGGCGAGGCGGTGGATCGTGTGTCCCTCGGGCACGGTGGCGGGTCTCCTGGTGGTGCGGGGGCCGGACATGGCTGTGCCGCCGGAAGGACCGGCGGCACAGGAAGCGGTCAGCCCTGCTGCGGGTGGTGGGCCGGGATCGGGGGGAGCTCGCCGGTGTTCTCGTACGCCGTGAGCATGTCGATGCGGCGGGTGTGCCGCTCCTCGCCGGAGTACGGGGTGGCGAGGAAGATCTCGACGAACTTGGTGGACTCCTCGACCGTGTGCATCCGGCCGCCGATGGAGATCACGTTGGCGTCGTTGTGCTCGCGGCCGAGCGCGGCGGTCTGCTCGCTCCAGGCGAGTGCGGCGCGGACGCCCTTGACCTTGTTGGCGGCGATCTGCTCGCCGTTGCCGGAGCCGCCGATCACGATGCCGAGGCTGTCCGGGTCGGCGGCCGTCTTCTCCGCGGCCCGGAGGCAGAACGGCGGGTAGTCGTCCTGGGCGTCGTAGACGTGGGGGCCGCAGTCGACGACTTCGTGGCCCTGTGCCTTGAGCCACTCGACGAGGTGGTTCTTGAGTTCGTAACCGGCATGGTCGGATCCGAGGTACACGCGCATGGGAGGAGTGTGGCACGAGCGGCGCCGGGCGGCCGACGACGGGGGGCCAGGGCGCGCGGCGATACCTGACAGTGGATGTCGTGTATGGCGGGGAGGCTGGGTGCGCACCTGATCGAGCGAGCGACTGGAGAGCACGCCATGACCGCCGTCCCCGCCGGATTCCAGACCGGTTTCCCCGTCCGCCCGGACCTCGTCGTCGAGGCCGCCGACGCCGAGGAGGTACGCGCCGCGGTGGCCCGCGCCGCCCGCGAGGGCCACCGGATCGCCCTGCACGCCACCGGGCACGGCCTGCCCGGCCCCGTGGACGGCGGGGTCCTGATCAGCACCCGCCGCCTCGACGAGGTCCGCGTCGATCCGGAGCGCCGCACGGCGTGGATCGGCGCCGGTGTCACCTGGGGGCAGGTGATCGAGGCCGCCGCGCCGCACGGCCTGGCGCCGCTCAACGGCTCCTCGCCCGGCGTGGGCGCGGTCTCGTACACGCTCGGGGGCGGTCTCGGGGTGCTGGCCCGGGAGTTCGGGTACGCGGCGGACCGGGTGCGTGCGCTGGACCTGGTGACGGCCGACGGGTCGGCGCGCCGGGTGACCGCCGACGGGGAGCCGGAGCTGTTCTGGGGGCTGCGCGGCGGCGGGCACCGGCTGGGCGCGGTGACCGGCCTGGAGACGGGACTCGTCCCGGTCGCCCGGCTGTACGGCGGTGTGCTCGCCTTCGACGGGGACGGGAACGGGGATGGGAACGGAGACACGGACGGGGCGGCCGGGGTGGTGCGCCGCTGGCTGGAGTGGACGCGGACCGTGCCGGACACGGTCACCTCGTCGGTGGCCGCGATGGTCTACCCGCCGATCCCGCAGGTGCCCGAGGAGCTGCGCGGGCGGTA
Organism: Streptomyces sp. NBC_00708; assembly: GCA_036226585.1. Classification (GTDB taxonomy): domain Bacteria; phylum Actinomycetota; class Actinomycetes; order Streptomycetales; family Streptomycetaceae; genus Streptomyces. Next base: position 2,273,599 of record CP108997.1, read on the forward strand.
CGTGCTGTCGGTGCGGGTCGCGTTCACCGGGTCGGCGGAGGAGGGCGAGCGGCTGGTCGCGCCCTTGCGGGCGGCCGGGCCGGTGCTCAGGGACTCGCTGCGGGAGATGCCGTACACCGACAGCCACACCATCCACAACGACCCGCCGTTCCCGCACGCGTACTACGGGGACGGGCTGATGCTGAGCGGGCTGGACGCCGGGCGGGCGGCGCGGGTGCTGGAACTCACCGGGCGGGCCGCGCCGACGATGACCGTGGTGCAGCTCAACCACCTCGGCGGCGCCCTGGCCGCGGCGCCGGACCCGGACAGCGCGGTGCCGTACCGCGAGGCCGCCTACCTGCTGCGGCTGCTCACCCCGCTGGACGGCACGGACGTGGCCTCCGCGCGGGCCCTGCACGCGGAGGTGGCCGGTGCTCTCGGGCCGCTGGTCGTCGGCCGTTCGCTGAACTTCTCCTTCGGCGGCGGCGACCGCACGGACCGCTTCCACGGCCCCCGGACAGCGCAGAGGCTCGCCGGTCTGGTGTCGCGATACGACCCGGCGAGCCTCTTCGGAGGTCCTTACGGTGTCAGCCCCGGCGGCCGATGAGCTTCCAGGAGGCGGGCAGCGCGCCCATGGCCAGCGCCGCCTTCAGCGCGTCGCCGAGCAGGAACGGCGTCAGGCCCGCGGCGATCGCGGCGCTCGCCGACATGCCGGTGGACAGCGCCAGGTACGGCACGCCGACCGCGTAGATGATCGCCGAGCCGAGCACCATCGTCCCGGCGGTGCGCAGCACGGAGCGGTCGCCGCCGCGCCGGGCGAGGCCGCCGACGACGGTGGCGGCCAGCAGCATGCCGAGGACGTAGCCGAAGGAGGCGCCGCCCGCGCCGGAGGTGCCGCTCGCGAACCACGGCATGCCGGCCATGCCGACGAGTGCGTACACGGCGAGGGAGAGGAAGCCGCGGCGGGCGCCGAGCGCGGTGCCGACGAGGAGGGCCGCGAAGGTCTGGCCGGTGACCGGGACCGGGGAGCCCGGGACCGGCACGGCGATCTGGGCGGCTATGCCGGTGAGCGCGGCGCCGCCGAGCACCAGGGCGGTGTCCACGGCGTAGCGGTGCCGGGCGGCGGGCAGCAGGTCGGCGAGGACCGCTCCGGTGCGGACGGGGGCGGCAGCAGTGCTCATCGGGGACTCCGCGGGGTGAGGGTGGGGGCATTCGGGGACGGGCTGATCGTGACGCTATCCGACGGAGCGGGGCTCGATCACCATCAGCGGCCCACAAAGCGGCGGTTGGGGCGTTGGTGGGATTCTCACAAGGAGAGCCGCGCAATCATCGCGAGGGGTGATGCTTGTCACGGAGGTGAGGGCGGATCCGTCCGGGCCCGGCAGGGAAGGGGCGCGGGGGCGGGACTGTGAACTCCCTCTAAACGCGCGGTACGTGACGCCTGCCCGTCGACCGCCGCCCCGTGGGCGCGCGGTGTGGACCCGGTGACCGTATAACGGACGATGGTTCCCGGTGACCGGGGCGCGTGGTCAGACTGGACGCAACCGCCCGTCTCACCGACCGAACAGAGTTCGTCCATGTCCCGGACCTCCGCGCCCTCCCCCACCGGCTCCCCGGCCACCGCGCCGGACACCGGCCCCGACTCGCCCCTGACGCACGGGCTCAAGCAGCGCCATCTCTCGATGATCGCCCTGGGCGGTGTCATCGGCGCCGGGCTCTTCGTCGGCTCCGGTGCCGGTATCGCCGCAGCGGGCCCCTCGATCGTCATCGCGTACGCGGTGTCGGGGCTGCTGGTCATGCTCGTGATGCGGATGCTGGGCGAGATGTCGGCGGCCAATCCGGCGTCCGGTTCGTTCTCCGTGCACGCCGAGCGGGCGATCGGGCCGTGGGCCGGGTTCACGGCGGGCTGGGCGTTCTGGGTGCTGCTCTGCGTGGCCGTGGGCCTGGAGGGGATCGGCGCGGCGAAGATCGTCACGGGCTGGCTGCCGGGGACCCCGGAGTGGGCCTGGGTGGCGCTGTTCATGGTGGTGTTCCTGGGGACGAACCTGGCCTCGGTGACGAAGTTCGGCGAGTTCGAGTTCTGGTTCGCCGCGCTCAAGGTCGCCGCGATCACACTGTTCCTGGTGCTGGGCGTGCTGGCGGTCCTCGGGGTGCTTCCGGGGACGGACGCGCCGGGCACCGCCAACCTGAGCGGCGCGGGCGGCTTCCTGCCGAACGGCCCGGACGGGCTGGTCATCGGACTGCTCGCCTCCGTCTTCGCGTACGGCGGTCTGGAGACCGTCACCATCGCCGCCGCCGAGTCCGAGGACCCGGTGGGGGGCGTCGCGCGGGCGGTGCGGACGGCGATGTGGCGGATCGCGCTGTTCTACGTGGGCTCGATGGCGGTCGTCGTCACGCTGGTCCCGTGGAGCGACCCGAAGGTCGTGGAGGTGGGCCCGTTCTACGCGGCGCTGGACCACCTCGGTGTCGGCGAGGCGGCGCAGATCATGAATGTGGTCATCCTGGTCGCCCTGCTCTCCGCGATGAACGCCAACATCTACGGCGCCTCGCGCATGGCCTGCTCGCTGGTGGCGCGCGGCCAGGGCCCGAAGCGGCTGGGCCGGGTCTCCGGCGGGGTGCCGCGCACGGCGGTCCTGGTCTCCTCCGCCTTCGGCTTCCTGTGCGTGCTGCTGAGCTACTGGCGCCCGGACGACGTCTTCCCCTGGCTGCTCAACATGACCGGCGCGGTGATCCTGGTCGTCTGGATCTTCATCGCCGTCTCCCAGCTGATCCTGCGCGCCCGCCTGGAGCGCGCGGCGCCCGAGAAGCTGGTGGTGCGGATGTGGCTGTTCCCGGGCCTGACGGTGGCGGCGCTGCTCGCCATGGCCGGCATCTTCGTACTGATGCTCCGTCAGCCCGGCACCCGCGACCAGCTCCTGGCGTCGGGCGCGCTGACGCTCGTCCTGGCGGCGATCGGGGCGGTGCGGCAGCGCCGGCGCGCCGGGGTCTGAACCGGAACCCTCCGCGGCAGTACGCGACACCGGGTCCTAGGCCGAAGGGCTGACCCGGTGTTTCGCATTCCTGCTGTTAGCCTGCTCTTGCATAGAGGTCGCAATAACAACTTGTCAGCAGTTGGAGGGTTCGAAACCAATGGCCACGTACACGCTCCCGGAACTCCCGTACGACTACGCCGCGCTCGAACCGGTCATCAACCCGCAGATCATCGAGCTCCACCACGACAAGCACCACGCGGCCTACGTGAAGGGCGCCAACGACACCCTGGAGCAGCTGGAGGAGGCCCGCGACAAGGAGGCCTGGGGAGCGATCAACGGCCTCCAGAAGAACCTCGCCTTTCATCTGTCCGGCCACATCCTGCACTCGATCTACTGGCACAACATGACCGGTGACGGCGGCGGCGAGCCCCTCGCCGCGGACGGTGTCGGCGACCTCGCGGACGCGATCACCGAGTCCTTCGGCTCCTTCGCGGGCTTCAAGTCCCAGCTGACGAAGGCCGCGGCCACCACGCAGGGCTCCGGCTGGGGCGTCCTCGCGTACGAGCCGGTCAGCGGCAAGCTGATCGTCGAGCAGGTCTACGACCACCAGGGCAACGTGGGCCAGGGCTCGGTCCCGGTCCTCGTCTTCGACGCCTGGGAGCACGCCTTCTACCTCCAGTACAAGAACCAGAAGGTCGACTTCATCGAGGCGATGTGGGCCGTCGTCAACTGGCAGGACGTGGCCAAGCGCTACGCCGCCGCCAAGGAGCGCGCGGACGTCCTGCTGCTCGCGCCCTGAGCCGGCGCCCCGCACCGGGGCGCGCCGAACGTCCTGCCTCGTGATCGTCTTCTCAACCTTCACCGGGCAGGCGGATGAAGGGGAGGCCCCCGCCCGGACGTGACGGGCGGGGGCCTCTCTGTCGCATCCCCCGGCTGCCATGATGGCCGCCATGAGGAGCACATCATGACGATCACCGTCCACACGCTCGTGTACTACCCGGTCAAGGGGTGCGCCGGGACCACGGTCGACTCCGCGCGGGTCACCTTCACCGGTCTCGAACACGACCGGTTGTTCATGGTGGTCGACGCCGCCGACGGCGCGTTCCGCAGCCAGCGCACCCACCCCGCGATGGCGGCGGTCGGGGTCCGGGTCCTGGACGACGGGGCCGCTCTCGCCCTGTCCGCGGGGGCCGTCGAGCCGCTGCGCCTGGAGGTGGCGACGGACGGGCCGCGCCGCGAGGTCAGCATGTTCGGCCGGGACCTCGGGGAGGCCGTCGACCAGGGGGACGAGGCCGCGGATTGGTTCTCGGAGGCGCTGGGAGCGGCGTCCCGGCTGGTACGGGTGCGGCCCGGCTTCGACCGCGACGGCTGGGGCGAGACCCCCGGCAAGGTCAACTTCGGCGACGCGCACGCGCTCCTGGTCACCTCGACGGCCTCGCTGGCCGGTCTCAACGCCCGCATCGCGGCCCGGGGCGACGCCGCGCCCGTGCCCATGGACCGCTTCCGCGCGAACATCGTGCTGACCGGTGACGACGAGCCGCACTTCGAGGACCGGGTGGCGCGGATGACCGTGGGCACCGCCGAACTCGCCCACTCGGTACGGGCGATCCGGTGCAACGTCCCGCTCATCGACCAGCGGACCGGGCGCCGCGCCGGCCCGGAGCCGGTGCGCACGCTGGCCACGTACCGCAGGGAGCCGGAGTTCGGCAACAAGCTCAGCTTCGGCGCGAAGAACGCGGTGGTCCGCGAGGGCGTGGTGCGAGTCGGCGATCCCGTCTCCGTCCACAGCCCGGTGGGCGGCTGAACTCCCGTAAAACCGGCTGCCCCTGGCGGGCCGCTCTCCTATCGTCGACGCGAGGTGTGTCCGGAACGGGACGACGACGTGGAGGATGACTGTGCGCTACCGCGAGCTGGGACGCAGCGGACTTTCGGTGTCCGAGATCGGCTACGGGGCCTGGGGCATCGGTGAGTCCAGCTGGGTGGGGGCGACGCGGGACGAGTCGCTGCGCGCCCTGAACCGGGCCATCGACCTCGGCGTGAACCTCATCGACACCGCGCGCGGCTACGGCGAGAGCGAGCGCATCGTCGGGCAGGTCGTCCGGGAACGGGCCGGTGACGGGGTACTGGTCGCGACCAAGGTGCCGCCGCTGAACGGGCAGTGGCCGGCGGCGGACGGCACGGACCCGGCGGACGCGTTCCCCGGCGAGCACATCCGCACCAGCCTGGAGACCAGCCTCGCCGCCTCCGGCCTCGACCACTTCGACGTGCTCCAGTTCCATGTCTGGAACGACGAGTGGCTGGGGCGCGGGGACTGGCTGGAGACGGTCGCGGCGCTCAAGCAGGAGGGCAAGATCCGGCTGTTCGGGGTGTCCGTCAACGACCACGCGCCCGAGAGCGCCGTCGCGCTGGTGCGCAGCGGCGCGGTGGACAGCGTGCAGGTCATCTACAACGTGTTCGACCAGGCGCCGGCCGACGCGCTGCTGCCGGCCTGCGCGGAGCACGGGGTCGGGGTGATCGTGCGGGTCGCGCTGGACGAGGGCGGGCTGACCGGCCGGATCACCGCGGACACGACGTTCCCCGAGGGCGACTTCCGCAACCGCTACTTCCGCGACGACCGCCCGGCGCAGGTCGAGCGGCGCGTCGCGGCGATCGTGGCGGACCTGGGCATCGGGCAGGACGCGCTCGCGGAGCACGCGCTGCGGTTCGTCCTGAGCCACCCGGCGGTCTCCACGGTCATCCCGGGCATGCGCAGCGTCCGCAACGTGGAGCGCAACGCGGCCGTCAGCGACGGGAAGCCGCTCACCGAGGCGCAGCTGGCGGTGCTGGCCGCGCACCGGTGGCCGCGCAACTTCTACTCCTGACCGGCACCCGCCGGGGTCTTCGTCCACGGGCCGACGCCGAGCCGGCCCGTGGTCCCGAGGTCGAGCTCCGGGGTGACCGTCACGGGCTTCGCGCCGGGCTTCGCGGTGACCTCGACGTACGGGGCGTTCACCGGGTCGCCCTCGGTGGTGGTGTTGCGCCAGGCGAGGCTGGCGCGCGCGCTCTCGCCCGGGTGCAGCGTGACGGGGCGGGGCGCGGCGTCGCCCCCGATGCCGGTGGAGATCGCGGCGGTGCCGTCCAGGATCTTCACCCCGGTCACCGCGTGCCGGTCCTCGTCGAGGAGCCGGAGCGCCGGGTAGCCGTCGAGGCGGTAGTCGGCGGCCCCGCAGTTCTCCAGGTGGATGCCCACGACACGCAGTCCCATCGCGGCGTCGCCCCGGTCGTTGGTGATGCGGACCCCCGAGGACGGGCAGTCGCCGCCCGCCCCGTCCGCCGGGACAGCCCGCACCTTGATGATCCGGGCCCGGTACGTACGTGCCGAGCCCGGTCCGTCCGCCGCGTCCAGGGGCCGCCGCACGGTCTGGCCGGGCCCGACCGCCTCCACGGTGCGCGTGAGGGTGTCCATCGCCTCGCCGAGGCCGTTGACCAGGCTGAACGTGAGGGTGAAGGTGAGCGGTTCCTTGTCGGTGTTGGTGACCTCGTAGCCGGTGGACGGGGCGCCGGAGGGACCGCACTTGCCGCTGACGACCCGGACGTTGCCCCAGGTCCGCCCGTCGGGGTCCACGACCGGCTCGTCGGGCGCGCAGGTCGCCCCGGGCGAGGCCGGGGCCCCGGCCGTCTCCTTCCCGCATCCGGTGAGCAGCGCGGTGCTCGCGAGGGCGGCACACAGGGCGAGGGCGGTGGCGGGACGCATCCGCCCAGAAGATCAAAGGGCGCCGGGGCGGGGCTGTGCTCCAGGTCACATATCGCGTCACAGCGGCGTCACAGACGGCGGCGGGGAGGGCTCCCCGCCGCCGGGGCGTGCGCTCAGTCGAAGATCGGGCCCTGGGTGCGGGTGCGCTTGATCTCGTAGAAGCCGGGGATCGAGGCGACCATCAGGGTGCCGTCCCAGAGCTTCGCGGCCTCCTCGCCCTTGGGGGCGGGGGTGACGACCGGGCCGAAGAAGGCGATCTGCTCGCCGTCGGAGCCGGGGACGGCGATGACCGGGGTGCCGACCTCCTGGCCCACCTTGTCGATGCCCTCCTTGTGGGAGGCGCGCAGCTCGGTGTCGTAGGTGTCGGAGTCCGCGTGGTCCGCCAGCTCGACGGGCAGGCCGACGTCCTTCAGCGCGGCCTCGACGGCCTCGCGGGTGACGCCCTCGCCCCGGTTGTGGAAGCGGGTGCCGAGCGCGGTGTAGAGGGGGCCGACGACCTCGTCGCCGTGGAGCTGCTGGGCGGCGACCACCACGCGCACCGGGCCCCACGCCTTGTTCTCCAGCATGTCGCGGTACTCGACGGGCAGGTCGTCGAGCCGGTCCTCGTTGAGCACGGACAGGCTCATCACGTGCCAGCGGACCTCGACGTCGCGGACCTTCTCCACCTCCAGCATCCAGCGGGAGGTCATCCAGGCCCAGGGGCAGACCGGGTCGAACCAGAAGTCGACGGGGGTCCTGCCGGTCGTGCTGTTGTCAGACATGTCTCTCCTCGAACGGGCGATCGCATTGGTACGCAAGCCTGTGCGCGAGAACACCGGACGACGCTCCGGCCATTCCCGCCCGCGGGTCCCGGAGACGGCATGGGAGGATCAAACTATTCGAACGTGACACAAAGGAGTGTGCCGTGCCCGGCGAGAACCTGTCCCGAGACGAGGCCCGCGAGCGGGCGGAACTGCTGTCCGTCGACGCTTACGACGTAGAACTCGACGTCCGTTCCGCGATCGGCGAGCCCGGCCGGGACGACCGGGAGGACGGTCCGCTGACCTTCCGCTCGGTGACGACGATCCGGTTCCGCACGGCGCGCGGCGGCGCGTCGACCTTCGCCGACCTGATCGCCCCGTCCGTGAACGCGGTGACGCTGGACGGTGCGCAGCTGGACCCGGCGGCCGTCTTCGACGGGGCCCGGATCGCGCTGGCGGACCTGCCGGAGGGCGAGCACGTCCTGGTGGTCGACGCGCAGTGCGCGTACAGCCGCACCGGCGAGGGCATGCACCGCTTCGTCGACCCGGAGGACGGCGAGGTCTACCTCTACACCCAGTACGAGCCGGCCGACGCCCGCCGTGTCTTCGCCAACTTCGAGCAGCCCGATCTCAAGGCTCCCTACCGCTTCCGGGTGACGGCGCCCGCGGAGTGGACGGTCTGGAGCAACGGGGCGGAGGAGTCCCGCGAGGGCGGGGTGTGGCGGTTCGCGGAGACCGAGCCGATCTCCACGTACATCACGGCCGTCGTCGCCGGCCCCTACCACTACGTCACCGACTCCTACAGCCGGACCTTCGACGACGGCACGACGCTGGAGATCCCGCTCGGCGCGATGTGCCGCAAGGGGCTCGCCAAGCACTTCGACGCCGACGACATCTTCCTGATCACCAAGCAGGGCCTGGACTTCTTCCACGACAACTTCGACTACCCGTACCCGTTCGGGAAGTACGACCAGGCGTTCGTGCCGGAGTACAACCTCGGCGCGATGGAGAACCCGGGCTGTGTCACGTTCCGCGAGGAGTACATCTTCCGCGGCAAGGTGACGCAGGCGGCGTACGAGGGCCGGGCCAACGTCATCCTGCACGAGATGGCGCACATGTGGTTCGGGGACCTCGTCACCATGCAGTGGTGGGACGACCTGTGGCTCAAGGAGTCCTTCGCGGACTTCATGGGCGTCTTCGCGATGGTCGGGGCGACCCGTTTCGAGGACGGCTGGATCACCTTCGCCAACAACCGCAAGTCCTGGGCGTACCGCGCCGACCAGCTGCCCTCCACCCACCCGGTCACGGCCGACATCCGTGACCTGGAGGACGCCAAGCTGAACTTCGACGGCATCACGTACGCCAAGGGCGCCTCGGTGCTCAAGCAGCTGGTGGCGTACGTGGGACGGGACGCGTTCCTGGAGGGCGCCCGGCGCTACTTCAAGAAGCACGCGTACGGCAACACCCGGCTCGGGGACCTGCTGTCGGTGCTGTCCGAGACCTCCGGCCGGGACATGACGGCGTGGTCGCGCTCCTGGCTCCAGACCGCGGGCGTCAACTCGCTGACGCCGGTGGCGACGTACGACGCGGCCGGCCGGATCACCGAACTGGCCGTCCTCCAGGAGGCCGCCGAGTCCCACCCCGAGCTGCGGCCCCACCGCGTCGCCGTGGGCCTGTACCGGCGCGACACCGAGGGCGCGCTGGTGCGTTACGCGCGCGCCGAGGCGGACGTGTCGGGTCCGCGCACGGTGATCGGGGAGCTGGCCGGCGCCGAGCGCCCCGAGCTGATCCTCGTCAACGACGACGACCTGACGTACTGCAAGGTCCGCTTCGACGAGGTCTCCCTCGCCACCCTGCGGGCGCACCTGGGCGACATCACGGACCCGCTGGCCCGCGCCCTGTGCTGGTCCGCGCTGTGGAACCTCACCCGCGACGGACTGATGCCGGCCCGCGACTTCGTCTCGCTGGTCCTGGCCTTCGCCGGGCGCGAGACGGACATCGGGGTGCTCCAGATGCTGCACGCCTGGACGCGCGGCGCGCTCGTCCACTACGCCGCTCCCGCGTGGCGCGAGGAGGGCGGCCGGGCGCTGGCCGAGGGCGCGCTCGGCGAACTGCGGCTCGCCGAGCCGGGCAGTGAGCACCAGCTCGCCTGGGCCCGGTTCTTCGCGTCGGTCGCCACGTCGGACACCGACTTCCAGCTGCTGTCCGGGCTGCTCGACGGCACGGCCAGGATCGACGGGCTCGACGTCGACCAGGAGCTGCGCTGGGCGTTCCTGTCCCCGCTGGTCGCGCACCTCGCGGCCGACGAGGCGGCCGTGGACGCGGAGCTGGCCCGGGACGACACGGCGTCCGGCAAGCGGCACCAGGTGCGGTGCCTGGCCTCCCGGCCGTCCGCCGAGGTCAAGGAGCGGGCGTGGGCGGACGTCGTGGAGTCCGACGCGCTGTCCAACGCCCTGGTGGAGGCGACGATCGCGGGCTTCGCGCAGTCCTCCCAGCGGGAGCTGCTGGCGCCGTACACCTCGCGGTACTTCGAGGCGATCGAACGGGTCTGGTCCGAGCGGTCGATCCAGATCGGGATGGCCGTGGTGAAGGGACTGTTCCCGTCGCTCCAGGACGACCCGGCGACGCTGGAGGCGACCGACGCGTGGCTGGAGGCCCGGCCCGACGCGGCGCCGGCGCTGCGGCGGCTGGTGCTGGAGGCCCGGGACGACCTGGCTCGGGGGCTGCGGGCGCAGGCCGCGGACTCGGTGGCCTGACGGGCCGGGAGCCCTTCCCCGGTTGACTTGGTCCCGGGCAAGGGCTCCGTCCTCACACGCCGGACGGGCTGGATTGTGGGGCGGACCCGGCCTTTTCGGAAGCCGAACGTCCGTGCTTTAGGACGGCGTTGTCCGGGTATGTCGACGGGCCTGTAACAAGGGTTAAGGTCCCGGCTTTCGGCGGGATACACCGGAGCATGACCCAGAACACCCCGCTCCCGCCCTGCCGCTCCGCCACCACCCGTATCCACCAACGCGTGCTGTCCGCGACCCAGTTGAAGGTGATGGGGGTGACCTCCGGGCAGGCCGCCGAGCGGTGCCGGGACGGCGGACCGTGGCAGCAGCCCTTGCCCGGTGTCTTCGTCCTGCACCCCGGGCCGCTCAGCGGTCCGGAGCGGCTGCGGTCCGCGCTGCTGTACGCGGGCCGGCCGCCCGCCTCCGGGCGGCGGCCGGCCCCTTCCCGGGTCGCCGACCCCGCGTACGGCGAGGCGATGCTCACCGGGCTCGCCGCGCTCTCGCTGTACGGCTTCGCCTCCGCACCGCCCGCCGCCGCCGTGGACCGGGTCGACGTGCTGGTCCCCCGGGTGCGGCGGCTGCGCTCGGCCGGGTACGCCCGGCTGCTGCGGACCGCCGAACTGCCGCGCCCGGAGCGGGTGGACGGGCTGCCGGTCGCCCCGGTGGCGCGGGCGCTGGCGGACGCGGTGGCCGGACTCGGGGACGCGGTCACCGTGCGCCGGCTGCTGACCGAGGCGGTGCGCGGCGGCCACTGCGAACCGGCCGTGGTGGTCGGCGAACTGAACCGCGCCAAGGTGCTCGGCCGGCCCCAGGTGGTGCACGCGGTCGACACCCTGCTGGCCGAGGGCCGGGCCATGGCGGAGGAGCGGCTGTACGACATGGTGCGCGCGCACGGGCTCAAGGAGCCGCTGTGGAACGTGGACCTGCGACTGCCCGGCGGGCCGCACCTCGGCGGGGTGGACGCCTACTGGCCCGACGAGGCGGTCGCCGTGGAGCTGGACACCAGGGCCCCGCGCCACAGCCGGCTCGACGGGGGCCGGCGCCAGGAGGAGCACGAGGCGGAGTGGTCCGCGTACGCCGCGCGGCGCGAACACCTGGAGCGGCTCGGCGTCACCGTCGTCCACCTCACGCCGAAGAAGCTGCGCGACGCCCGCGAGCAGCAGGCGGCCGTGGTCCGGACAGCACTGATGGCCGCGGCGGACCGGGAGCCGGCGGCGTATGTGATGATCCTTCCCCGTTGAACCGGGCCCACACTCCCCCGGCGCCCCCGCACGGCCGGATTTACGTGCCGTATCAGCCCGTTCGTCCCCTCTGACGCTTCGGCCCCCGTGGCGGAATTCCGCCATGTCCGCAACAAGCCCCCCACAACTCTCCACAAACCCCTGGCATTTACGAAAGGGTGAGCGGTCATCCGGTACCGATTTCCGGACTCTCTCTTTCACATACAGGGATGCTGATGACCTCCGAATCCCCCGGTTCCATATCCGGAGCGAGACGTGCGGCCCGGGTGGCTGCCGCCGCCGGTCTGGTGGCCGCGCTGGCCGCCACCGGTGTGGCCCCCGTCTTCGCCGCCGACGACCCGGCCACCGCACCTGTCAAGGCCGCCGGCACCGCTCCGGCGGACAAGCTGGGCACCGCCGACGCCGACGTCCTGACCAAGGCCAAGGCCAAGGGCGAGAAGAACATCACCATGATGGTCGCGACCGCCCCGGGCGCGACCGAGCAGGTCACCAAGCAGCTGGACGCCGTCAAGGGCTCCGTGCTGGGGCGCGCGTACGACAAGCTCGGCTACGTCCGCGCGACCGTGCCGACCTCGGCCGCCGAGGCCACCATCAAGGCGGCGTCGAAGCTCAGCTCCGTCCACGGCATCGATCTCAAGCAGGAGATCATGCTGGACGACCCGACCCCCGCGGCCGACCGGGCGACCGGCAGCAAGGCCAAGGCGAAGTCGAACGGCAGCTACGCGGCGCCCGGGAAGAAGACCCCGGCGAAGAACCCGTACAACCCGTCCTTCGAGACCGGTGCGGTCGACTTCGTCAAGCAGCACCCGAAGGCCGACGGACGCGGGATCACCATCGGGGTCCTGGACGCGGGCGTCGACATCGCGCACCCGGCGCTGCAGAAGACCACCACCGGTGAGCGCAAGATCACCGACTGGGTGACCGCCACCGACCCGGTCAGCGACGGCGACGGCACCTGGCTGCGGATGACGGACGCCGTGTCCGGTCCGGTGTTCACGTACAAGGGGCGTACGTACAACGCGCCCAAGGGCTTGTACCGGATCAGCCTGTTCGCCGAGGCCGCCACCAAGGGCGGCGACATGGCGGGCGACCTGAACCGCGACGGCGACACCACCGACACCTGGGCCGTCCTGTACGACCCGGTCACCGGCACCACCCGCGTCGACCTGAACGGCAACGCGGACTTCTCCGACGACACCGCCCTCAAGCCGTACAAGGAGAAGCACCAGGTCTCCTACTTCGGCAAGGACGACCCGCGCACCGATGTGGTGGAGCGCATCCCGTTCGTCGTCGAGAACCGCAAGAACGTGGTCTACAACGCGGCCGGTGACACCTCCGACTACGTGTCCATCGGGGTCATCGAGTCCGAGCACGGCACCCACGTCGCGGGCATCACCGCCGCCAACGGCCTGTTCGGCGGCAAGATGAACGGTGCCGCGCCCGGCGCGAAGATCGTCTCCTCGCGCGCCTGCACCTGGTCCGGCGGCTGCACCAACATCGCGCTCACCGAGGGCATGATCGACCTCGTCGTGAACCGCGGCGTCGACGTCGTCAACATGTCGATCGGCGGCCTGCCGCCGCTGAACGACGGCAACAACGCCCGCGCCGAGCTGTACAAGCGGCTCGTCGACATCTACGGCGTCCAGCTGGTCATCTCGGCCGGCAACGACGGCCCCGGCGTCAACACCATCGGTGACCCCGGCCTCGCCGACCACGTCATCTCGGTCGGCGCGTCCATCTCCAAGGAGACCTGGGCCGCCAACTACGGCTCGAACGTCACCAAGAAGTACGACATGCTGCCCTTCTCCTCGCGCGGCCCGCGTGAGGACGGCGGCTTCGCGCCGACCCTGACGGCGCCCGGCGCGTCGATCAACTCGACGCAGACCTGGCTGCCCGGTTCCCCGGTCAAGGAGGCGGGCTACTCGCTGCCGGCCGGCTACTCCATGCTCCAGGGCACGTCGATGGCCTCCCCGCAGGCCGCCGGCGCCACCGCGCTGCTGCTGTCCGCCGCGAAGCAGAAGCACATCGAGCTGCCCCCGGCCGACCTGCGCACCGCGCTGACCAGCACCGCGACCAAGATCAAGGACGTGCCCGCGCACGCCCAGGGCGCCGGTCTGATCAACATCGTCGACGCCTGGAAGCTGATCGCGAAGCAGGGCGCCCCGGCGCACGAGTACTCCGTCAAGGCGCCCGTCGACACCGCGATCGACTTCGCGCTGAAGACCCCGGGCTTCGGCACCGGCCTGTACGACCGCGAGGGCGGCCTCAAGGCGGGCCAGAAGAAGACCTACGACGTCACGGTCACCCGCACCACGGGCCCGGACAAGAAGGTCGGGCACACGCTCTCCTGGAAGTACAACGACGGCACCTTCAAGCTCGTCGGCTCCAAGAAGGTCTCGCTGCCGCTGGGCAAGCCGGTGACGGTCAAGGTCCAGGCGAAGCCGGGCAGCGCGGGCGTGCACAGCGCGATCCTGCAGCTCGACGACAAGAAGACCGCCGGGACGGACCAGCAGATCCTCACCACGGTCGTCGTCTCCAAGGAGCTGGCGAAGCCGTCCTACGCGTTCAAGGCGTCCGGCTCGGTGCAGCGCAACGGCACCACGTCGTACTTCGTGACCGTGCCGGAGGGCGCCAAGACCCTTGAGGTCGCGATGAGCGCCCTGCGCTCGGGCAGCCAGACCCGCTTCATCTCGATCCACCCGTACGGGGTGCAGATGGAGGACAGCGGTACGCCGTTCTGCTACCCGAACTACGAGAACCCGGCCAACACCTGCCGCCCGGACGCGCGTTCCTACGCCGACCCGCAGCCCGGTGTCTGGGAGATCGAGGTCGAGGCCCGGCGCACCTCGCCGCTGCTGGACAACCCGTACAAGCTCGACGTGGCGCTGCTCGGCGCGACCTTCGACCCGGCGGTGCGGACCATCCCCGAGGCGAAGATCGGCACCCCGGCGGCGGTCGACTGGAAGGTCACCAACAACGCGGGTCCCCTGGAGGGCCGGCTCAAGGGCGGCTCGCTGGGCTCGGCCGACGTCGAGCGTCCGTCGATCTCCACGGGCGGCGAGTACGTCAAGGAGGTCACCATCGGTGCGGGCGTCGAGAAGCTGGACGTCGCCATCGGCGGCACGAGCGACGCCAACGCCGACCTCGACCTGTACGTCTACAAGGGCAGCACCGAGGTGGGCGCCTCCACCACGGCGGGCTCCGAGGAGTCCGTCAGCCTGGTGAAGCCGGCCGCGGGCACGTACACGGTCGTCATCGACGGCTACTCCGTCCCGGCCGGGACCACCGCGTACGACTACCGGGACGTGTACTACTCGGCGTCGCTCGGCACGATCTCCGTCGACGAGTCGAAGGCCGTGAACCTGGCCCCCGGCGCGTCGGCCACGGTCGGTGCCCAGGTGAAGGTGGCCGGCGCGGCCCCCGAGGGCCGGCAGTTCTTCGGCGAGGTGAGCCTGGTGAACGCCCGGGGCACCGCGGCGGGCACCGGCAGCGTCGTGATCGGGAAGGTCACCCCGTAGTCACACCGCGCTGAACATGTGATCCGTACGACAGCGGGGGCGGGCGCTCACGGAGCGCCCGCCCCCGCTGCGCTGCGCGCACGCCGTCCGCAGGTCGGACAATGGATTGGACAAGGCGGCCGTGGACATACGCATCATGGAGCGGCAACCGTGCCCGTTCGTACGTCTGAGGGAGTTCCTGTGAAGGTCGGAATCGTCGGCGCCACCGGTCAGGTCGGCACAGTCATGCGCAGCATCCTGGCCGAGCGGAAGTTCCCGGCCGACGAGCTGCGGCTGTTCGCCTCCGCGCGCTCGGCGGGCTCCGTCATCGAGTGGCAGGGACGCGAGATCACCGTCGAGGACGCCGCCACGGCCGACTACACGGGCCTGGACATCGTGCTGTTCTCCGCCGGCGGCGCCACGTCCAAGGCGCTGGCCGAGAAGGTCGCCTCGCAGGGCGCCGTCGTGATCGACAACTCCTCCGCCTGGCGCAAGGACCCCCAGGTCCCGCTGGTCGTCTCCGAGGTCAACCCGCACGCGATCGCCGACCGCCCCAAGGGCATCATCGCCAACCCGAACTGCACCACGATGGCCGCCATGCCCGTGCTGCGCCCGCTGCACGAGGAGGCGGGGCTCGAAGCGCTGACCGTCGCCACGTACCAGGCGGTCTCCGGCTCCGGTCTGGCCGGCGTCGCCGAGCTGCACGGCCAGGCGTCCAAGGTCGTCGCCGACGCGGACAAGCTGACGCACGACGGCTCGGCCGTGGACTTCCCGGAGCCCGGTGTCTACAAGCGCCCCATCGCCTTCAACGTGCTGCCGCTGGCCGGCTCGATCGTCGACGACGGCTCCTTCGAGACGGACGAGGAGCAGAAGCTCCGCAACGAGTCCCGCAAGATCCTGGAGATCCCGGAGCTGAAGGTCTCCGGCACGTGTGTCCGGGTGCCGGTCTTCTCGGGCCACTCGCTCCAGGTCAACGCCCGCTTCGCCCGCCCGATCGGCGTGGAGCGCGCGTACGAGCTGCTGAAGGACGCGCCGGGCGTCGAGCTGTCCGAGATCCCGACGCCGCTGCAGGCCGCGGGGAAGGACGCGTCCTTCGTGGGGCGCATCCGCGACGACGAGACCGTGGAGCACGGACTGGCGCTGTTCGTCTCCAACGACAACCTGCGCAAGGGCGCGGCGCTGAACGCGGTCCAGATCGCGGAGCTGGTCGCGGCGGAGCTGCGGGGCTGAATTTTCAGCCCCTCCGGCGATTGAGGAGCGGGGTACGGGGCGGAGCCCCGCGCGGTGCCGCTGCGCGGAGCTGTCCCCTCCCCGCCCCTTCCCGAAACCGGGGCTCCGCCCCGGACCCCGCGCCTCAAACGCCGGCGAGGCTTGAAGGTTCGGGGCTTCAGGGGCGCCGCACCTCGAAGTGCCAGCAGCCGTATTCCACGGCGCGTACGTGGACCAGGGCCACCGCCGGGTCCGTGAAGGCCTCCGCGAAGGCCTGGTCATAGCCGCGCTCCTCGTCCGCGGGGATCTCCAGGAGGCGGCCGCCCACGATGTGGCCGTCCGCGTCGTAGCGCCGGACCGTGCGCAGCGCGCCCGCGCGCGAGAACGGGTAGCCGTTCCGGGCGGGGTCCGGCCCCTCGCAGGTGTCGGCGTGGATGAAGACCGGGCCCTGTTCGTCGTACGCCCCCGGGCGGGCCCAGGTCTCCGCCGCCCAGCGGCGCAGCGGGGCGTACGAGACGAGCGCGACGCGCTCCCCCGGTTCGCTGCCGCGCAGGCAGCACCGCAGCGGGTCGCCGCCCTCGGTGGCGGTGTACGGGACACAGGGGCGGCCGGCGTCGTCGGTCTCCCGGAGTTCCTTCAGCGCGTCCGGTTCGATCGCGCGTGCCTCGTAAGTGGTCATGGTCCGAGCCTCCCGCGCCTCGGCGCCGCGGTCCGGCGGAAAACGGACATCGCCCTGGGCACGCGTCCCGTGGAAGGATGACGGGAAACATCACAGAGCAAGGAGATGACCGCGTGCCTGGCACGAATCTGACCCGCGAAGAGGCACAGGAGCGGGCGCGCCTGCTGACCGTGGACGCGTACGAGATCGATCTCGACCTCTCCGGAGCGCAGGAGGGCGGGACCTACCGGTCCGTCACCGTCGTGCGCTTCGACTCCGCCGAAGCCGGTGCGGAGACCTTCATCGACCTGGTCGCCCCCGCGGTGCACGAGGTCGAGCTGAACGGCAGGGCGCTGGACGTCGCGGCGGTGTTCCGCGACTCACGCATCACCCTGCCGCACCTGCAGGCCGGCGCCAACGAGCTGAAGGTCGTCGCCGACTGCGCGTACACCAACACCGGTGAGGGGCTGCACCGCTTCGTCGACCCGGTCGACGAGCAGGCGTACCTGTACACCCAGTTCGAGGTGCCGGACGCGCGCCGCGTCTTCGCGAGCTTCGAGCAGCCCGACCTGAAGGCGACCTTCCGGTTCACCGTGAAGGCGCCGTCCGGCTGGACCGTGATCTCCAACTCGCCGACGCCGGAGCCGAAGGACGACGTCTGGTCGTTCGAGCCGACTCCGCGCATCTCCTCGTACATCACCGCGCTGATCGTCGGCCCGTACCACTCGGTGCACAGCAGCTACGAGAAGGACGGCCGGACCGTCCCGCTGGGCATCTACTGCCGGCCCTCGCTCGCGGAGTACCTGGACGCGGACGCGATCTTCGACGTGACCCGGATGGGCTTCGACTGGTTCCAGGAGAAGTTCGACTACGACTACCCGTTCGCCAAGTACGACCAGCTCTTCGTCCCGGAGTTCAACGCGGGCGCGATGGAGAACGCGGGCGCGGTCACCATCCGCGACCAGTACGTCTTCCGCTCCAAGGTGACGGACGCGGCGTACGAGACGCGGGCCGAGACCATCCTGCACGAGCTGGCCCACATGTGGTTCGGCGACCTCGTGACGATGGAGTGGTGGAACGACCTCTGGCTGAACGAGTCGTTCGCCACCTACACCTCGATCGCCTGCCTGGCGTACGCCGAGGGCTCGGGGTGGCCGCACTCCTGGACCACGTTCGCCAACTCCATGAAGACGTGGGCCTACCGGCAGGACCAGCTGCCCTCGACCCACCCGATCATGGCCGACATCCGCGACCTGGACGACGTCCTGGTCAACTTCGACGGCATCACGTACGCCAAGGGCGCATCCGTCCTGAAGCAGCTGGTGGCGTACGTCGGCATGGACGAGTTCTTCAAGGGCGTCCAGGCGTACTTCAAGGCGCACGCCTTCGGCAACACCCGGCTCTCCGACCTCCTCGGCGCGCTGGAAGAGACCTCGGGCCGCGACCTGAAGGCCTGGTCGAAGGCGTGGCTGGAGACGGCCGGCATCAACATCCTGCGCCCGGAGACCGAGACCGACGAGAACGGTCACCTCACCTCGTTCACCGTGCTCCAGGAGGCGCCCGCGCTGCCCGCCGGCGCGAAGGGCGAGCCGACGCTGCGCCCGCACCGCATCGCCATCGGTTTCTACGACCTCGACGAGGCCGGGAAGCTGGTGCGTACGGACCGGATCGAGCTGGACGTCGACGGCGAGCGCACCACCGTGCCGCTCCCGGCCGGCACCGCGCGGCCGGCCGTCATCCTGCTCAACGAGGACGACCTCTCGTACGCGAAGGTCCGCCTCGACGAGGAGTCGCTGCGGGTCGTCACGGAGCACCTGGGCGACTTCGCCGAGTCGATGCCGCGCGCCCTGTGCTGGGCGTCGGCCTGGGACATGACCCGCGACGGCGAACTGGCCACCCGCGACTACCTCGCGCTGGTCCTGTCCGGGATCGGCAAGGAGACGGACATCGGCGTCGTGCAGTCGCTGCACCGCCAGGTCAAGACGGCGATCGACCTGTACGCGACGCCGGAGTGGCGCGAGGCGGGGCTGACGCAGTGGACCGAGGCGACGCTCGCGCACCTGCGTGCGGCGGAGCCGGGCAGTGACCACCAGCTGGCCTGGGCGCGCGCCTTCGCGGCCACCGCCCGCACCCCGCAGCAGCTGGACCTGGTGCGTTCGCTGCTCGACGGCACCGAGGCGATCGAGGGGCTGACCGTCGACACCGAGCTGCGCTGGGCGCTCGTCCAGCGGCTCGCTGCCACCGGGCTGATCGACGAGGACGAGATCGACGCCGAGTACGCGCGCGACCGCACGGCGGCGGGCGAGCGGCACGCGGCCTCCGCCCGTGCGGCGCGGCCGAGCGAGGAGGCGAAGGCCGAGGCGTGGGCGTCGGTCGTGGAGTCCGACAAGCTGCCGAACTCCCTCCAGGAGGCGGTCATCGCCGGCTTCGTGCAGACGGACCAGCGCGAGCTGCTGGCCCCGTACACGGAGAAGTTCTTCGCCTCGGTGAAGGGCGTGTGGGACTCGCGGAGCCACGAGATGGCCCAGCAGGTCGCCATCGGCCTGTACCCGGTGCTCCAGGTCTCGCAGGAGACCCTGGACGCCACGGACGCCTGGCTGGCCTCGGCCGAACCGGGCGCGGGTCTGCGCCGGCTGATCTCGGAGTCCCGCTCGGGCGTGGAGCGCGCGCTGCGGGCGCGGACGGCTGACGCGGCGGCCGCGACCGCGTAGGGCCTGCTGGAAACCGCCCGGCGGACAGGCGCTGAAGCGCAGCCGTCCGCCGGGCGGGAGCAGGGGTTACGAGGCCGACGCCTCGTAACGGGCGGTCAGTTCGGCGGCTCCGGACGCGGTCAGGGAGCCGTGCAGGCGCATCCGGGCGACCCCGCCGTCGGGGAAGGCGTCGAGCCGTACGTGGGTGACCACGGCCTCGGCCGGCAGCGGGAAGCGGTGCAGGGTGTCGGGCTGGAGCCGGGTGCGCGGGATGATCTCGAACCACTCGCCGCTCTCGCCGTCGCGGCCGTGCAGGGCGATCCAGCCGGCCGCGTTGCCCTTGAGATAGGCGGTGTCGATCTCGACCGCGCGGACGGCGCCCTGGGCGGGCAGCCGGAAGCGGACCCAGTCGTTGGTGTCGCGGACCCGGCGGCGGCGGTTCTCCCAGCCGTCGTCCATCTTGCGGGAGGTGCCGGGCAGGATGATCTGGGTCGGCGAGGAGTAGAACCGGTCCGAGGCGTCCTCGTAACTGCCGCCGTTCAGGACCGAGATCAGGTCGAACGTGGAGAGCGCGGCCAGCCAGGCCGGGTCGGGGACGACCTCGCCGTGCACGCGCAGGCGGGCGATGCCGCCGTCGGGGTGCTGGCAGAGGCGGATGTGGGTGTAGCGGCGTCCGCCGGTGATCTCGAAGCCGTTGGCGGCGTGGCCGCGTACGGGCGTCGGGGGGACGATCTCCTCCCACTTCACGTCGTCGGCGAGCAGCTGCTCCGGGCCGGGCGCGCCCTCGACGCAGGTGGCCTGGACGGAGACGCGCTGCGGGTAGTTGCCCCGGAAGTGGGCGGTGTCGACGACGATCCCGCGGATGATGCCGGGGGCGCCGAGGCGGATCAGCGCCCAGTCGTGCTCGTCGGGGGCCGGGAAGGGGTGTCCGGCGTCGGCGCCGCGCCGGCGGCGGGTCTCCCAGCCGTCCATGATCTTGCCCTTGTGGCCGAAGTGCTCGGGGTCGAAGACCGCGCGCTCCCGGACGAGCAGGTTCTCGCGCTGGGCGAAGAACTCGTCGTTGGCGGCGATCACGCCCGCGCCGAGGCGGCGGTCGGCGAGGTCGACGAGCTCGGTGAAGGGGAGGTCGGCGGTGCGGTAGTCGGCGTAGGGGTCGCCGCCGCCGTACGGGGCCGCGTCGTTGGCGTGGGGATCGTCGTTCCGGATCTCATTCTGTTCGGTGGTCATGCGTTCACTGTCGTACGACGGAAGCCGGTAGGTCCATCGAAAGTTTCCGCACGAATTGTTCAGCAGAACTGAACGGTCGCGTTCTCCCCGTACGGCTCCGCCGCCTCGCGCAGCGCCGCGAGGACCCGGGCCACCGCCGGGGCGTCCTCGCTCCCGCGCCGGACGGCGGCGACGACATGGCGCCGGGGCCGGTCCGCGTCCAGGACCCGCATCACCACGCCGTCCCGGCCGTGCCGCTCCGCCGAGGCCATGCGCGGCACCAGGGCGATGCCCAGATCCGCGGCGACCATGGCGAGGATCGCGGTCCAGCCGGACGCGCTGTGCGCCTGCTCGGGGACGAAGCCCGCGGCCCGGCACGCGGAGACGGTGATCTCCGACCAGGGCTCCGAGCCGCCGAAGATCCACGGCTCGGCGGACAGATCGGCCAGCCGCAGCCCCGGCGCGTCCGCGAGCCGGTGACCGGCCGGCAGCGCCACGTCGAGCGGGTCGGCCAGCAGCGGCAGTACGGCGAACCGGGGGTCACGGGCCGTCGGGGCGTGGGCGGCCAGCGACAGGGCGAGGTCCACCTCGGCGGCGGCCAGCAGTTCGAACGCGAGGGCGGCCTCCGCCTCCCGGACCCGGACACCGGGGCCGGGGCGGCCGTCGGCGCGCAGCCGCTGCACGGCCGGGACGACGAGGGCGGGTACGGCGGTGGCGAAGGCGGCGACGCGCACCTCGCCGGCCTCGCCGCGCAGATAGCCGGTCAGTTCGGCGTCGGCGCGCTCCAGTTGGGCGAAGACCGCCTCGGCGTGGCGCAGGACGAGATGGGCGGCGTCGGTCAGGCGGACGCGCCGGCCCTGGGCCTCCAGGAGGGGCACGCCGAGCTGTTTCGCCAGGTTGGAGAGCTGCTGGGAGACGGCCGACGGGGTCATCAGCAGGGCCTCGGCGGTCGCGGTGACCGTGCCCCGGTCGCGCAGGGTGCGCAGGATGCGGAGCTTCTTGACGTCCCACTCGGTCATGGCCGCAACCTACCGCCGTACCCCGCCCCGGACATGCGTGTGCGCCGCGCGGTAGTGGCTACCGTGCGGCGCACCCGTGCTGCGCGGGGCGGGACCGGGGCGGGGCCCCGGTCGCCGGGCAGGTGGGTCAGGCCTGCTTCTTGGACTTGTCGAGCACCATGACCAGGCCCGCGATGACCGCGAACAGGACGAGGGGCGCCAGGACGAACAGGCCGAGCGTGTCGAGCACGCTCAGGCCGGGACCCGGGTCGTCGCCGTCGTCGCGGGTGAGCGCGAGCGCGGGGGACGACATGAGCAGCATCATCAGCGTCGTTCCGGCGGCGACGGCGCCGGCGCGCATAGCGTTCTTCTTGTCCACGGTGCAAACGTAGCGAACGCCCACGCGGGCCGCGCGCCCGGGGGTGCCGTACGGGGTCCGCTAGGGCGCTTCCCGCACCTCCGGGCGCTCCCCGGGGTTGCGCAGGACATCCATCAGGCGGTGCAGCCGGGGCGAGGCGGCCAGCTGCTCCAGCGTCACCGGGACGCCCTCCGCGTCGGCGATGGGCAGCCGCCAGTTGGGGTACTGGTCCCAGGTGCCCGGCAGGTTCTGCGGGCGGCGGTCTCCGATGGTGTCGGGCAGCCACACCCCGGCCATGCGGGCGGGGGTGCGCAGCAGGAAGCGGTGGACGGCCCGGACGGCCGCCTCCTCGTCCTCGGCGCCCTCCGGGAGCATGCCCAGCCGGGTCAGCAGGGCCAGCCACTCGGCCGTGTCCGCGCCGTCCTGCCTCAGCTCCTCGTCGAGCGGGCGGGTGAGCAGGCCGAGGCGGTGGCGCAGCGTCACATGGTCGCCGGTCAGCCGGGCGGCGGTGGAGGGCAGGTCGTGGGTGGTGGCGGTGGCCAGGCAGTCGGCGCGCCACCGCTCGGGGGCGAGGGGGCGGCCGTCGCCCGCCCAGTCGCGCTCGAACCAGAGCACCGAGGTGCCGAGGACACCGCGCCGGGCCAGTGCCTCGCGGACGCCGGGCTCGACGGTGCCCAGGTCCTCCCCCACGACGACGGTGCCGGCCCGGTGCGCCTCCAGGACCAGCACGGCGAGCATCGCCTCCGCGTCGTGCGTGACGTAGGTGCCCTCCGTGGGCGGGCGGCCCTCGGGCACCCACCAGAGCCGGAACAGGCCCATGACGTGGTCGATGCGCAGGGCGCCCGCGTGGGCGAGGAGGCCGCGCAGGAGGCCTCGGTACGGGGCGTAGCCGAGGGCGGCGAGCGCGTCGGGGCGCCAGGGCGGCAGGCCCCAGTCCTGGCCGCGCGCGTTGAAGGCGTCCGGGGGCGCGCCGACGGACATGCCCTGGGCGAAGGCGTCCTGCTGGGCCCAGGTGTCGGCGCCGCCGGGGTGCACGCCGACCGCGAGGTCGTGGACGATGCCGACGGCCATCCCGGCGTCCAGGGCGGCACGCTGGGCCTCGGCGAGCTGGGTGTCGGTCAGCCAGGCGAGCCGGCAGTGGTAGTCGACCCGGTCCAGCAGTTCGGTGCGGGCGCGGGCGGTGGCGTCGGAGCGGGGGTCGCGCAGGTCCTGGGGCCAGCCGTGCCAGTCGGGGCCGTGCACCTCGGCCAGGGCGCACCACAGGGCGTGGTCCTCCAGGGCCCGGCCCTGGACCGCGAGGAAGTCGCAGTAGGCGGCGTGCCGGCCGGGGGTGAGGGGGACGGCGACGAGCAGGTCGAGGGCCTGCCGCTTGAGGGCCCGGACGGCGTCCCGGTCGATGAGGGCGCCCTTGTCCAGGACGGCTTCGCGCAGTTCGGCGCCCTTGCGGCGCAGTGCGTCGAGGGCCACCGGGTCGGGGACGTGGCCGTACTCCGGGACGGACTCGATCCGCAGGTGCACCGGGTCCGGGAAGCGGCGGGAGGACGGGCGGTAGGGCGAGGGGTCGGTCGGGTCGCCGGGCACCGCCGCGTGCAGCGGGTTGATCTGGACGAAGCCGGCGCCCAGCCGGCGGCCGGACCAGGAGGCGAGGTCGGCGAGGTCACCGAGGTCGCCCATGCCCCAGGAGCGGGCCGAGAGCAGGGAGTACAGCTGGACGAGGAAGCCGTGGGTGCGGCCGGGCGGCTGCGGGACGCGGTCCGGGGCGACGACGAGCGTGCAGTCCTGCGGCTCGCGGCCCGGCGCGTGGGCGGTGAGCCGGTGGACCCCGGGCGGGGGCTCGGTCCACCAGGCGCTTCCCGGTCCGGCCGGATCCGGCTCCCCGGCGGGCACCCGCAGCAGGACCGGCTCGTCCGTCTCGCCGGCCTCCTCCAGCCGGACGGCCAGCTCCGTGCCGGGCGGCAGGGCGCTCAGCGCGGGCGGCAGCGGCTCGCCGGACCACACGACCAGCGTGGCCGGGAGGAGCCGGGCGCGGGCCGCCGACGCGGCGGCGGCGAGCGCGTCCCGTACCGCTTCGGGCGTGGTGGCGTCGACGCCGAGCGCACCGAGCACGGCGACGACCGTGGTCTCGGGGACGGGCTCGGTGACGCCGGCGGAAGGGGAGAAGGAGGTGGCGACGCCGTGCAGTGCGGCGAGCCGGGACAAGCCCATTCAGACTCCTGGGGACTCCGGGCCCCACGCGCTGCCGGACGCGGCCGGTTCGCTGGTCAGCGGGGCGAGGACGGCGAGCGGGGGCTCGCTGGTCAGGGGGGTGGCCTCGGCGAGCGGGGGCTCGCTGGTCAGGGGTATGGCGTCGGCGAGCGGCGGCTCGCTCGTGAGCGGGCCGGGCAGGGTGGCGGGGGACGCGCTGATCAGCGGGGCGGGACCGGATGCCTGTTTGGAGAGGGCGGAGAGCGGAAGCTGCGCGGTGGCGGGCATGGTGGCCTCCTGGCCGTGGAGAACAGGACAGTGACGGCCTACCCAGCGGGCGCCGCCGCAGACGTAGGCGTTACAACAACGAGTTCAACGTGCTCCGGGTCACAATCCGTTCCCGGAGGGCCGGTTGTCCGCAAGACGTTCGCCTTTTTCGGCCATTCGGCGCTGTCTTTCGCGTATCACCCCGTCGCACGCACCCCGTTCATCACACCGGTCACAACCGGGCATTTCCGTACCGATCGCCTCGCGCATTGACACTCTCGCGCGCGGGGTGGTGGGCTCGGAACCCACTGGTGGGAGCGAGGGGAGAGACAGGGATGCGGCTCAGTGGCAGGACGCGGGCGACGGCCGTCGCCGTGGCCGTGCTCGGCGGGCTGCTCGCCGCCGTCGCCCCGCCCGCACTCGCCGCTCCCCCGGACCCGGCGTCCCGGTCCGCGGCGGACCGGGAGCGCGCCGCCGACCCCGCTCCCCCCGCCGTGTGGCCGCGCCCGCAGAGCCTGGAGGCGGCGGGGCCGGCCGTGGCGCTGACCGGCGAGGTCACCCTGGTCGCGGACGCTCGGGCCGATCCGTACGCCGTGGACGCGCTGCGCACGGTCCTGCGGGAGGCCGGGGTACGTACGGTCCACGAGACGCTGCCGGGCGCCGGGCCGGTGATCCGGGTGGGCGGCGAAGGGGCCGCGGACGCGCTGCGCGCCCTGGGCGCGGCGGACCGGGCGGACCTGCCGGCGGGCGGCTACCGGCTCGCGGCCGGCCGGACCGGGAAGCGGGACACCGTGGCCCTGGAGGGCGTCGGCGAGGACGGCCTGTTCCATGCGGTGCAGACGCTGGGCCAGTTGGTCCGGGGCGGAAAGGTCGCCGGGGTCACGGTCCGGGACTGGCCCTCGACCGCGGTGCGCGGGCTGACCGAGGGCTTCTACGGGCAGCCGTGGAGTCAGGAGGACCGGCTCGCACAGATCGACTTCCTGGGGCGCACCAAGCAGAACCGCTATCTCTACGCGGCGGGCGACGACCCGTACCGGCAGGCCCGCTGGCGCGACCCGTATCCGGCGGCGCGGCGCGCCGGTTTCCGGGCGCTGGCCGAGCGGGCCGCGGCCTCGCATGTGACGCTCGGGTGGGCGGTGGCGCCGGGGCAGTCCATGTGTCTGTCCTCGGAGCGCGACCGGAAGGCGCTCCACCGGAAGATCGACGCGATGTGGGACCTGGGGGTGCGGGTCTTCCAGGTGCAGTTCCAGGACGTCAGCTACAGCGAGTGGCACTGCGCGGCCGACGCGGACACCTTCGGCAGCGGCCCCGGGGCGGCGGCCCGCGCCCAGGCCCGTGTCGTGAACGGCGTGGCCCGGCACCTGGCGGAACGCCACCCGGACGCCGCGCCGCTGTCGGTGCTGCCGACGGAGTTCTACCAGGACGGCGTCACGGAGTACCGCACGGCGCTCGCCGCGGAGCTGGCCGACGGGGTGGAGGTCGCCTGGACCGGGGTCGGGGTCGTGCCGAGGACCATCACCGGCGCAGAACTGGCCGCGGCGCGCGCCGCGTTCGGCCACCCGCTGGTCACCATGGACAACTACCCGGTCAACGACTACGCCCAGGACCGGATCTTCCTCGGCCCGTACACCGGCCGGGACCCGGCGGTCGCGGTCGGCTCGGCGGCGCTGCTGGCCAACGCGATGGAGCAGCCCGCCGCCTCCCGCATCCCGCTGTTCACGGCCGCCGACTTCGCGTGGAACCCCAGGGGCTACGACTCCGAGACGTCCTGGCAGGCGGCCATCGACGACCTCGCAGGCCCCGCCGGCGGCAGCGGCGACGCGCTGCGGGCCCTGGCGGGCAACAGCGCGGGCTCCGTCCTCGGCTCCACCGAGTCCGCGTATCTGCGACCGCTGATCGCCGCGTTCTGGACGGCGTACGCGGGCGCCGACGCCCAGGCCCTCGACGGGGCGGCGGACCGGCTGCGGGCCGCGTTCGGCGAGATGCGCGGGGCCCCGGGGCGGCTCGCGGGCGCGGCCGGGGGCCGGCTCGGCGAAGAGGTCCGGCCGTGGACCGCGCAGCTGTCCCGCTACGGCCACGCGGGCGAGCTGGCCGTCGACCTGCTGCGCGCCCAGGCCCGGGGCGACGGGGCCGCCGCCTGGCGGGCGTCGCTGGCGCTGGAGCCGGTCCGCGCGGACATCGCGGCGGGCGGGGCGAAGGTCGGCGAGGGCGTCCTCGGCCCGTTCCTCGACCGGGTCCGGAAGGAGGCCCGCTCCTGGACCGGAACGGACCGGTCCGGCGGCGAGGTGACCGAGTCACCGGGCAGCTACACGGTCCGGCTGGACCGGGCCCGCCCGCTGGAGGCCGTCACCGCGACGACCGTGCCGGGTGCCGGGGCGGCGGCGGGCGCGACCGTCCAGGCGCACGTGCCGGGCGAGGGCTGGCGGACGCTCGGCCCGCTGTCGGCGAGCGGCTGGACGCAGGCGGCGGGCGAGGGGGTGCGGGCGGACGCCGTCCGGATCAGCTGGCCGGCCGCGACCCCGGTGGTGGCCGGATCGCCGCCCCTGATCATCCCGCCGCTGGCCGGCGCATCGGCCGGCTCCGGGACCGCCCCGGACGTGCGCTCGCTGGTGCCGTGGTTCGGCGACGAGCCCGCCGCCCGGCTGGACCTGGCACGCGGCGAGACCGACGCGGTGATCGGCGGCGGGGCCCAGGAGGTCCGGGCCCGGCTCTCCGGACGCCGGCCGGCCGAGGTGCGCGGCAGGCTGACCGCGAAGGCGCCGGAGGGCATCGAGGTCCGGGTGCCGAAGCGTACGACCGTGCCGCGCGGGACACGGACCGAGGTCCCGGTGGAGATCACGGTCCCCAAGGACACCCCGGCCGGTGAGTACGAGGTGCCGTTCACCTTCGGCGACGAGAGGGCCACGCTGACCGTCCGGGCCTATCCGCGCACCGCCGGGCCCGACCTGCTGCGCGGGGCCACCGCCTCCTCGTCGGGCGAGGAGACCGCGGACTTCCCGGCGTCCGCCGCGTCCGACGGCGACCCGGGGACCCGCTGGTCCTCACCGGCAAAGGACGGGGCGTGGTGGCAGGCGGAACTGCCCGCCCCGGTCCGCCTCGGCAAGGTCGACCTGCGCTGGCAGGACGCGTACGCCTCCCGCTACCGCGTCCAGGTCTCCGCCGACGGCCGCACCTGGCGCACCGCCGCGACCGTCCGCGAGGGCGCGGGCGGCCGTGAGTCGGTGCGGATGGACGCGAAGGACACCCGGTTCATCCGGGTCCGGGGCGACGAGCGGGCCACGAAGTACGGCATCTCGCTGTGGTCGGTGAAGGCGTACGCGGTGGCGAAGGGCGGCTGACGGGGCCGGGGCGCGGCAGGCCGGGGTCCCGGACCGCGGGGGCCGCCGCCGGGCACACCGGAGCGCCCCGGCACGGCGTACCGCGCCGGAAAGCACGCGGGCCCGGTCTCAGGCTGAGATGCCGTCGATCCGGGCCATCGCGTCGTCCGCGCCGAACGGTTGCAGATAGGGCAGCCAGCGCGGGTCGCGGTGGCCCGTGCCGATGATCCGCCAGGCCAGCCCGGTCGGCGGGGCGGGCTGCTGGTGCAGCCGCCAGCCGAGCTCCGGCAGATGGCGGTCGGCCTTGACGTGGTTGCAGCGGCGGCAGGCCGCCACCACGTTGTCCCAGGCGTGCTGTCCGCCGCGGCTGCGCGGAATGACGTGGTCGACGCTGGTCGCGGCGGCCCCGCAGTACATGCAGCGCCCGCCGTCCCTGGCGAACAGCGCCCGCCGGGTCAGCGGCACCGGACCCCGGTAGGGGACGCGGACGAAGCGCTTGAGACGGACGACGCTGGGGGCCGGGACGACCCGGGTGGCACTGTGCATGAGGGCGCCGGATTCCTCAAGACAGATGGCCTTGTTCTCGAGGACGAGGACGAGCGCGCGGCGGAGCGGTACGACGCCGAGCGGCTCGTACGACGCGTTGAGAACCAGGACATGCGGCACGGATGCCTCCTTGTACGCCGGCGGCGCGTGGCTCGCGCCGGGACGATCTCCGCTCTCAGTCTCCCCTCACGCCTGGTCGAAGCGCCACCACGTGCGGGTAACGGGCGGGAACGAATTTTCTCCGCCGGAGCGGTCCGGGGCGTGCCGGGGCGCCTTCGGCCCTTATCCGTTCCGTATCTCCGGGTGAGCCGCGTCTCTCCCCCCGGTCACGGCAACGGAGCACGGGTGATGCCCCGTTAGTGTGGTTCTTCAGCGCTCTTCCGCTCAGCGCCCGCCCCTGGAGGTTTCGCCGTGTCCCTGTCCGCCCTGTTGGCCGCAGCTCCGTCACCCGAGCCCGGGGGCTCGCTGGACGAAGCCGCGAAGCAGGCCGGCAACGCCGCGGGCTGGGTGGAGGAGAACTGGTCCACCTGGCTGAACACCAGCCTGCGGATCGTCCTCATCGCCGCGATCGCGCTCTTCCTGCGCATCGCGGTCCGCCGCGCCCTGACCAAGCTCATAGAGCGGATGAACCGCAGTGCCCAGGCGGTGGAGGGCACCGCGCTCGGCGGGCTCCTGGTCAACGCGGAGCGCCGCCGCCAGCGCTCGGAGGCGATCGGTTCGGTGCTCCGTTCGGTGGCCTCGTTCCTGATCCTGGGCACCGCGGCGCTGATGATCCTGGGCGCGTTCCAGATCAACCTGGCCCCGCTGCTCGCCTCCGCCGGGGTCGCCGGTGTGGCGCTCGGCTTCGGCGCCCGCAACCTGGTCACCGACTTCCTGTCCGGGGTCTTCATGATCCTGGAGGACCAGTACGGCGTGGGCGACCAGATCGACGCGGGCGTCGCCTCCGGCGAGGTCATCGAGGTCGGCCTGCGCGTGACGAAGCTGCGCGGCGAGAACGGCGCGATCTGGTACGTCCGCAACGGCGAGGTGAAGCGGATCGGCAACCTCAGCCAGGGCTGGTCCACGGCCGGCGTCGACGTCCAGGTCCGCCCCACCGAGGACCTGGAGAAGATCCGCGCGGTGATCACCGAGGCCGCCCAGGAGATGGCCAAGGAGGACCCCTGGACCGAGCGCCTGTGGGGCCCGGTGGAGATCCTGGGGCTGGACACGGTGCTGCTGGAGTCCATGACGGTCCGGGTCAGCGCCAAGACGATGCCGGGCCAGGCGGTCGGCGTGGAGCGCGAGCTGCGCTGGCGCATCAAGGTGGCCCTGGACGCGGCGGGCATCAGCATGGTGACCGGTACCCCGGAGGAGGCTCCGGAGGGCGCCGACCCCACGGCCGGCGTGGCCGCCCCGTCCGCGTACGCATCGGCGACCTCCCCGCAGTCCCTCGCGACGACCCCGATCCCGCCGCCGAGCACCACGAAGTAGCCCGCCCGGCCGGGGACCCACCGGGTCCCCGGCCGTTGTCGTTCCCGGCCAGGTAACGCTTTGGTTGCCACCGGCGGTCAGGTCATTGACGCCCCGGCGGCGCGGGACCTACCTTCCTCTCACCGAATAGGAAACTTTCCTAACAGAGGGGCAGGTGCCGAGCTCATGGCCGGAAACACGCCGGGCACACCCAGCGTTCTGCGCGCCATGAACGACCGGGCCGCGCTGGATCTGCTCCTGGAGCACGGCCCCCTCTCGCGGACCCGGATCGGGAAGCTCACCGGGCTCTCCAAGCCCACCGCCTCCCAGCTCCTTGCCCGCCTCGAAGCCGCCGGACTCGTCGTCGCCACCGGGACCGCGGCCGGCCGCCCCGGACCGAACGCCCAGCTGTACGCGGTCAACGCCTCCGCCGCCCATGTCGCCGGGCTCGACGTGAACGCCCACCGGATCGTCGCCGCCGTCGCCGATGTGACCGGCGGGACGGTCGGGGAGTTCGAGCTGCGGACCCCCGGACGGCGCGCCGACAGCGTGGTGAGGCAGGTGACCGAGGCGCTGGACGGGGCGGTCGCGGACGCCGGGCTGACCCGGGCCGATGTGCACCGCGTCGTCATCGGCACGCCGGGCGCCTTCGACCCGAACACCGGCCGGCTGCGCTACGCCTCGCACCTGCCCGGCTGGCACTCCCCCGCACTGCTGGACGAGCTGGCGGCCCTGCTGCCGATGCCCGTGGAGTACGAGAACGACGTCAACCTCGTCGCCGTCGCCGAGCAGCGGAGCGGGGCGGCCCGGGGCCACGACGACTTCGTCCTGCTGTGGAACGAGGAGGGCCTCGGCGCCGCCCTCGTGATCAACGGCAGGCTGCACCGGGGCTTCACCGGGGGCGCCGGCGAGGTCGGCTTCCTGCCGGTGCCGGGCGCGCCGCTGGTCCGCCAGGTCGCCAAGGCCAACGCGGGCGGTTTCCAGGAGCTGGCGGGTGCCCAGGTGCTCGCGCGGCTGGCCCGGGAACTCGGCATCGAGGACGCGCCCGGCTCCGGCACCCATCAGGAGATCGGCGCCGCCCTGGTCGGCCGGGCCGTCGAAGCGGTGGAGGGCGGGGAGGCGGACGGTCCGTACGGCCGGCTGCTCGACCGGTTCGCCACCGGCCTCGCGACCGGCCTCGCCTCCCTGGTCGCGGTCCTGGACCCCGAGATCGTCGTGCTCTGCGGCGAGCTGTTCTCGCGCGGCGGGGAGCCGCTGCGCGCCCGGGTCGCGGCCGAGCTGGCCGAGCTCGCCGCGTCCAGGCCCCGGCTGCTCGCCGGGGACGTCACCCACCGGCCCGTACTGCGCGGCGCGCTGGAGAGCGCGCTCGCCACCACCCGCGACGAAGTGTTCGACACCTCGCGCTGACACCCCGCCCCCTTCCGCTTCCCCGTAGACGTTCCGCCCTTCCCTGCCCACCCCTTCACCGGGAGACACCACCATGTCCGGAAACCGCCGGAAGCCGGCCGCCGCACTCGCCGCGACCGCCGCGATAGCCCTGTTCGCCTCCGCCTGTACCGGGCAGAGCAGTTCCGGGGCCAACGATGACGCGTCCAAGGAGACGACCATCACCTTCTGGCACGGCTGGAGCGCGCCGGGCGAGGTGAAGGGCATCCAGGACACGGTCGACGCCTTCGAGAAGGCGCACCCCAACATCCATGTGAAGGTCGTCGGCAACATGACCGACGACAAGATCAACCAGGCGCTGCGGGCCGGCGGTTCCAAGGCACCGGACGTGGTCTCGTCGTTCACCACGAACAACGTGGGCAAGTTCTGCTCCTCGAAGGCGTTCGTCGACCTCAACCCGTTCCTGAAGAAGGACGGCATCGACCCCGAGGCCACCTTCCCGAAGGCGATGAACGAGTACACCCAGTTCGACGGGGTGCGCTGCACGGTGCCGCTGCTGGGCGACGCGTACGGGCTGTACTACAACAAGGACGCGTTCGAGAAGGCCGGGATCGCGAACCCGCCGAAGACCTGGTCCGAGTTCGCCGCCGACGCCAAGAAACTGACGAAGACCAAGGGCGACTCGTACGAGCAGCTGGGCTTCATGCCGAACTACCACGGCTACGAGTCGACGACCGAGCACTACCTGGGCGGCTGGAACCCCACGTACTTCGACGCCGACGGCAAGTCGAACATCGCGAAGGACCCGGCGTTCGCCGCGATGCTCACCCAGCAGAAGAAGCTGGTCGACTCGCTCGGCGGCTACGCGAAGCTGGAGAAGTTCCGTACCGGCTTCGGTGACGAGTGGGGCGCCAAGCACCCCTTCCACACCGGCCAGGTGGCGATGCAGCTGGACGGCGAGTGGCGGCTCGGCATGGCCGAGGACACCAAACCGAAGTTCGAGATCGGGGTGGCCCCGATGCCCGTCGCGGACGACGAGGCCGACACATACGGCAAGGGCTATCTGACCGGCACCATCGCGGGCATCGCCGCCACCTCCGGCAAGCAGAACGCGGCCTGGGAGCTGGTCAAGTTCATGACGACCGACACCGACGCGGTCGTGAACTTCGCCAACGCCATCCACAACGTGCCGTCCACACTGGCTGCGCTGAAGTCGCCGAAGCTGAAGTACGACCCGCGCTTCAAGACCTTCCTGGACATCGCGGCGAACCCGAAGTCGACCACCACCCCGCCCTCGGTGAACGGCGGCGCGTACCTGGTGTCCCTGCAGAACCTCGGCTTCGACGTCGAGAAGGGCAAGCAGACGGACATCAAGGCGGGGCTGGAGAAGACCGCGAAGGAAATCGACGCGGCGATCGCCCAGGCGAAGTAGGACCGACGCGATGAGCACGTACACACTCCGTTCGAAGCGCCGCAGGTCGGCGCTTCGGACGGCGGCCTTCATGTCGCCGTGGCTGATCGGGTTCTGCGTCTTCTTCGCCTACCCGCTGATCTCCACGCTCTACTTCTCCTTCACCAGCTACGACGGGTTCGCCGCCCCCCAGTTCAGCGGCTTCAAGAACTGGTCGTTCGTCTTCAACGACTACCCGCTGTTCTGGCCGGCGCTGCGCAACACGCTCTGGCTGGTCGTGGTGATGGTGGCCTGCCGGGTGGTGTTCGGGCTCGGTGTCGGGCTGCTGATCACCAAGATCAAGACGGGTACGGGTGTCTTCCGGACGCTGTTCTACCTGCCGTACCTGGCTCCGCCGGTCGCCGCCACGCTGGGCTTCGTCTTCCTGCTCAACCCCGGGACCGGGCCGGTCAATTCGATCCTCGGGGACCTGGGGATGGGGACGCCCGGCTGGTTCACCGACGCCACCTGGTCCAAGCCCGCGCTGACCGCGCTCGCGGTGTGGGGGGTGGGCGACCTGATGGTGATCTTCATGGCCGCGCTGCTCGACGTACCGAAGGAGCAGTACGAGGCGGCGGAGCTGGACGGGGCGACCGCGTACCACCGGTTCCGGTACGTCACGCTGCCGAACATCTCGCCGATCATCATGTTCGCCGTGGTCACCGGCATCATCCAGACGATGCAGTACTACACCCAGCCCCTGGTGGCAGGGAAGGTCGCGTCCGGTGTCATGGGCGGCTCGGGCCAGCAGTTCGAACCCGGCTATCCCGACAAGTCGACACTGACGCTTCCGCAGCTGGTCTACAACCTCGGTTTCCAGCGCTTCGACTACGGCTCCGCCTGTGTGGTCGCGCTCGTTCTCTTCGTCCTCGCCATGGCGTTCACCGCACTGCTGATGCGGCGCCGCAGCGGACTGATCCAGGCAGGTGAGTGACATGGCGCAGGTTCTCGACCACCCGAAGGCCGCGGGACCGGTGAGTGACCCCGTCACCCCGGCCCGGCGCGTGGCGCGCCGCAAGGCGCTGCTGCACTGGATCGCCGTCCACGCGCTCGGCGTGGCCGCCGCGCTCTTCTTCGTGCTGCCGTTCGTCTTCCTCGTGCTCACCTCGCTGATGAGCGACCAGCAGGCCCTCACCCGGGACCTGTGGCCGCACCCCTTCGAGTGGGCCAACTACAAGAAGGTGTTCGACACCCCGGGCTTTCTGACCTGGTGGAAGAACACCCTGCTGTACGCGGGAGCCGGCACCGTCCTCACGGTGGTGTCCTCGCTGCCCGTGGCGTACGCGCTCGCCAAGTTCCGCTTCCGCGGCCGGCATCTGTCGCTGATGCTCGTCATCTCGATGATGATGCTGCCGCCGCAGGTCGTGGTCATCCCGATGTACCTGTTCTGGGCCAAGCAGCTGGACCTGTCCGGCACGCTGTGGCCGCTGATCATCCCGATGGCCTTCGGCGACGCGTTCTCCATCTTCCTGCTGCGGCAGTTCCTGCTGACCATCCCCGACGAGTACCTCGACGCGGCGAAGGTCGACGGCTGCGGCGAACTGCTCACCCTGCTGCGCGTGGTGGTGCCGATGGCCAAACCGGGCATCGCCGCTGTCGCCCTCTTCCAGTTCTTCTACGCCTGGAACGACTACTTCGGCCCCCAGATCTACGCCTCCGAGAACCCGGGGGCCTGGACGCTGAGTTACGGACTGGAGTCCTTCAAGGGCGCACACCACACCGACTGGAACCTGACCATGGCCGCGACCGTTCTGGTCATGGCCCCTGTGATCGTCGTCTTCTTCTTCGCACAGAAGGCCTTTGTCGAGGGCGTCACACTGACCGGAGTAAAGGGCTGAACCATGAAGCTCGCTGTAGTGGGTGGCGGGTCCACCTACACCCCCGAACTGATCGACGGATTCGCCCGGCTGCGTGACACGCTGCCGGTCGAGGAGCTGGTCCTCGTCGACCCGGCCGCCGACCGGCTCGACCTCGTGGGCGGCCTCGCCCGGCGGATCTTCGCCAAGCAGGGCCACCCGGGCCGCATCGTCACCACCTCGGACGTCGACGCGGGCGTCGCCGGGGCGGACGCCGTCCTGCTCCAGCTGCGCGTCGGCGGCCAGGCCGCCCGCAACCAGGACGAGACCTGGCCGCTGGAGTGCGGCTGTGTCGGCCAGGAGACCACCGGGGCCGGCGGCCTCGCCAAGGCCCTGCGCACCGTCCCGGTCGTCCTGGACATCGCCGAACGCGTCCGGCGCACCAACCCGGACGCCTGGATCATCGACTTCACCAACCCGGTCGGCATCGTCACCCGCGCGCTCCTCCAGGCCGGTCACAAGGCCGTCGGCCTGTGCAACGTGGCGATCGGCTTCCAGCGCAAGTTCGCCCGCCTCCTCGACGTGGCCCCGGGCGAGGTGCACCTCGACCACGTCGGGCTGAACCACCTGACCTGGGAGCTGGGGGTGCGCCTCGGCGGCCCGCAGGGCGAGGACGTGCTGCCCCGGCTGATCGCCGAGCACGGCGACGCCATCGCGGACGACCTGCACATGCCGCGCGCGGTCGTGGACCGGCTCGGCGTCGTCCCCTCGTACTACCTGCGGTACTTCTACGCGCACGACGAGGTCGTCCGCGAACTGGGCACCAAGCCCTCCCGGGCGGCCGAGGTCGCCGCGATGGAGAAGGAACTCCTCGCCATGTACGGCGACCCGGCGCTGGACGAGAAGCCCGCGCTGCTCGCCAAGCGCGGCGGCGCCTTCTACTCCGAGGCGGCCGTGGACCTGGCGGCGGCGCTGCTCGGCGGCGGCGGTTCGGCGCACCAGGTGGTCAACACGTACAACAACGGCACGCTGCCGTTCCTGCCGGACGACGCGGTCATCGAGGTCCAGGCGAAGGTCGACGGTTCGGGCGCGACGCCGCTCGCCGTGCCGGCCCTGGACCCGCTGTACGCGGGGCTCATCGCCAACGTCACGGCGTACGAGGACCTCGCCCTGCGGGCCGCGCTGCACGGCGGCCGGGACCGGGTGTTCAAGGCGCTGCTCGCGCACCCGCTGATCGGGCAGTTCGAGTACGCCGAGGCGCTCACCGACAAGCTGATCGCGCACA
The DNA here is from genome assembly GCA_036226585.1 of Streptomyces sp. NBC_00708. GTDB lineage: Bacteria > Actinomycetota > Actinomycetes > Streptomycetales > Streptomycetaceae > Streptomyces. Next base: position 2,309,331 of record CP108997.1, read on the forward strand.
ACCGGGAGCACCTGGCGTGGGCGTGAACGGTTCGGTCCTCGCGATCGACGCGGGGAACAGCAAGACCGATGTGGCGCTCATCGGTGCGGACGGCACGGTGCTGTCCACGGCCAGGGGCGGCGGGTTCCAGCCGCCGGTGGTCGGTGTGGAGACGGCCGTCGACGTGCTCGGCGCGGCGGTGGAACGGGCGCTGTCCGAGGCCGGTACGGACGCCGGGCAGATCGCCCATGTGTCCGCCTGCCTCGCCAACGCGGACCTGCCGGTCGAGGAGGAGCAGCTGACCGCGGCGCTGGCGGCGCGCGGCTGGGGCCGCACGGTCGAGGTCCGCAACGACACCTTCGCGATCCTGCGGGCCGGGGTCGACGAGCCGCGCGGCGTGGCCGTGGTGTGCGGCGCGGGGATCAACTGCGTCGGCATGGTCCCGGACGGGCGCACCGCCCGCTTCCCCGCGATAGGCCGGATCTCCGGTGACTGGGGCGGCGGTTCGGGCCTGTCCGAGGAGGCGATGTGGTTCGCCGCGCGCGCCGAGGACGGCCGGGGCGAGCCGACCGAGCTGGCCCGGACGCTCCCCGCGCACTTCGGGCTCGGTTCGATGTACGCGCTGATCGAGGCGCTGCACCTGGGCCGCATCGCGCCGGAGCGCCGGCACGAGCTGTCCCCGGTGCTGTTCGCGACGAGCGCGGCCGGTGACCCGGTGGCGCGGGCCCTGGTGGACCGGCTGGCCGAGGAGGTCGTGGCGCTGGCGGCCGTCGCGCTGACCCGCCTCGGGCTGCTCGGCGAGGAGGCGCCGGTGCTGCTCGGCGGCAGCGTCCTGGCGGCGCGGCACCCGCAGTTGGACGACCGGATCGCCGGACTGCTCGCGGACCGGGCCCCGAAGGCCGTGGTGCGCGTGGTGCAGCAGTCGCCGGTGCTCGGCGCCGGGCTGCTGGGCCTGGACCACACGGGCGCGGCGCCGGAGGTGCACGCGAGACTGCGGGCGCAGTACGCCTGAGCACGGGACGGCCGGGTTCCGGGCCGTCAGGGGCGTCCCGTAGCCTGCGGGTTGCGGGGCGCCCTTCGCGTGAGGGAACCGATCGGCCGCCCCGGACGTGTTGATGGTGGGGAGGACGGTGCGGCGGGGGATCGTGCCGTTCGCCTTGATCAACGGCGCTTGTCTTGATCGAATGCCGTTGACCGCGGCCGGTCATGACCTGCCGCTGCGTGGTCCGGTGCCCGATCCGGTCGTTCCGGATGTGTGTGCCGGTCCCTGCGGCCATACTTCTGGCCGGGCACCAGTCCCCCGATCGGCCGGGGGGCGGGCCGCCGTCAGTGACCGAGGGGGAGGTCGAGTGACACACCCGCCGAGTGTGCGCCAGGCGCCGCACCGCGCACCGGAGCAGCCGCCCGCGCCGGTGGCCGTGCCGCCGCAGCCGAGCGCCCGCGCCGTCGCGATCGGGCGGCTGCGTGCCGCGGCGACCACCGAACCGGGGCGCCTCCGGATCATCGGGGCCGTCCTGGCGCTGCTCGTCCTCGCGTTCGGGGCGGTGACGGCCTTCGAGATCAGCGGCCGGGCGGCCTCGGCCGACGACGTGGTGGAGCGCAGCCAGCCGCTCAGCGCGGACGCGGCGGGCATCTACCGCTCGCTGGCCGACGCGGACGCGGCGGCGGCGAGCGGCTTCCTGGCCGGCCCGCAGGAGCCGCGCACGGTGCACGACCAGTACGTGAAGGACATCGAGGAGGCGTCCCGCCTGCTGGTGAAGGCCGCGGCGAACACGGACGCGGGCACGACGTCCGGCCGCGAGATCACCACGCTCAACGAGGGCCTCCCGCGCTACACCGGCCTGATCGAGCGCGCCCGCGCCGCCAACCGGCAGGGGCTCCCGCTGGGCGGCGCCTACCTGCGGTACGCGAACCAGCAGATGTCCGGCGAGCTGCTGCCGGCCGCCGAGCGGCTGTACGCGGCGGAGACCGGCCGGCTCGACCGGGACCACAGCGCGGCGCGCGCCTGGCCGTGGTTCTCGCTGGGCGTCGGCGTCGTCGCGCTGGCGGTGCTGTTCTGGGCGCAGCGGCGCAACTACCGCCGTACGAACCGGGTGCTGAACCACGGTCTGGTGGCCGCGACGGCCGCCGCGGTGGTGCTGCTGCTCTGGCTGGCGGTGGGACACATGGTGGCCCGGTCCGACCTGGCCGAGGCCGATTCGCACGGGCAGCGGTCCATGGACGTGCTCAACCGGGCGCGCATCGACTCGCTGAAGGCGCGCGCCGACGAGAACCTCACGGTGGTGGCCCGGGGTGCGGTGCTGACCGCGGACGGCAAGAACGACAAGTACGAGACCGACTACACCGCGGGCATGAAGGCGCTGGGCGAGGAGCTGGCCGCGGCGGCGAAGCTCGCCGATGACACCGGGGACACCGAGGGCGGCAAGCCGGTCGCCTCCGCGTCCAAGGCGGTCACCGAGTGGCAGGACCGCCACCGGACCGCCCGGAAGACCGACGACGCCGGTGACTACGAATCGGCTCTGGAGCAGATCATCGGCCAGGAGAATTCGACGGGCGAGTCGTTCAAGAAGGTGGACGACGCGCTGCGCGAGGCTCTGGCGCACGAGCAGAGCGACTTCACCCGGGCCGCGCGGGACGGCCGCGGCGCCCTGGGCGGCCTGCCCGTCGGCGCGGCGGTGCTGGCGCTGCTCGGTGCGGTCGCGGCGATCGTCGGGGTCAACCGCAGGCTCTCGGAGTTCCGGTGACAGGGGGAGCGATGACAGCGAAGGACCCGAGGACGGGGCGCGGCCGACTGCGCCGGCTGCGCGGCTGGGGCGGGGTGAGCGCCATGGCCGCGGCCTGCGCGGTGACGGCGTCGCTGACCCTGCTGCCGCTGTCCCACGAGGGCGACGACGTCTTCGGCCCCCAGGTGACGGGGCCGGGCGCGGCACACGCCGTCCAGGCGCGGGCCGACTCCTGCACGGACCCCGAGGCGAGCCTGCGGCCGGACGCGGTGGACGGGGACGCGGTCAGGAAGATCAAGGAGCGCGGCAAGCTCATCGCGGGCGTCGACCAGAACAGCTTCCAGTGGGGCTTCCGCAACCCGGAGTCCGGGGACCTCGAAGGCTTCGACATCGACCTGGTGCGGGCCATCGCGAAGGACATCCTGGGCGACGGCGACAAGGTGATCTTCCGGGCGATCCCGACCAACCAGCGCATCGCCGCGCTGGAGAACGACAAGGTCGACGTCGTCGTGCGGACGATGACGATCAACTGCGCCCGCCTGAAGCAGGTCTCGTTCTCGACGGCCTACTTCCAGGCCGGTCAGCAGGTCCTCGCCGCGAAGGAGGACCACTCGATCACCGGGTTCAACTCCACGCTGGGCGGCAAGCGCGTCTGCACCGCCGAGGGCTCCACGGCGTACGAGGCGCTGGAGAAGGAGTCGTTCGGCTCGGTCTTCAAGGACGAGCACGACGGCACGGCGGCCGACGAGGACCAGCTCACGGTCCCCAACCAGCTGGACTGCCTGGTGCGGCTCCAGCTGGGCGAGGTCGACGCGGTCGTCACGGACAACGCGCTGGCCGCCGGCCAGGCCGCGCAGGACCCGGCCGTGGAGCTCAAGGGCGCCCCGTTCACCACCGAGTACTACGGCGTGGCCACGAAGAAGGGCGCGGACGACCTGGTGTCCCGGGTCAACAAGGTGCTGGTCGACTACCGGGCGGGCGGCGCGGACAGCCTCTGGATGAAGTCGTACCGCGAATGGCTGGAGGACGGCCTGCCCGGGATCAAGGCGCCGCCGGCGCCGAAGTACCGGGACTAGGCCCCCGCCCGCGGGCGGCACTGATCCTGCGGGGCCCCGGCCCGGCGGGGAGAGCGGAGAGGTGATCGATGGGCGTCGCTGGCCCCTTCCCCAGCTACGCGGCCCGGCCCCCCGGTCCGGTCATGGACCGGGACGAGGCCGACCGCGCGCTGGCCCGGCTCGGCGCGGAGCACGAGGCGATCGAGACCTCGCTCCTCGCCCTCCAGGACCACGCGGGCCGCCGGCTCCTGGAGGGCGCCGAGCTGTCCGGTGTCACCCGGGAGCGGTGGGCCGTCACGGAGCGGTCGGTCACGCTGCTGTGGAGCTACTTCGACGCGTACGCGGGTGTGCTGAACGAGGCGCGCGCGGTGCGGGCCAGACGCCGCCACCCCAACCGCGAGGACCTGGTGGCCCTGACCGAGCTGCTGCGCGGCCAGGGTGTCACCGTGGCGCACGGCGCCGCCGGGCACGACCCGTCGGTCAGCGGACCGGCCCGCCTCTCCGAGCGGTTCACGCTGGAGGAGCTGGTCTCCCGGATGAACGGGCTGTACGCGAGCGCCCTGGACATGGTCGTGGCGTCGGACGCCGTGTGGTCCGCGATGCCCGCCCGCATAGACCTCCTCGCCGCCGAACTGCGCCGCACCCACTCGCTGGCGCACTCGGTGGGCGTACGGCCCGGTGAGCATCCCGCGGGCGACGACCTGGAGGCGATCACCGAGGAGCTGGCCACGCTGCGGGCTCAGGTGATCGCGGACCCGCTGGCCTTCTGGCTGCCGGGGCCGGGGAGCGCGGCGCCCGGCGGCGGGCGCCCGGACACGACCCGCTACGACCGGGCGGCTCGCGCGCTGGACGAGGTGCGGCGCGAGGTCGAGGCGGTGCTCGCCGTACGGCAGGACGCCGAGCAGCGGCTCGTGCACCTGCGCGACGTGCTCTCCCGGGCCGACCGCACGCTGGCCGAGGCCCGGGTGGCGCGCGGCGAGGTGCTGGCCAAGATCGCCGCGTCCGAGGTGCCCGCGGTCAACGGCCCGCCGACCGCGCTCCAGGAGCGTCTGGCCGCCGCGTCCGAGTACCGCAGGCATGCCCGCTGGCACCGCCTCTCACCGCTCCTGGAGACCCTGGAGCGCGAGGCCGAGGAGGAGTTGCTGCGGGCCCGCGAGCAGCTGACGGCGGTCACCGCGCCGCTCGCCGTCCGGGCGGAGCTGCGCGGCCGGCTCGACGCGTACCGGGCGAAGGTGGCCCGTAACGGGCTGGCGGAGGACCCGGTGCTGATCGAGCGGTACGACGCGGCGCGCCGGATGCTGTGGAGCGCCCCGTGCGATCTGCGGGTGGCGGCGGGCGCCGTGCAGCGCTACCAGGACGCGGCGCTGGAACTGCTGGGCGGCCGGGGTGCACCCGGCCCGCAGGACCGGCGGGGGTATTCGTGAGAGGCGCCGGGCCCGGGGGGCGTACAGCGGGCATGAGCAGGAGTGACGGAACGTCGAGGCCGCCGAGGCGGCGGGGCGAAGAGGGGGAACGAACATGAGTACGCAGTGCCAGCGCCCCGCGTGCGAGGGCAGTTACGAGGACATGGGCGGCGGTGAGCTGTACTGCGACACCTGCGGTCTGGCGCCCGTGGTGTCGCCCACCGGCATGGTCAGCTCGCCGCCCACCGGCATCGCGGGCGGCGGCCGGGGCAGCCGGGGCTCCAGCAGCGCCTCGGCGCGCAGCAGTTCGCAGGCGTCGTCCCGGGCGTCCTCGCGGTCCTCTTCGCGTTCGTCGACCTCGCGGCGTTCGGTGTCGGGGCGGCTCTCGCGGTCGCTGTCGGGCGCGACCACCTCGCATTCCGTCTCGGTGCGCTCCTCCGCCAAGTCGACCAACGCCTCGGGCCGCAACCGGCTGGGCGCGGGCCTGGTGCAGGTGCCGGACGTACCGCGGCCCGATCCGCGTACGGCCGTGATGGAGAACCCGGAGGTGCCCGAGCGCAAGCGGTTCTGCTCGCGGTCGGACTGCGGGGCGCCGGTGGGCCGGTCCCGGGGCGAACGTCCCGGCCGCACCGAGGGGTTCTGCACCAAGTGCGGCCATCCGTACTCCTTCATGCCCAAGCTCCAGACGGGCGACGTCGTCCACGGGCAGTACGAGGTCGCGGGCTGTCTGGCCCACGGCGGTCTCGGCTGGGTCTACCTCGCGGTGGACAAGGCGGTCTCCGACCGGTGGGTGGTGCTCAAGGGCCTGCTGGACACGGGCGACCAGGACGCCATGGCGGCGGCGATCTCGGAACGGCGGTTCCTCGCCGAGATCGAGCACTCCAACATCGTCCGCATCTACAACTTCGTCGAGCACCTGGACCAGCGGACCGGTTCGCTCGACGGGTACATCGTCATGGAGTACGTCGGCGGCAAGGCGCTCAAGGAGATCGCCAACGAGCGCCGCACCCCGGCCGGGAAGCGCGACCCGCTGCCGGTCGAGCAGGCGTGCGCCTTCGGTATAGAGGCCCTGGAGGCGCTGGGCCACCTGCACAGCCGCAACCTGCTCTACTGCGACTTCAAGGTCGACAACGCGATCCAGACCGAGGACCAGCTGAAGCTGATCGACATGGGCGCGGTCCGCAGGATGGACGACGACGAGTCGGCCATCTACGGCACCGTCGGCTACCAGGCGCCCGAGGTCGCGGAGCTGGGCCCGTCGGTCGCCTCCGACCTGTACACGGTGGCCCGCACGCTCGCGGTGCTCACCTTCGACTTCCAGGGGTACACGAACGTCTTCGTGGACTCGCTGCCGGACCCGGACAACATCGAGGTGTTCCGGACCTACGAGTCGTTCTACCGGCTCCTGGTGCGGGCCACCGACCCCGACCCGGCCCGGCGGTTCGCCTCGGCGGCGGAGATGGCGGAGCAGCTGACGGGCGTGCTGCGCGAGGTGGTGTCGCTCCAGACGGGGCGTCCGCGTCCGGCGCTGTCGACGCTGTTCGGCGCGGAGCTGCGGGTCACCGACACGGAGCTGTTCGCCGACCGGGCGGACGAGGTGTCCCGGCTGGGCGCCCGGACCGCCGGCTCCGGCGGGCGCCTCGGCCGCCGGCGGGGCGGGGCGAACGCCCAGGCACCGTCCGCGCCCGCCGCCGTGACCCCGCCCGGGGGCGTACCGGGGGCACTGCCCGCCGGGCCGCCGCCCATGGCGCCCACCGGCGCGGCCCCGGTGCCGTCCGCCGCCACCCATGTCCGCAGCCCCGGCGGCGCGGGCACCGGCTCCGGGCCCCTGCCGTACGCGCCCGCCGCGAGTGTCCCGGCTCCCCGGAGCCCGGTCCCCTCCCCCGGTGCCCCGCAGGCGCCGGCGGCCGGGCGGGCGCCCCGGCTGGCCGGGCTCGACGTGCGGGTGACCTCGCTCGCGCTGCCCGTGCCCCGGGTCGACGCGAGCGACCCCAACGCCGGTTTCCTGGCCGGGGTGATGGCGTCGGCGCCGGCCGAGCTGATCGCCGCGCTGCAGGCGGTGCCGGCCGCCTCGCTGGAGACCCGGCTGCGCGAGCTGCGCGCCTACCTGGAGATGCGGGACCTCGCCGCCGCCGCGAAGACCCTGGCCGCGCTGGAGGGGCAGCACGCGGACGACTGGCGCGTCGTCTGGTACCGGGGCCTCACCTCCCTGGTGACCGGCGACAACGAGAACGCGGCGCTGTCGTTCGACGCGGTGTACGACGCGTTCCCCGGGGAGCCCGCGCCCAAGCTGGCCCTCGGCATCTGCGCGGAGGTCCTGGGGCAGCTGGACAACGCCGCCGAGTACTACCGGCTGGTGTGGCTGACCGATCCGAGCTTCGTGAGCGCGGCGTTCGGCCTGGCCCGGGTGCAGATCGCGGCCGGCGACCGGGGCGCGGCCGTCCGGACGCTGGAGTCGGTGCCGGAGGCGTCGATCCACTTCACGGCGGCCCGGATCGCCGCCGTTCGCGCCCGGCTGCGTGAACGCGCCCCCGACGAGCCGCTGCTGGCGGACCTGATGGCCGCGTCGGCCCAGGTGTCGGGGCTCTCGGGGCTCGGGCTCGACGCGGTCCGGCGGGAGCGCCTGTCGGCCGAGGTGCTGGGCACGGCGCTCGACTGGGTACTCTCCGGTAGCCCTTCGGGGCCGCAGCCGGCCGCGCACGCCGGGCCGCACGGCCCGGGGACGCTGCTCGGCAGCGAGCTGGACGAGCGCGGACTGCGGTTCGGCCTGGAGCGTGCGTACCGGATGCTCGCCCGGCTCGCTGAGCCCGGCGCCGAGAGGATCGAACTGGTGGAGCGGGCCAACCGCTTCCGCCCCCGAACGTGGGTGTGAACATGTCGCAGAACCACCAGGAGACGGCCTTGCCGAGGTGCCCCGGCTGCGAGGAGCCGCTGGAGCAGGGCGACCTGTTCTGCGGTGCCTGCGGGTACGACCTGTCGGCCGTGCCCGAGCCGCCCCACGACCGCCCGACGGTCGCCATCGCCACGCCCGGCGCGGGTGCGCCGGACGCGGGCGCCCCTGCCGGGGTCCGCTACGACGGGCCGGACGCCGCCGGGGACTTCGAGCTCGCCGCTCCTGGTGCCGCGCCCGATCCCCGTACGTCCCCGGAGCCGGTGCCGGCTCCGGCCCAGGCACCCGCCCCGGCACCGGCGGCGGCCGGGGGCAAGGTCTGTGTGGCCTGCCGGGCCGGGCGGGTCGACGGCGACGGCTACTGCGAGAACTGCGGCCACGCGCAGCCGCGCGAGCGCGACCACATGGAGAAGGACCTGGGCGCGGTCGCCGCGGTCAGCGACCGGGGGCTGCGCCACCACCGCAACGAGGACGCGTTCGCGGTGTCGACGACCGCCCTGCCGGACGGCTCGGCGGCCGTCGTCGCGATCGTCTGCGACGGGGTCTCCTCGGCCAGCCGGCCCGACGAGGCGTCGGCGGCGGCGGCGAGCGCGGCCAACGCCTCCCTGCTGGAGTCGCTGCCGCGCGGCACGCATCCGCAGCAGGCGATGCACGAGGCGATCGTCGCGGCGTCGGAGTCGGTCAACCTGCTGGCCCAGCAGGCCGGTCAGAGCCCGGAGCGCCACCAGAACGCCCCGGCGTGCACCCTGGTCGGCGCGGTCATGGCGAGCGGCCTGCTGGTCGTGGGCTGGGTCGGCGACAGCCGCGTGTACTGGGTGCCCGAGGACCGCTCCACCGCGCCCGCCCGGCTCACCGAGGACGACTCGTGGGCCGCGCAGATGGTCGCGACGGGCCTGATGAACGAGGCGGAGGCGTACGCGGACGAGCGCGCCCACGCCATCACGGGCTGGCTCGGCGCGGACGCCTACGAACTGGAGCCGCACACCGCCTCGTTCAAGCCGGACCGCCCCGGCCTGGTGGTGGTCTGCACGGACGGCCTGTGGAACTACGCGGAGTCCGCCGCCGAGATGGCGGCCGCGGTGCCCGAGGACGCCTGCCAACGGCCGCTGCACGGCGCCCAGGTGCTGGTCGGCCACGCCCTCGACGGCGGCGGCCACGACAACGTAACAGTGGCCCTGCTGCCGTTCGCCGTGTCACCGCAAGGGGCAGGCTCCGCCTGATACGGGGCGGTTCATCCCTCCCCGACTTCGATGCCTTTGTCCGTACCGCTGGCTCCGTCGACGCGTGGAGCCTCAAGGAGCCGATCAGATGGCCAACTTCTCCAAGTCGAACGTGCCGCAGTTCTCCGTCGAGGTGTACCAGAACGAGTTCCTGCCCGAGGGCGGCCGCGAGGTCAACGGCATCATCACGGTCACCTCGACCGGGGGCGGCACCACCGGCGGCGTACCGCTGGCGGGGTCGCCCGTGCCGGGGCAGGCCACCGGCGCCGCCGTGGTGATCATGGTGGACTGCTCGGGTTCGATGGACTACCCGCCGACCAAGATGCGCAACGCCCGTGACGCGACGGCGGCGGCCGTGGACACCCTGCGCGACGGCACCTCGTTCGCCGTGGTCGGCGGGACGCACGTGGCCAAGGAGGTCTACCCGGGCAACGGCCGGCTCGCCGTCGCCGACGCGCGGACCCGGGCCGAGGCCAAGCAGGCCCTGCGCCGGCTGAGCGCGGGCGGCGGTACGGCGATCGGGACCTGGCTGCGGCTGGCGGACCGGCTGCTCGGCGCCGCCGACGTGGACATCCGGCACGGCATCCTGCTCACCGACGGGCGCAACGAGCACGAGTCCCCGGAGGACCTGCGCGCCGCGCTGGACGCCTGTGCGGGCCGGTTCACCTGTGACGCCCGCGGGGTCGGTACCGACTGGGAGGTGAAAGAGGTCACAGCCATCGCCTCGGCGCTCCTCGGCACCGCCGACATCGTCGCCGACCCGGCCGGGCTCGCGGCGGACTTCACGCACATGATGGAGAACGCCATGGGCAAGGAGGTCGCGGACGTCGCGCTGCGGCTGTGGACCCCGGTCGGCGTGGAGATCATGTTCGTGAAGCAGGTCGCGCCGACGGTCGCCGATCTGACCGCCCGCCGCACCGAGGCGGGTCCCCGGGCCGGGGACTACCCCACCGGTTCCTGGGGCGACGAGTCCCGCGACTACCACGTGTGCGTCCGGGTGCCGGAGGCCGGCATCGGGCAGGAGATGCTCGCGGCCCGGGTCTCGCTGATCCTTCCCGACCCTGCGGGCGGGGCGCCGCAGACCCTCTCGCAGGGGCTGGTCCGGGCGGTGTGGACCGACGACATGGTGGCGTCGACCTCGATCAATCCGCAGGTCGCGCACTACACGGGTCAGGCCGAACTGGCACAAGTCATCCAGCAGGGGCTCGATGCCCGCAAGTCGGGAGACTTCGACGGCGCCACGGCCAAACTGGGCCGCGCGGTGCAGCTGGCGTCGGCGTCCGGGAACGAGGACACTGCGAAACTGCTTTCGAAGGTGGTAGACGTCGTCGACGCGGCGACGGGTACTGTGCGACTGAAGGCGAAGGTCGCGGAAGCGGACGAGATGACTCTCGAAACGCGCTCGACGAAGACGGTTCGCGTCAAGAAATAATCGGACCGTCACCACGATCAGCCACCCGCCGGTTCAGGTCCGCCGGGCGGCGGAGCACGACAAGTAACGGCCTGCGGGCCGGAGAAGGAGAGGGGGAAGCGCCGACATGCCGACCTGCCCGAACGGACACCAGTCGGGTTCCGAGGACTGGTGCGAGGTCTGCGGCCACCGCATGACCGGGGCGGGCGCGCCTGCGGGTGCGGTTCCCCCGCCGCCTCCCCCGCCGCCCGCGCGCGGTTACGGATACCCCCAGCCGCACGACCCGGACGCGACGGCCCAGGCCGAGCTGTGCCCGCAGTGCCGCACACCGCGTGAGGCGATGGCGCCGTTCTGCGAGGAGTGCCGCTGGAACTTCCTCACGAACACGGCCACGTCCTACACCCCGCTGGCCCCCCGGCACAACCTTCCGGGCGACCCCGGCCCCGCCGGCAACCGGCCGCCGGGCTTCCCGGCCCAGCAGCCGCCGCCCCCGCAGCAGTCGCGCGACCCCTTCGACTACCAGGGCTCGCGGCCCTCGCAGATGAACCGGTCCGCCGAGCCCCTGTCCACGGGCCCGGGTCAGCCGGGTCCCCAGGGTCACGGTCAGCCGCCGTTCGGCCAGGGCCCGCAGAGCACCCCGCCGCCGTTCCAGCAGGGCCCCCCGGGCCAGCAGCAGGGCCGGCAGGGGCCGCCGCCTCCGCCCCCGTACCAGCAGGGACCCCAGGGCGGCCCGCAGAGCCCGCCGCCGTTCCAGCAGCAGGGCGCGCCGCCCGCCTTCCAGCAGCAGACGGCTCCCCCGCCGGCCCCGCCGCGCTCCGACGGCGACGACTGGCTGCTGTCCCCGCCCTCGCAGCCCGCGCCGCAGCCGGACCGGGGCCCGCAGTCCCCGATGCAGCAGCCGCCGTTCCCGGGGCAGCAGGGTCCGGGTCCGCAGGGCCCCGGGCAGCACGGCCCGGGACAGCAGCACGGGGGGCCCGGTCCGCAGCACGGCCAGCACGGTCCGGGTGCGCACGACCCCGGGCAGCAGCACGGACCGGGGCCGGGCCGGCCCCCGCTGTCCAACAACTGGACGGCGTTCATCGCGCCCGACCGTGAGTACTTCCTGGCGATGATGCAGCGCAGCGGCCCCGAGGCCACCGGGCTCAACCTGCCCGCGTACTCCCCGGAGCAGCAGCTCGCGCTCACCGGCAGCCAGATCACGATCGGCCGCCGCCGGCACAGCACGGGCGAGTCCCCGGACATCGACCTGTCGGTGCCGCCGGAGGACCCGGGCGTCTCCCACCAGCACGCCGTGCTGGTGCAGCAGCCCGACGGCAGCTGGGCCGTGGTCGACCAGAACTCCACGAACGGCACCACGGTCAACGGCTCCGAGGAGCCGATCCAGCCCTACGTCCCCGTCCCGCTCCAGGACGGCGACCAGGTGCACGTCGGTGCGTGGACCACGATCACGGTCCGCCGGGACTGAGCACCGCGTACGGCGAAGCGGCCGGTGAAGGGGGCACCCTCTCCACCGGCCGCTTCGGCGTTCGGTAGTTCGTACCGCGAATCTCCCGTCCCGGCGGGCCCGCACCGCTCCTGGCTGTCATATTCTGTTCACATGCGAAAGGCAGAGGACGGCCAGATGGGGATCGCCACCGCATTGGTGCGCTCCGCATTCCTGGTGAATGCCGTGTACGCGGATTCCGGCCGCGAACACGGCATCACCGCCCAGCAGGGCCAGCTGCTCTGCGTGCTGATGCTGAAGCCGTACGGCATGCGCGAGCTGGGCACCGTACTGGGTCTGGCGAAGTCCAGCCTCACCGGCCTCGTGGACCGGTGCGTGCAGCGCGGCCTGGTGCGCCGGGAGCCGGACCCGCAGGACGGGCGCGCGGTGCGGGTCGCGCCGACCGAGGCCGGGAGCGCGCTCGCCGAGGAGTTCTACGCGGAGACCTGCCGGCGGGTCGAGGCCCTGGCCGAGGGCCTCGACGACGCCGACCGCGAGGTGCTGACCGGGCTGCTGGGCCGCCTGGTCCTGGAGAACAAGGTGCCCATGGTCTTCCGCGAGTCCTGCGAGAACGCCCCCGCGGCCACCCCCGGCTGCTGAGGGCGGCCCCGGCGCGGCCTCAGCGCGTGATACCGAACAGCTCGGCGAAGCGCCCGGTGAACAGGTCCTTCCCCTTGTACGCGCTGACCTCCTCCGCGGACAGCAGTACCGGGCCGCCGGGCGCGGGCACCTGCCCCACCCCGCCGCCGGGCCCGAGCGGGAGCAGGGCGGAGCGGACCGGGGACGGCAGATAGACGGCCGCCGGCTCCTCCCCGCGGACCTGGGCGAGGACGTTGGCCGCCACCACCTCGGCGTGCTTCATGGCGTACCCGGCCATCTTGGCCTCGGCCAGGTCGGTGAGGTCGCCGAGGGCGTAGATGTGGTCGTGGCCCACGACGTTGAGCCGTTCGTCGACCGGTACCCGGCCCTGCTCGTCGCGGACGGCGACCCGGCCGTCGGCGAGGTAGTCGCCGTTGGAGCGCACGCCGTAGCAGCGGAACCAGATGTCGGCCCCGATCCGCTCGCCGTCGGCGGTGGCCGCCGTGAACGGCTCCAGCCGCCCCGGGACGGCCGGCGGCTCCTCGGCGAGCGCGGTGCCGAGCCGCAGTTCGACTCCGAGCGCGTCGAGCTGGCGCAGCAGCTCCTCGCGGACCTCGGGCAGGAAGCCCGGCAGCAGTTCGCCGGCCGGGTCGGTGATGACCACGTGCTTCTCGGGCCAGACCGCCTTGATCTCGCCGGACAGCTCCAGGCCGACCGGTCCGGCGCCGGCGATCAGGACCCGCCGCGCGCCGGCGAGTTCCTTGTGCGCCTCGCGTATCCGGGCCAGCGCCTCGCCGGCCAGATCGGTGTCCGTCTTGGCGGGGAACGGGTAGTCCGAGCCCGTGGCGAGCACCAGGTAGTCGGCGGCGACGTGCTCACCGTTCGCCAGGGTGACCCCGCCCGGATCCAGGGCGACGGCCCGCTCGCGGCGGACGGTGCCGCGCTTCAGCAGGGTGTCGTACGGGAAGAAGATGTTCTCCGCCCAGTCGGGCCTGACCAGCGCCCGCAGGGAGCCCGCCGCGTGGACGAATGCGTCCCGGGGGTCGACGAGCACCACATCGGTTTCCTCGTCGAGCGCCTTGGCGACGGCCGAGCCGCCGTATCCCCCACCGATGACCACGACGGTGCGATTCGCTGTTCCGTTTGCCATGCCGGCCTCTTTTCCTGAATGACTCACATACATATGCACACCACTTCATTCGTTGCACGAACCATAGTAGTTCGCACAACGAACTGACAAGACGGAATGAGAGGATGCGGCGAAGATCCCCGGGGCCAGGCCCGGCGCGCGGCGCGTCTGCGACCATGGACGGGTGACTGAGAATCCGCGCGACACGGTGCAGGAGCTGACCTTCTACGAGCAGGTCGGCGGCGAGGAGACCTTCCGGCGCCTGGTCCACCGCTTCTACCAGGGCGTCGCCGGCGACCCGCTGCTGCGGCCGATGTACCCGGAGGAGGACCTCGGGCCGGCCGAGGAGCGGTTCGCGCTGTTCCTCATGCAGTACTGGGGCGGTCCGCGCACCTACAGCGACCGGCGCGGGCACCCCCGCCTGCGGATGCGGCACGCGCCGTTCCGGGTGGACCGCGCCGCGCACGACGCCTGGCTGCACCACATGCGGATCGCCCTGGACGAGCTGGGCCTCGCGCCCGAGCACGAGCGGCAGCTGTGGGACTACCTCACCTACGCGGCCGCCTCGATGGTGAACACCGACGGCTGACCCGCGGTCACGGACTGCCGATATCTGTGCGGAATCCGGTACTCCACGGCCGGATACCGGTCACGAATGCATCAAGTTGTACCCGTAAGCGGTTTCCACGAGCACCGGCGGTCTGACAGCATCCAGGCAACGCCGGGGGGCGCGCATGGGGTGAGTGGGGACTGGGGGACAGGTGACGGGGTTCGTCTTTCTGCGGGTGAGGGCGCACCGGCTCCTGCTCGCCGCGGCCGTGCTGGCCGTGCTCCTGACCACCTCGGTCCTGGCCGCGCTCACCGCCTTCTCCGGCTCCATCGGCGACGCCGCGCTGCGCCACACGCTCACCCATCGCTCCGCCGTCCCCGCCTCGCTGGTGGTCTCCGCGCAGCTGGAGCCGGACGAGCGCGCACCGGCCGACGCGGCGGCGCGCGAGGCCGCCCGCGACACGTTCGACGGCCTGCCGGTGACCGTACGGAAGCTGGAGGCGTCCGGCCCGTACGCGCTGCCGCGCAGCCTCCAGGCACCCGCCGCCCGGCGCGGTGACCCGGACCTCACGCACTTCGCCTCGCTGGACCGCAGCCGCGTCCGCCTCACCGCCGGCCGCCTGCCCGCCGCCGGGGCGGGGACGAGCGGCGGCCCCGTCGAGGTCGCCCTGCCCGCGACCGCCGCCGAGGCGCTGTCACTGAAGCCCGGCGCCCGGCTCGAGGTCACCGACCGGCTGGGCGGCAAGCCGGTGACCATCGAGATCACCGGGCTCTACAAGGCCGCCGACCAGGCCGACCCGTACTGGCAGCTCGACGCGCTCGGCGGGCGCGGCGTCCGCAAGGTCGTCTTCACGACGTACGGTCCGCTGCTCACCGACCCCGCCGTGCTCGACTCGGGGCGGACCAGCGCGGGCGAGGTGTCCTGGCTGGCGGTCGCCGACTTCCGCTCGGTCACCACGGACCGGATGGCGGACCTGCGGCACGCGGCGACCACCGGCCCGAAGAAGCTGCTGGCCGCCCCCGGGTTCAAGGACGGGGCCAGTGCGCGGACGTCGCTGCCCACCGTGCTCGAACAGATCGACCGCGCCCTGCTGGTCTCCCGCTCCACGCTCACGATCGTGGCCGTACAGCTGGTCCTGCTCGCCGGGTACGCCCTGCTGCTCGTCGCCCGGCTGCTCAGCAGCGAGCGCGCGGGCGAGACCGAACTGCTGCGGGCGCGCGGCGGTTCACGGGCCCGGATCACCTGGCTCGCCGCCGCCGAGGCACTGCTGCTCGCGCTGCCCGCGGCCGTCGTCGCGCCGCTGCTCGCCGGCCCGCTGACCCGGCTCCTGGCGGACCGCGGCGAACTCTCCCGGATCGGGCTCCGCCTGGACACCGGCGTCACCGGACAGGTCTGGCTGATCGCCGCCGTCACCGCGCTGGCCTGCGCGCTCGCCGTCGTGGCACCCGCCCTGGCCGCCAGCGCCGGGGGCCGGCGCGCCACGCGTTCCGCCGCGCTGCCCGGCCCGGTGCGGGCGGGCGCCGACCTCGCGCTGCTGCTGGTGGCCGCGGTGGCGTACTGGCAGCTGGACCGGCAGACCAAGGGCTCGGGGAGCGGCGCGCTCAGCGGCGACCGGGCGGGCGGGCTCGGGATCGACCCGCTCCTCGTGGCCGCGCCCGCGCTGGCGCTGCTCGCCGGCACCGTACTGACGCTGCGTCTGCTGCCGCCCGCCGCCCGGCTGGCGGAGCGCCGGGCGGCGGGCGGCCGGGGTCTGGCGACCGCGCTGGCGGGCTGGCAGTTCAGCCGCCGGCCGCTGCGGGGGGCCGGGCCGGTGCTGCTGCTGGTCCTCTCGGTGGCGATGGGCATGCTCGCGATCGGGCAGAGCGCGTCGTGGAACCGCTCGCAGAGCGACCAGGCCGACTTCAGGTCCGGTGCCTCGGTCCGGATGACCGGCGGTATCAACGGGGACCCGGCGAAGTCGGGGGCGTACGGGCAGCTGCCGGGCGTACGGGACGCGGCGCCCGCCTTCCGTACGACGCTCGACCTCTCCGGCGAGCGCACCGCCGACATCCTCGCACTGGACACCGCGCACGCCGACGAGCGGATGCTGATGCGCGACGACCTCGGCGCCGGCTCCACCGCCCGGCTGTTCGACTCCCTCGCCCCGAAGGAGGCCGCGCGCCCCGGGCTCACGCTGCCGGCGAAGAGCACCCGGCTCCGGTTCAACCTGGCTCTCTCCGCGCCCGCCGCCCCGCACCGGACCTCGCCCTCGGGCATGGGCCCGCAGCTCACCGTCCTGCTGGAGGACCGCTACGGCCTGCCGTACCAGGTCGCCGCCGGTGCGGTGCCGGTCGACGGGCGGACGCGGCCGTTCGAGATCAAGGTGGCCGCGGCCGGCGGTCTCGCCGTGACCGGCTTCGAGCTGGACGACAAGCAGCCCGTGGACGACGGCGAATCGCATCGGCTGGCCGTGACCCGTCTGCGCACCGTCACCGAGGGCGGCGCCGAGCAGCCGGTCCCGGTGCCCGGCGGCTTCCGCTGGCGCGCCGCCGTCTCGGCCGACTCGCTCGGCGAGGTGCGGCCCGGCGCCGCCGCCTTCCCGACCGCATCGGCCGCCACCCCGCTCGGCCTCGACTACCTCACCGGCTCGGTCACCTCCGAGGACGCGGCGTACTCCCTCCCCAGCCTCAACGTGCGGATCACCGCGGAACGGCCCAAGGCGCCGGCCGTGATCCGGGCGGTCGCCACGGACGCCTACCTCAAGGCGACCGGGGCGCGGACCGGGCAGGCCGTCGATGTCACCCTGGCCGGCGAGCGGGTCCGGGTGAGGATCGCCGCCCGGACCGTGCACCGGCTGCCGACGACCGGACCCGGCGGCTCCGCCGAGACCACCACGGAGTACCGGCGGGCCAAGGACGGCGGGGCGCTGCTGCTCGACCTCCGATCGCTGGGCCAGGTCTTCGCCGACCGCCCGGGCGCCCGGTTCTCGGTGACCGAGTGGTGGCTGAGCACCGCGCCCGGCCGCACCGCCGAGGTCGCCGCCGCGCTGCGCGCCCTGCCGGACACCGACCCGGCCCAGGTGCTGGTGCGCGACGAGGTCGCCGACGAACTGGTCAGCGACCCGCTGGGGGCCGGGCCGCAGTCCGCGCTGCTGGCAGTCGCGGTGATCGCCGCGGCCCTGGCGGCGGTCGGCTTCGCGGTGACGGCGGTCGGCTCGCAGCGGGAACGTTCCGCCGAGTTCGCCGTGCTGCGGGCGCTCGGTACCCCGCGCCGCCAGCTGGCCCGGATGACCGCGGCCGAGCAGGGCGTCCTGATCGCCATCGCGCTGCTCGTCGGGGGCCTGCTCGGGGCGCTGCTCACCCGGGCCGTCGTCCCGCTGATCGTGCTGACCGGGCAGGCGGCCCAGCCGGTGCCCCCGGTCCTCACGCAACTGCCGGCCGGGCAGGTGGCCCTGCTGCTGGCCGGGGTCGCCGCGCTGCCGCTGCTCATCGTCGCGGCCCTCGCCCTGCGCCGGGCCGACCCCGCGATATCGCTGCGCCACCAGGGGGACCACTGACATGAGCCCGCGTACGAGAACCCCCCGCGCGGCGGCCGCCTGCGCCCCCTGGGTGCGCACCCGGCTGCGGACCGCGCCCGGCGCGTCGCTCGCGTTCGCCCTGCTGGTGCTGGTGACGGCGTTCCTGGCCGCCGCCTTCCCCCGGGCCGTCGACCGCTACGAGGGCCAGGGGCTGCGCCACGACCTCGGCGTCGTCGAACCGAGACGCGGCGTCCTGGAGGTGAGCGGCCCGCAGCCCGGCCTCGAACTCCCCGTCCGGGCCCGCGAGAAGGCGGTGCGCGGCGCCACGATGGGTGCGGCCCAGCGCCGCATCCTGCGCACGCTTCCCGAGCCGGTACGGGCCGACGCGGCCCAGTCCGCGTACGGGGTCCGGACCTCGAAGGGCATCCCGGCATCGGAGACGTGGTTCCCCCGCCCCTACGGCCTCGACCCCTCGCTCACCTATGTCACCCAGTCCGGGCTCGCCGACCACGCCGTCCTGCGCACGGGCTCCTGGCCGAAGGTCCACGGCAAGGTGACCCTGCGGACCCGCGAGGTCGAGGCGGCCGTCACCGAGGCGACCGCGAAGGCCCTGCACATCGAGCGGGGCGCGACCGTCGCCGTCCCGACCCGGGGCGGCGGGACGCTGACCGTACGCGTCACCGGCATCGTCGCCCCGAAGCAGCCCGAGGCGTCCTACTGGTCGGCCGAGCAGCTGCTGCGCACCCCCTCGCTGGTGCCGATCCCCACCAAGGAGACCCCGCGCTACTACTGGACGGCCGCGCTGCTGCTGCCGCCGGACGCCGCGCCCGCCCTGCTCTCCACCACCGGGCAGCCCGAGGTCTACTGGCGGCTGGCGCCGGACAGCTCCGGCCTGACCGCCCGTGACGTGCCCCGGCTGCGTACCGCGATCGCCTCCCTGGAGGGCGGCCCCGGGCTGCTCGCCCTGCGCGAACTGGCCGGGGACACGGTCACCGTCACCACCGACCTGGACGAGGTCCTGGCCGCGTACGAGGACATGCGCGCGGCGATCGAGCCGGTCGTCACGGTCGCCGCCGTCGGCATCGGGGCCGTCGCCGCCGTCGTGCTGCTGATGACGGGCGGCCTCGTCGCCGGCCGCCGGCACGCCGAACTGGCCCTGCTGCGGGCCCGGGGCGCGTCCCTGACCGGCATCGGGGGCCGGCTGCTCGCCGAGACCGCGGTGACGGCCGTACCCGCCGGCGCCCTGGGGCTGCTGCTCGCGGTCCTCGCGGTGGGCGAGGCCCGGCTGTGGCCGGCCGCGGTGGGGGCCGGCGCGGTCGTCGTGCTGGTCTGCGCCGCGCTTCCGCTGCGCACGGCCCTGCTGCACCGCAGGCACCGGGCGCACGGGGAGCGCGACGACCTCGCGACCGCCCGCCCCTCGCGGCGGCGCACCGTCGCCGAACTGACCCTGCTGGTGCTGGCCGTGGGCGCCGTCGTGGCGCTGCGCCGGCGTGGTACGGACAGCGAGGGCGGCACCGATCTGCTGGTCAGCGCCGCACCCGTGCTGGTCGCCCTGATCGCCGCCGTCGTCCTGGTCCGGCTCTACCCGCTGCCGCTGCGGCTCGCGCTGCGCTCCGTGTCCCGGCTGCGCGGCGCGGTCGGCTTCCTGGCGCTGGCCCGCGCCGGCCGCTCGTCCGCCGCCGGCACCCTGCCCCTGCTCGCCCTGCTGGTCGCCCTGACGACGGCGGCGTTCGGCGGCTCGGTGCTCGCCGGGGTCGCGGACGCCCGGGACGACGCGGCCGTGCTCGCCACCGGCGCCGACGCCCGGATCAGCGGCCAGGGGGACGCCGTACCGCTGCCCGCCGGCCTGATCCGCGCGGCCGGGGAGACGGACGGCGTACACGAGGTGGTGCGGGCCCAGATCGAGTACGGGGTGGCGCTGCCGCCCGCGGCGGACGGGGCCGAGGACGCCAAGGGCGCCACGCTGATCGGCGTCGACCCGGAGGCGTATGCCCGGCTGGCCCGCACCGTCGGCCTCGGCACCTTCCCGGCGGACCGGCTGAAGGCCACCGGTGCGCGGCCCGTCAAGGGCGAACCGGCCGACAGGGACCGAGTGCTGCCCGTGCTCGCCTCGCCGTCCGTCGCCCAGCGGCTCGGCGGCCGGCCGCAGGACCTCCAGTCGCTGGCCGGGGACTTCCGGGTGCGGCTGGCCGGCACGGTGACGCGTACCCCCGCCGTCACCGACTCCTCGTTCATGATCGTCGACGCCTCCGCCCTCACCCACCGGCAGACCACCGCGCTGCTGCTCACCGGCGACCACCTGGACGCCCGTGCGCTGCGGGCGGCCGCCGCGAAGGCCGGCGAGCACTTCTCGGTACAGCTGCGCTCCGAGGCGCGTGCCGCGTACGTCGACACCCCGATGCAGAACGGCGCCGAGCAGATCTATCTGGCGGCCATCGCGGCCGGCGCCGGGTACGCCCTGCTCGCCGTCCTCCTCTCGCTGCTGCGGACCGCGCCGGAGCGCACCACGCTGCTGGCCCGCCTGCGCACCATGGGCCTCACCTCCCGGCAGGGCGGGCGGCTGCTCGGCTTCGAGGCCATGCCGCAGGCGCTGCTCGCCGCCGTGGGCGGGCTGCTCGTCGGCCGGGCCACCATCGCGCTGCTCGCGCCGGGCATCGACCTGACGCACCTCGCGCTCTCGACCGGCCCCGGCTCCGGTCTGCTGGACACCGCACCGCTGCGGACCGACCTCCGGTCCCTGGTCCTGCCGGCGCTGGGCGTGATCGTCCTCGCCGCCGCGGTGGCCGGTGTGCAGGCCTGGTGGACCGGCCGCCGCGGATCGATCACCGAACTCAGGGCAGGAGACTCCCGATGACGACGCCGTCGACCGATTCCACGCTGGCGGAGCTCGAACAGCGGGCCACCGCCCGGCGCGACCGGCCCTCCTACGGGCACGACGCGCTCATCGCCTGCGACCGCCTGGTCCGCATCTTCACCACGGACGGGGTGGAGGTGCAGGCCCTCCAGGGCCTCGATCTGCTGGTTCAGGAGGGCGAGTTGCTGGCCCTGGTGGGCGCGTCCGGCAGCGGCAAGTCCACGCTGATGAACATCCTGGCGGGGCTGGACGAGCCCACGGCCGGGGCAGCGAAGGTGGCGGGCTGCGATCTGCTGTCCATGGGCCAGAAGGAACGGCTCCGCTACCGCCGGGACGTCGTCGGCTTCGTCTGGCAGCAGACCGCCCGCAACCTCCTGCCGTATCTCACGGCGCTCCAGAACATCACGCTGCCCATGCAACTGCGCGGGCGCGGCCGGAACCGCGAACGGGCCGCGCGCGCCGAGGCGTTGCTGAAGATGCTGGAGGTCGAGGACTGCCGCGACCGGCGTCCGCAGCAGATGTCGGGCGGCCAGCAGCAGCGGGTGGCGATCGCCGTCTCGCTCGCCAACTCCCCCTCGGTGCTGCTCGCCGACGAGCCGACCGGCGAGCTGGACTCGGCCACCGGCGAGCAGGTCTTCGCGGCGTTCCGCCGTGCCAACGAGGAGCTGGGCACGACGATCGTGATCGTCACCCACGACCAGGCCGTCGCCAACGAGGTGCGCCGTACGGTCGCGATCCGCGACGGCCGCACGTCCTTCGAGGTGCTGCGCCGCACCGAGGTCGACGCGGCGACCGGCCAGGAGTCCCAGGTGGCCCGCGAGTACGCGATGCTCGACCGCGCCGGCCGGCTCCAGCTGCCCGCCGACTACACGGAGGCGCTGGGCATGGAGCACCGCGTGATGCTGGAGCTGGAGCAGGACCACATCGGGGTCTGGCCGGACGGGCGCGGTCCCGGGACGGAATGAAGGCCCCGGGGAGCGGTCCGTGACCCCCCGTTAGGATCCGGCCATGACGACGTTCGAACGCGAGATCACCGAGCCGGTCGACCTGTGCCTGCCCGACGGCCGCCTCGACCCGGCGGCGGCCGGCTGGTCCCGGGTGCCGCTGCACCGCGCCAATCTGCGCGGCTGGGGCCGCACGAAGCGGTGGGAGTACTGGTGCGTGACGACGCCCACCCATCTGGTGGCGCTGACCGTCAGCGATCTCGACTTCCTCGCGCTGAACAGCGTCTACCTGCTCGAATACGCGCCCGGCGGGCTGGAAATGGAGCGTACGGCGATCATCCCCGGCGGCCTCGGTGTCCACCTGCCCGACACCGTGGCCGGCGCCCCCGGCTCCCCGGACGTGGTGACCGGACCGGCGCGCCCCACGGGCGGCAAGGTGCGCGTGGAGATCCGCGACGAGCCGGGCGGCACCCGGCTCAGGGCGCGCTGTCTGACCCCGGAGCGGGTGCCGGTGGAGGTGGACCTCCTGGTCGCCCGGCCGGCGGGCCACGAATCGCTCTCCGTGGTCGTCCCGTGGAACAGCAGGCGTTTCCAGTACACCTCCAAGCAGACCGCGCTGCCCGCCTCCGGCCGGGTCAGGGTCGGCGGGGAGTTCCTGGACTTCGACGGGGACGACACGTGGGCCGTCCTGGACCACGGCCGGGGCCGCTGGCCGCGTACGGTCGACTGGAACTGGGGCGCCGCGTCCGGCCGCACCGACGGGCACACGGTGGGGCTCCAGCTCGGCGGGCGGTGGACGCTGGGCACCGGGTCCACGGAGAACGCGCTCTGCGTGGACGGCCGGCTCAGCAAGGTCGGCGAGGAGCTGGACTGGCGCTGGTCGGCATCGGACCCGCTCGCCCCGTGGACGATCCGTACGCCGCTGACGGGCCAGATCGACCTGACGTTCACCCCGTTCCACAACCGCCGCACCCGCACCGAGGCCGGGCTGCTCGCCAACCGCACCGACCAGTGCTTCGGCCACTACGACGGCCGCGTCCGCGCCGACGACGGCACGGAGATCGCGGTGGAGCGGCTGCTGGGCTGGGCGGAGGACGTGCGCATGCGGTGGTGAGGAGTGCGCGGGCTCTCAGCCGTTGACGGAGACCGCGAGGTTCCCCAGCCCGCCCGCCGCGCCGGCGCGGCGCAGGGCGATGGAGCCGTACGGGGTGCGCAGGCGCAGCCAGCTGCCCGCCGTCAGGAGGGCCACCGGGAAGTCGGGGGCGGCGCGCAGGAAGCCGAGGGACTGCGCGGCGTGGACGGCGCGCAGCGGGAGTTCGGTGTCCGCGAGGGTCCGCGACCAGATGTCGTGGCCGATACGGTCCCGCTCGGCCCGGGTGCGCCGCTCCTCGGGCAGGGCCTCGTCGCGGGCCCGGAATTCCGTGACGGCCGCGGTCAGCGCGGCGCGCAGGGCGTCGGGGCCGGGCAACCCCGGCCGTTCGGTCCAGCCGCCGCGCGGCGGGAGGACGCCCGCCCAGGGCGGCCCGGTCACCGGCGAGGGCAGCGCGCCCGTAGCGGCGTCCGGCCCCTCGGCGGGCAGGGTCTCCAGGAGATCGCCGGCCGACACCGTGACGTCGATGTCGTGCGCACCGGCCAGCCGCACCGCGCGGATCGCCAGCACATCGAAGGACGGTGGCCTGCCGAACACGGCGAGCGCGCCGCCGCCCGCCTGGAGGCGTACGGCGGCGGCACGGTCGTAGTGGAGCAGCCGTCCGAGGAAGGCCGCGAGATCCGCGGCCTCCCTCGCGTCGGCGAACCGCAGCGACTGTACGGACACGGTCATACCGCGGCGGGCTCCTCGGCCAGGTACTCCTGGAGGAACAGCTTCTCCTCCGCGGAGATCCGCCGGGGGCGCTCCGCCGCCAGGTCGTAGGGCACGACGACGGTCGAGGCCCGTACGTAGACCTGGTCGGGGTCCTTGATCTCGTAGGCGATCGTCAGCGACGCGGCGCCTATCTTCGTGACCCAGGACTCGACGGTCACCGGCCGGTGCCGGTGGACCAGCGGCCGCACGTAGTCGATCTCGTGCCGCGCCACCACGGAGCCGCCCGCGAAGGACGGCGAGCCGTCCCCCGGCGCCAGCCGGAACATGAAGTCGATGCGCGCCTCCTCCAGGTAGCGGAGGAAGACCACGTTGTTGACGTGGCCGAAGGCGTCCATGTCCGACCAGCGCAGCGGGCAGCTGTAGATATGACGAGCCAAGACGATCAGCCTCGCGTGAGCTTCTTGTACGTGGCGCGGTGCGGGCGGGCCGCGTCGGCGCCGAGACGGTCGATCTTGTTCTTCTCGTACGACTCGAAGTTGCCCTCGAACCAGTACCACTTGGAGTCGCCCTCGTACGCCAGGATGTGCGTGGCGACGCGGTCCAGGAACCAGCGGTCGTGGGAGATGACCACGGCCGCACCGGGGAACTCCAGCAGGGCGTTCTCCAGGGAGGACAGGGTCTCGACGTCGAGGTCGTTGGTGGGCTCGTCGAGGAGCAGCAGGTTGCCGCCCTCCTTGAGCGTCAGCGCCAGGTTGAGGCGGTTGCGCTCACCACCGGAGAGGACCCCGGCCGGCTTCTGCTGGTCCGGGCCCTTGAAGCCGAACGCGGAGACGTACGCCCGCGAAGGCATCTCGACCTGGCCGACGTTGATGTAGTCCAGCTCGTCCGAGACGACGGCCCAGAGGGTCTTCTTCGGGTCGATGTTGGCGCGGGACTGGTCGACGTAGGAGATCTTGACCGTGTCGCCGACCTTGATGGAGCCGCTGTCCGGCGTCTCCAGGCCCTGGATCATCTTGAACAGCGTGGTCTTGCCCGCGCCGTTCGGACCGATGACGCCGACGATGCCGTTGCGGGGCAGCGTGAACGACAGGTCGTCGATGAGGACCTTGTCGCCGAAGGCCTTCGAGAGGTTCTCGACCTCGACGACGATGGAACCGAGCCGCGGCCCCGGCGGGATCTGGATCTCCTCGAAGTCCAGCTTCCGCATCTTGTCCGCCTCGGCGGCCATCTCCTCGTAACGGGCGAGGCGCGCCTTGGACTTGGTCTGGCGCCCCTTGGCGTTCGACCGCACCCACTCCAGCTCTTCCTTGAGCCGCTTCTGGCGCTTCTCGTCCTTGCGGCCCTCGACCTTGAGGCGGGCGGCCTTCTTGTCGAGGTACGTGGAGTAGTTGCCCTCGTAGGGGAGCGCGCGGCCGCGGTCCAGTTCGAGGATCCACTCGGCCACGTTGTTCAGGAAGTAGCGGTCGTGGGTGACGGCGACCACGGCGCCCGCGTACTTCGAGAGGTGCTGCTCCAGCCAGTTCACCGACTCGGCGTCGAGGTGGTTGGTGGGCTCGTCGAGGAGCAGGAGGTCGGGCGCCTCGATGAGGAGCTTGCAGAGCGCGACGCGGCGCTTCTCGCCACCGGAGAGGTTGGTGACGGGCCAGTCGCCGGGCGGGCAGCCCAGGGCGTCCATGGCCTGCTCCAGCTGGGCGTCCAGGTCCCACGCGTTGGCGTGGTCCAGGTCCTCCTGGAGCTTGCCCATCTCGTCCATGAGCGCGTCCGAGTAGTCGGTCGCCATCAGCTCGGCGACCTCGTTGAAGCGCTTGAGCTTGCCCATGACCTCGGCGGCGCCGTCCTGGACGTTCTCCAGGACCGTCTTCGACTCGTCGAGCTTCGGCTCCTGCATGAGGATGCCGACGCTGAAGCCGGGCGACAGGAACGCGTCACCGTTCGACGGCTGCTCCAGACCCGCCATGATCTTCAGCACCGTGGACTTACCGGCGCCGTTGGGCCCCACGACACCGATCTTCGCGCCGGGCAGGAAGTTCAGGGTGACGTCATCGAGGATCACCTTGTCGCCGTGCGCCTTGCGCGTCTTGCGCATGGTGTAGATGAACTCAGCCAAGAGAAACCGTCCGGCAATCG
This sequence comes from Streptomyces sp. NBC_00708, assembly GCA_036226585.1. Taxonomy (GTDB): domain Bacteria; phylum Actinomycetota; class Actinomycetes; order Streptomycetales; family Streptomycetaceae; genus Streptomyces. The sequence continues at coordinate 2,334,978 of CP108997.1, forward strand.
ATGTGTGGGCAGATACACCCCATCTTGCCTGACGGCCGCCTCTTGACGGAAACCGGTCCGGTGCGCGATACGCCCGGTCCCGGGGCGCGGTGCGCGCCGGAGCGGGCCGGGGTACGCGAAGGCCCCGGCGGGCCGAAGCCCGCCGGGGCCTTGATCAGTGCGTGTGACGGTGTGCTACCGCTGGTCACTCACTGGCGGTGCGGCCCTTGCGGCGCAGGAGGACGACGGCGCCGCCGCCGACGACGACCAGGGCGATGGCGATGCCCGCGATCATCGGGGTGGCGCTGGAGCTGCCGGTCTCGGCGAGGTTGGTGTCGCCGCCCGTGCTGCCGCCGGCCGTGGCCGTGGTCGTGGTGGGCTTGTCGCCACCGGTCTGGGTGTCGGTGCCACCGGTGCTGCTGCCGCCGGTGGTGCTCCCCGTGGTCTTGCAGTCCAGGACGCCCTTGAACGTCTTGGAGAAGCCGCCGGGGCCGGTGACCGTGACGTCGTACGCCTGGTCCTCGGCGACGGGCACGGTGACGGTCACGGTCTTGCCGGCCTCGACGGTGTTCTCCTTGCCGGCGAGGTTGAAGGTGAACGCCTCGTCGCCCTGGTTGCCGACGGTGATGTCGACGCCGCCCTTGGAGCAGTTCTTCTCGGCGGTGGCCGTCGGGATCGGGCCCTTCTTGGCCCAGGTGGCGGTCGCGGTCGCGGAGACCGTGGACTCGCTGGAGCCGGCCAGGATCTGGGTCTGGCTCTTGGTGACCCCGGCGAAGGCGCGGCCGACCGGGACGGAGGTGGCGGCCTGGACGGTCAGCGCGGCGGTGCCCTCCTCGGAGCCGGCGGGCACGTCGAAGTAGAGCTGGTCGCCGTCGGACGCCGTGGTGACGGGCTTGCCCGCCTTGTCGGTGACCTTCACGCCGCTGGCGAGGTCCGCCGGCGGGGTCACCGTGGCCTGGCCGGCGTTGGTGTGGACGGTGACCGGGCCGAGGCGCTCGCCGGAGCGGCCGGAGACCGCGACCGGGTCGAGCGCCAGGGACGCCTTGGGCTCGGCGGTGACGGTGGCGGACTTCTCCAGCCAGTCCGCGAGCTTCTCCGCCTGCTCGTCCTGGGCGGTCACGTCGGCGTGGTCGGAGAAGCGCCAGATCGCGACCTGGGTGCCGGCCGCAGCGGTCTTCTCGGTGAGCGTGCCGGTGCCGGCCGCCTCGGCGAGCTTCGAGAGGTCGTTCACCTGCGGGTAGGAGTGCTGGAGGATCCAGAGGATCTTGCCGGCGTCGTTGTTGCCGCCGAGCGAGGTCTGGCCCCAGGGGGTCTCCAGGTACTTCGCCCGGTCCTGGGTCGGGTTGTGAATGTCGATGCAGTACGTCTTGAGCGTGCCGCCGCCGTCGACGTTCATCTCGAACAGGCCCGCCGACACCTTGCGCTGCTTGCCGTTGTCATTCAGGAGCGCGGTGTCGAAGGTCTTCAGTCCGTCCAGGACGGCGGTCGCACCGCCCTGGTGCGCGGGCACCTCGTCGGCCGCCGCGCTGCCCGCGCCGACGAGCGCGCCGGCCACGACCAGGCCGGACGCCAGCGCCGAGGCGGTCAGCCGGGCTATGCGCCCACGCCGTGCGCCAGGGGCTGTCGTCGTGGATGACGAAATGGTCGCTGAAGAAGCAGAAAACACTGATGTCCCCTCCGGGCGAGACCCTCGCGCCCGGTACGCGTGTGGGGATTGTCCCGCCTGCTTACTCAAGTGCCTTGTGAGTACGGGGAGATCCTATGGAGCAAGCCAAGGACAGTCCCCCGTCATACCATCCGACAACCATTCCGAATCGCAATCGTTATCACGGGCAACTCCCGCCCCGGTGTGAGCACCGGCCACCGGTACGCCTCGTCATCACGCGGTCACCAGATCCGAGTCGGTCTTCCGGGGTGCGGATCCGCCTTTCTGACGCACCGTCCGCCGCCGCGCGGCCGGACGCTCCGCCGCCGGCTCCTCCCGCTGCGCAGGCCGCTCCCGCGAGCGCACCGCTCCGTCCGCCGCGTCCCCGCCGTTCACCGGCTCCTCGCTCACGCCCCGCGCCTCCGGCGCGTCCCGCACCGCCCAGGGGTCCTCCCCCGCGCCGACCGGCGCCGGGCCGTACCGCGACGTCAGCCCCGGCTCGCCCCTGACCACCCGGCGGAACGCCGCCGTCCCCCGCGTCAGGTCGTGGCCCACCGCCACCGCCTCGATGTCCACGAACGTCCGGCGCTGCCCCTCCAGCTCCTCCTCGCGCACCTTCAGCCTGCCGTGCACCACCAGCGGCTCCCCCACCGCGACCGAACCCGTCAGATTCGCGGCCAGCGTGCGCCACGCCCACACGGTGTAGAAGCTCGTGTGGCCGTCGGCCCACACCTCCTTCACCCGGTCCCAGCGCCGGGGCGTCACCGCGAACCTGAACCGGGCCATACCCCCGGTCGCCGTGTCCCGGAACTCCACCGCCGTCGCCGCGTTGCCCACCAGCGTCACCAAGGTCTCGTTCATGACTCCGCCTCCCCTTCGCCCGGTCTCCGTGGCCGCACCGTGTGCGCGGTCACTGATCCCATGCTGGAGGGGAGGCGGACATCCCGCTGGGGGCTGTGGACTAACGGCCCGTTGTGGAGAACTCCGTCACCGCCACGTACCGTTCGCGCACTTCGCGGTAGCGCACCAGCTCGGCCGAGACCGGGTCGAGCACCCTGGCCCGTCCGCAGGCCGCCGCCGCCTCGCGCAGCCGCCGTTCGGCCTCCTGGCCGTACCGCCGCGCGGGCCCCCGGGCCGCCGCCGCGCACGACCACTCCACCAACGGGCCGCCGACGATGCCCGCCAGCATCACCAGGGAGGGCGTCAGCAGCCCCGGCTCCAGCACCCCGATGATCTGGCCCGCCAGCCACAGGCCCCCGAAGATCTGCAGCAGCGTCATCGCGACCTGAGCCAGCACGGCCGCCGGCCACCAGGCGGGACGCGGCGGCTTTCCGGCCGCCCGACCGCCCCGGCCCTCACCCGCGCCACCGGCCGCCGGACCGCCCGGCGCCGCACCGGCCGCGTCACCGGGGCGCCGGGCGTCCGCCCCGCCGCCCACCCGGTCCGCCAGTTCGTCGAGCGCGTCGGGCAGCCCCTGCGCGCCGTGCACCGCCGCCTCGCGCACCGCCTGCGCCCAGGGCCCGGGGAGCCCGGCGGCGGCGTCGTCCGCCACCGTGCGCACGGCCTGCTCCACGCGCTGACGTGCCGTGATCCGTTCCTCGGGCGGGGCGGCGAGCGGGGTGTGGTCGCGGCTTCCGGGCTGCCGGGCGGACTCGTACCAGCGCCACAGCCGCAGCCACGGCGTGCCGCAGGCGCGTCCGGCGTTGCGGCGCCACTCGCGCTCCGCCGCCTGTCCCGCCGCCGCCGCGCCCACCGCCTCCGCGAGGCGGTCCGTGAACTCCTCCCGGGCCTGCTCCCCCAGTCCCGGCCGCCCCTCGGCGATGTACACCGGGCGCAGCCTGGCCGCCGCCGCGTCCACATCGGCGGAGAGACGCCGGGTGGCCGCGGTGCGGTCCTGCACGAACCGGCCGAGCAGCTCGCGCAGTTCGCCGACTCCCTCGCCGGTGAGCGCGGACAGGGGCAGCACGGTGGCTCCGGGCTCGCCGTGTTCGCCGAGGGCCATGCCGTCCTCGTCGAGCAGCCGGCGCAGGTCGTCGAGGACCAGGTCGGCCGCCTCGCCCGGCAGCCGGTCGATCTGGTTGAGGACGACGAAGGTGACCTCGGCGTGGCCGGCCAGCGGCCGCAGGTAGCGCTCGTGCAGCGCGGCGTCCGCGTACTTCTCCGGGTCCACCACCCAGATCACGGCGTCGACCAGCGCCAGGACCCGGTCGACCTGGTCGCGGTGGCCACGCGCGGCCGAGTCGTGGTCGGGCAGGTCGACGAGGACCAGGCCCTGGAGCGCCTCGTCGGCCGCCGCCCCGGGCTGCGGCCTGCGCCGGAGCCTGCCGGGCACGGCCAGCCGGTCGAGCAGCCCGGCGGCCCCGTCGGTCCAGGAGCAGGCGAGGGGGGACGAGGTGGTGGGCCTGCGCAGACCGGTCTCGGAGAGCTGGGCGCCCGCGAGCGCGTTGAAGAGGGCCGACTTGCCGCTGCCGCTGGCCCCGGCGATGGCGACGACGGTGTGCCGGGAGGAGAGCCGCTGCCGGGCGGCCGCCTCGTCCAGCACCCGGCCCGCCTCGGCGAGGGCGGCCCGGTCCAGGCGGGCCCTGGACAGCCCGACGAGTTCGCGCAGGGCGTCCAGGCGCGGCCGGAGCGGGCTGCCGGAGTCCGTGTCCACATAGGCCTCGACCGGAGGCGGCCCGTCGTCCTCCGGGGGGATCTCGTCCGGGGTCCGCTCGGCCTCCGCACGGGCGGCCTGCGCGCGGCGGGCGATCAGACCGTCGTCCCAGCCGCCGGAACCAGCCGCCTCCCGGGGGCTCGCGGCCTCGTCGGCGCCGCCCCGGCCCTGTCCCGGATTCTCGTCAGTGACGGCAGTCATCGCTGCCACCTCTCCTTCTGCAGTAGGGACAGCGCTGCGATCAGTTCGGCCTGCGGTTCGGGGGCGACGTCGAGGGCGTCCAGCGGTGCGAGCCGCCGGTCGCGTTCGCCGTTGAGCACGTGGTCGAGGTACGTGGTGAGCAGCGCGCCGCCCTTGTCGCGCAGCCGCAGCGCGCCCTGCGCCCCCATGCGTTCGGCGAGTTGTTCGCCCGCCGTACGGGCGCGGCGTCCGCCGAGCAGGGCGGCGGCCAGCAGGGCGGCGACGGTCTCGGGGTCCGGGGCGGTGTTGCGCTCCATCAGGCGCAGCTCCTCCTCGGCCAGTTCCTCCAGGATCCGGCGCCACCTGCGTACGGTCATGTCGATCCGGCCCCGGATGTCCTCGGCCGGTCCCCAGCCGCCCTCCTCGCGGCCCGCCGCCTCGAAGGCGAAGGCCGCGGCGGCGGGTTCACGGCGCCAGACCGTGCGGATCTGCTCGTCGGCGGCGGCGACCGCGCACTCCAGGAGCGCGGCCAGGCTCTCGACGAGCGCGTCGAGGACTTCCTCGGCAGTGCTGTACGTGGGGTAGCCGCGCCACCGGGTCCGGGCGTCGCCCGCGAGCGCGCCGCCGTTCTTCAGCCTGCGGCGGACCCGGGCGCCCTCCTTCCCGTACGCGTCCTCGACGACACCGGTCAGCCGTACGGCGGCGGCGTACTGGGCGGCGACGGCCCCGGCGAGCGCGGGCATCCGGACGTCCAGGGAGTCGATGACCCCTGCGGCGGTCCGGCCGACCGCCTGCTGACGGGCCGCCGGGTCCTGGGCGCGGTGGGCGAGCCAGGCGCGCAGCGGGGCGACCGCGGTGGTGGGCAGCAGTCCGCGCCCACCGCCCGCGGACTCGGGGAGTTCGGGGATGGTGAACCGGGGCACCTCGCCGAGGCCGGCCTTGGTGAGCAGGGCCCCGTACTGCCGGGAGACCTCGGCGATCACCTGGTGCGGGACGCGGTCCAGGACGGTGACGAGCGAGGCGTTGTACTCCTTGGCGGTACGCAGCAGATGCCAGGGCACGGCGTCGGCGTACCGGGAGGCCGTGGTGACCATGACCCAGATATCGGCGGCGCAGATGAGTTCGGCGGCCAGCACGCGGTTGCGCACGACGAGGGAGTCGATGTCGGGGGCGTCCAGCAGGGCGAGCCCGCGCGGCAGCCCGGTGGCGGTCTCGACGCGCAGCGCGGTGCCTTCCTCGGCCGCGTGCCCGTCGGGGCCGTCGAGGTCGTCGCACTGGCCGGGGTCGGCGTACTGCTCCGGCGACAGCCAGACCCGGGTGAGCTGCGGCAGCACCCGTACGCCCGCGAACCAGTGCTGGTCGTCCGGGTGGCAGACGAGGACGGGTGTACGGGTGGTGGGCCGGAGCACCCCGGCCTCGCTGACCCTGCGCCCCACCAGGGAGTTGACGAGCGTCGACTTGCCGGCACCGGTCGATCCGCCGATGACGGCGAGCAGCGGCGCCTCGGGATCCTTCAGCCGCGGCAGCAGGTAGTCGTCGAGCTGGGCGAGCAGCTCGGTCCTGGTCTGCCTGGCGCGGGGGGCCCCTGGGAGCGGAAGTGGGAGACGCACGGCAGCGACACGGTCGCGCAGGGCGGAAAGTGCGTCGATGAGCTGAGGCCGTACGTCCAAGGTCACCACATGCGAAGAATGCCCAATTTTGGAGCCTTTTTGAAGCGTATAGCCACCTCTGCGCGCCGGTTCCCCCGTCCGGACAGGGGTGATGAGGGGGGCGCAGGCATAACGAGTGCACAACACCCGAGGCGTGAAGCGTCAAAAGCGGTGCATGAATCGCACCCACCTGCGATTATCGTCTCGCTTCACCGAACCTCCACATCGTGCCACGCAGGTGAAGCAACGAGGTCGAGCCATTCGGAGCCCTATCCTTGTCCCGGCAAGGTCACGGACCACCCGGTCCCGGGGCTCCCGACACCGCAGCCACCACCCGGCCCCCGTAGCTCAGTGGATAGAGCAGGCGCCTTCTAAGCGCTTGGCCGCAGGTTCGAGTCCTGCCGGGGGCGCCTCAGCCCGGATCAGGCCCTCCCCAGGGAGGGCCTTTTCGTACGGAGCACAGCACGCTAGCGCGGACCATGTAGTGACGGTGTAAACACGGCCCCGCGCCGGGCGTCTTCAGACCGCCGCCACCGCCAGCAGGACGAAGGCCGCCAGGGACAGCGCCGTACGCACGCGGTGCAAGGCGTTCCAGCGCGCCTCGAACGCGGTGCGGGCCTCCGTGTCGTCGCCGCCCTCGGACTGGGCGAGCGCGTTGTTCAGCGGGATGTTGCCCGCGACCGTGATCAGGTGGGAGACGACGGCGCAGGCCAGGGCGGCGATCGTCAGCGGCCAGGTCTTCTCGCCGGCCTCCGTGAACACCGGGACGGCCGGGAAGGCGATCACCCCGAGGAAGAGCACCAGGAAGACCGGGCCGGGGACCTTCTCGTTGAAGCGGCGCATCGCGGCGGTGAATCCGTCGTCGGGCAGGGCCGCCAGGCCGGGCATCACCGCGATCAGGAATGTCAGCAGGAATCCGGCGTAGAGGCCGGTCGTCATCACGGCGAGGGTGAGGAACAGGGAGGCCATGGGGCCATCATGGCCTGCGGGGAGCGGGCGCACAGCCGGATTTCGCAGACGTGTGCGAACCGCTCCCCCGGGCTCCGGTCAGTCCATCTCGCCCTCGCGGACGGTGTCCTCGGTCTGCCGGTCGCCGCCCTTCAGCCGGTCCGCGCGGCCGATCGCGTCGGCCAGCTTGGTGACCGAGGCGTCCTCCGTGCTCGCGGCCAGCTTCTCGGCCCGGCCGGCGAGTTCACCGAGGCTCGGCGCGCCGGGCAGACCGGTGCCACGCAGGTTCTCCGCGAAGTAGGCGGCCACCGCCGTGACCTGGAGCCGGGTGCTCCGGCCGCCCCACAGCTTGCCGGTGATCGCGCCGGTCGCCACCGAGCCGGTCTTCTCGTGCGGCTTGCGGGTCTTCGGGTCGAGCCAGCGCACGGTCGCGGTGGCGACATGACCGGAGGCGCCGTCGCGCAGGTGCACCGCGTACAGGGCGGTGACGGTGTGACCGGGGCCCACCTCGCCGCCGTCCACGGTGTCGTCGCGGAAGTCCTCGTCGGCGACCTTGCGGTCCTCGTAGCCGATCAGCTTGAACTTCTCGACGGTCTTCGGGTCGAAGGCGACCTGCGCCTTGGCGTCCCGGGCGGTCAGTTCGAGGTGGGCGGGGAGCTGGTCGACGAAGACCTTGCGGGCCTGCTCCTCGTCGGCGATGTACGTGGTGTGGCCGTCGCCCTTGTTGGTCAGCTGCTCCATGAAGGCGTCGCCGTAGTCACTGCCGACGCCCACGCCGAACAGGGTGATGCCGTACGCGCGGCGGGCCTTCTCGATCCGTTCGAGGATGTCGTCGGCCTCGGTGTCACCGGTGTTGGCCAGCGCGTCGGAGAGCAGGACGACGCGATTGCTGGCGCCCGTGCGGCGGCCCTCCACCGCTTCCTCGTAACCGCGCTCGACGCCCGCCCCGACATTGGTGGAGGCGGCGGGTTCCATCGAGTCGACCGCCTCGCGGATCTTGCTGCGGTGGCCGCTCAGCCGGGTCATGGGCAGGACGGTCTCCGCCTCGTCGCTGAAGGTGACCAGGCTGATGGAGTCGTCGTCGCGCAGTTCGTCGGTGAGGATGCCGAGCGAGGTCTTGACCAGGCCGAGGCGGTCGGGCGAGTTCATCGAGCCGGAGATGTCGACCACGAAGGTGAGGGCGGCCGGGGGCCGTTCGGTGTTGCTCGGAGCGGCCCTGGTGGCCAGGCCGACCCGGACCAGCGACCAGTCGCCGTCCTGCGCACCGGCCGCGGCCCCGTCCATCGAGACCGAGAAGCCGTTGCCCTCGGGGCGGTGGTAGCCCTGGCGGAAGCTGTTGACGAACTCCTCGGGCCGCACGGTCTCCGGACCGGGCAGCCGGCCCTCGTCGAGGGTGCGGCGGGCGTAGCCGTACGAGGCGGTGTCCACGTCCAGCGCGAAGGTGGAGAGGTAGTCGGGCGGGGCGGACTCCTTCAGCCGGTCCGCCTCGTCGCCGTTCTCCGCCCCGTCCTTGTCCGCGCCCTTCGCATCGCCCTTCGCGCCGCCGGTGTAGGCCGGTGCGGGCGCCCCCGCGCGCCGCACGTCGGACGTCTTCCCGCCCCCGCCGTCCTCCCCCGAGCAGCCGGTGAGCAGCACACCGGCGGCGAGCAGCAGCCCCACTGCGCCGCGGTACTTCCGTGTGCGGTGTTCCATTCCGTTACCCCCTGTGTCGTCACGTCAGCACTTGTGAATGTGACGTGCGAACGGGTGGTCCGGACCCGACGAGGGTGTTGCGGAACGATCTCGATGCGGCAACGACGAGCGCTCCGGCGGCGGAATGTCAAGGTCAGGACACGATGTCCTTACGGCTGAACCCCCGGAAGGCGAAAGCGAGCAGGATCAGGGCATAGGTCACCGATACGGCCGCGCCCTTGGCCATGCCGCCCCACTCGATGGAGGGCTGGAGCGCGTCGGCCCAGGCGAACTGCCAGTGGGCCGGGAGGAAGTCGCGCCAGGAGCCGAGCGCGGTCACGGCGTCGAGCACATTGCCGACGATGGTCAGTCCCACCGCGCCGCCCACCGCGCCGAGCGGGGCGTCGGTCTTCGTCGACAGCCAGAACGCCAGCCCGGCGGTCACCAGCTGGGACACGAAGACGAACGCCACGACGAGCGCGAGGCGCGGCACCGCGTCCCCGGCCGCCAGCGCGCCCCCGGTCGGCAGTTCGAGGGGCCCCCAGCCGTAGGCCGCCGCCCCCGCCGCGAGCGCGACGAGCGGCAGCAGCACCATCGCGGCGAGGCTGAAGCCCAGCGCGACGACGAGCTTGCTCCACAGCAGCCTGGCCCGGGGCACGGGCGCGGCCAGCAGATAGCGCAGCGAGGACCAGCTCGCCTCGGAGGCCACGGTGTCGCCGCAGAACAGCGCGACCGGGACGACGAGCAGGAAGCCCGCCGAGACGAACAGGCAGGTCGCGGCGAAGTTCGCGGCGGACGCGGTCGCCGTGTCCATGAGCGTGATCCGGTCGCTGCCGCCGGGCCCGCCGTCCGGGGTGCCGCCGATCGCGAACGCGATGATCAGGATGAACGGCAGTGCGGCCAGCACTCCGCCCATCAGCAGGGTCCGGCGCCGGCGCAGCTGCCGTACCGCCTCGACGCGCAGCGGCAGGGTGTGGCGGGCGCGGTAGCCGGGTGCCTCGGGGGCCGCGGCGAGGTCGGCTGCGGTGCTCATGCGGAGCCTCCGGAGATCAGGGTGAGGAAGGCGTCCTCCAGGCGGCGGTGCGGGCCGACGCCCGTCAGCGGCACGTCGAGGCGGACCAGTTCGGCGATCAGCTGGGGCGAGGTCGCCCCGTCGAGCCGGACCAGCAGCCCGTGCCCGTCGTCGGTGCGGACGGCGGAGCCGATGCCCGGCAGGGCGGCGATCTTCTCCACGAGGGGTTCGGCGAGCGGGTCGGCGGCGGTGACCAGGAGCATGTCGCCGGAGCCGGTGATCTCGGCGACGGGGCCCGCCTGGACGAGCCGGCCGCGGTCCATGACGACCAGGTGCGTGCAGGACTGCTCGACCTCGGACAGGAGGTGGCTGGAGACGATCACGGTGCGGCCGCCGGCCGCGTACCGGATCATCACGTCCCGCATCTCGCGGATCTGCGGCGGGTCCAGCCCGTTGGTCGGCTCGTCGAGGATGAGGAGGTCCGGCATGCCGAGCATGGCCTGCGCGATGGCGAGCCGCTGCCGCATGCCCTGCGAGTACGTGCGCACGGCACGGGCCAGGGCGTCGCCGAGGCCGGCGATCTCCAGCGCCTCGTCGATGCGCGCGTCCTCGTCGGGGCGTCCGGTGGCCTTCCAGTACAGCTCCAGGTTGGCGCGGCCGGACAGGTGCGGCAGGAAGCCCGCGCCCTCCACGAAGCAGCCGACCCGGGAGAGCACGGGCGCGCCGGGGCGGATGGCCCGCCCGAAGACGCGGATCTCGCCGTCGTCGGGGGTGATGAGCCCCATGAGCATGCGCAGGGTGGTGGTCTTGCCGGCGCCGTTGGGGCCCAGGAGGCCGAGCACCTGGCCCTTCTCGACGCGGAAGGAGAGGTCGCGGACCGCGTACCTGTCCGAGGACTTGGCGTACTTCTTGGAGAGGCCGGTGATCTGGAGCGGTACGTCGGCGAGCGCGGGGTCGGGTGCGGGCGTCGCGGTACGGCGGCGGGCGGTGAGCAGCAGGGCCGCGGCGATCACCAGGGCGGCGGCGGGCAGCCCCCAGGTCCACCAGGGCAGCGCGGCCGAGGCGGTTTCGAGGCCGGGGGCGGTGGGAAGCGTGACGGGCCCGTCGACGGAGACGGTGTACGTGGCCGGCTCGGCCGGGGACGCGTAGCCGAGGTCGGTCGAGGCGAGGACGAGGCGGAGGCGGTGGCCCGCGTCGAGTTCGTGGTCGACGGCGGGCAGCGTCAGCTCCAGCGGCCTGCCCTGCTGCGCGGGCGTGATCCGGTAGGGGGCGACGAGCTGGGCGGGGAGCACCTGGCGCTTCCCGTCCGGGGAGACGTCGTACACCTTGCCGAACAGGACCGCGTCGCCGTGGTCGGCCTTCACGGTCACCCGTACGGTCGGGGCGCCGGTGATGCGGCGTGCGGTGGCCAGCGGGGCGGAGTCGAAGCGGGCGTACTGGCCGGGGAAGTCGAGGGAGAGGCCGACGCCGAGGGTGGAGAGCTGGGCGAGGGAGCCGCCGGCTCCGGGGACGGCGGAGATGGACGGCGGGTTGGCCCCGGCGGGGTTGGTGACCTTCTGGGTGCCACCGCGCAGGGCGACGGCCCTGCCGCCGCTGTGCAGGCCCGGGTAGGTGTCGCTGCTCGCGCCCCGGGTGAGGGCGGCGCCGTCGGTGGAGTCGATGCCGCCGGTGCGGGTGACGCGGAAGGCGGGGCCGGTGCCGGCGCCCTCTTCCCCCTTCAGGTAGCGGTCGAACCAGGAGCCGATCCTCTTCTGTACCCGCCCGGTCTCCATGTCACCCCCGTCGTGCCCGCCGGCCGTCCAGTCGACGGAGACGGGGGCGCCGTTGGCGGCGATGGCCTTCGCCATGGCGTCGGCCTGGCCGAGCGGGAAGAGGGAGTCGGTCTGGCCCTGGACGATCAGCGCGGGGGCCTTGATGCGGTCGGCGACGGCGCTCGGGGAGCGTGCGGTGAGCAGGTCGCGCGCGGCGGCGTCCGGCTTGCCGCTGACGGCGACCCGTTCGTACAGCTCGCACAGCTCCTTCTCGAAGTGGGCGCAGCCGCCGCCGGAGTTGACGAAGATCCCGGCCCAGAGTTTCTTGAACACCCCGTCCGGGAAGAGCGCGTCGGCGAGGTTCCAGTAGGTGATCTGCGGGGCGATGGCGTCGACGCGGTGGTCGTAGCCGGCGGCGAGGAGTGAGACGGCACCGCCGTAGGACGCCCCGGTGATGCCCACCCTCGGGTCGCCCTTGGCGTCGAGCCGTACCTCGGGGCGCGCGGCGAGCCAGTCGATCAGCCGGGACACGTCCTTGACCTCGCGGTCGGGGGCATTGAGCCCGATCTCGCCGCCCGACCTGCCGAAGCCGCGCGCGGACCAGGTGAGCACGGCGTACCCGTCGCGGGCCAGCTGCTCGGCCTGCGCCCGGGTCTCCGCCTTGCTGCCGCCGAATCCGTGGCCGATGAGCACGGCGGGCCGGCGCCCGCTGCCGCCGGCCGTGAAGTAGGAGGTGTCCAGGGACACGCCGTCGACGCGCATCATCCGGTCCTGGCGGTGCACGGCGGGACCGCTGTCGTCGGCCACCGCCGTCCAGGTGCCCGCGCCGGCCAGCACGAGGAGCGCGGCACCGGCCGCCGCCCACCGGCCTCGGGTGCGGGGCAGCAGGCGCCGCCACCGGGACGTACGCGCGTCAGGGGAATCCATGCCGTCGAGCCTATGCGGCCCCGCGCCCCGTCCCGCCTGCCGCCGGGCGGAACTCCCGGGCATCCTCAAGGCGTACGGGACCGGCCCCGCGTACTGCGCACGCGGTATGCGCCCGGCCCGCAATTGCGTCGCGCACGGGCGCCCCGCTCTGGGACGCTGCCGTCATGGAGCAACCGGAAGTACTGCTGATCGGCGGGCGCGCGGGCGTGGGGAAGACGACGGTGGCCTGGGAGGTGTCGGCGCGGCTGCGCGAGACCGGGGCGGCGCACGCGGTGATCGACGGCGACTTCATGGGCGCCGTGCATCCCGCGCCGGACGACGACCCGCGCCGCTCCCTGATCACCGAACGCAATCTGGCGGCGGTCTGGGCCAACTACGCGGACCTGGGCCTGCGCCGCCTCGTCTACACGAACACGGTGAGTGTGCTGGCCGGCTCGGCGCCCATGTTCGAGCGGGCGATGGGGGACGGGGTGAGGTGCATACGGGTCCTGCTGACCGCATCCGACGCCACGACCAACCAGCGGCTCACCGGCCGCGAGATCGGCTCCGAGCTGGAACACGAACTGCGCAGCAGCCTCCGCAAGGCCCGGATGCTCGACGAACACGCCCCGACGGACACCGTGCGGGTGGCGACGGACGGGCGGACGGTCGTGGACATCGCGCGGGAGATCGTGGACCTGACGGGGTGGGGCGGCGCCTGACCACGGGGGCGGCGACTCGGCGCGCGGCCGGGTCCGCAGCCTTGTGGGAAGCTCACGCCCCACCCGCCCGAAGGCTGTCCGTGCTCACCAACTGCCTTTCGCGACAGGCGTGTTGGAATGCCTCTATGGTCAATTCCACTGACGGAATCACGCACCTGGGTCCGGACGACTTCGCGCAGCGCCTGCGTGCCGAGATCGTCCGGATGAGGGACGAGGCGACGCGGCAGAGGAAACTCGCGCACCGCCGGGCCGAGTTCTGGGCCAGGACGGACATCGCCCTCGGTCTCCCCGCAGCCCTGCTGGCGGGCACGGCCGGGGCGGCAGGGCTGGCCTCGGCGGATGTGCGCGTGGCCGCCGCCCTCGCCGCCCTCGCCTCCGCCGGGTTCGCGGCGGGGGCGGGCTTCCTGCGCAGCGACACCAGACGCCGCGCCAACAAGCGGGCGCGGCACGCATGGGCCTCGGTCGAGGCCAGGGCCATGGTGGCGCTGGCCCGCGAGCATGTGTCCCCCGAGAACCTCGACGACCTGCTGGAGTGCCGCCAGGCCGCGCTGGCCGCCTACGACGGCGAAGATGCCCCGCCCGGGACCGCCGCCGGCGCCGGATAGACCCGTTCGTGCGGCAGCAGCGCCGTCGCGGCGTCCGTTTCGCCCGCCCGGACCAGCGCGTGGATCTCCCGGGCGAGCGGGGTGACATCGCGGATCGCGACCGTCCACTCGTCCGCGTACCGCCGTGACGCCTCCCCCGCCAGGCCGAGCTGGAGCGAGCGGTGCGGCAGCCGGTTCAGGTGCAGATCGCGCTCGGGGTCCCATTGGACGCGGGCGGGGGCGCGGCGCAGATCGCGCTGCCAGGTGGCGCGGTCCGGGTGCACGCCTCTCTCGTAGTGCGAGAGTTCGGCGTGCGCGAGGGCCCAGTCGAAGCCCTCGCGGGTGATCTCGACGGCGAGGACGGTCTCCTGGCCCTCCTTCGTCCCCCAGCCGCAGCGGTACATCATCCACAGGAAGCTCGGCTTGATCCACGTCATGCGGTCGCGCTTCCAGGCGGCCGGGAAGCGTCCGTCGCGGGCGGCCGGCAGACCGAGCGACGGCGTGTACGCCTGGTAGACGGTCACGGTGCCGGCGGTGTGGAGCGCGCGGATCTGATGCTGGGGCGTGGTGGTCGCGGATGCGGATGCGGTCATACGAGCATCACAGCACCGTGCGGCGGGGGACGGCGAACGGGTTTTCTACCGCGCGTGCATCACGCGGACACCGGACCACACGATGACGTGGTCCCCGGTCGACGCCTTCGCGCCGGAGGTGGAGTTGCCGTAGTAGTTCCAGCGCCAGGTGCCCGACTTGGCGGCCTTCACCGTGGTCTTGAGCGAGCCCGTCGAGCCGGACGTCACCTTCTTGACCGTCGTGTACGAGGACGCGCCGTCCGCCTTGAACTGCAGGCTGACCGTGCGGCCGGCGTAGCCCTGGTACGAGTGCGTCTCCCAGTTCGCCCGGGTGACCTTGCCGGTCACCGTGATCGTCTTCCCGGTGACGACCGGCTCGGGCGCGGCGTTGACGGTGACGCGGGTGGCGCGCTGGACCTGGACCGGGTGGTTCAGATCGGTGAAGACGCTGTCCCCGCCGGGGAGGGAGAGCTGGGCGGAGCTCTTCCAGGTGCCGGCGTAACCGTTCCCCTCGATGGCGTACTTCGGGTCGATGTCCAGCACCCCGTCGTCGATGACGCAGCTGCCCTTCCCCTTGGTCGGGCAGGCGTGATCGGAAGCGCCGAACGCGCTGTACAGGGTGTCCGACTCCAGGCTGCCGAGCTTTCCCCGGTAGAGGGAGAACAGCGGCTGCCAGTCCCAGGTCCGCGTGGTCGTCATCCGGAAGGTCACCGGCACCGAGACCACTTCCTGGATGCCGATCACGATCGGCTTCCCGCCGTTCACCGAGAGCTGGGAGTACGAGACCCCGCCCGTCGCCGCCCCGGCCGGAGCCGCCGCCATCGCGGTGAACACGGCCACCGCTCCCGCGGCGACCACCGCGTTCCACTTCGTCTTCGCCATAAGTGTCAGCTCGCTACTTCGCTCGACAACCGAACCGTTTATGGGACCGCGAAGGGCCGTCGGCAGTTGTACGCCGCACGGCAACGATCCGGTCACGCGCTCGGAGCCGTACGACCGCATGCGAAGGCGATGACATTCGTCATGCGGAGGTCAGTACACGCGGCTCTGCCGGGGAGGGGGCCCGGATCGGCACTCTGTAGGTGTCGAGAGCGGGAGCCACGAAGGCGCCGCCGCAACGGGAGGAACCGACATGAGCAGCCCGGCCGCCACACTCAACGCCCCTGTCGTCGACGCCCCGGCCGCCGCCGCTCCGATCGCGCCCCGCAAGGCGCTCGTGGACAGCCTGAAGCCGCTGCTGGTGGACGTCGGACTGCCGCTCGTCTCCTACTACGTGCTGAAGGCGGCGGGGCTCGGCACGTTCGGCGCGCTGGCCTGGAGCAGCGTGGTGCCGGCGGTGCGCACGCTGTGGGGTGCGGTGCGCGAGCGCCGGCTCAACGGCCTTGCCGCGCTGATGGTTGCCGTCA
This sequence comes from Streptomyces sp. NBC_00708, assembly GCA_036226585.1. GTDB lineage: Bacteria > Actinomycetota > Actinomycetes > Streptomycetales > Streptomycetaceae > Streptomyces. The sequence continues at coordinate 2,350,656 of CP108997.1, forward strand.
ACGCGGTCTCGCTGCTGCTGGGCCTGGTGGCGGGTGACCCGCGGGTGATGCTCCTCAAGGACAGCGCGGTGAGCAGCACCATCGGGCTGGCGTTCCTGGTGACCGCGCTGCGGGGCCGGCCGATGCTGTCGGCGGGCCTGCGGCCGTGGCTGACCCGGGGCGAGGCCGCCAAGACGGCTGCCTGGGAGCGGCTGTCGGCCGGTTCGCCGTCGTTCCGGCGGGCCGAGACGCGGTTCTCGGCGGCGTGGGGCGTGGCGCTGCTCACCGAGTGCGCGGTGCGGGCCGTGGGCGCGTACACCGTGCCCGTCGAGACGATGGTGTGGGCCGGGACCGTGATCATGGTGGTCGCGATGGTGCTGGCGTTCTTCGTCTCGGGGCGCATCGCGGTCGCTCCGATGGAGCGGATGATCGAGGCCGAGGCCGGGACCGGGGCAGGCGCCACGGAGCGCTGAGGCTCCCTCCGAACTCCGCAGGGCCACTCCGGGGGAGTGGCCCTGCGGTCGCGTTCCGTCCGCCCCGAAAACCGTTTGACCACGCCGTTTACCGTTTCCGCATGACTACTTCGCTGAGGCTTGCCGAGGTCACCTCCGCTAACGTCGATGCCGCGATCGCCCTGCGGATCCGCCCCGGCCAGGAGCATCTGGTGGAGCCGGTCGCGACGTCCCTCGCCGAGGCGTACGTGCATCGCGAGACGGCCTGGCCCCGGCTCGTCCTCGACGGCGACCGGCTCGTCGGCTTCCTGATGGCCTTCCTGGACATCGACTTCGAGAACGACGGCAAGGAGCACCACATCCGCTCCGGGCTGTGGCGCCTCAACATCGCGGCGGACGAACAGGGGCGCGGTTACGGCCGGTTCGCGGTCGAGTCCGTGGCCGCCGAGATCCGCCGGCGCGGCGGCGACCGGATGTACGTCACCTGGCACCCGGGCGACGACGGCCCCGAGGGCTTCTACCTGGGGCTCGGCTTCCGGGTCACGGGCGAGACGAGCGGCGGCCAGACGGTCGGGGTGCTGGAGCTGGGCTGACGTACGGGCCGGGACCGGGCGGCCCCGGCCGGTACGCGGGCCGTGGGTGGCGGGGTCAGTGGTTCCTGGGGAAGCCCAGGTCCACGCCCGCCGGGGCGTCCGCCGGGTCGGGCCAGCGGGTCGTGGTGACCTTGCCGCGGGTGTAGAAGTGCACGCCGTCGTTGCCGTAGATGTGGTGGTCGCCGAAGAGGGAGTCCTTCCAGCCGCCGAAGGAGTGGTAGCCGACCGGCACCGGGATCGGCACGTTGACGCCGACCATGCCGGCCTCGATCTCCAGCTGGAAGCGGCGGGCCGCACCGCCGTCGCGGGTGAAGATCGCGGTGCCGTTGCCGTACGGCGAGGCGTTCATGAGGGCGACGCCCTCCTCGTACGTCTCCACCCGCAGCACGCACAGGACCGGGCCGAAGATCTCGTCCCGGTACGCGTCGGAGTCGGTGGAGACGTGGTCGAGGAGCGAGAGGCCGATCCAGTGGCCGTCCTCGAAGCCCTCGACGGTGAACCCGGTTCCGTCGAGGACGACTTCGGCGCCCTGGGCGGCGGCGCCGGTGACGTAGGAGGCGACCTTGTCGCGGTGGGCGGCGGTGATCAGCGGGCCCATCTCGGAGTCCGGGTCGGTGCCGGGGCCGATCGTGATCCGCTCGGCCCTCTCCTTGATCCGGGCGACCAGCTCGTCGCCGATCGCGCCCACGGCGACCACGGCGGAGATCGCCATGCAGCGCTCACCGGCCGAGCCGTACGCGGCGGAGACGGCGGCGTCGGCGGCGGCGTCCAGGTCCGCGTCGGGCAGCACCAGCATGTGGTTCTTCGCGCCGCCGAGCGCCTGCACGCGCTTGCCGTTGGCCGAGGCGGTGGCGTGGATATGGCGGGCGATGGGCGTCGAACCGACGAACGACACGGCTGCCACGTCCGCGTGGGTCAGCAGGGCGTCCACGGCGACGCGGTCCCCGTGCAGCACGTTCAGCACCCCGTCCGGCAGCCCGGCCTCCGCGGCCAGTTCGGCAAGGAGGTTCGCGGCGGAGGGGTCCTTCTCGCTGGGCTTGAGCACAAAGGTGTTCCCGCAGGCGACGGCCAGCGGGAACATCCACATCGGCACCATGGCCGGGAAGTTGAACGGGGTGATCCCGGCGACCACACCGAGCGGCTGGCGGATCGAGGAGACGTCGACCCGGCTGGAGACCTGGGTGGACAGCTCGCCCTTGAGCTGGGTGGTGATCCCGCAGGCCAGCTCGACGATCTCCAGGCCCCGGGCGACCTCGCCCAGCGCGTCGGAGTGCACCTTGCCGTGCTCGGCGGTGATGAGCGCGGCGATCTCGTCCCGGTGGGCGTCCAGCAGCGCGCGGTAGCGGAACAGGACCGCCGTGCGGGCGGACAGCGAGGAGTCGCGCCACGTCGTGTACGCGTCCTTCGCGGCGGCCACCGCCGCGTCGGCCTCCTCCGCCGAGGCGAACGCGACCCGGGTGGTGACGGCGCCGGTGGCGGGATCGGTGACCTCGCCGTAGTTGCCCGAGGTGCCCTCGACGGTCTTGCCGCCGATCCAGTGGTTCACGGTCTTCATGCTGCGGCTCCTTCAGAGGTGACGGCGTCGGTCGGCGCTGTGGCGTTCGTACTCTTTCCGTGCTGCGACCGCCGCGGGGCGGGTGGCCGTCTCGGCCACGGGGACATCCCACCACGCCTGTGCCTCCGGCGGCCCCTGTCCGGCGCCGGGTGTTTCGGTCTCCACGTGCACGCAGACGGGCCGGTCCGCCGCACGGGCCTCGGCAAGGGCCGCGCGCAGTTCGCCCACCGTCCCGGCGCGCAGCACCCGCATGCCGAGCGAGGCGGCGTTGGCGGCGAGATCCACGGGGAGCGGGGGGCCGGTGAAGTCTCCGTCCGCCGACCGGTGGCGGTAGTCCGTGCCGAAGCGTTCGCCGCCGGTGGCCTCGGAGAGCCCGCCGATCGAGGCGTAGCCGTGGTTCTGGAGGACGACGAGCTTGACGGGGACGTCCTCCTGGACGGCGGTGACGATCTCGGTGGGGTTCATCAGGTACGTGCCGTCGCCGACGAGCGCCCAGACGGGACGGTCCGGGGCCGCCATCCGCACACCGATCGCGGCCGGGATCTCGTAGCCCATGCAGGAGTACCCGTACTCCACGTGGTACTGGCGCGGGGAGCGGGCGCGCCAGAGTTTGTGCAGGTCACCGGGGAGTGAACCGGCCGCGTTGATGAGGATGTCCTCGTCGGTGACCAGCTCGTCCAGGAGGCCCAGGACCTGGGTCTGGGTGGGGCGGGCGTGCGGGTCGGGGGTGGCGTACGCGGCGTCCACGCGCCGCTCCCAGCGGGCCTTCGCCTCCGTGTACTCCGCCTCGTACGCGGGCTCCGTGCGGTGGCCGGCCAGGGCGTCGGTGAGGGCTTCGAGCGCGGTGCGGGCGTCGGCGACGAGCGGAAGCGCGGCGAGCTTGTGGGCGTCGAAGCCGGTGATGTTGATGTTGAGGAAGCGGACGCCGGGGTTCTGGAAGAGGGTCGCGGACGCCGTGGTGAAGTCGGTGTGGCGGGTGCCGATGCCGATGACGAGGTCGGCGGTGCGGGCGAGGCCGTCGGCGGTCGCGGTCCCGGTGTGGCCGATGCCGCCCACGTCGGCGGGGTGGTCGTGGTGCAGGGAGCCCTTGCCGGCCTGGGTGGAGGCGACGGGGATGCCGGTGGCTTCGGCGAACGCGGCGAGGGCGTCCTCGGCGGCGCTGTGGCGGACCCCGCCGCCCGCGACGACCAGCGGGCGGCGGGCGGCGCGCACCGCCCGTACGGCCTCGCCGAGTTCGTACGGGTCGGGGGCGGGGCGGCGTACGTGCCAGACGCGCTCCGCGAAGAACTCCGCCGGCCAGTCGTACGCCTCCGCCTGCACGTCCTGCGGCAGCGCGAGCGTGACCGCGCCGGTCTCCGCCGGGTCGGCGAGGACCCGCATGGCCTGGAGCGCGGCCGGGATCAGGGCCTCGGGGCGGGTGATCCGGTCGAAGGAGCGGGAGACGGGGCGCAGGCAGTCGTTGACGGAGACATCACCCGCGTACGGCACCTCCAGCTGCTGGAGCACGGGATCGGCGGGGCGCGTCGCGAAGGTGTCGCCGGGCAGCAGCAGGACGGGGAGGTGGTTGACGGTGGCGAGGGCGGCGCCGGTGACGAGGTTGGTGGCACCGGGGCCGATGGAGGTGGTGACGGCCTGGGCGGACAGCCGGCCGCACTGGCGGGCGTAACCGACGGCCGCGTGCACCATGGCCTGTTCGTTGCGGCCCTGGAGGTAGGGCATGGCCGGTCCGGTCTCCAGGAGCGCCTGGCCGACGCCCGCTACGTTGCCGTGGCCGAAGATGCCCCAGGTGGCGGCGATCAGCCGGTGGCGCTCGCCGTCGCGTTCGGTGTACTGGCGGGCGAGGAAGGCGACGAGCGCCTGAGCGGTGGTGAGGCGGGTGGTCTCCCCGGTCCTGCCGGGCGTCGTGGTCATGCGGGGTCCTCCGGTCCGTGGAGCGGCAGCCGGGGGTCGACCGGCTGGGACGGCCAGGTGTCGCGGACCCAGGTGTGCCCGGGGTGGTCGCGGATCAGCCACTCCCGCGTCTCACCGGGACCCGCCATGACGTTGAGGTAGTACAGCGTGCGGCCGGGCGGGGCGATGGACGGGCCGTGCCAGCCGTCCGGGATGAGGACCGTGTCACCGCTGCGGACCTCGGCCAGCACGTCCGTACCGCCGGGGCGGGACGGGGAGACCCGGTGGTAGCCGAGGCCGTCGTCCTCGACCTCGAAGTAGTAGATCTCCTCGAGGACGGATTCCTCGCCGGGGTGGTGCTCGTCGTGTTTGTGCGGGGGGTAGGAGGACCAGTTGCCGCCGGGAGTGAGGACTTCGACGGCGATGAGCCGGTCGCAGTCGAAGGCGTCGGCGGCGGCGAAGTTGTGTACCTGGCGGGAGCAGACGCCGGCGCCGCGCAGTTCCACACGAACCTCCGGCGCGGGGCCGTAGCGAGCGGGGAGTCGTCGCTCGCACTTCGCTCCTGCCAGGGCGAAGCGGCCCCCTGCGCCGGAGGCGATCTGTGCATGGGCGTCGCGCGGTACATAGGCGAAGTCGGAAACGCCGCTGAACACGCTCTTACGGCCCAGCAGTTCAAAGATCTCATCTGAGATGTGCACCGTACAGCTACCGGTCAACGGCAGTACGATCCACTCGCTCTCCCCGGTGACAAGTGTGTGAACTCCTCCCGGTTCCAGCTCCAGCACTCGTAGGCTCGACCGCTCCCAGCCGGCCTGTTCCGGCCCGATGTCCAGGGCGTAGGGGCCGCGCGCGGTGTGGCCGGCGGGCAGGTGGTACGTGGGTTCGCCTCGCATGCTCAGGCCCTTTCGCTGTGTGCGGTGACCGCGCCCTCGTCGAGGGCGGCCTCGACCTCGTGCGGGAACGGCATGGCGGAGGAGCAGGCGAGCCGGGCGGCGACGATGGCTCCGGCGGCGTTGGCGTAGCGCATGGTGCGGGCGGTGTCCCAGCCGCTCAGCAGCCCGTGGCAGAGCGCGCCTCCGAACGCGTCTCCCGCGCCGAGGCCGTTGACCACGTCCACGGGGAGCGGCGGCACGTCGGCGGTGGTCCCGTCCCGGTGGACGGCGAGGACGCCCGCCGGGCCCTGCTTGACCACGGCCAGCTCGACGCCGGCCCCGATGAGGGCGTGGGCCGCCGCGTACGGTTCGCGCTCGCCGGTGGCGACCTCGCACTCGTCGAGGTTGCCGACGGCGACGGTCGCGTACGCCAGGGCCTCGCGGTAGCGGGCGGCCGGGCTCGGTCCGGACGCGTCGGAGGGCCAGAACATCGGGCGCCAGTCGAGGTCGAAGACGGTGATGCCGGAGCGGTCGCGGGCCCGCAGCGCGGCGAGCGTCGCCGTACGGCTCGGCTCGGCGCACAGGCCGGTGCCGGTCATCCAGAACACCCGGGCGGCCCTGACCGCGTCCAGGTCGAGTTCGGAGGCGTGGATCTCCAGGTCGGGGGCCTTGGGCTGCCGGTAGAAGTAGAGGGGGAAGTCGTCGGGCGGGAAGATCTCGCAGAAGGTCACCGGGGTCGGATAGGCGGCGACGGGCGTCACCCACCGGTCGTCCACCCCGAACTCCCGCAGCTGCTCGCGCAGGTAGTCGCCGAAGGGGTCCCGGCCGGTGCGGGTCACCACGGCGGTGCGCCGGCCGAGGCGGGACGCGGCGACGGCGACGTTGGACGGGGAACCGCCGAGGAACTTCCCGAAGGTGTCGACCCGGGCCAGGGGCACGCCCGTCCGCAACGGGTAGAGGTCCACTCCGATCCGTCCCATGGTGATCACGTCGTACGGCTGCTCAGGCATTCGGCTTCCCTTCCGCTGGGCGCCCTTCGGGCCACCGGCGAGAGCGGCCGCCGCGGCGGCGGCGACCGGCCTCCCGCCCAACTCTTCCCCGTCGCTTCCTCTCCGTCCCCCTCTTCTCCGCGATCACCTTCCCCCACTTGTACGGACATACGGACCTATCCTTGACACCCGTCTCCCCGCGTGATGAGGGTTGACGCATGATGTCCTCCTCCCCCTCCGCACCGGCCCGCATCCGTATCGGCTCGGCGCCCGACTCCTGGGGGGTGTGGTTCCCCGACGATCCGCGGCAGGTGCCCTGGCGGCGCTTCCTGGACGAGGTCTCCGCCGCGGGCTACGAGTGGATCGAGCTGGGCCCGTACGGCTACCTCCCGACCGATCCGGCCCGCCTCGCGGACGAGACGGCACGCCGTGGGCTGTCCGTCTCGGCGGGCACCGTTTTCACGGGATTGCACCACGGCCCGGACGTCTGGGACCGGACCTGGGCGCATGTCGCCGACATCGCGGCCCTCACCCAGGCGATGGGCGCCGGCCACCTTGTGGTCATCCCCTCGTTCTGGCGGGACGACAAGACGGGCGAGGTGCTGGAGGACCGCACCCTCACCGCCGGGCAGTGGCGTCATCTCACCACCCAGACCGAGCGGCTGGCCCGCGAGGTCCAGGACCGCTACGGGCTCCGCATCGTTGTCCACCCGCACGCCGACACCCACATCGACACCGAGGAGAACGTCGCCCGCTTCCTCGACGCCACCGACCCCGGCCTGGTCTCGCTCTGCCTCGACACGGGCCATTACGCGTACTGCGGCGGCGACAGCGTCGAGCTCATCGAGACCTACGGCGAGCGGATCGGCTACCTCCACCTCAAGCAGGTGGACCCGGAGATCCTTGCCGAAGTGGTGGCCGACGAGGTGCCGTTCGGGCCCGCCGTGGCGCGCGGCGTCATGTGCGAGCCGCCGGGCGGCCTCCCTGCTCTGGAACCCGTCCTCGCCGCCGCCCGCCGGCTGGACGTCGACCTCTTCGCCATCGTCGAGCAGGACATGTACCCCTGCCCGGCCGACCGCCCCTTCCCGATCGCCCGCCGCACCCGCGACTACCTCCGCTCCTGCGGAGCGCCCCGGGCGGGGCGCTGAGGGGGCGGGGCCCGAGCGCCCGTGGGCTCGGGGCTCCCGGGGGCCCGTCCCCCGGTCTTCCGCCCGGTTCGGGCGGCTTGGCCGGGATCCGGCAGTGACGTGACGCCGGTGCGAACTGTTGTCCTCGGTGAGACCGGGCCCACGGGCCCGCCCCCCCCTGACCTCACCGCTAGGAGCGAGCCCCATGCCCCGAATCTCTCTCACCCCGCGCCGCAGCCTCGTCGCCGGGGCGCTGGCCTGCCTCGTGCTGGCGGCCACCCTCGCCGCGGCCCCGGGCGCCGCCGCCGACGCCGAGAACGTGCCGCCGGCCGGCTCCAGCCCCGTGTGCGCCTTCTACGACGGGGACGGGCTCACCGTCTTCGGCGACCAGGGCGACCGGGCCTTCCAGGTGCAGTGCATGCTGGCCAACCGGACGTACCTGCCGTGGGACGCGGTCGACGGGACGTTCGGCCTGCGCACCCTCGACGCCGTCCAGCGCTTCCAGGCCGCCCACCCGCCGCTCCTGGCCAGCGGCGTGGTCGACGCGGACACCTGGGCCGCGCTCTGGCGCGGCGACGCGCCCGCGGCCCCAACCGCGTGACTTCCGTGCCGCGTTGAGCGCCGGGCAGGCGCGGCGAGCCTGCCCGGCGCCCCTCGAAGATCACCCCCTTGTCACGCATATCTCCGTTACGCGGGTTTTCCGTCACAGGCGCTCGACAGGCCCGCCCGGTGCCGGCCGCTGCCGGTCACCCCGCACAGGCTGAGTGATCGTCAGCGACCGCGGCGCAGCTCCCCCGACGGCTTCCAGGCCGCCGCCGCGGTGCAGAGAGGTGGCACCATGACGGACACAAGGCTCTGGTCCTACAAGGACATCGCCGCGCACATCCGGGTTCAGCCGGACACGGTCCGCTCCTATCGCAAGCACGGTCTCCTCCCGGCCCCCGACCATGTGGAGAGCGGCAAGCCCTACTGGTACGCGGACACCGTGCGGGCCTGGGTGGCGGCCCGGCCGGGGAACCGGGGGCGGCGGGGCTGAGGGGGCGGGGCCCCGGGCCTCACGTCCCGCTGGGGACCCTCTCCGGATCGGACGCCGGGTCCGGTATCGCCTCGGTCCCGGGCCCCGGCCGTCCTGCCGCAGGCTCCGGCGCCGCCGTCTCCCCCTCGCTCAGCCCGAACCGCTGGTGGAACCTCCGCATCGGTGCCGGTGCCCACCAGCTCGCCCGGCCCATCAGCTTCATCACCGTCGGGACGAGCAGGCTGCGGACCACCATGGCGTCCATGAGGACGGCGAGCGCGATGCCGAGGCCGAGCATCTTGGTGTTGGTCACCCGCGAGGTGCCGATGGCGACCATCACGACCGCCAGGATCACGGCCGCCGCGGTGATCAGCCCGCCGGTGCGCCGCAGTCCGAAAGCGACCGCCTGCTCGTGGTCCCCGGTACGGTCGTACTCCTCCTTGATCCGGGAGAGCAGGAACACCCCGTAGTCCATGGAGAGCCCGAAGGCGACGCAGAACATGAGGACCGGGAGTGTCGTCTCGATGTCCCCGGTGCTGGTGAACGAGAGCGGCCCGGACAGGTGGCCGTCCTGGAAGACCCAGACCACCGCCCCGAACATCGCGGTGAGACTCAGGGCGTTGAGCACCACGGCCTGAAGGGGTATCAGCACGCTTCCGGTCAGCAGGAAGACCAGCAGCAGCGTCACCACGGCGATGATGCCCACCGCCCACGGCAGCCGGTCGCCGATGGCGGCCTTGGAGTCGACCAGCACCGCCGCCGTCCCCGTCACGGAGGTCTCGAACGGTGCGGGTTCGGCCCGCAGGTCCTTCACCAGCCGCTGGGTCTCCTCCCCCACCGGCTCCCCCTTCCCCAGCACGCTGAAGTAGGCGGTCCGCCCCTCCGTGAGCGGGCCGTCGACGCGGAGGACTCCGGGCAGCGCGGCGAGCCGGCTGCGGTACTCGGCGTACTGCGCGGGTGTCGTTCCGCCCTCCGCGAGGATGTCGAGGCTCCCGCCGGGGCTGCCGGGGAAGCCGTCCCGCAGATGCTGCTGCACCACGTGGGACTCGGAGGACGCGGGGAGCTGCCGGTCGTCCGCCGTACCGAACTTGACGCCCAGGAACGGCAGCCCGAGGAGGACGAGCCCCACGCTCGTGACGATCGCGAAGACCGGTGCCCTGCGCATCACCAGCGCGGTGAACCGGGCCCAGCCCGCTCCGGCCTCCGTCTGCGGCTTCGCGCGGCCCCGCCGCAACAGCTTCCGGAGGTCCAGGGAGTTGACCCGGGGGCCGAGGAGCATCAGCGCGGCCGGCAGGAGGATCAGCGCGGCAGCGGCGGCGAGCAGCACCACGGCGATCCCGGCGTACGCGAAGGAGCGCAGGAAGTACTGCGGGAAGACCAGCATCGCGGCGAGCGACACCGCGACCGTCAGCGCCGAGAACAGCACCGTCCGGCCCGCCGTGCGCAGCGTCGTCCCGATGGCCGTCCTGGTCGGGGCGCCGGCCGCCAGCTCCTCGCGGAAGCGGCGCACGATGAACAGGGCGTAGTCGATGGCGAGTCCGAGCCCGAGCGCCGTGGTGAGGTTCTGAGCGAAGACCGAGACGTCGGTGAACTCGGTGATGCCGCGCAGCACGGCGTTGGTCCCCAGGATGGCGACGATGCCCACGCCCAGGGGCAGCAGGGCGGCGATCGCGCTGCCGAAGACCATGACGAGCAGCACCAGCGTCACCGGCAGGGCGATCATCTCGGCCCGCAGCAGATCGTCCTCGATGATCGTCTGCATCTCGTGCTGCACGGCCACGGGGCCGCCGATCGTGACGCGCACCGGCCCGTGCTCTCCCCGGTAGGCCGGGGCTATCCGGTCCAGCACCTCCCCCGACGCCTTGTCGTCGCCCTCGATGCGGGCGGCGATGAGCGCCTCCTTGCCGTCCTCGGCGCGCAGCGCGGGCGCCTTGTCCTGCCAGTAGGAACGGACGCCCACGACATCCGCCTCGCCGGCGAGCCGCTTCGCCAGGCGCGCCGCCTCGGCGGCCACGGCCGGGTCGTCCACGGAGGCACCACCGCTGTCGACGAGCAGCAGGAGGTTCGGCTGGGAGGCGGGGAACTCGCGTTCCAGCGCCTTCGTGGCGTAGGTCGACTCGGCGTCGGGAGCCTGCCAGCCACCACTGCCCATCCGGTCGGCGACCCCGCTGCCCGCGAGGACCGCGAGCGCGGTGATCACCAGAGCCGCCAGCAGCGTGAGCCGGGGACGCGCGGTGACGAAGCGCGTCCAGCCCCCCAGTCGCTGCGGGCCGTTGACTTCAGGCATGGTGCGATGTCCCCTTTTCCCCGGATCCGGGCGCGCCGGGCGGCAGCACGAGGCGACCGCGCAGGGCAGCATGGATCAGTCATTGCCACCTACACTGGCAAACACGAGTCATCGCTCGCGTTTCACAAGAATGCGAGCGACCTCTCGTGTTTGTCAACCGCTCACGAAAGCTGGGGATTCACCGTGTCGCAGGCCAGGTCCGGGAGCGCCGAGCCGGCGGAGGGCGCCGCGCCCGCGGGAGGCGCCGCGCGAGCCGGCGATGCCGCGCGAGCCGGGAAGGCGGGCAGGGCGGAGGCCCCCGCCAGGCCGCGCAGGCGGCAGGCCCGGGGCGAGGCCCGTATCGCGCAGTTGCTCAAGGCCGCCGCCCACGTGTTCTGCACGACCGGGTACACCGCCGCGAGCACCAACGCCATCGCCCGCGAGGCCGGCGTCTCGCCCGGCACGCTCTACCAGTTCTTCCCCAACAAGGAGGCCATCGCGATCGAGCTCGGCGACCAGCTCCTGGCCCGCTGGCGGGAGACCTACGGGGCCGCCTTCCTGGCCGGCCACCTGGAACTGCCGCTGGACGGGATGCTCGACGCCACCCTCGACCCGCTGATCGAGTTCAACTGCGAGAACCCGGCGTTCACAGTCCTGATGCACGGCTCCGAGATCCCCGGCATGGTCACCAAGGACCACGACGCCGTGCACGTCACGATGCTCGCGCGCGTCGAGACGATCCTCGCCGGATACCTGCCGGACGCACCACCGGCCGAGGTCACCCGGATCGCCACGATGATCTTCAACATCTTCAAGTCCGGGCTGGACGTGATCATGGCGCACGAGGGGGACGAGCGCGAGGCGTACATCCGGGAGCTGAAGACGGTCCTCCACCGGTACCTCGAACCCATGATCCCCGGCGACACGGCCGCGCGGACCGACTCGCGCCATACCCCCTAGGGGTATAAAGTGGGGAGCATGGAGGCGCACCGGTGTGCGTCCCTCCATCCCCGTGCGCCCGTCGAAGAGGAGAACACCATGACCGCCGAGACCCAGCTCCCCCAGGCGACCGGCTCCTGCTGCTCGCCCAGCGGTTCCTGCCACGACAGCGCGGGCACGGACGCCGGGCAGACCGGCGTGACCACCGTCTACGAGGTGACCGGCATGACCTGCGGGCACTGCGAGGGCGCCGTCTCCGAGGAGATCTCCGCCATCGAGGGTGTCACCTCGGTGAAGGCCGTGGCGTCCACCGGGCAGGTGACGGTGGTCTCGCAGGGCCCGCTGGACGACGAGGCCGTACGCGCCGCCGTCGACGAGGCGGGCTACGAGCTCACCGGCCGCGCCTGACCGCCCCGGGAGCCCTCGCGCCCCCGCATCACTCGCACCACCCGTCACCGCCGGGCCGGACCGACCAGCAGATACTGGTGGGGTACGGCCCGGTCGGCGTTCCAGGAGTTCGGACATGCACAGCGCATCGGATACGCACAGCGCGACGAAGACCGGGACCCCGGCGGCGGAGCTCTCGCAGGCCGAGTTCGTGATCGGCGGCATGACCTGCGCGTCCTGCGCGGCCCGCGTCGAGAAGAAGCTCAACCGGATGGACGGCGTCACCGCCACCGTCAACTACGCCACCGAGAAGGCCCGCGTCAGCTACGACGGCGCCGGTGTCTCCGTGCGGGACCTCGTCGCCACCGTCGAGAAGACCGGCTACACGGCGAAGCCGGTGCCCCGGCCCGCCCCGCAGGCCCCCGCACCCTCCCGCGCCGCCGAGCCCGCCCACCCGGAACCGCCGGAGACGCGGGACCCCGAACCCGTGCCGGTACGGGAACGGGACCGCGCGCCGGCACGTGAAGCGGAACCGGAACCGGAGGAGCCGCGACACGCAGAACCGGCGGAGCCGCAGCACACCGATCCCGATGACATCCCCGACCCCGCCCTGGCCTCCCTCCGGCAGCGCCTCGTCGTCTCCGCCGTGCTCGCCGCCCCCGTCGTCGCCCTGGCGATGATCCCGGCGCTCCAGTTCGACAACTGGCAGTGGCTCTCGCTCACCCTCGCCGCACCCGTCGTGGTCTGGGGCGCCCTGCCCTTCCACCGGGCCGCCTGGACCAACTTGCGGCACGGCGCGGCGACCATGGACACGCTCGTCTCCGTCGGGACCCTCGCCGCCTTCGGCTGGTCGCTCTGGGCGCTGTTCCTCGGTGACGCCGGGATGCCCGGGATGCGGCACGGCTTCGATCTGACGGCCTCCCGGACCGAGGGCTCGACGACCATCTACCTGGAGGTCGCGGCGGGCGTCGTCACCTTCATCCTGCTGGGCCGCTATCTGGAAGCGAAGTCCAAGCGGAGGGCCGGGGCCGCACTGCGGGCGCTGATGCACCTGGGCGCCAACGACGTGGCCGTCCTGCGCGGCGGGGCCGAGGTGCGCGTCCCTGTCGGCCGGCTCGTCGTGGGCGACCGCTTCGTCGTCAGGCCGGGCGAGAAGATCGCGACGGACGGCACGGTCGTCGAAGGCGGCTCCGCCGTGGACGCGTCCATGCTCACCGGTGAATCCGTTCCCGTGGACGTGGGCACCGGGGACCAGGTCGCAGGGGCCACCGTGAACGTCTCGGGCCGGCTCGTCGTCGAGGCGACCCGCGTCGGCGCGGACACCCAGCTCGCCCGGATGGCGAAGCTCGTCGAGGACGCGCAGAACGGCAAGGCCGAAGTGCAGCGGCTGGCCGACCGGATCTCGGCGGTCTTCGTCCCGGTCGTCCTGCTGATCGCCCTGTCCACCCTGATCGCCTGGCTGCTGACCACGGACGACGTGACGGCGGCGTTCACGGCGGCGGTGGCCGTCCTGATCATCGCCTGCCCCTGCGCCCTGGGCCTCGCCACGCCCACCGCGCTCATGGTCGGCACCGGACGCGGCGCGCAGCTCGGCATCCTCATCAAGGGCCCCGAAGTCCTGGAATCCACCCGCCGCGTCGACACGATCGTCCTGGACAAGACCGGCACCGTCACCACCGGCCGCATGACCCTCCAGGCCGTCCACACGACCTCGGGGACCACCGAGACCGACGTCCTCCGCCTGGCCGGAGCCCTGGAGCACGCCTCGGAACACCCCATCGCCCAAGCGGTCGCCACCGCAGCCGCCGACCGCACCGGCGCGCCCCTCCCCACCCCCGAGGACTTCGCCAACGTCCCCGGCCTCGGCGTCCGGGGCACCGTGGAGGGCCACACCGTCCTCGTCGGGCGCCCCCGGCTGCTCACCGACGCCGGGATCACCCTCCCCGACACCCTGGCCGCCGCCTTCACGGAGGCCGCCGCTCAAGGGCGTACGGCCATCGCGGTCGGCTGGGACGGTGAGGCACGCGGCGTCCTGGAGGTGGCCGACGCGGTCAAGGACACCAGCGCCGAGGCCGTCGCCGCGCTCCGGGATCTCGGCCTGACGCCGGTCCTGCTGACCGGTGACAACCGCGCCGCGGCGGAGTCCGTGGCGCGCGAGGTCGGCATCGACGAGGTCCGCGCCGAGGTGCTGCCCGAGGAGAAGGCGCACGTCATCCGGGGTCTGCAGGCTCAGGGGCGGGTGGTCGCCATGGTCGGTGACGGGGTCAACGACGCCGCCGCGCTGGCCACCGCCGACCTGGGTCTGGCGATGGGCACCGGCACCGACGCGGCGATCGAGGCGAGCGACCTCACCCTCGTTCGTGGAGATCTCAAGGTGACAGCAGACGCCATCCGTCTCTCCCGACGCACCCTCACCACCATCAGGGGCAACCTTTTCTGGGCATTCGGCTACAACGTGGCCGCTCTACCCCTTGCGGCATTTGGGCTGCTCAACCCTATGATTGCTGGAGCGGCGATGGCCTTCTCCTCGGTCTTCGTCGTGACGAACAGCCTGCGCCTGCGGTCCTTCACGTAATGTCCACAATGAGATCCAGATCACATCGGTTTCAGGGTAACCATTCGATGGGTTCGTAAGTCTTAGAGTGCGATGCCAAGGATGTCTTGGGGGACGTCCGGCGGAGCATCTTGGGGGATGCTCCGGGCAAGTGGGCCGGGGCACGTACACCGGGGAGCTTTGAGCGGCCCTCCCGTCGGTACGTACCCCGGCAGACCACAGGGCAGGAACGCACGCGTAGTACCCGCAGTACCGAGGCACCACCCAGGAGCTACGGCTCCCACAGAACGCCCGGCCGGATCCCGTGGGGGGAATCCGCTCCGGGATATGGGAAGCGCCTCGCTGTCGGCCCGTGGGGGGATCGATGGCGAGGCGCTTCTCGCTTACCCGGGAGCGCTCCCAGGCCTACGCGCCGCCGGGACCCCGCCCCGCCCGCCCCCGGAAACGCGCAACGCCCCGGACTCCGCGTCGCTCGGGGCGAGGGCGCGGCAGTACGGGGCGAGGGAACCGGCGTCAGTCAGGGCCGGGATGACGCGGGAGGGGTCGCTCAGCGGCCCTCGACCGGGACGAAGTCGCGCAGGACCTCGCCGGTGTAGATCTGGCGCGGGCGGCCGATGCGGGAACCCGGCTCCTTGATCATCTCGTGCCACTGGGCGATCCAGCCGGGGAGCCGGCCGAGCGCGAAGAGCACGGTGAACATCTCGGTCGGGAAGCCCATCGCGCGGTAGATGAGGCCCGTGTAGAAGTCCACGTTCGGGTAGAGGTTGCGCGAGACGAAGTACTCGTCGGAGAGCGCGTGCTCCTCCAGCTTGAGCGCGATGTCGAGCAGCTCGTCGGACTTGCCGAGCGCGGACAGCACGTCGTGCGCGGCGGCCTTGATGATCTTGGCGCGCGGGTCGAAGGACTTGTACACCCGGTGGCCGAAGCCCATCAGGCGGACGCCGTCCTCCTTGTTCTTCACCTTGCGGATGAAGGAGTCCACGTCGCCGCCGTTGGCCTGGATGCCTTCCAGCATCTCCAGGACCGACTGGTTGGCGCCGCCGTGCAGGGGGCCCCAGAGCGCGGAGATGCCGGCGGAGATCGAGGCGAACATGTTCGCCTGCGAGGAGCCGACCAGGCGCACGGTGGAGGTCGAACAGTTCTGCTCGTGGTCCGCGTGCAGGATGAGCAGCTTGTCGAGCGCCGAGACCACGACCGGGTCGAGCTCGTACTCCTGGGCCGGGACCGAGAAGGTCATGCGCAGGAAGTTCTCGACGTAGCCGAGGTCGTTGCGCGGGTAGACGAACGGGTGACCGATCGACTTCTTGTACGCGTACGCGGCGATGGTCGGGAGCTTGGCGAGCAGCCGGATCGTCGAGAGGTGGCGCTGCTCCTCGTCGAACGGGTTGTGGCTGTCCTGGTAGAACGTGGACAGCGCGCTGACGACCGAGGACAGCATGGCCATCGGGTGGGCGTCGCGCGGGAAGCCGTCGAAGAACCGCTTGACGTCCTCGTGCAGCAGGGTGTGCTGGGTGATCTCGTTCTTGAAGGTCGACAGCTCGTCGACCTTGGGAAGCTCACCGTTGATCAGCGTGTACGCGACCTCGAGGAACGTCGAGCGCTCGGCGAGCTGCTCGATGGGGTAGCCGCGGTAGCGCAGGATGCCCTGCTCGCCGTCGAGGTAGGTGATGGCCGATTTATAGGCCGCGGTGTTGCCGTATCCGCTGTCCAGCGTCACCAGGCCGGTGTTCGCCCGGAGCTTCCCGATGTCGAAGCCCTTGTCGCCGACGGTGCTGTCGATCACCGGGTAGGTGTACTCGCCATCGCCGTACCGCAGTACCACAGCGTTGTTGGTGTGCTCGCTCACGTCATCCCTCACCGACGTAGTGCCTCTTCTTCGAGGTTCCCTGACTGTCTCCACCCTCCCCCATTTGGCTCAGGAGAGTGCACTCGGGGTCGTCCATTGGACCTACTCGCGGCACTGAGTGCCGCGAACTTAGCCATCCTGCCCCCTTGACTGCGGTTCCGGAAGACCTCCGTGATGTTTCCCACCGTTTTGATCGATCATTTTTACCGATGATCCTCCGTCGGCGTCTCCGCGCAGCCGGTGATCCAGCGCCGTACAGCGTCTGCCTGCGGAAACCGTGCGAACCGCCTGTCCGATCGCCTGCCGGGAGCCGACCAGGACGACGAGCTTCTTGGCCCGCGTCACGGCCGTGTACAGCAGGTTCCGCTGGAGCATCATCCACGCGCTCTTCGTCACCGGAATGACGACGGCGGGGTACTCGCTGCCCTGCGAACGGTGGATCGTCATGGCGTACGCGTGGGCCAGCTCGTCCAGCTCGTCGAAGTCGTAGCCGATCTCCTCGTCCTCGTCGGTGAGGACGGTCAGCCGCTGTTCGTCCAGGTCAAGGCCGGTGACGACGCCGACCGTGCCGTTGAAGACGCCGTTCTCGCCCTTGTCGTAGTTGTTGCGGATCTGGGTGACCTTGTCCCCGACGCGGAAGACCCGGCCGCCGAACCGCTTCTCCGGCACCCCGGGCCGCGCCGGGGTGATCGCCTGCTGGAGCAAGCCGTTGAGATGACCGGCCCCGGCCGGGCCCCGGTGCATCGGCGCGAGCACCTGGACGTCGCGGCGCGCGTTCAGCCCGAACTTGGCCGGAATACGACGGGCTGCCACGTCCACCGCGAGTACACCCGCGTCCTCCGTCTCGTCCTCGACGAAGAGGAAGAAGTCGCTGAGCCCTTGAGTGAGGGGCGGTACGCCGGAATTGATGCGGTGCGCGTTGGTGACGACGCCCGACTGCTGGGCCTGGCGGAAAATGGTGGTCAGCCGGACCGCCGGCACCGGACCGCCGTCCGCGAGCAGGTCCCGCAGCACCTCCCCCGCGCCCACCGAGGGCAGTTGGTCCACATCGCCGACGAGCAGCAGGTGGGCACCGGGTGCCACCGCCTTGACCAGCTTGTTGGCGAGCAGCAGATCGAGCATCGACGCCTCGTCGACGACGACCAGATCGGCGTCCAGTGGACGGTCCTTGTCGTACGCCGCGTCGCCGCCCGGCTTCAGTTCCAGCAGCCGGTGCACGGTGGACGCCTCGGCCCCCGTCAGCTCCGAGAGCCGCTTCGCCGCGCGGCCGGTGGGTGCGGCCAGCACCACCTTGGCCTTCTTGGCGCGGGCCAGCTCCACGATGGACCGGACCGTGAACGACTTGCCGCAGCCGGGCCCGCCGGTCAGCACGGCGACCTTCCGGGTCAGGGCGAGCCGTACGGCGGCCTCCTGCCCGGGCGCCAGCGTGGCGCCGGTCCGGCCGGCGAGCCACTTCAGGGCCTTGTCCCAGTCCACGTCCGCGAAGCCGGGCATCCGCTCCTCCGGCGTCCGCAGCAGCCGCCGCACCTGCGCGGCGAGCGAGATCTCCGCCCGGTGGAACGGCACCAGGTACACCGCCGTGACCGGCTCCCCGCCCTCGGGCGACGGCACCTTCTCCCGTACGACGCCCTCCGGTTCCCCGGCCAGCTCCGCCAGGCACTCGATGACCAGCCCGGTGTCCACCTGGAGCAGCTTCACCGCGTCCGCGATCAGCCGCTCCTCGGGCAGGAAGCAGTGTCCCTGGTCCGTGGACTGCGACAGCGCGTACTGCAAGCCGGCCTTGACCCGTTCCGGGCTGTCGTGCGGGATGCCGACGGCCTGGGCGATCTTGTCGGCGGTCAGGAAGCCGATGCCCCAGACATCGGCGGCCAGCCGGAAGGGCTGGTTCTTCACGACGGAGATCGAGGCGTCCTCGTACTTCTTGTAGATCCGCACCGCGATGGACGTCGAGACGCCGACGCCCTGGAGGAAGACCATGACCTCCTTGATCGCCTTCTGCTCCTCCCACGCGGCGGCGATCATCTTCGTCCGCTTGGGCCCGAGCCCCGGAACCTCGATCAGCCGCTTGGGCTCCCGCTCGATGATGTCGAGCGTGTCCACGCCGAAGTGGGTGGTGATCCGGTCGGCCATCACGGGCCCGATGCCCTTGATCAGCCCGGAGCCGAGATAGCGCCGGATGCCCTGGATGGTGGCGGGGAGGATCGTCGTGTAGTTCTCCACGACGAACTGCTTGCCGTACTGCGCGTGGGAGCCCCAACGCCCCTCCATCCGCAGCGACTCCCCCGGCTGCGCCCCGAGCAGCGCCCCCACGACGGTGAGCAGGTCGTTGCTCCCCCGCCCGGTGTCGACGCGGGCGACGGTGTACCCGTTCTCCTCGTTGGCGTACGTGATCCGTTCGAGTACGCCTTCGAGGACGGCCATGTTCGGCACGGTGGGCGTGGTGGACATGGATGCGACGGTATCGGGCGGGACCGACAGAGCGCGGGCCGCACCCGAGAAGTCGCCGGTGCCATGAGCGGCACCGGCGCCCCGCAACGGTCAGGAAGCCACCGCGGTCAGTGAGCGGCTGTGCTTCGGGGTCTCGATCTCGTCGACCAGGGCGACCGCCAGGTCCGCGTACGAGAGGGAATCGGCGTCCGGCAGCAGCGCGTTGCCGCCCGTCCGGTAGTGGCCGGTGCGCTCGGCCTCGTCGTCCAGGAAAACCGGCGGCGGGGCGAGCACCACCCAGTCGACGGCCGTCCCGGCGGCGCGCAGCACGTCCAGTTCCGCCGCGTGGCCGAGCGAGAAGGTCCGGGCGTCCGCCGGGAAGCCGGGGGTGTCGTGGAGCATGACGCCCGGGGCCGCCTCCAGCGTCGTACCGATCCCGACCAGCACCAGCCGGGGCACGCCCGCCCGCTCCAGGCCGGCCAGCAGCGCGTGCGCCGCGCCCACGAAGAACTCGGCCGACGGCATGTCCGTCCGCGCCGCCGCGCCGATCGCCGCGTCATGGCCCTCGGCCACCGCCGCCACGCTCTCCGCGTCGGTCACGTCCCCGGCGACCACGCCCACCCCGGGCCCGCCGAGCCCCGGATGCGCGGCGGGGTCCCGCACCACGGCCGTCACCCGGTGCCCCCGCGCCACGGCCTCCGCGACCGCCCGCCGCCCCGCGCGTCCACCGGCTCCGAACACAGCGATCCTGCTCATGGGTTGTCCCCCCGTCAGGGCCCGCGTCGTCCGCGGGCCGTTGCCGTGACGCTAGACGGGCACCCCATGGTTTCCGCAACGATAGTTACGTACGCTCGACGGCGTGAGCGAACCTCTTGACGCCGGCATGTTCACCGGCTGCGACCACACCGAATCGCCGTTCCGCCTGGGCGGCAAGTGGACCGCGAAGATCGTCCGGTGCCTGGAGGACGGCCCCCGGCGCTTCTCCGAACTCGCGGTCCCGCTGCGCGGCATCACCCCGAAGGTCCTCACCGAGACCCTTCGCTCCATGGAACGGGACGGCCTGATCACCCGTACCGTCGGCGACGGGATCCCGCCCCGCGTCGACTACGCGCTCTCCCCGCTCGGCCGCTCGGTGCTCGCGCCCATGGCCGCCTGCTGCGCCTGGGCCGCCGCGCATCTGCCGGAGGTGGAGGGCGCGCGCGAGGCCTACGAGGAGACGGCCGGGCCGGCCCTCCGCTGAACGGGCCGCCACCGCCCCCCGGAATCCTGTCATCCGGCGGTGCAACCCCTGTACGGTGAGCGTCTTTCCCGATCGCTGAAAGGTGCTTCCGCATGCGCACGACCCGTGCCCTCACCCTGCCCCTCATAGCCCTCACCGCCTCCGCGCTGGCTCTTACGGGCTGCTCGTCGGACAGCAAGGACTCCGGTAAGGACAAGGGCGGTTCGTCGGCGAGCACGCCGGCCGAAGCCGGGAAGGACACCGGTAAGGACGAGGGGAACGCGGAGCCCGCCGGGGACGGGAAGGGGTCCGCGAAGCTCACCTACAGCGGCGGGGAGAGCGGCGAGGTCACCATCAACAGCGTGAGCTGCGCCGTGATGGGCGGGAAGCTCGCCGCCATCACCGCGCCGGACAGCGCGGACAGCGCCACCCCCGCGAAGCCCTCGTTCACCGCCGTCATGAGCGACGACAAGGCGATGACCACGCTCACCACGACGGACGGCAAGAGCTATCTGCACACGGCCGCGCCCGGGATCACCGGCAGCAAGAGCGGCGGCACCTGGGTCGTCACCGTGTCCGGGCTGAAGCTGGGCCCGACCGACCCGACGGGTGACTCGATCACCGTCGAGGGCACCATCACCTGCGGATCCGTCGCCGGAGTCTGACGCACCGCCCGGCCGCCCCCGGGGCCCGGACCGCACAGCCGGGCCCCGGGGGCGGCCTCGTTCAGCAGGCGTGCTCGGCGTAGCGGGCCGCCACCTCCGCCAGGACCTCCGCGCCGTCGCGCGCCCACAGGTCCTCGTTGAAGATCTCCACCTCGACCGGCCCGTCGAAGCCCGTCGCCTCCACCGCCTCGCGGAAGAACCGGAAGTCCACACTGCCGTCGCCGAGCTGGCCCCGGCCGAGCAGGACGCCCGCCGGGAGCGGGGTGATCCAGTCCGCGAGCTGGAAGGAGTGGATGCGGCCGCCCGCACCGGCCCGCGCGATCTGGGCGGGCGCTTGGTCGTCCCACCAGAGGTGGTACGTGTCCACGACCACGCCCACCTGCTCGGCCGGGAAGCGCTCCGCGAGGTCCAGGGCCTGGGAGAGCGTCGAAACCACGCAGCGGTCCGAGGCGAACATCGGATGCAGCGGCTCGATGGCGAGGCGCACCCCGCGCTCCGCCGCGTACGGGACCAGCTCGGCCAGGGCGTCCGCGATGCGCTCGCGGGCGCCGTACAGGTCCTTGCTGCCCTCCGGGAGGCCGCCCGAGACGAGGACCAGGGTGTCCGTGGACAGGCCCGCCGCCTCGTCGAGCGCGGCGCGGTTGTCGTCCAGGGCGCGGGCCCGTTCCGCCGGGTCCGGGGCGGTGAGGAAGCCGCCCCGGCACAGGCTGGTGACGGTCAGGCCGTGGTCGGCGAGGAGCCGGGCCGTCGCCCCGACCCCGTACGACTGGACGGGAGCCCGCCACAGGCCCACCTTGTCGACGCCCGCCTTCGCGCAGCCCTCGGCCAGCTCCGGCAGCGACCACTGCTTGATGGTCTCCTGGTTGAGGGAGAGACGGCCGTCGCTCATCGGGTGCCTCCGTTGACCGTGAGGAGGGCGCGCATCCGGGACTCGGCCAGCTCCGGGTCCGGGAACAGGCCCAGGCCGTCGGCGAGTCGGTACGCCTTCGCCAGGTGCGGCAGCGAGCGGGCCGACTGGAGGCCGCCCACCATGGTGAAGTGGTCCTGGTGGCCGGCCAGCCAGGCCAGGAACACCACGCCCGTCTTGTAGAAGCGGGTCGGTGCCTGGAAGAGGTGCCGGGACAACTCGACCGTGGGGTCGAGGAGTTCGCGGAATCCCTTCGTGTCACCGGTGTCCAGGACCCGTACCGCGTGCGCGGCCAGCGGGCCCAGCGGGTCGAAGATGCCGAGCAGCGCGTGGCTGAAGCCCCGGTCGTCGCCCGCGATCAGCTCCGGGTAGTGGAAGTCGTCGCCGGTGTAGCAGCGCACCCCGCCCGGCAGCCGGCGGCGCACGTCGATCTCGCGGTCCGCGTCGAGCAGCGACATCTTGATGCCGTCGACCTTGTCCGGGTGTTCCGCGATGACCTGGAGGAACGTGTCGGTGGCGAGGTCCAGGTCGGTGGAGCCCCAGTAGCCTTCGAGCGCCGGGTCGAACATCGGGCCCAGCCAGTGCAGGACGACCGGTTCGGTGGCCTGGCGCAGCAGGTGGGCGTACGTGTCCAAGTAGTCCTGGGGGCCCTTCGCGGCGGCGGCGAGGGCGCGGGAGGCCATCAGGATGGCCTGGGCGCCGCTCTCCTCGACGACGGCGAGCTGTTCCTCGTACGCGGAACGCACCTCGGCGAGCGTGGCCGGGCCGGGCGGCAGCTGGTCGGTGCCGACGCCGCAGGCGATGCGCCCCCCGACCGCCCTGGCCTCGGCGGCCGAGCGGCGGATCAGCTCCTCGGCACCCGCCCAGTCCAGGCCCATGCCGCGCTGCGCGGTGTCCATGGCCTCGGCCACGCCCAGACCGTGCGACCAGAGGTGGCGGCGGAAGGCGAGCGTGGCGTCCCAGTCGACGGCGGCCGGCGAGTCGGGGCTGACATCGGCGTACGGGTCGGCCACGACGTGCGCGGCGGAGAAGACCGTACGGGAGGCGAGCGGCGACCCGGCCGGGGCCAGGTCGAGCGGGGTGGCCCGGGGTTCGTACGGGCCCTGCGGGAGATGGATGGTCACGGCGACGACTCCTGGGGGCCGAGGGGAAGGCGGCTGGTCACAGCGACAGCTCCGGGACGTCCAGGCGGCGGCCCTCCGCGTGGGACTTCAGGCCCAGCTCCGCGAGCTGCACGCCACGGGCGCCGGCCATCAGGTCCCAGGCGTACGGCTCGTCGAGCACGATGTGGCGCAGGAACAGCTCCCACTGGGCCTTGAAGCCGTTGTCGAACACGGCGTTGTCCGGGACCTCCTGCCACTGGTCGCGGAAGGACTCGGTGACCGGGAGGTCCGGGTTCCAGACCGGCTTCGGGGTGACCGAGCGGTGCTGGACGCGGCAGTTGCGCAGGCCCGCGACGGCGGAGCCGTGGGTGCCGTCCACCTGGAACTCGACCAGCTCGTCGCGGTTGACCCGGACCGCCCAGGAGGAGTTGATCTGGGCGACGGCGCCGCCCTCCAGCTGGAAGATGCCGTAGGCGGCGTCGTCGGCGGTGGCCGCGTAGGGCTCGCCGCGCTCGTCCCGGCGCTCGGGGATGTGGGTCTGGACGTGCGCCTGGACCGAGGTGACCCGGCCGAACAGCTCGTGGAGCACGTACTCCCAGTGCGGGAACATGTCGACGACGATGCCGCCGCCGTCCTCGGCACGGTAGTTCCAGGAGGGGCGCTGCGCCTCCTGCCAGTCGCCCTCGAAGACCCAGTAGCCGAACTCGCCGCGCACGGAGAGGATCTCGCCGAAGAAGCCGCCGTCGATGAGGCGCTTCAGCTTGAGCAGGCCCGGCAGGAAGATCTTGTCCTGGACGACGCCGTGCTTGATGCCGGCCTCCTGGGCCAGGCGGGCCAGGTCGAGGGCGCCCTCGACGTCCGTGGCGGTGGGCTTCTCGGTGTAGATGTGCTTGCCGGCGGCGACGGCCTTCTTGATGGCCTCCACCCGGGCCTGGGTGACCTGGGCGTCGAAGTAGATGTCGACGGTGTCGTCCGCGAGCACCGCGTCGAGGTCGGTCGACCACTCGGTCAGACCGTGGCGGGCGGCCAGCTCCTCCAGGGCGTGGGCGCGGCGGCCGACGAGGACCGGTTCGGGCCACAGCACGTCGCCGTCGCCGAGGTCGAGGCCGCCCTGCTCGCGGATCGCGAGGATCGAGCGCACCAGGTGCTGCCGGTATCCCATGCGCCCGGTGACGCCGTTCATGGCGATGCGCACTGTCCTGCGTGTCACGAAAGTTCCCTTCGTACGGCCGATAGCAAGCGCTTTCTATGCGGGATGACGCTAGCCTGCCGACAGCGGCCCGGACAAGAGGGGCCCGTCAATCGGCCACAGGCCACGGAGGAGAGCGATGACAGTCACCCTGGCGGACGTGGCGGCCCGCGCCCGGGTGTCCCCGGCCACCGTCTCCCGTGTGCTGAACGGCAACTACCCGGTGGCGGCGTCCACCCGGGAGCGGGTGCTGCGCGCGGTGGACGATCTCGACTACGTGCTGAACGGGCAGGCCAGCGCCCTGGCGGCGGCCACCTCGGACCTGGTCGGCATCCTCGTCAACGACATCGCCGACCCGTTCTTCGGGATCATGGCGGGCGCGGCGCAGACCGAGATCGGCGGGCCCGGCGACGGGTCGGGCCGGGCGGGCGGCGAGAAACTGGCGGTCGTCTGCAACACCGGCGGCTCCCCCGCCCGCGAACTGACCTATCTCACCCTGCTCCAGCGCCAGCGCGCCGCGGCCGTCGTCCTCACCGGCGGCGCGGTGGAGGACCCGGAGCACCAGACGGCGATGGCCGCGAAGCTGGCCAAGCTCGCGGAGGCGGGCACCCGGGTCGTGCTGTGCGGGCGTCCGCCGCTGCCGGACGGGGCGGCCGTGGTGGCCGCGCTCGCCTTCGACAACCAGGGCGGCGCCCAGCGGCTCACCAAGCACCTGCTCTCGCTGGGGCACCGCAGGATCGGCTATGTCGCGGGCCCGCTGGAGCGCACCACGACCCGGCACCGGCTGGCCGGCCATCGCGAGGCGATGCGCGGGGCGGGGGCGGCCGGCGACGAGGACCGGCTGACCGTGCACGGCTCGTACGACCGGGGCTCCGGCTACGACGCCACCGTCGAACTCCTGCGCCGCGAACCGGAGATCACCGCCGTCGTCGCCGCCAACGACACCGTGGCGCTCGGCGCGGCGGCGGCCATCCGCGACCGGGGACTGCGCATCCCGGAGGACATCTCGGTGGCCGGCTTCGACGACCTGCCGTTCTCGGTGGACGTGGTCCCGGCCCTGACGACCGTACGGCTGCCGCTCTTCGAGGCGGGGGCGCGGGCGGGCCGGCTGGCCCTGGGCAAGGAGGAGCCGCCGCCGGGCGGCATCGCGCTGATCCCGGCCGAGCTGATGGTGCGCGGATCGACGGCGCCGCCCCGGGGGTGAGCGCCCCCGGGCAGGGGTACGCGTCAGGGCGCCCCGCCTCCCGCAGGACGGGGCGGCACGGTACGACGAAAGGAACACGCACGTGAAGCTCGCTTTCTCCACCCTCGGGGTTCCGGGGCTGCCCATCGCCGACGTCGTCCGGCTGGCCGCCGACAACGGCTACCAGGGGGTGGAGCTGCGTGCCCACCCGGAGGAACCGGTGCACCTGGGGCTCGGGCAGGCCGAACGCGCCTCGGTGGTCGCCGAGTTCGAGCGCGCCGGGGTCCAGGTCCTGGGCGTGGCGGGGTACGCGAAGGTGGCCGCCGAGGGGTACGACCAGCCGGTCCTGGACGAACTGGCCGCGCTGACCGAGCTGGCCCGGGACCTGGGCGCGCCGTACGTCCGGGTGTTCCCGGGCGGCGGGGACCTGGACCCGTCGAAGGCCGACCAGATCGCCGCGCGCCGGCTGGGCGCCGCCGCGCCGTACGCCGCCGACCTGGGCGTATGCCTCCTGCTTGAGACCCATGACTCGCACCGGGCGGGGGCCGACGTGGCCCGGGTGGCCGGGACGGTGGGGCACAAGAGCGTCGGCGCGCTGTGGGACGTCATGCACACCTGGCTGGCGGGCGAGGAGCCGGTGGCCAGCCACGCGGTACTGGCCCCGCACCTGGGCTACGTACAGGTGAAGGACATCGCCTCGGCCGAGGACACCACGCCGCTGGCGCTGGGCGCGGGGGTGCTGCCGCTGCGGGCGTGCCTGGACACGCTGGACCCGGACGGCTGGGTGTGCTGGGAGTACGAGAAGCGCTGGTACCCGGGGGCGGCGGAGCTGCCGGGGCTGCTGGGCGCGGGGCGCGAGCACCTGCTGCGGCTGGGCGCGCCCAAGCAGTAAGCGGTATCAGGTGGGCGTGGGTTCGGCGGCCGGTTCCGGGGCGGGCGCGCGGCGCTTCCCGGTCAGCGAGGTGAGCGCCACCCCGCCGACCAGGAGCGCAGCCGCGCACCACCGCAGCCCGCTCACCGACTCGTCGAGGAGCAGCGCGGCCGAGGACATCCCGAAGACGGGCACCAGCAGGGTGAACGGGGCCACGGAGGACGCCTGGTAGCGGCTGAGCAGGAAGCCCCACGCCCCGAAGCCGAAGACCGTGGCGATCCAGGCGACGTAGACGATGGTCCCGGCCCCGCTCCAGTCGAGCCCGGTCAGCGCCGCCCGGTCGCGGTCCCAGCCCTCGAAGAGCAGCGAGAGCCCGAGCAGCGGCAGGACGGGCACGGTCGAGACCCACACCATGAAGTTGAGCGGGTCGGGCGGGGCGGCCTTGCGGGTCAGCACGTTCGACACGCCCCAGCAGGCCGCCGCCGCGATCACCAGGACGAAGGCGAGCACGGGCCCGCTCGCGCCCTCGTCGACCGCCGCGACGCCGATGCCGGCGAGCGCCACCGCCATGCCCAGGAGCCGTACGCGCCCCGGCCGTTCGCCGAGCGCGACGGCCGCGAAGAGGGCGGTGAAGACGGCCTGGACCTGGAGGACGAGCGAGGAGAGCCCGGCGCCCATCCCCCGGTCCATCCCGATGAAGAGCAGCCCGAACTTCGCGACGCCGAGGGCGATTCCGACGCCCACGATCCACTTCCAGGCGACCTTGGGACGCCCGACGAAGAAGACGGCCGGAAGGGCGGCGACCAGGAAGCGGAGGGCCGAGAAGAGGAGCGGCGGGAAGTGGGCGAGACCCAGTTCGATGACGACGAAGTTGACACCCCAGACGGCTGCCACCAGGGCGGCCAGGGCGATGTGGAGGGGACGCATGCACCGAGGATCACCCGGCCCGACCATGTAGCACCAGCGCGGGTTTCTTCATGGTGGAATTGAGCATCGCTAACGATTCACGGCCCGTTCCGGAGGCTTCGGATGCTCGATCTCGCCCGGCTGCGCGCCCTGCACGCGGTGTCCGTCCACGGCTCGGTCGCGGGTGCGGCGGCGGCCCTCGGCTACACCCCTTCGGCCGTCTCGCAGCAGATCACCAAGCTGGAGCGGGAGACCCGCACGACCCTGCTCGAGCGGCGCGGGCGCGGGGTGGCGCTGACCGAGGAGGCCGTCCATCTGGTGGCCGCCGCCCAGCAGTTACTGGCGATCGTGGAGCGCGCCGAGACGTCCCTGGAGGAGCGCCGGGGGCTGCCCACGGGGCGGCTCTCGGTGGGGGCGTTCCCCTCGGCGGCGCGCGGGCTGCTGCCCGGAGCGCTGGCGGATCTGGACCGCGAGCACCCAAAGCTGGACGTGCGGATGACCGAGGTGGACCCGCATCTCTCCGTGGACCTGGTCGCCAAGGGCGTGATCGACCTGGCCGTGGCGCACGACTGGGACATCGCCCCGCTGCCCGCGCCGGACGGCGTGGAACAGGCGGTGATCGGCGACGACCTGTGCGATCTGCTGGTCCCCGCGGGCCACCGGCTGGCGGGGCGGGACGGGGTGCGGCGCGAGGAACTGGCGCGGGAGCGGTGGATCTGCCAGCCGCCGGGGACGGTCTGCCACGACTGGCTCGTACGGACGCTGCGCGCGGCGGGGTACGCGCCGGACATCCGGCACCAGGCGGAGGAGAACCACACCCAGCTCGCCCTGCTGGCCGCCGGTCTCGGGGTCGCGATGATCCCCCGGCTGGGGCGCGGGCCGCTGCCCGGGGGCGTGGTGGCGGTGCGGATGGACCCGGTGCCGGTGCGGCGGCTGTACGCGCTGTGGCGTACGGGGGCGGCCCGCCGGCCCGCGATCACGGCGGCGGTCGCGGCGCTCCAGGCGCACGGGGCGGGCGTGGGGCTGCGGTAGGCGAGGGGCACCTGAGACGCGCTCAAAACGGTCCGCACCCTTGACCGGAAGTTATTTTCTGGATATCCGTGCTCCTTGGAAGTTTCTTTCACCACCCCCTCGTCACCGAGTACGGCCGAAGGAGCTCACGTGCACCACCGCACCTCCAGACGCACCCTCCTCACCGCCACCGCGGCCACCGCCGTCGCGGCGGCCGCGGGCATGGCGACCGCCCCCGGGGCCCTCGCCTCCCAGGGCTCCGCGCACAGCAGCCACACCTCCGCAGCCACGACCCGGCGGCTGAAGCGGCTCATCTCCCGGATGAGCCTGGAGGAGAAGGTCGGCCAGCTCTTCGTCATGCGGGTCTACGGGCACTCCGCCACCGACCCCGACCAGGCCGACATCGACGCCAACCTCGCCGAGATCGGGGTGCGCACGGCGGCCGAGATGATCGCCAAGTACCACGTCGGCGGCATCATCTACTTCGCCTGGGCGCACAACACCCGCGACCCGCACCAGATCGCCGAGCTCTCCAACGGCATCCAGCGCGCGGGCCTCGCGGGGCCGACGCCCCTGCCGCTGCTGATCTCCACCGACCAGGAGCACGGCATCGTCTGCCGCGTCGGCGAGCCCGCCACGCTGATGCCGGGTGCGATGGCGCTGGGCGCGGGCGGTTCGCGCTCCGACGCCCGCACGGCCGGGCAGATCGCGGGCGCCGAACTGGCCGCGATCGGCATCAACCAGAACTACGCGCCGGACGCGGACGTCAACGTGAACCCGGCCAACCCGGTGATCGGCGTACGGT
This sequence comes from Streptomyces sp. NBC_00708, assembly GCA_036226585.1. Taxonomy (GTDB): domain Bacteria; phylum Actinomycetota; class Actinomycetes; order Streptomycetales; family Streptomycetaceae; genus Streptomyces. The sequence continues at coordinate 2,379,406 of CP108997.1, forward strand.
CCTTCGGCTCGGACCCGCAGTCCGTGGCCGGGATGGTCGCCGCGCAGGTGAAGGGGTATCAGAGCGCCGGGATCGCCTCCACGGCCAAGCACTTCCCGGGCCACGGCGACACCAGCACCGACAGCCACACCGGTCTTCCGGTCATCGGCCACACCCGCGCGCAGTGGGCGGAGCTGGACGCACCGCCGTTCCGGGCGGCCATCGCGGCGGGCATCGACTCGATCATGACCGCGCACATCGTGGTGCCGGCACTCGACCCGGCCGAGGACCCGGCGACCCTGTCGAAGCCGATCCTCACCGGCATCCTGCGCGAGGAGCTGGGCTACGACGGGGTGGTGGTCACCGACTCGCTGGGCATGGAGGGCGTGCGCACGAAGTACGGGGACGACCGGGTGCCGGTGCTCGCGCTCCAGGCCGGCGTCGACCAGCTGCTCAACCCGCCGAGCCTGGACGTCTCGTGGAACGCGCTGCTGGCGGCCGTCAAGAGCGGTGAGGTCAGCGAGGCCCGGCTCGACGAATCGATCCTGCGCATCCTGCGCCTGAAGACGAAGCTGGGGCTCTTCGACCGGCCGTTCGTCACCGGGCGCGGCGTGGACCGCACGGTGGGCACCCGGGCGCACCTGGCCGCCGCCGACCGGATCGCCGAGCACACGACGACCCTGCTGGCCAACGAGGGCCGGCTGCTGCCGCTGTCGCGCCGCTCGCACAGGAACCTGCTGGTGGTGGGCGCCGACCCGGCCTCGCCCTCGGGCACCACGGGCCCGCCGACGACGACGCTGGCGGAGGCGTTCAACGAGCTGGGGTACGCGGCGACCGCGTTGTCCACCGGGACCGCGCCCGCCAAGGCGGCCATCGACGCGGCGGTGGCCGCGGCGCAGGGCAAGGACGCGGTGGTGGTGGGGACGTACAACGTCTCGGCGACCAGTGCGCAGCGGACGCTGGTGAGCGCGCTGGCGGCGACGGGCGTCCCGGTGATCACGATCGCCATCCGCAACCCGTACGACATCGCCCAGCTCGCGGGCACGGGGCACCGGGCGCATCTGGCCGCCTACTCCTGGACGGATGTCGAACTGCGCGCGGCGGTCCGGGTGATCGCGGGCCGGGCCCGGCCGGAGGGCAGGCTTCCGGTCCCGGTGCAGCGGGCGGACGACCCGTCGAAGGTGCTGTACCCGGTGGGGTACGGGCTGAAGTACTGAGCCGGTTCCCGCCCCGGCGGCCGTGTCACCACGGCCGCCGGGGCGGGTTCATGTCACGGGCGCCGGACGCCGAGGCGGTGGTCGGTCGTCAGGTCCTTGTTGTCGAGCCGGGCGTCGAACTTCGCGAGCGGCTTCGCCTTCGACTCGTCCTGCTGGACGGCGGCAGGGGCGACGCCCGCCCAGCGCAGGATCGCGGCCGTGGCCGTGGCGTTGTCCGAGGGGACGAGCCCCGCGACGTTCGAGCCGTGGTTCCCGCCGGGCACGGTGAAGACGTAGCTGTCACGGGCGCCGGCCCCGAGCCGGAAGCGCTCCGAGCCCCAGGGGTCGTTCTCGCCGTAGACGTACAGCATGTGTGTCGCGTGGTGCTTCACCCAGGTGTCGACGTCCCGCATCGCCCGGGGCTGGAACGTCATCGGGATGGAGCGCGGCACGAAGTTGCGCGGCGGCTGGTAGCCGTAGCGGCTCAGCTTGCCGAGCCAGGGCTGCTTGATGTCCGGCGAACCGAGCTGGGTGCCCGCCTGGTAGTAGTACGGGGTGTAGGTGGCCAGGCCCTGGTCGGCGTAGGCGGAGAAGCCGGAGATCCCGTCGACCGAGTCCCAGATCTCCTGGTCGGTGGCCTTCTTCGCGTCGGCCGGGAGGCTGTCGCAGTCGGCGAGCAGGCTGTACTGCCAGAACGCCCACACGTAGTCCATGACGACGGCCTCGTACGCCTTGTCCAGGGAGCCGACGGTGTCGAAGGTGTAGCCGTTGTCGGCGGCGTACTGGGCGTACTTCTTCTCCAGCGGGGCGCGGCGGACCAGGGCCTCGCGCTGGACTCCGCTCAGCTTGTCGCGGCACTCCTTCGTGCCGACCTTCGCGAAGAACCGGTCGTAGGCCGAGTCCTCGTTGTTGACCACGTCGTTGGGTGCGACGTACGCGACGACGCCGTCCATGTCCTTCGGGTAGAAGCGCTCGTAGTACGTGGCGGTCATGCCGCCCTTGGAGCCGCCGGTGGTCAGCCAGTTCTTGGAGTAGATCCGCTTGAGCGCGGTGAAGACCCGGTGCTGGTCACTGGCCGCCTGCTGGATGTCGAGCTTGGACCAGTCGGCGGGCGAGGGGCGCGACGGGGTGAAGAATCGGTACTCCAGTGAGACCTGGTTGCCGTCGACGATCCGGGTGGGCTCGGAGCGGCTGGGGTTGGTGGAGACGTTGTAGCCGCTGGTGAAGAAGACCGTGGGGCGGGAGGTGTCCTTGTGCAGCAGGGTGATGCGCTGCTGGAACGTCCCCTTGGACGGGTGGCGGTGGTCGATGGGCTGCGTGTAGCTGAGGACGAAGTAGCGGTAGTCCGGAGTGGGGTCTCCCCTGCTCGAACGAAGTTGAGAGCTTGGGGAAGGCTTCTCCTCGATGAGACTCATTCCCGGGATGGCCAGGATGCGGTCCTTGATGTCCGTGCTCGTCCCGCTGTCGCTCGCGGCGGTGCGGAGCGAGGCCGGTTCGGCGGCGGTGGCCGCCCCGGCCGAGGCACCCGTCGCACTCACCGTGCCGATGAGCACCGCGAGCGACAGGATTCCTCTGAGCGCCTTGCGCATGCGCGTCCTCCCCTTGGGGGGCGCCTCGCCGATCACGACCGGGTCCCGGGACACCCCTTGATTCACAGCTGACGCCGTGAACCTAGCGGGGCAACACCCGTACCACCAGACCTCCTTGCCGAGGTCCGGAACACGTCACCCGGTCAGCACAGGATCCAGCTCGTGCGGCCGCCCTTGCCGTCGACCGTGCCGGAGACGCGCACACACCGGTTCAGCGCGTGGACGGTCACCGGTCCCGCCCGCTCGGTGTAGCGGCCCCGGTCCGTGACGGGGTGGCCGCCGCGCGGCTGGATGGTCACGGACATGGGGCGGCGCTTGCCGGGCCTGGCGACGGCGGTGGCACACGCGTAGGCACGCGACTTGTACACGCGCAGCTCGCCCGTCGCGAACTTCACCGTCTTCTTGGGGCGCCCCGCGCAGACCGAGGCGGCGTCCGCGCTGCCCGCGACCGCCCCGCCGAGAACCAGTGCGAAGGCCGTCGCCAGGGCGAGGACCACGAAACGGCGGCCCAGCCCGCGTCTCGCGCCCCAGACATGTCCTTCGGTCCCTCTGGTCACAGCAGCCCCATCGCTTCGTCGAACATGAGCGCCCCTGCCCGACACCTGAGCGCATATGCGTATACCTGCGTACGACGCGAGAGGCCATCCGGAGGTTGCACCCGGCGGGCCCGGCGCTCCTGGACGCCGGAGCGGCCCACCATGGAGCCGGACAGGACAGAACGCCATGAAAGGCAGGAACCGCCATGATCCGCACCCGCTCCGCCCGGCGCACCGCCGCCCGTACGCTGCTCGCCTCCGCGCTCCTGGCCGCGGCCGTCGCCGTGCCCGCCTCCGCGGCTGCCCCGAGCGGGACGGCCAGGGTGGCACCGGCCGCCGACGAGACCGCCACCCAGGAGTCCCGGCTGGTCGACCACTTCTACGGCGCGTACACCGACGCCGTGGCCGCCGAGGACGGCGGCAAGCTCGCCACCGCGCTGCGGAGTTTCTACCTCACGCCCGCCCTGCGCGCCCGCCTCGCCGACTGGGAGGCGGCCAACCACGCGGACGGTGTGCTGCTCGCCCAGGACGTCCCGGCGGACTACCGGGTCACCCCCGGCCACAGCGGCGCCGGCCACACCTGGTCCACGGTCCGCCTCACCTGGGGCTCCGCCGAGGACCCCTCGTACACGTACCTGACCGTGCGCTCCGACCTGGCGACCGGGAAGATCTCCGCGATCCGCGACGGCGAATAGCTCACACCCCGGCCGGCTCGTCCTCTCCTATGAAGGTGCGCCACAGCTGGGCGTAGTGCCCGTCGCGGGCGAGGAGTTCGTCGTGCGTGCCGTCCTCGACGACCCGGCCGTGGTCCATCACCACGACCCGGTCGGCGCGCGCGGCGGTGGTCAGGCGGTGCGCGACGACGAGCGTGGTGCGGCGGCCCGCGAGCCGGTCGGTCGCCCGGTTCACCTGCGCCTCGCTGGCGAGGTCGAGCGAGGCGGTGGCCTCGTCGAGCAGCAGGATGTCGGGGTCGACGAGTTCGGCGCGGGCGAGCGCGATCAGCTGGCGCTGCCCGGCCGAGAGGTTGCGGCCCCGCTCGGCGACCTCGTGGAGGTAGCCGCCGTCCAGGGTGGCGATCATGTCGTGCGCGCCGACCGCCCGGGCCGCCGCCTCCACCTCCGCGTCGGTGGCGTCGGGCCGCCCGTAGGCGATGGCGTCCCGGACCGTCCCGGAGAAGAGATACGCCTCCTGCGGTACGACACCGAGCCGGCGCCGGTACGCGGTGAGGCCGAGGCCGCGCAGGTCGGTGCCGTCCACCGTGATCCGGCCGTCCGTCGGGTCGTAGTAGCGGGCGACCAGCTTGACCAGGGTGGACTTGCCGGCCCCGGTCTCCCCGACGAACGCGACGGTCTGGCCGGCCGGGATGCGCAGGTCGATGCCCCGCAGGGCCTCCTCCTCGCCCCCGTACGCGAACGACACGTCCTCGAAGGCGAGCTCGCCGCGCAGTCCGGGCACCTCGCGGGCCTCGGCCCGGTCGGTGGTGGACGCCGGTTCGCGCAGGAGTTCCTGGATGCGGCCCAGCGAGACGGCGGCCTGCTGGTAGCCGTCGAAGACCTGGGAGAGCTGCTGGACGGGCGCGAAGAACAGGTCGATGTACAGCAGATAGGCGACCAGCGCGCCCGCCGTGAGCGTGCCGTCGTCGACCCGGCCCGCGCCGACGATCAGCACCGCGGCGGCGGCCACCGAGGACAGCAGCTGGACGAACGGGAAGTAGACGGAGATCAGCCACTGCCCGCGCACCCGGGCCTCGCGGTACTCGTCGCTGCGCGCGGTGAACCGTTCGGCGCCGTCCCGCTCGCGCCGGAACGCCTGCACGATCCGGAGCCCGGCCACGGACTCCTGGAGGTCGCCGTTGACGACACCGATCCGCTCGCGGGCCAGCTCGTACGCCTTGACGCTCTTGCGGCGGAAGAAGACCGTCCCGACGACGAGGACGGGCAGGGTCGCGAAGACGACGAGGGCCAGTTCCCCATCGAGGACCAGCAGCGCGACCATGATGCCGAGGAAGGTGACGACGGAGACGAAAGCGGTGACCAGGCCGGTCTGCAGGAACGTGGACAGCGCGTCCACGTCCGTCGTCATCCGGGTCATGATGCGGCCGGTCAGCTCGCGCTCGTAGTAGTCGAGCCCCAGCCGCTGGAGCTGGGCGAAGATCTTCAGCCGCAGCGCGTACAGCACCCGCTCACCGGTGCGGCCCGTCATCCGGGTCTCGCCGATCTGCGCCGCCCACTGCACGAGGACGACGGCCAGGCCGAAGGCGGACGCCGCCCAGACCGCTCCCAGCGCCAGCTGGGTGACGCCGTCGTCGATGCCGTTCCTGATCAGCACCGGGAGCAGCAGTCCGGCCCCGGCGTCCACGGCGACCAGGCCGAGGCTCACCAGCAGCGGCAGTCCGAAGCCGCGCAGCAGCCTGCGCAGTCCGTAGGAGTCCTCGGTGTGCACGGCACGGGCCTCGTCGACGTCCGGGACGTCGTTCGCCGGGGGCAGCGCCTCGACCTGGGCGAGCAGTTCGGGCGTCGCGGGCATGCCCGCCGCGTCGGTGCTCCGGTCCTTCTCCCCGCGGACCCACAGCTCGGGGGTGATCCCGCGCTCGGCCTCGGACTCGGCGTCGATCTCCTCCTGGAGCGCGCGGTCCCGCGCGGGGTCCTCGGCGCTCCTGGCGACCGCCGGGCGATGGCCGGGCGAGGGGGTGCCCAGCTCGTCCGGGTCGGTGAGCAGGCGCCGGTAGAGCGGCGAGCGGCGCTCCAGCTCCTCGTGGGTGCCGAGGTCGGCGAGGCGGCCGTTGTCCAGGACGGCGATCCGGTCGGCGAGGTTCAGGGTGGAGCGGCGGTGGGCGATGAGCAGGGTCGTGCGGCCGGCCATCACCTGGCGCAGCGCCTCGTGGATCTCGTGCTCGACGCGGGCGTCCACGGCGGAGGTGGCGTCGTCGAGGACGAGGAGCCGGGGGTCGGTGAGGATGGCGCGGGCGAGCGCGACGCGCTGGCGCTGGCCGCCGGAGAGGGTGAGCCCGTGCTCGCCGACCTCGGTGTCGTAGCCGTTCGGCAGTTCGGCGATGAACCGGTGGGCCTGGGCGGAGCGGGCGGCCTGTTCGATCTGTTCGTCGGTGGCGGCGGGCAGGCCGTAGGCGATGTTGGCACGGACGGTGTCGGAGAACAGGAAGCTGTCCTCGGGGACGAGTCCGACGGCGGCGCGCAGCGAGTCCAGCGTCAGTTCGCGCACGTCGTGGCCGCCGACGAGGACCGCGCCGTGCGAGACGTCGTAGAAGCGCGGGAGCAGCAGCGAGACGGTGGACTTGCCGCTGCCGGAGGCGCCGACGACGGCGACGGTCTCGCCGGGCTCGATGGTCAGCGAGAAGCCGTCGAGGACCGGGCGGCGCGTTGCGTCGTAGCCGAACCGCACGTCGTCGAACTCGACGCTCGCGGGGGCGTCGGCGGGCAGCTCCTTGGTGCCGTCCTTCAGGGAGGGCTCGGTGTCGATGAGTTCCAGGACGCGTTCGACGCCGGCGCGGGCCTGCTGGCCGACGGTGAGGACCATGGCGAGCATCCGGACCGGGCCGACGAGCTGCGCGAGGTACGTGGAGAACGCGACGAACGTGCCGAGGGTGATCTCGCCCCGGGTGGCCAGCCAGCCGCCGAGGGCCAGCATCGCGACCTGGCCGAGCGCGGGGACGGCCTGGAGGGCGGGGGTGTAGCGGGAGTTCAGCCGGATGGTGCGCAGCCGTCCCGCGAACAGCCTGCGGCCGACCTCGCGCAGCTTGCCGGTCTCCTGCTCCTCCTGCCCGAAGCCCTTGACGACGCGGACGCCGGAGACGGCGCCGTCCACGACACCGGCGACGGCGGCGGCCTGCGACTGGGCGTACCAGGTGGCGGGGAAGAGGCGGGCGCGGGAGCGGCGGGCGATGTACCAGAGGGCGGGGGCGACGGCGACGGCGATGAGGGTCAGCGGGGGCGACAGCCACGCCATGACGACCAGGGAGATCAGGAAGAGCAGGACGTTCCCGATGGTCATCGGGAGCATGAACAGCAGGCTCTGGATCAGCTGGAGGTCGCTGGTGGCGCGTCCGACGACCTGCCCGGTGGACAGCTCGTCCTGGCGCTTTCCGTCGAGCCGGGAGATCGTCCCGTACATGCCGGTCCGCAGGTCGTGCTGGACGTCGAGGGCGAGCCGGCCGCCGTAGTAGCGGCGGATGTAGGTGAAGGCGTAGACGAGGACGGCCGCGACGATCAGCAGCCCGGTCCAGACGGCCAGGGAGCGGGTGTGCCCGACGACCACGTCGTCGATGATCACTTTGGTGATCAGCGGGACGAGGGCCATGACGGCCATGCCGCCGAGCGAGGAACCGAGGGCCAGCAGGACGTTGCGCCGGTAGTTCCAGGCGTAGCCGGTCAGTCTCCGCGCCCAGCCGCCGCCCCGCTGCCCGCGCTCCGTCTCCCGTGCGTCCGCCACCCGGTGCCTCCCGTTCGACCTGTTCCGACGGAAGGCACCAACGCGGTGGGCTGCGGATTTCATCCCGCGTTTACAAATACGGGACCTGGGACCTAGGTCCCGCTAGCGCTTCCCGGCGGTGAGCATCCGGCCGGCGGGCGCCTCCGGGACCGGCGGCACGGCTTCCTGCGGGGCGGCCGGCACGGTGAAGACCCTCGGGTGCATGATGCGCGGGTTGAGGTCCTTGTGGACGGCACGGGCGACGGCCTGGATGGTGTTGACGCCGTCGTTCATCGTCTTGTTGTCCTGGGTGAGCACCGTCAGCGCGTAGTCGTGGCCGTTGCCCGTGAAGGCGCCGATGCTGTGCACCCGCCAGCCGTGGGTGGCGCGCTGCAGCCAGCCGTTCTTGAGCTGGACGGTGGTCCCGGTGAGGGCGCCGGCCGGGGTTCCCCAGCGCTGCGAGGAGACGACCTTGTTCATCAGCCCCAGCTCGTAGGAGCGGGCGCCGTCGGTGAGTACGGAGTTCTTCGAGGTGAGCAGGGTCAGCAGCCGCTGCTCGTCCTGGGCGGTTATCTGGGTCAGGCCCCAGTAGCCGTCGGAGCCGGGGACGGTGTGGGTCATCCCGGCCGCCTTGAGGAAGGCGTTGACCTTGGTGACGCCGAGCTGCTTCCACAGGCTGGTGGTGGCGTCGTTGTCGGACTTGGTGATCATCTTGGTGCTGAGGTCGATCTCGCGCTGGGTGAGGTAGCGGTTGTGCTTGGCGTTGTCCCACAGGAGCGTGGCCAGCACGGTCGCCTTCACGACGCTCGCGGAGTCGTACTTGGTCGTGGCGCGCAGCGTGCAGGTGGTCTTGGTGGTCCGGTCGTAGAGCGCGACGGCGGCGGTGGAGCTGCGGCCCTTGAGCGCGGCGGTGATGTCCTTGGTCAGCTGCGCGGCGAGCCCGGCCCGGCCGGAGGTGCAGCTCACCTGCGCGGTCGCGGCCGACGCGGGCGCCGCGGCGAGGGCCACGGGTGCGAGGACCCCGGTGGCGACGGCGGCACAGAGCGCGGCGCGGGCGCGCCCGGACGTACGGGACGTGGTCATGGTGGTTCCCCCTGAGTGGTTCCTGCGGGCGGCCCCCCGGCACGCCCGCAAGAGATGACTCACGGGCACCCGGAAGGTTGTACGCCACAGCGAACGCGGGGGCCTACGGGCGGGGGACCGGCAGATGCATGGGTGTGCGGAGGGTGCGTGGGTCTACGGATACGGGTGGTGTGTGGGTCTACAGGTGCGTCGGCTCGAACATCGTGAGCAGGGCCGGGAGTACGACGACCGAGGGCCCGGGGCGTCCGAATGCCTCCGCCAGGTCCGCGGCCAGCGACTCCGGGCTCGTGCGCACGGCCGGGACGCCGAAGGACCCGGCGAGGGCGGTGAAGTCGGGCCGGGCCAGCTCCGTCCCGGTGGTCTCGCCGAAGGCGCCGGTCAGATACTCGCGGAGGATGCCGTAGCCGCCGTCGTCGACGATCAGCCAGGTGACCGGCAGGCCGTACTGCCGGGCGGTGGCCAGTTCCGCGACCGAGTACATCGCGCCGCCGTCGCCGGAGACCGCGAGGACCGGCCGGGCCGGGTCGGCCACCGCCGCGCCGAGCGCCGCCGGGAACGCGTAGCCGAGGCCGCCGGCGCCCTGCGCGGAGTGCATGGTGTTGGGGCGGCGGGCGTCGAACGCGGCCCAGGCCCAGTAGCCGAGGATCGTCATGTCCCAGAAGCTGGGCGAGGCGTCGGGCAGGGCGGTGCGGATCGCGGCCAGGAGGTTCTGTTCCAGCTCGCGTCCCTGGCCGGCGATCCGGTCCCGTACGCGGCCGAGCACCCCGGCGACGCGGTCCGCGGCGGCCGGGTCCTCGCGCGGGGCGACCGCGTCGATGAGGTCGGCGAGCGCGTCGCGGGCGTCCGCGTGGATGCCGAGCGCCGGGAGGTTGGCCTCCAGCTTGCCGGCGTCCGCCTCGATCTGGATCACCCGGCCGCGCGGGGCGAACGTGTAGTAGTTCGAGGAGAGTTCGCCCAGTCCGGAGCCGACGACGAGGAGGACGTCGGCGTCCTCCAGGAAGTCGGTGACGTGCCGGTCCTCCACCCACGACTGGAGCGAGAGGGGGTGCTCCCAGGGGAAGGCGCCCTTGCCGCCGTAGGTGGTGACGACCGGGGCCTTGAGCCTCTCGGCCAGCGCGCGGAGCTTGCCGGAGGCGTCGGAGCGTACGACTCCGCCGCCCGCGACGATCGCCGGGCGCTCGGCCCGGGACAGCAGGTCGGCGGCGACCGCGATCAGTTCGGGGCGGGCGTGGAGTTCGCGCGGGGTGGCGTCGGGGGCCACGACGACGGGCAGCGCCGTCGCGGCGTCCAGGACGTCCTGCGGGATCTCGACCCAGACGGGGCCGTGCGGGGCCGTCAGCGCGGACTCCCAGGCGGCGGCGATCGCGGACGGGATCTGCGAGGCCGCGCGCACGGTGTGGACGGACTTCACCACGTCCCGGAACGACGCCTGCTGGTCGCGCAGTTCGTGCAGATGGCCGTGGCGCCCGCCGCCCAGACCCCGGACCGGGATCTGGCTGGAGACCGCGAGCACCGGCGCGGAGGCGGCCGCCGCCTCCTGGAGCGCGGCGAGCGAGGTCAGCGCGCCGGGCCCGGTCGACAGGAACAGCGGGGCGACCTCGCCGGTGATCCGCCCGTAGGCGTCGGCGGCGAAGCCCGCGTTGTTCTCGACGCGCAGGCCCACGTACTGGAGCGACGAGCGGCGCAGCGCGTCGAACAGGGCCAGCGCGTGCTGTCCGGGCAGCCCGAAGACGGTGGTCGCGCCGAGGCCCCGCAGGGTCTCGACGACGAGGTCGCCGCCGGTGCGGCCGGGTGGGGGGTTCAGCGCGGCCTCGATCTGCGCCGGGGTGAGCGCGGGCCGCTCGTCGTGGTCGTGACTCACTGCTGGCGGGCCTCCGCGATCTGGCGGGTCATGATCGTCGTCAGCTCGTAGGCGGTGTGCGAGGCGGCGACGGAGGTGATCTCCGCGTGATCGTACGCGGGGGCGACCTCGACCAGGTCGGCGGAGACCAGGTGGCAGGAGGACAGGCCGCGCACGATCTCAAGCAGCTCGCGGGAGGTGAGGCCGCCGGCCTCGGGGGTTCCGGTGCCGGGCGCGTGTGCCGGGTCCAGCACATCGATGTCGATGGAGATGTACAGCGGCCGGTCACCGATGCGCTGCCGCAGCTGGTCGGTGATCTCGTCGACGCCGCGCCGCATCACGTCGGCGGAGGTGACGATGCCGAAGCCCATCTTGGCGTCGTCGGTGAGGTCCTGCTTGCCGTAGAGCGGGCCGCGCGTGCCCACGTGGGAGAGCGCGGAGGTGTCGAGGATGCCCTCCTCGACGGCCCGGCGGAACGGGGTGCCGTGGGTGTAGGCGGCGCCGAAGTAGGTGTCCCAGGTGTCGAGGTGGGCGTCGAAGTGGAGCAGCGCGACCGGGCCGTGCTTCTTGGCGACGGAACGCAGCAGGGGCAGCGCGATGGTGTGGTCGCCGCCGAGGGTCATCAGGCGGGCGCCGGTGTCCAGCAGCGCGTCGGCCGCCGCCTCGACGGTCTCCACGGCCTCCTCGATGTTGAACGGGTTGGCCGCGATGTCCCCCGCGTCGGCGACCTGCGCCAGGGCGAACGGCGAGGCGTCCTGCGCCGGGTTGTAGGGGCGCAGCAGCCGCGAGGCCTCCCGGATCGCGTTGCCGCCGAAGCGGGCGCCGGGGCGGTAGGAGACACCCGAGTCGAACGGCACCCCGACGACGGCCACGTCCGCCGTGCCGACCTCGTCGAGGCGGGGCAGCCGGGCGAACGTCGCGGGCCCCGCGTACCGCGGGACGCGGGAGGAGTCGACGGGGCCGCGCGGCGTGTCGTTGCTGCTCATGGTGGGTCTGCCCTTTCCTACGGGGTGCGGGTGCCGGAGCGACGCTAGGCGGCCGCGGGGCCGGACTGAAGTGTACGTTTCGTCCACTCACCCACCGGAACGGATGAATCGCCGCGGTCCGCCCGGGGACGCTCAGGTGGAAACGGGCTCGGCGGGCGGGGCCGTTCCGGTGCCCGGCGCCGAGGCGGCGTCCGCACCCGGCGAACGCTCGAAGCGGGTGTGGCGCCAGCGGTAGAGGTTGCGCACGTAGATCACCACGAAGGCGAAGGAGAGGGCGATCATGCCCCATTGCTCCGTCGCCATCCCGTAGGCGACCCAGACCGTCTGACTGGCTATCCCGTAGGCCCAGCCGATCCGTGGGTTGATGCCGGCCACCCACAGGCCGATGATCGACACCGCTGCCGCCGCCCAGGACCACCATGCCGCGCTCATATCGATACCTCCGTGTCAACGTTCGGTCGGGCTGTGCGGAAGCGGACGGGCCGGCGCGGGGGAACGAGGCCGTTCCCGGCGGACGACGGGGATGACGACGGGGATAAGGCCCGGTTTCGGGGCATGCGGAAGTTCTCCCTCTGCGGTTACGGGGCCGCGGCCCGGGGCCGGCCGTTCGCGGGCAGGGCGAAGCGGCTCGGCCGGGCGGCGGGATGAAGAGGGCGTGGCGGATCCACGCCCGGCAGGCGGTTCGCCTTCGGGTGGTGCCGGTGTCGGGGGCCGCGTGGCCCTAGCGGATCAGGTGTCCCACTCGGTCAGCGGCGTTTCGAAGATGAGCGTCGTGCGGTCGGCGGGGAAGGGCAGATCGTTGACCTCCACCGCGCGGCCGGTGGTGGAGTAGGTGATTTTGCGGACCCGGATCACCGGGACCGAGGGAGGGATGTCCTGCAGGACCGCCTCCTCCTCCGTCGCCTGCGAGGCCGTCACGCGGTCCTCGATCCGGCCGACCTCGATCCCCAGCATGTGGAGCTGGTGCTGGGATCCGCCCGGCCAGGGCTCGTTGCCCGGGTCGAACAGGTCGGGGTTCTGCTTGGCGATCTCGTACGGGATGTACGAGACGCCCGTGACGGCACCGGCCCCCTTGCGGGGGTGGCGGACGCCGACGCGTCTCAGCACGCTCGCCCCGGGCTCGATGCCCAGGACCTCGGCGATGTCGGGCGGGCACTTGACCACGTCGACCGTCAGGGTGTCCCGGTGGGCGGAGGTCAGGGCCATCCCCGTGTCCATCTCCGAGACACCGGTCCCCCGGCGCTCGGCCTCGGACTTGAGGACGAGGTCCTTCTCCGCCTGATAACGCGTGTTCCGGCGGACCGTCTGCGGCGGCGGGACCCGCACCCACGTCTTGCCCCCGATGCGCCCCGACAACAGGCCGCGCTCCTTGAGCACCTGCACCGCGCGGGAGGCGGTGTTCGGGGCGACGCCGAACCGCTTCGCCAGTTCGGTGACCGTAGGAAGCTGATCACCGGGGGCCAGCTCGCCCGAGGTGATCTTCTCGCTGAGCGCTTCCGCCAGTTCGAGGTACTTCCCCACGTTCACCATGAGGGAAGCCTCTCACGGGCGACGCAGTTTGAAAAGGGCAACTCAAGTTGAAATCGCGATGCGTCTTGCGTTCAAACGGCCGTGCTCCGCATCACCCTGGACAGCCCCGTGACCGCCGGGTAGCTTTTAACCATGGCTGAGCAAGCGCTTAGCCATGCACCGGAAGACGTAGCAGCCGCAGCCGACCAGGGAGGCACCCCGTGCGCCGTACGGTATTCAACGAGGACCACGAGGCGTTCCGGGAGACCATCCGGGCCTTCATCGCGGCCGAGGTCGTGCCCGTGTACGACGAGTGGTTCGAGGCCGGGCAGGCGCCGCGCGAGTTCTACAAGCAGCTCGGTGAGCTGGGCGTCTTCGGGATCAACGTCGACGAGGAGTACGACGGGGCGGGCATCGACTCGCACAAGTACGAGGCCGTCATCTACGAGGAGACCGCCCGCGCGGGCGTGTCCTTCGGCGGGTCCGGGGTGCACACGCTGCTCGGTCTGCCGTACGTCAAGATGCTCGCCACCGACGAGCAGAAGAAGCGCTGGCTGCCGAAGTTCGTCACCGGCGAGGAGATGTGGGCCCTCGCGATGACCGAGCCGGGCACCGGGTCGGACGTGGCGGGCATGAAGACCACCGCCAAGCTCTCCGAGGACGGCACGCACTACGTCCTCAACGGCGCCAAGACGTTCATCACCGGCGGGGTGCACGCCGACCGCGTCATCGTCTGCGCCCGTACCTCCGCCCCGCGCGAGGACGACCGCCGCTTCGGCATCTCGCTGTTCGCCGTGGACACCAAGTCCGAGGGCTACTCCGTCGGCCGCAAGCTCGACAAGCTGGGCCTGAAGGTCTCCGACACCGCCGAGCTGGCGTTCGTCGACGTCAAGGTGCCCGCCGAGGACCTGCTCGGCGAGGAGAACAAGGGCTTCGGCTACCTCGGCACCAACCTGGCCTCCGAGCGCTGGGGCATCGCCTTCGGCGCGTACGCCCAGGCCGCCGCCGCCGTGCGGTTCGCCAAGGAGTACGTCCAGGAGCGCACCGTCTTCGGCAAGACCGTCGCCTCGTTCCAGAACACCAAGTTCGAGCTGGCCGCCTGCCAGGCCGAGGTGGACGCGGCCCAGGCCGTCGCCGACCGCGCGCTGGAGGCGCTGGACGCCGGTGAGCTGACCGCCGCCGAGGCCGCCTCCGCGAAGCTGTTCTGCACCGAGGTCGCGCACCGCGTGATCGACCGCTGCCTCCAGCTGCACGGCGGCTACGGCTTCATGAACGAGTACCCGATCGCCCGCCTCTACGCGGACAACCGCGTCAACCGCATCTACGGCGGCACCAGCGAGGTCATGAAGTCGATCATCGCCAAGTCCATGGGCCTGTAGGGACCGCCCGACTCCCATGAGCACCGCACTCGATTCCCTGCTCGATCTGCTCGACCTGGAGCGGATCGAGCAGGACATCTTCCGGGGCACCAGCCGTTCGGCGGTCGTGCCCCGGGTCTTCGGCGGACAGGTCGCGGCCCAGGCGCTCGTCGCCGCGGGCCGCACCGTCCCCGCCGACCGGTCGGCCCACTCCCTGCACGCGTACTTCCTGCGGATGGGCGACCCGGGCGCGCCGATCGTCTACACCGTCGACCGCATCCGGGACGGCCGGTCCTTCACCACCCGGCGGGTCGTCGCCGTCCAGCACGGGCAGCCGATCTTCCACCTCTCCGCGTCCTTCCAGACGTACGAGGACGGCCTGGAGCACCAGGCGGACATGCCGCCCGCGCCCGACCCGGAGACGCTGCCCACGGCGGCCGAGATGCTGCCCCGGTACGCGGACCGGTTCAGCGACCCGGGGATGGTGGACCGGCTGGTCGAGGCGCGGGCCGCGGTCGATCTGCGGTACGTGGACGCCCCGCCGTTCGGCACGGTGGGCGAGCCGCGCGAGCCCAGGTCCCAGGTGTGGTTCCGTACCAAC
This sequence comes from Streptomyces sp. NBC_00708, assembly GCA_036226585.1. Lineage (GTDB taxonomy): Bacteria > Actinomycetota > Actinomycetes > Streptomycetales > Streptomycetaceae > Streptomyces. The sequence continues at coordinate 2,394,508 of CP108997.1, forward strand.
GGCAAGCTGGCCGACGACCCGCTGCTGCACGTCTGCATGGCGACGTACGTCTCCGACATGACACTGCTCGACTCCGTGCTGCTCGCCCACGGGCGCGGCGGCTGGGCGGTCGGTGACGTGGTGGGCGCGAGCCTGGACCACGCGATGTGGTTCCACCGCCCGTTCCGGGCCGACGAGTGGCTGCTGTACGACCAGGAGTCGCCGTCCGCGTCCGGCGGGCGCGGCCTCGGCCAGGCCCGTATCCACACCCAGGACGGCCGCCTGGCGATCACCGTCATCCAGGAGGGTGTGGTCCGGGTCCCCCGGTAGCCGGTCCGCCGGCCCCCGGCCGCGCGTCGGACATGAGCGTGCCGGTCGCGGACATACTCACCGGCATGACTGACGCGAAAAGCAGTGGCGGGGGGTCCACATTCACCGTCGTCGTCGCGGCGCTCGCCAATCTCGGCATCGCCGTGGCGAAGGCGGTCGCCGGGCTGATCAGCGGATCGAGCGCGATGCTCTCCGAGGCGGCCCACTCCGTCGCCGACACCGTCACCGAGGTGCTGCTGCTCACCGCGCTCAAGCGCAGCGAGAAGCCGGCCGACGAGGACCACCCGCTGGGGTACGGCCCCGAGCGGTACATCTGGGCGCTGCTCGCCTCCGTCGCGACCTTCGTCGGCGGCGCGGTCTTCTCGATCTACGACGGGGTGCACACGCTGCTCGCGGGCGAGGACCTGGGCAGCCCGCTGCTCTCGTACCTGGTGCTGGTGGTGGCGTTCCTGCTGGAGGGCTTCTCGCTGCGGACCGGGCTGAAGCAGGTCCGCGAGGAGGCCGTGCGCCTCGGCGCGCCCGCCCGGCACTACTTCCGGCGCACCCCGGACACCGCGGTCAAGGCCGTGGTGATGGAGGACTCGGCCGCCCTGCTGGGCCTGCTGCTCGCGGCGGGCGGGCTGCTCGGCGGCCAGCTGACGGGCTCCGGGGTGTGGGACGGCATCGCCTCGCTGCTGATCGGTGTGCTGCTGGTGTACGTGGCCTGGGTGCTCGGCCGGTCCAACGTCCAGCTGCTGATCGGCCGGCCGGTGTCGGCGCCGATGCGGGAGGGCATCCGGGAGGAGCTGCTCGCGGTGGACCACCTCATCTCCGTACTGGAGCTGACCACGCTCATCCAGGGGCCGGACGAGATCCTGGTCGCCGCGAAGGTCGACTTCCTGGACACGGTCAGCGCCGAGCAGGTCGAGACGGCCTGCGAGCAGGCCGAGCGACGGCTGCGGGAGCGGTACGCGTCCATCAAGCGGGTGTACCTGGACCCCACGTCGGGCCGGGAGGCGCGCCGCCGGGCCGCCGCCGCCCGCGCGGCCCGGGAGGACCGGGAGGAGGGCGCCTGAGTCCCCTCAGAGCAGCCCCGCCGCGTCCAGCAGATAGTCCGTCATCGGGTCGTAGAAGCGCGGGTCCAGCACATGGTCGTCGAGCGGGACGGCGACCTGGAGTGTGCCCTCGGACTCCCCGAGGAACAGCGCCGGGTCGTTGCAGTCCGCGTAACCGATGGCGTCCAGGCCGCGCTGCGCCGCGCAGCCGGCCCAGCCGTGGTCGGCGACGACCAGGTCGGGCAGCGGGCGCCCCTCCCGCTCCAGCCCGTCCAGGACGGCGGCCATCGGGGCCGGGGAGTGGGTGTGCCAGAGCGTCGCGCCGCGCTCCTGCACGGCGACGTCCGCGAACTGGAAGACCATGCCCTCGTCGGCCATCAGCCCGCCCGGAATCCGTACGATCTCGCAGCCGGCCGCCCGCAGCGCCTGCGCCGTCTGCCGGTGCACGTCGAGCAGGCCGCCGGGATGGCCGGTGGCGAAGAGGACCCGCTCGGAGCCCTCGGCGGCCTTCCGCAGCCGGGCGGCTGCCCGGTCCAGGGCGTCGACGGTCAGCTCGGGGTCGATGGTGTCCTGCCCGAACCGGTGCTCCGGGTCGTCGCTGACCCCGCAGCGCTCGGCCATCACGGCCAGCACGTCCTGCTCGTCGCGCCACCGGTCGCCCAGCTCCAGACCCAGCCAGTAGTACCGGTCGCCGTTGGCCAGGCTCCGGTAGTGGGCGAGGTTGTTGTCGCGCGGGGTGGCGACGTCCCCCGCGATGCGCGTACGGACGAGGTGTTCGACGAGGGCGGCGCGGCTGGGTATCGGCATGGGGTCATTGTGCCGTGACGGGTGCGCGGCGTCCCGGCCGTCCGGCGGCCGGATGTTGAGTGATCGTTCACCCGGCCGTGACCTGGAACTTTCCGCTCCGCCCGGCCCACCGGCGTGAAATGGGTATAGACCACTGACTTTGCGCCAACCCCTGTCCGATTCACCGGCGGACGCCAAGTGGTCTATACCTTTGGCACTAGGCTGGGTCACCCGATACCGGGACATGCACAGCCGTGGGGGGCTTTATGACCGTGCATCACTTGCCGCAACCTCCGTCCGACCGCGAGCTCTACTGGTACTTCGGGCCGCAGCGCCGCTGGGTCCTGATCAGTTCCTCGCTCGCCTTCGTGCTCACGGCGGCGACCATGCTCACCTTCGCCCTGCGCACCCCGGCCCTCTGGGCCTTTCTCGCGGTGCTCTCCCTGAACGTCGTCGCGCTCGCGCTCTCGTCGGTCAACAGCCTGCGCGCCCGCCGGCTGACCCGGCGTTCGCACGAAGTCCTCGTCCATGCCTGGAACCCGCCCGAACTGCCCACCGTCGACCTCTATCTGCCGACCTGCGGGGAACCGCTCGCCGTCCTGGAGAACGCCTACCGCGCGGTCGCCGCCCTGGACTGGCCGGACGCGCTCACCGTCTGGGTGCTGGACGATGCCGACAGCCCCGAGGTGGCCGCGCTGGCCGGCGCGTACGGCTTCCGCTACGTCGTCCGGCCCGACCGGGGCCATCTGAAGAAGGCGGGCAACCTCAACCACGCGCTCACCCTGAGCAGCGCCGAGCACATCGCCATCCTGGACGCCGACTTCGCGCCCAGGCCCGACTTCCTGCGCCACCTCGTGCCGTATCTGGCCGACCCCGGCGTCGGCATCGTGCAGAGCCCGCAGTGCTTCGACACCGACGAGACCATGGGGTGGATCCAGCGCGCCGCCGGATCGGCCCAGGAGTGGTTCTTCCGGTGGATCCAGCCGTCCCGGGACGCGAGCGACGCGGCGATCTGCTGCGGCAGCAACGCGGTCTACCGGCGCGCCGCCATCGACCGGGCCGGCGGCTTCGCCCGGCTCGACCACAGCGAGGACCTGTTCACCGGACTCGCCCTGCACGCCGAGGGGTTCCGGACCCTGTACGTACCGGTGCTGGTCGCCAAGGGCACCTCACCGGACAACCTCGCCTCCTACCTCAACCAGCAGTACCGCTGGGCGATGGGCAACCTGCACCTGCTGGGCACACCGGTCCTGAAGCGGATGGGCGCGCCCTGGCGGATGCGGCTCTGCTTCCACGAGGGGATCGTCGGCTACCTGACGACCGTGGTGAACACCTTCGCCGCCCCGCTGCCGCCGCTCGTGATGATGATCTGGTACCCGGACCACATCCGGCCCTGGCACGTCCTGCCGCTCCTCGCGCCGCTGTGGCTGTGGCATGTGCTGCTGCCCCGGATCAGCCGGACCCGCTGGCGGACCGAGGTGATCCGGGCCAACGTCCTGATGAGCGTCGCCGCCGGGGCCGCCGTCTGGCACACCCTGCGCGGGCGCAGCGCCGCCTGGGTACCGACCGGGGCCGGCGGCGGGAAGTCCGGCGCCCTGGCCCGCCGGGTCATCCTCGTCTCGCTCGGCTGGCTGGTCTGCTCCACCTCGGCGGCGGCCGCCGGGCTCGCCCTGGCCGTCGCCCGCAACGGCTGGGAGCCCAACTGGGGCCTCGGCCTCTATCTGCTGGTCCAGCTCCAGATCAACGTCCCGCTGATCCGGGACCTGCTCACCGAACTGCGCCCGGCCGCCGCGCCCCGGCCCGCCCGCGCCCCGCGCGGCTCCCGCACCGCTGTCCTGCCCCGGCGCTGGCCCGAGGCGCTGGCCGTCACCGCCACGCTCGTGCTCACCGCGCTGCTCGCGTCCGGCTGGGTCAACCCCATGCTGCCCTGGCTGAGCTGAAAGGCCCTCACCGCGATGTCCGCTCCCGCCGCCCCGCGGCCCGCACACCCCCTCCCTGCTCCCGCTCCCCGGCCCGCCCACCGGACGCGCTTCCGCCCCGACATCGAGGGGCTGCGCGCGTTCGCCGTGCTGGCCGTCCTCGCCTTCCACGCCTCCGTGCCCGGACTGGCCGGCGGCTTCGTCGGCGTGGACGTCTTCCTCGTCATATCCGGCTACCTGATCACCGGGCTCCTGGTCCGGGAGGCGGTCACCACCGGCCGGATCCGGCTGGGCGAGTTCTTCGCGCGCCGGGCCCGCCGGCTGCTGCCCTCGGCGGCCGTGGTCCTGGTCGCGGTCGCGGCGGCCGGGGCCTGGCTGACCGTGCCGCTGCGCCGCACGGACCTGGAGAACGACGTCGTCGCGGCGGCCCTGTCCGTGGCCAACTGGCGGTTCGTGCACCAGCGCACCGACTACCTGGCGGCCGGCCAGGACGAGAGCCCGCTGCTGCACTTCTGGTCGCTGGCGGTGGAGGAGCAGTTCTACCTGTGCTGGGGCCCGCTGCTCGCCCTGCTCGCCCTCCTGACCGCCCGCGCGGTGCGCCGGGGCCGGGCCCTGCGGCCGGCGGCCGTCGCCGTCACCGCCGTGCTGACCCTGGTCTCCTTCGCCCTGGCGCTGCGCTGGACGGACGACTCCGTCTCGCTGGCGTACCTCGGAACGCCGTCCCGGGTCTGGCAGTTCGGCGCCGGCGCGCTGCTGGCGCTGCTGCCCTGGCATCTGCTGCCCGGCCCGCGCGTACTGCGGCTGCTGTGCGGGTGGGCGGGCGCGGGCGCGCTCGTGTGGTGCGTGCTGCGGTACGACGCCTCGACGCCGTACCCCGGATACGCGGCGCTCGTCCCGACCCTGGCCACGGCGGCCGTCCTGCTGGCCGGCGCGCCCGGCCGGGGCCCGGAGACGCCCGCGCGCCTCGGGGTCGGGCGGCTGCTCGGCCTGCGCGGCCCCCGGGCGGCCGGGCGGCTGTCGTACACGCTGTACCTGTGGCACTGGCCGGTCCTCGTCCTGGCCGAGGCCCGCTTCGGCACCCTGGACTGGCCGGCCCGGGTCGCCCTCACGGCGGCCTCGGTGCTGCCGGCCCTGGCGACCCGGCACTGGGTCGAACGGCCGCTGCGGCACAGCCGTACGGTCTCCGAGCTGCCCCGGCGGGGCCTCGCGCTGGGCGTCGCCTCCGTCGTCATCCCGGTCGTCCTGGCCCTGGTGGTCGGCACCACCACGCTGAAGCTGCTGGGCCCTGCCACCCCGGTGGACCTGAAGGGGCTGCCGCCGGGCGCGGTCACCGGCCCCGCCCTGCTGGCCCGGACCGGGGCGCAGCCCGGTGACGGTCCCCTCGTGCCGAACCCGGTCCAGGCCCGGCAGAGCTTCCCGCCGGACGGGGCGTGCGAGGTGGCCCCGGCGGTGACGAGCAGCCCGCCTTGTCTGTTCGGGGCGGTGGACAGCCCCGACCGGGTCGTCCTGCTCGGCGACTCGCACGCGGGGCAGTGGTTCTCGCCGCTGCTGAGCCTGGCGGCCGAGCGCGGCTGGGCGCTCCAGGAGCTGGTGAAGCAGGGCTGCCCGCTGCCGGAGCTGTCGGTGGTGAACCCGCAGCTGGGGCGGGTGTACCACGAGTGCGACACCTGGCGGGCGGACAGCCTGGCCCGGCTGGCCGAGGGCCCCAGGCCCCGGCTGATCGTCGTGTCCTCGCTGAACCGCTACACGGACGACGAGCGCGCGCTGCTCAGGGGCTGGGAGCGGACGCTGAAGCCGCTGCGGGCGCTCGGGGTGCCGATCGTGTACATCGAGGACACCCCGGCCCCGGGCCGCGACGTGCCCGCCTGCGTCTCCGGTCACCTCGCGGACCCGGAGGCCTGCGCCTTCGACCGGAAGAAGGCCCGGTGGCCCGACCCGCTGGCCCGGAAGGCGGCGGCCGGCGGGCTGCCCGGGGTGCGGTCCGTCTCGGTGAACCCGGTGCTGTGCCCGGCCGCGGGCCCGACGTGCCCGGCGGTCCTGGACCGGGTCCTGCTCTACCGCGACGACACCCATCTGACCGATGTGGCCGCCGTGGTGCTGGCCCCCCGCCTCGAACGGCTCGTCACCGAGGCGGCGGGCGTCGGGACCCGCGACGGCCGGACCACCCTGCTGGACGAGAAGTTCGACGGCCCGGCGGGCAGCCGCCCGGCCGCCTCCCGGTGGCTGTACGACCGGGGCACCTGCTACCCGGGCTGCCCGGCCGCGCAGTGGGGCACGGGCGAGGTCGAGACCATGACGGACTCCACGGACAACGTCCGGCTGGACGGCAGGGGGGCGCTGGAGATCGTGCCGACGCGCCGTGACGGACGCTGGTACTCGGGCCGTATCGAGTCCCGGCGCTCCGACTTCGCGCCGCCGCCCGGGGGCGTCCTGCGCATCGAGGCGTCGATCGCCCTGCCGGACGTGTCGGGCGAGGCGGCCGGTGGTTACTGGCCCGCGTTCTGGACGATGGGCGCCGGGCTGCGCGACGGCTACACCGGCTGGCCCGCCACCGGCGAGATCGACGTCATGGAGTCCGTCAACGGGCGCGAGTCGGTCTTCGGCACCCTGCACTGCGGGACGCTCGACGGCGGCCCCTGCAAGGAGCCCCTGGGGCTCACCTCGCCCCGGCAGAAGTGCGCGGGCTGCCGCGGCGCGTTCCGTACGTACGCCGTGGAGGTCGACACCGCGCCGGGCGCCGAGGAGGTCCGCTGGTCCCTGGACGGCCGGGTGTACCACCGGGTGAAGGCGTCCACGACGGGCCGGGCGGCCTGGGAGGAGGCGCTGTTGCGCGGACAGTTCCTGATCCTCAACGTGGCCATGGGCGGCGCGCTCCCGGCCGCCGACGGCGGTACGCCGGGCCCCGCGACGCGGCCGGGCCACCCGATGCGGGTCGACCGGGTCACCGTGTCCACCCGGGAGGGAGCCGCCTCGGACAGGCCCTAAAGGCTGTCCCGCTCCCCCGCCGCCGCGAACGCGCCCCGGGCCAGCCGGTGCAGCAGGGCCGCCGTCTCCGTACGGCCCGGCTGGGCCCCGGGGCGGCCGAGGTGCGGGGTGGAGTTCAGCAGGCCGAAGACGGCGTGGACGGCGGCGCGGGCCTCGTGCTCGGGCAGGTCCGGGTAGAGGTCGCGGACGACGGCGACCCAGACCTCGACGTACTGGCGCTGGAGCCGGCGCACCCGCTTGCGGTCGGTGTCCCGCAGGCGGTCCAGCTCGCGGTCGTGCAGGGTGATCAGGGGGCGGTCGTCGAGGGCGAAGTCGATGTGGCCCTCGATGAGCGCGTCCAGCAGGGCCTCGGGCGATCCGTCGCCGGAGGCGGCGTCCTCGGACACCCGGAGCTCCCCGCCGGCCAGCAGCCGTTCGCTGATGCCGACGAGGAGCTCGGCGAGCATCGCGTCCTTGCCGGGGAAGTGCCGGTAGAGACCGGGGCCGCTGATGCCGACGGCGGCGCCTATCTCGTCGACGCCGACACCGTGGAAGCCGCGCTCGGCGAAGAGGCGGGCGGCCTCCCGGAGGATCTGCTCGCGGCGGGTGGGGGCCGCGACGCGGGCGGCGGCATGGGTGCTCATGAGCAGCCATTCTAGACAGGCGGGTTAGCGCTCGTTAACCTGTAGCCACGTTAACGCTCATTAACAAGGTGGCGTGGACGCTCAGGAACACTGCACAACGGGCAAGGGGGCTCGACAGGATGCAGCAGGCACCGGTGCTGGCGAGCGCGGCCGATCCCGCCTCGGAGGCCTGGCAGGCCAACGAGGCGGCGCATCACGCGCTCGCCGACGAGCTGCGCAAGCGGCTCGCCACGGCCAGGCTCGGCGGGGGTGAGAAGGCCCGCGCCCGGCATGTGGCGCGCGGCAAGCTGCTGCCCCGGGAGCGGGTGGACACCCTGCTCGACGCGGGCTCGCCCTTCCTGGAGCTGGCTCCGCTGGCGGCCGAGGGGCTGTACGGGGGCGCCGCGCCGGCCGCCGGGGTGATCGCCGGGATCGGCCGGGTCAGCGGCCGGGAGTGCGTGATCGTCGCCAACGACGCGACGGTCAAGGGCGGCACGTACTACCCGATGACCGTGAAGAAGCATCTGCGGGCCCAGGAGGTGGCGCTGGAGAATCGTCTCCCCTGCCTCTACCTGGTGGACTCGGGCGGCGCCTTCCTGCCGATGCAGGACGAGGTCTTCCCCGACCGCGAGCACTTCGGGCGGATCTTCTACAACCAGGCCCGGATGTCCGGCGCCGGCATCCCGCAGATCGCGGCGGTGCTGGGCTCGTGCACGGCGGGCGGGGCGTACGTCCCGGCGATGAGCGACGAGGCCGTCATCGTCCGGAACCAGGGCACGATCTTCCTGGGCGGCCCGCCGCTGGTGAAGGCCGCCACCGGTGAGGTCGTCACGGCTGAGGAGCTGGGCGGCGGCGAGGTGCACTCCCGTACGTCGGGCGTCACCGACCACCTCGCCGAGGACGACGCGCACGCCCTGCGGATCGTGCGCAACATCGTGGCGACCCTGCCGGACCGGGGCGCGCTGCCCTGGTCCGTGCGGCCGGCCGAGGAGCCGAAGGTGGACCCGGCCGGGCTGTACGGGGCGGTCCCGGTCGACTCGCGTACCCCGTACGACGTGCGCGAGGTGATCGCCCGGGTGGTCGACGGCTCGCGGTTCGCCGAGTTCAAGGCGGAGTACGGCACGACGCTGATCACCGGCTTCGCGCACATCCACGGCCACCCGGTCGGGATCGTCGCCAACAACGGCATCCTGTTCTCCGAGTCCGCCCAGAAGGGCGCGCACTTCATCGAGCTGTGCGACCAGCGCGGCATCCCGCTGGTCTTCCTGCAGAACATCTCGGGCTTCATGGTCGGCCGGGACTACGAGGCCGGCGGCATCGCCAAGCACGGCGCGAAGATGGTCACCGCCGTCGCCTGCACCCGGGTGCCGAAGCTGACCGTGGTCGTCGGCGGCTCCTACGGGGCGGGCAACTACTCCATGTGCGGCCGGGCCTACAGCCCCCGCTTCCTGTGGATGTGGCCCAACGCGAAGATCTCCGTCATGGGCGGCGAGCAGGCCGCCTCCGTCCTCGCCACGGTCAAGCGCGACCAGCTGGGCGACGACTGGAGCGCCGAGGACGAGGAGTCCTTCAAGGCCCCGATCCGCGAGCAGTACGAGACCCAGGGCAACGCGTACTACGCCACCGCCCGGCTCTGGGACGACGGGGTGATCGACCCGCTGGAGACCCGGCAGGTGCTGGGGCTCGCCCTGACCGCGTGCGCCAACGCGCCCTTGGGCGACGCCGGCTTCGGCGTCTTCCGGATGTGAGGAAGAGATGACGATGTTCGACACGGTCCTCGTCGCCAACCGCGGCGAGATCGCGGTCCGGGTCATCCGGACCCTGCGCGAGCTGGGCGTGCGCTCGGTCGCCGTCTTCAGCGACGCGGACGCCGACGCACGGCACGTACGGGAGGCCGACACGGCCGTACGGATCGGCCCCGCGCCCGCCTCCGAGAGCTATCTGAGCGCCGACCGCCTCCTGGAGGCCGCCCGCCGCACCGGCGCGCAGGCCGTCCACCCCGGCTACGGCTTCCTCGCGGAGAACGCGGCCTTCGCGCGGGCGTGCGCGGAGGCGGGGCTCGTCTTCATCGGGCCGCCCGCCGGCGCGATCTCGCTGATGGGCGACAAGATCCGGGCCAAGGAGACGGTCTCGGCGGCGGGCGTCCCGGTGGTGCCCGGCTCCTCCGGCAGCGGGCTGAGCGACGCCGAACTGGCGGACGCGGCGGCGAAGATCGGCATGCCGGTACTGCTGAAGCCCTCGGCGGGCGGCGGCGGCAAGGGCATGCGGCTCGTCCGGGACGCGGCGCTGCTCGCGGACGAGATCGCGGCGGCCCGGCGCGAGGCGCGCGCCTCCTTCGGGGACGACACCCTGCTGGTGGAGCGGTGGATCGACCGGCCGCGCCACATCGAGATCCAGGTCCTCGCCGACGCGCACGGCAACGTGGTGCACCTGGGCGAGCGCGAGTGCTCGCTCCAGCGCCGCCACCAGAAGATCATCGAGGAGGCCCCGTCCGTCCTGCTCGACGAGGCCACCCGGGCCTCGATGGGCGAGGCGGCCGTCCAGGCGGCCCGCTCCTGCGGGTACGTCGGCGCGGGCACGGTGGAGTTCATCGTCCCGGGCAACGACCCGTCCTCGTACTACTTCATGGAGATGAACACCCGCCTCCAGGTCGAGCACCCGGTGACCGAGCTGATCACCGGCCTGGACCTGGTGGAGTGGCAGCTGCGGATCGCCGCCGGGGAGCCGCTGCCGTACGGGCAGGACGACATCACGCTCACCGGGCACGCCGTGGAGGCCCGGGTCTGCGCCGAGGACCCGGCGCGCGGCTTCCTGCCCTCGGGCGGCACCGTGCTCGCGCTGCACGAGCCGCAGGGCGGCGGGGTGCGCACCGACTCCGGGCTCGGCGAGGGCGGCGAGGTCGGCAGCCTGTACGACCCGATGCTGTCCAAGGTCATCGCGTACGGCCCCGACCGGGCGACCGCCCTGCGCCGGCTGCGGGTGGCCCTCGCGGACACCGTGGTCCTCGGCGTCCCGGTCAACGCGGGCTTCCTGCGCCGGCTGCTGGCCCACCCGGCCGTGGTGGCGGGCGAGCTGGACACCGGTCTGGTGGAGCGCGAGGTGGACGCGCTGGTCCCGGACGGCGTGCCGGAGGAGGTGTACGCGGCGGCCGCGCTGCTGCGACGGCACACCGCGTCGGCCGCCGCCCGCCCAGGCGCCGGCGCCTGGGCCGACCCGTTCTCGGCCGGGAGCGGCTGGCGGCTCGGCGGCACCCCGGCCCGGACGGTGTACGACTTCCACATCCCCGGCCACGACCCGGTCCAGGTGGGCCTGCGGCCGTGCGGCGGCGGGGACACGGAGCTGACGTTCGGCCATGTCGGCGAGGGCGCGAACCCGCCGCCCCCGGAGTCGGGCACCTGCGGGCCGCTCGGACCGCTGCCCGGTACGGCGGAGAAGGCCAGGACCCTCGCGGTCGGCGAGGGCCGGATCGCGCTCGAACTCGCCGGGGTCACCCATGTGTTCGCCTACGCCGTCTCCCCGGAGGGGCACTGGCTCGGCCGGGACGGCGACAGCTGGCACGTGCGGGACCACGACCCGGTCGAGGCGTCACTGACCGGCGCCGGACGCTCGGGCGCCGACACGCTGGCCGCGCCCATGCCCGGGACGGTGACGGTGGTGAAGGTCGCGGTCGGGGACGAGGTCGCCGCCGGGCAGAGCCTGCTGGTGGTGGAGGCGATGAAGATGGAGCACGTCATCTCCGCACCGCACGCCGGCACCGTCACCGCACTCGACGTGACCGCGGGGGCCACGGTCGCCATGGACCAGGTGCTGGCCGTGGTCGTGCCCGCCGCCGGGGAGGACGTGTGACGACCGCCGCACGAACCCTGCCGATGACCGTCCCGGCCGAAGGCCTGCCCGCCCGGGTCCGCATCCACGAGGTCGGCGCCCGCGACGGCCTGCAGAACGAGAAGGGGGTCGTCCCGACCGAGGTGAAGGCGGAGTTCATCCGCCGCCTCGCCGTCGCCGGGCTGACCACGATCGAGGCGACGAGCTTCGTGCACCCCAAGTGGGTGCCCCAGCTCGCGGACGCGGAGCAGCTGTTCCCGATGCTCGGGGACATCGCGGACGTGGGCGACGTGGCCCTGCCGGTCCTCGTGCCCAACGAACGCGGGCTCGACCGGGCGCTGGCGCTCGGGGCCCGGCGGATCGCGGTGTTCGGCTCCGCGACGGAGACCTTCGCCGCGCGCAACCTCAACCGGACGGTCGACGAGTCGCTGGCCATGTTCGCGCCGGTGGTGGCCCGTGCCAGGGCGGAGGCGGTGCATGTGCGCGGCTATCTGTCGATGTGCTTCGGCGACCCCTGGGAGGGGGCCGTGCCCGTCCCGCAGGTGGTCCGGGTCGCGAAGGCGCTGAGGGACCTCGGCTGCGACGAGCTGTCGCTCGGGGACACCATCGGCGTCGCGACCCCCGGCCACGTGACCGCGCTGCTGACCGGGCTGAACGAGGCGGGTGTGCCCACCGATGTGATCGGGGTGCACTTCCACGACACGTACGGGCAGGCCCTGTCCAACACCCTGGCCGCGCTGCGGCACGGCGTGTCCACGGTGGACGCGTCGGCGGGCGGCCTCGGCGGCTGCCCGTACGCGAAGAGCGCGACCGGAAACCTCGCCACCGAGGATCTCGTGTGGATGCTCGACGGCCTCGGCATCGAAACCGGGGTCGACCTCGACGAGCTGACCGCCACCAGCGTGTGGCTCGCCGGACACCTGGGCCGACCCAGCCCTTCCCGTACCGTCCGCGCACTCGCGGCGCAGTGAACGCCCACAAGGAGAACGTTTCCATGTCCCTGGACCACCGGCTGACCGCCGAGCACGAGGAACTGCGCCGTACCGTCGAGGAGTTCGCGCACGATGTCGTCGCCCCGAAGATCGGCGACTTCTACGAGCGGCACGAGTTCCCGTACGAAATCGTGCGCGAGATGGGGCGGATGGGCCTGTTCGGGCTGCCGTTCCCCGAGGAGTACGGCGGGATGGGCGGCGACTACCTCGCGCTCGGCATCGCCCTGGAGGAGCTGGCCCGGGTCGACTCCTCGGTGGCGATCACGCTGGAGGCAGGGGTCTCGCTGGGCGCGATGCCGGTGTACCGCTTCGGCACCGAGGAGCAGAAGCGGCGGTGGCTGCCGAAGCTCTGCTCGGGCGAGGCGCTGGGCGCGTTCGGCCTGACCGAGCCGGACGGCGGTTCGGACGCGGGCGGCACCCGGACGACCGCCGTGCGCGACGAGGCGACGGGTGAGTGGGTGATCAACGGCTCCAAGTGCTTCATCACCAACTCCGGCACGGACATCACGGAGTTGGTGACGGTCACGGCGGTGACCGGCCGCAAGGAGAACGGCGCCCCGCTGATCTCCTCGATCATCGTCCCGTCCGGCACCCCGGGCTTCACGGTGGCCGCCCCCTACTCCAAGGTCGGCTGGAACGCCTCGGACACCCGTGAGCTGTCCTTCTCCGACGTGCGCGTCCCGCTGGAGAACCTGCTCGGCGAGGAGGGCCGGGGCTACGCGCAGTTCCTGCGCATCCTGGACGAGGGGCGGATCGCCATCGCGGCGCTCTCGACGGGCCTGGCGCAGGGCTGTGTGGACGAGTCGGTGAAGTACGCCGCCGAGCGGCACGCCTTCGGGAAGCCGATCGGCGCCAACCAGGCCATCCAGTTCAAGATCGCGGACATGGAGATGCGGGCGCACATGGCCCGCATCGGCTGGCGCGACGCGGCCTCCCGGCTGCTGGCGGACGAGCCCTTCAAGAAGGAGGCCGCGATCGCCAAGCTGTACTCCTCCACGGTGGCCGTGGACAACGCCCGCGAGGCGACCCAGATCCACGGCGGCTACGGCTTCATGAACGAGTACCCGGTGGCCCGGATGTGGCGCGACTCCAAGATCCTGGAGATCGGCGAGGGCACCAGCGAGGTCCAGCGCATGCTGATCGCCCGCGAGCTGGGGCTGCAGGCCTGAGCCCGGCCCGCCCGTACGGGCCGGGGGCCGTCGACAGGTCGACATTGCGTGAGGTTAGGCTAGCCTTCCCTTGAACGTGTCACCTGCCGGTCTCCGGCTCGTACGAAGGCGGATTCCGTCATGAGCACAACCCGAGCGTCCCGTCCCACCCGCCGTGGCCTGCTGGCCATGGGCGGCGCCGTTGGTCTCGGCGCCGTGCTGGCGGCCTGCGGCGGCAGCGACTCGAAGGACTCCGCCGGCTCCGGCTCCAAGAGCTCCGCCGCCGGACCGTGGAAGTTCAAGGACGACCGGGGGCAGATGGCGGAGGCCAAGTCCGTCCCGAAGAACATCGTCGCCTTCACCGGCGTCGCCGCCGCCCTCCACGACTACGGTGTCGAGGTCAAGGCGGTCTTCGGCCCGACGAAGACCAAGGACGGCAAGGCCGACGTGCAGGCCGGGGACCTGGACATCAGCAAGGTCGAGATCCTGGGCAACGTCTGGGGCGAGTTCAACGTCGAGAAGTACGCGGAGCTCGGCCCGGAGCTGCTGGTCACGGCGATGTGGGAGAAGGACGCCCTCTGGTACGTGCCGGACCAGTCCAAGGACAAGATCCTGAAGCTGGCCCCGAGCGTCGCCCTGTGGGCCGCCCGGACCACGATGCCGAAGGCCATCCAGCGCCACGAGGACCTCGCGGCCTCGCTCGGCGCCGATGTGAAGTCCGCGAAGGTCACCGCCGCGAAGACCCGGTTCGAGAAGGCCGCCGCCCGGCTGCGCGCCGCGGCGAAGTCCAAGCCGGACGTCAAGGTCATGATCGGCTCGGCCAGCCAGGACCTGTTCTACGTCTCGCTCGCCAAGATGTCCGCCGACACCCTGTACTTCCAGGAGCTGGGCGTGAAGTTCGTCGAGCCGAAGGTCGACAAGGCGGGCTTCTTCGAGAACCTGAGCTGGGAGAACGTCGACAAGTACGACGCCGACATCATCATGATGGACAACCGCTCCTCGGCGCTCCAGCCCGAGGCGCTGACCTCCAAGCCGACCTGGACGCAGCTGCCGGCCGTCAAGGCGGGCCAGGTCGTCCCGCGTACGACCGAGCCGATCTACAGCTACGACAAGTGCGCGCCGATCCTGGAGGACCTGGCGAAGGCCATCGAGAACGCCAAGAAGGTCGCCTGACCCGGCTGTTCACCGCCCCGGCGGCCGGAATCCCGGCCGCCGGGGCGGTGCCGTGTCAGCTTCCGCCCGTCTCCGAGGCGGGCCAGGGGACCTGCGGCGAGCGGTAGTAGTCGATGCCCTGGGCGGTGAACCGCTCCCCGAGCCCCGCCAGCCGTACCTTGTAGGTCTCCCAGTCGTGCGTCGACGCCGGCGACCAGGCCAGCTCGGCGGCGCCGGGCAGCCTCGGGAACGCCATCACGTCGATGTCGTCGCTGTCGGTCAGGGTCTCGGACCAGATCGGCGCCTCGACGCCGAGCACGGAGCTCTCCGGGGCGCCCGCGAGGTACGTCCCCGGGTCCCAGTCGTAACTGCGCTGGACCTCGACCAGTCCGGCCCACTTCAGGCCCAGTTCGGTCTCGTCGGTGTACTTCATGTCGAGGTACACCCGGTCCGCCGGCGACAGCACCAGCCGGGTGCCGTTCTTCGCCGCGTCCACCACCTGCTGCCGGTCGGCGGCGCTGGTCTTGTCGTAGCCCCAGTACTGGGCGACCGCACCCCTGACCGGGTCGGCCCCGGTGAGCTGGTGCCAGCCCATCACGGTCTTGCCGTACTTACCGACGACCGCCTGGGCCCGGGTCATGATCGCCACGTAGTCCTCGTGGCTGGTGGAGTGCGCCTCGTCGCCGCCGATGTGGAAGTAGCGGCCGGGCGTGAGCGCGGCCACCTCCCGTACGACGTCGTCGATGAAGTCGTACGTCACGTCCTTGCCGGCGCACAGGGAGCTGAAACCGACCTTGGTGCCGGTGTAGAGCGGCGGCGCGACGCCGTCGCAGTTCAGCTCGGCGTACGAGGCGAGGGCGGCGTTGGTGTGGCCCGGCATGTCGATCTCCGGGACCACCTCCAGATAGCGGGATCCCGCGTACCGCACGATCTCCTGGTACTGGGCCTTGGTGTAGTACCCGCCGGGCCCGCCGCCGACCTCGGTGGAGCCGCCGTACGTGGCCAGCCTCGGCCAGGAGTCGACGGCGATGCGCCAGCCCTGGTCGTCGGAGAGGTGGATGTGGAAGGTGTTGATCTTGTACTGCGCGACCTGGTCGATGTACCGCTTCACCTCGTCGACCGAGAAGAAGTGGCGCGAGACGTCGAGCATCGCGCCCCGGTAGGCGTAGCGCGGGGTGTCGGTGATGGTGCCGCCGGCGACCCGCCACGGGCCCTGCTGGCGGCTGTCGCGCTCGATCTGGGCCGGCAGCAGCTGACGCAGCGTCTGGACGCCGTGGAAGAGGCCTGCGGGCTGCTTGGCGGTGATGGTGACGGAGCCGCGCCCCGAGGTGAGCGTGTAGCCCTCCGCGCCCAGCGTGCCGGCGCGGGGGTCGAGCCGGAGCCGGATGCCGTCGGCGCCGTCGCTGCCGGTGACCGGCAGGGCGTACCCGGTGGAGGGGCGGAGCACGCCCGCCAGGTACTCGCCGATCTTCCGGGCCTCGCCGGAGTAGCCGGTCGCCCGGATCCTGGTGGCCGGGGTGAGGACGTAGGGGTCGCCGCCGGGTCTGACCGAGGCGGGGGCGGGCACCACCTGGCCGAGCGGCCTGGGTGTCCACGCCACCGCGGTGGCCCCTGCGGCGGACGCCTCGGGGGCGGCACACGCGCTGGAGACAGCGGCCGCCGCGACGAGGAGCAGCGAGCCGAGGAGTCGGGGTAGAGCACGGGGAAGAGCACTGCGCCGGACCGTGTGCAGTCTCACAAGCCGGGTCCCTTTCTACGGGGTCACTCTGCTGGGTCTCCTGACCTTTCTCCGTCGCCATGCGTACCGCGCGCCTCACGGATGGTCAAGGTGTAGACCACTTACCGGCGTTGACCGCTCCGGCGCCCTGGGGACGGTTTGCGGCTTATGTGTGAATTCACCCCTTCGGCTCCGACCACTGAGGCGACGACCCCACTCCGCAACCGCGCACCGCCCTCTCGAAATCCACCCAAGACGCAAAAAAGAGGGCCCTCAACCCCATTCCCTGCCCGATATCGGGCAGGATTGTTGCGCTCGGGCCTCTTCCACCGCAGTATCGACGGGTGCTCGAACGCCTCTCGTCGTACGACGACCTCATTGACCACGTGGTGCGCAGCACCGCGCTCCCCCGCGGTGAAGCCGCCCGGGTGATCCTCGACGTGCTGGCGTACTTCGACGAGACGACCGAGGTCTTCGTCCGCCGCCGCCACCGCGAACTGCAGTCCGGCGGCCTGGTGAACACGGAGATCTTCGAACGGATCGCGGCCGAACTGCCGCACCGGGCGGTCGCGCCGCCGGAGCTCTCGCTCCGTCAGCTGCGCCGCATCGTCTACGGCTGAGGCCGCCTCACGGCCGGGTACCCCTTACTTGTTCGTCGATGGAGGGCAGAACGCTCTATGTGCGGAATCGTCGGTTACATCGGAAAGCGTGACGTGGCTCCGCTGCTGCTGGAGGGCCTGCAGCGGCTGGAGTACCGGGGTTACGACTCCGCCGGCATCGTGATCACCGGGAAGCCCGCGGCCGGGAAGCCCGCGACGCTGAAGTCGGTCAAGGCCAAGGGCCGGGTCCGCGAGCTGGAGTCCCGGGTCCCCAAGCGCTTCGCCGGCACCACCGGCATCGCCCACACCCGCTGGGCCACGCACGGCGCCCCGAGCGACGAGAACGCCCACCCGCACCTGGACGCCGAGGGCAAGGTCGCCGTCGTCCACAACGGGATCATCGACAACGCCTCCGAGCTGCGCGCCCGGCTGACCGCCGAGGGCGTTGTCTTCCTCTCCGAGACCGACACCGAGGTGCTGGTCCACCTGATCGCCCGCTCGGAGGCCGGGACGCTGGAGGAGAAGGTCCGCGAGGCCCTGCGCTCCGTGGAGGGCACGTACGGCATCGCCGTCCTGCACGCCGACTTCAACGACCGCATCGTGGTGGCCCGCAACGGCTCCCCGGTCGTCCTCGGCATCGGCGAGAAGGAGATGTTCGTCGCCTCCGACGTCGCCGCCCTGGTCGCCCACACCCGCCAGGTCGTCACCCTCGACGACGGCGAGATGGCCACCCTCAAGGCCGACGACTTCCGTACGTACACCACGGAGGGCTCGACCACGACGGCCACGCCGACCACCGTGGAGTGGGAGGCCGAGTCGTACGACATGGGCGGCCACGACACGTACATGCACAAGGAGATCTCCGAGCAGGCGGACGCCGTCGACCGGGTGCTGCGCGGCCGGATCGACGACCGGTTCTCCACGGTGCACCTGGGCGGCCTCAACCTGGACGCCCGCGAGGCGCGCGGGGTCCGCCGCATCAAGATCCTCGGCTGCGGCACCTCGTACCACGCGGGCCAGATCGGCGCGCAGCTGATCGAGGAGCTGGCCCGCATCCCCGCGGACGCCGAGCCCGCGTCCGAGTTCCGCTACCGCAACCCGGTCGTGGACCCCGACACGCTGTACGTCGCGGTCTCGCAGTCCGGTGAGACGTATGACGTACTGGCCGCCGTCCAGGAGCTGAAGCGCAAGGGCGCCCGGGTCCTCGGTGTGGTCAACGTGGTCGGCTCGGCGATCGCCCGCGAGGCCGACGGGGGTACGTACGTGCACGCCGGCCCCGAGGTGTGCGTGGTCTCCACCAAGTGCTTCACCAACACCGTGGTCGCGTTCGCGCTGCTCGCCCTGCACCTGGGCCGCATCCGTGACCTCTCGGTCGCCGACGGCAAGCGGATCATCGAGGGCCTGCGCAAGCTGCCCGCCCAGATCAGCGAGATCCTGGAGGGCGAGGACGAGATCAAGAAGCTGGCCGCCGAGTACGCGGATGCGAAGTCGATGATGTTCATCGGCCGGGTGCGCGGCTACCCCGTGGCCCGCGAGGCCTCGCTGAAGCTCAAGGAGGTCTCGTACATCCACGCCGAGGCCTACCCCGCGTCCGAGCTGAAGCACGGCCCGCTCGCGCTGATCGAGCCCGCGATGCCGACCGTGGCGATCGTGCCGGACGACGACCTGCTGGAGAAGAACCGCGCCGCGATGGAGGAGATCAAGGCCCGCAGCGGCCGCATCCTCGCCGTGGCCCACCAGGTCCAGGAGAAGGCCGACCACACCATCGTCGTGCCGAAGAACGAGAACGAGCTGGACCCGATCCTCATGGGCATCCCGCTCCAGCTCTTCGCGTACCACACGGCGCTGGCCATGGGCCGGGACATCGACAAGCCGCGCAACCTGGCGAAGTCCGTCACCGTCGAGTAGGCACGGCGCGCAGCGGCGCACAGGAGCGGTCCCGCAGGCCACGAGAGGTGGCCCGCGGGACCGCTCCTTCGCATACGAACGCGCTGTGCCGGGTGACGCGTATCCGCCCCTCACCAGCACGGAATCCCGCTCTACGCGTTGGTAGCGTCACTCATCCGGCGTTTTCCACAGGCGAGTTGACGCCACCGCGCGAGCGGCCCCGAACAGCCGGAATCACGCCGCCCGGCGCACGGCCCGCGGACCGCTTCCCGGGGTACCGGTGACGGGCTGCGGGCCGCCGGCCAGGGCTACGGAATGACGACGACCGGGCGCTGCGCGCGGCGGGCCAGACGGCCCGCCACGGAGCCGAAGATCTTGCCCACCAGGCCGTGCGTGGAGCCCACCACGATGGCGTCGGCCGAGTACTCCCGGCCGACCTCCTCCAGCTCGTGGCAGATGTCCCCGCCGCGCTCCACGAGCACCCAGGAGACCTCGGCGAGATAGTCCGCGCAGGCGAGCTCCAGGCCGAGGACCTCGGTGCGGTGGTCCGGGACGTCGACGAAGACGGGGGGCTCGCAGCCCGCCCAGACCGTGGTCGGCAGCCGGTTGGCGACGTGGACGATGATCAGACCGGAGCCCGTCCTGCGGGACATGCCGATCGCATAGGCGAGGGCCCGCTCGCTGGAGGTCGAGCCGTCGAAGCCGACGACGACCCCATGCCGGAAGGCGGGGTCGCACGGACGGCGCGCTTGTTCGGCCGCGAGCGGCTCCGACAGGGGGTCGGCTACCTGCTTGCGGTCCGCGGGTTCGGGGATTTCGTGACCGGCCATCGGTTTCTCGGCGAAGAGAGTCCTCGTGAGGAGAGCGACGTGGAAAGGTGCGTCAGCGGGCGGTGTCGTGGTGTCCGGGAATCATCTTCCCAACCCCTTACCCCCAAGGGTACGGCGCCACTCCTCCATTGCCCGCCCCGCGCACGGCGCATGCGACGTTTTCCGGAGCATGCCCGAGAGCGGCCCTGTATGGCAATGCCGGTTGCCCGGTACACAGACCGCCCGGTCCGCTCCCCGCACCCCTTCGGGCGCCCGGAAGAAACGCTTCGCCGGGTCCGGCGGGGGCGTCGGGCCGACGTACCGGAACCCACCCTTCCGGGGGAGCCGGCCGACCCGTCCGGAACCCGACGCGCGACCCGGCCCGCATGGAACCGCGTGGACGGTATTCGACTGCCGGCCCCGGCGGACGCTCCGCCGGGCGCGCCGGCCCGGCCGTCGTGGCCGCGCGATCCCGCGAGGGGGCGCGCGGGAGTGGCCGGGCGCCCTCGGTTGTGCGCCGGTAGAACGACTGATTTCCGTACACGCGACCGTACATTTTCAGCCAACTTCTGGGACCCGTTGATTCCTTGTCGAAATGGCCGATCAACCCCCTTGCCACCAGGCAGGAAGAGACCGGGCGGTACGCTTCCACCCCATGGGGACGGGCCATGAACGCCGGACGCACTTCCCTGCACGACCTGCGAGTGAAACGCTTCGTGATCGAACGCTTCCCGCCAGGTTGCCTTGTCGACAATGAGCCGGTTGGTGAACTTGTCACGACGGCACCACGGGACGCAGTAGATTCGATCTTGGGCGTCGAAGGCCGGGGACTCGTGCACGACCGAGGGGACAAGTGCAGGTGCGACAGGCCCGTAAGGACCAGGAAGACGCGAACACCGAGGGGGGCTTAGCGTCATGAGCCAGGACTCCGCCACCGCAACGGAGGCTGTACGGAAGCTGGGCGGACGACGACGTCGTGAAGTCGTCGCCGTACTGCTGTTCAGCGGTGGCCCCATCTTCGAGAGCTCCATCCCGCTGTCGGTGTTCGGAATCGACCGCCAGGACGCGGGAGTTCCGCGCTACCGGTTGCTCGTGTGCAGCGGCGAAGAGGGGCCCCTGCGCACCACCGGCGGACTCGAACTGACCGCGCCCTACGGGCTGGAGGCGATCAGCAGGGCCGGCACCGTCGTGGTGCCCGCCTGGCGCTCGATCACCTCGCCGCCGCCCATGGAGGCCCTGGACGCGCTGCGCCGCGCCCACGAGGAGGGCGCCCGCATCGTCGGGCTGTGCACGGGAGCCTTCGTGCTCGCCGCCGCCGGGCTGCTGGACGGCCGCCCCGCCACCACGCACTGGATGTACGCACCGACGCTGGCCAAGCGCTATCCGTCGGTCCACGTCGATCCGCGCGAGCTCTTCGTCGACGACGGCGACGTGCTCACCTCCGCCGGGACGGCGGCCGGCATCGACCTGTGCCTCCACATAGTCCGCTCGGACCACGGCACGGAGGCCGCCGGGGCACTGGCCCGCCGGCTCGTCGTACCGCCCCGGCGCAGTGGCGGCCAGGAGCGCTACCTGGACAGGTCTTTACCGGAGGAGATCGGCTCCGACCCGCTCGCCGAGGTCGTCGCCTGGGCGCTGGAGCATCTCCACGAGCAGTTCGACGTGGAGACGCTGGCCGCGCGTGCCTACATGAGCCGGCGGACCTTCGACCGGAGGTTCCGCTCGCTCACCGGCAGCGCACCGCTCCAGTGGCTGATCACCCAGCGGGTGCTGCAGGCGCAGCGCCTCCTGGAGACGTCGGACTACTCGGTGGACGAGGTCGCGGGCCGCTGCGGCTTCCGCTCGCCGGTCGCGCTGCGCGGGCACTTCCGCCGCCAGCTCGGCTCCTCCCCCGCCGCGTACCGGGCCGCCTACCGGGCCCGCCGTCCGCAGGGCGGGGTACCGGAGCCGGTCCCGGTGACGGAGCTCGCGGTGCCCGCCCAGGGCACCCCGGGGAGCCGCCGGGCCGCGGTCACGGGTCCGTCCGGCGCCGCGCCCGCGGTGCTGGACGCGGGCCGTCCGGACCCCGGGAAGGCGGGCACCGACGTCTTCGCCGCGGGGCGCCCGGCCCTGCCCGGACAGCGGAGCGCCCCGTAGGGTGGGGCGCATGAACGACCGCATGGTGTGGATCGACTGCGAGATGACCGGGCTCTCGTTGACGGAAGACGCACTCATCGAGGTGGCCGCGCTGGTCACCGACTCGGAGTTGAACGTGCTCGGCGAAGGGGTGGACATCGTGATCCGCCCGCCGGACGCGGCGTTGGAGACCATGCCCGAGGTGGTGCGGCAGATGCACACCGCCTCGGGCCTCCTCGACGAGCTGGCCGGCGGCACGACGCTGGCCGACGCCGAGGAGCAGGTCCTCGCCTATGTCCGCGAGCACGTGAAGGAGCCCGGCAAGGCGCCCCTGTGCGGGAACTCGGTCGGTACCGACCGCGGCTTCCTGTCCCGGGACATGCCGCTCCTGGAGGGTTACCTCCACTACCGGATCGTGGACGTCTCCTCCGTCAAGGAGCTGGCCCGCCGCTGGTACCCGAGGGCGTACTTCAACAGCCCGGAGAAGAACGGCAACCACCGGGCGCTCGCCGACATCCGCGACTCCATCACGGAGCTGCGGTACTACCGCGAGGCGGTCTTCGTCCCGCAGCCCGGCCCGGACTCCGAGCAGGCGAAGGCGGCCGCGGCGCGGGTGTCGCAGCCCCGGGGCTGAAGCCGCTGGTCACGGCCCTTCCGGGGGCCGTGACCCACCGCCGGGGAATGAGGGCGCGAGCACCCTCCCGGACCCTGTACACTTTTTCTCGGCCGGTCGGAAACGACCGGACATGGTGGGTATAGCTCAGATGGTAGAGCACCTGGTTGTGGTCCAGGATGTCGCGGGTTCGAGTCCCGTTACTCACCCTCTCAGGAAGAGCCCCTGGTCTGCGGAAACGCAGGTCAGGGGCTTCTTCGTTCCCTGAGCCGGCCGACGGAGCCGACGAACGCCGACCACGCCGCCGGGTCGAAGGCGAGTGCAGGGAGGCCTTGGAATCGCGCAGGCGGACGCCGGACGCGGGGCCGGGGGACAGCGCCACCTCGACGACCTCGGGGCCCGCCGGGTCGCAGGGGACGCGGCGGGGCTCCTCCCGCTCCCGGGCCCGGTCGGGGCCCGGTCGGGGCCCGGCTCCCCGGCGGCGCGGGCCTCGCGGCGTTCGGCCGCCAGTTGCTCGTCCCGTCGCTGCCGCTCCGGGCGGTCGAGTTCCACCGTCCTGGCCTTCAGGGCGCCGCGGTGCGCCGGCACGCCGGACGCGAGGGTGCCGGCCACCCCCACGACGGCGCCGACGAGAGCGGTCAGGGAAGGGGTCCACAACTCAGAAACTACGCGAAGTGCGCCCCGGATGAACCGAGTTGCCGCGATCCGGCCTCACGAGGAGTCGCGGACCACCAGTTCCGTGGGGAGCACGATCTGGGCGCGGTCCGCGCTCTCGCCGGAGATCATGTCGAGCAGGACCCGGGTCATCGTGCGGCCCATCTCCTCGATCGGCTGGCGCACGCTGGTGAGGGCCGGGTCCATGTGGCGGGCCACGGCCGAGTCGTCGAAGCCGATGAGGGCGACGTCGTCGGGGATGCGGCGGCCGGCCTCGCGCAGGACCTGGCGGGCGCCGGCGGCCATCACGTCGGAGGCGGCGAAGACCGCGTCCACGTCGGGGCGGCGGGCGAGCAGGTCGCGCATGGCCCGGACGCCGCCCTCCTCGGAGAAGTCGGCGGGGGCGATCAGCCGCTCGTCGGGCTCCAGGCCCGCGTCGCGGACGGCCTGGCGGTAGCCGTCCAGGCGGCTCTGGGAGGCGTAGACGTCGAGCCGGCCGGTGATCGTGGCGATGGTGCGGCGGCCGCGCGAGACGAGGTGTTCCACCGCGCCGCGGGCGCCCTCGAAGTTGTCGGAGTCGACCGAGGAGAGCGATTCGGCGGCGGATCTGCGGCCGTTCATCACGGCGGGCATGCCGAGCTGTTCCAGCAGGTCGGGCAGCGGGTCGTCGGCGTGCACGGAGACCAGCAGCACGCCGTCCACACGGTGCGCGGTGAGGTACTGGGCGAGCCTGCGGCGCTCGCGGTCGCTGCCGACGAGGGTGAGCAGCAGCTGCATCTCCGTATCGGCCAGGGCGGCGCCGACCCCGCGCACGATGTCGGAGAAGTACGGCTCCGCGAAGAAGCGGCTCTCCGACTCGGGCACGACGAGCGCGATGGCGTCGGTACGGTTGCCGGCCAGCGCACGGGCCGCGCGGTTGGGTACGTAACCCAGCTCGGCGACGGCGGCCTCGACCGCCTCCCTGGTGTGGGCGCTGACGCGGGGCGATCCGTTGATGACGCGCGAGGCCGTGCCCCGCCCGACCCCCGCCCGCGCCGCGACCTCTTCGAGCGTGGGCCGGCCCCCGCTCCGTACTCGCGCTGCCGTCATGGCTGCCTCCCGTTCGCGGTCAATTTCTCACAGTC
The DNA here is from genome assembly GCA_036226585.1 of Streptomyces sp. NBC_00708. Lineage (GTDB taxonomy): Bacteria > Actinomycetota > Actinomycetes > Streptomycetales > Streptomycetaceae > Streptomyces. Next base: position 2,418,778 of record CP108997.1, read on the forward strand.
GGATAACCAAACCAAGTCCTGGTGTGGGTTCCCTTGACACTCTGCGGGACCGGTCGGCCGCTCCCCTCCCCCACTCAGTGGGAGCGCTCCCACTCTACGCGCGTGGTCAAGCGTTCCGCACAGGCCGGGGGCGGAGCCGGGAAACGGCTGAGACCCGGCACGGATGCCGGGTCTCAGCGGGCCGGTACGGGTCAGGACGTACCGGAGAGGGAGGGAGATGTCAGGCGAGGTCGCCCTGCGGGGGCAGTGCGTGGCGGCGGATCACATCGGCGTACCAGTGGGCACTGGCCTTCGGGATGCGGCGCTGCGAGGCGTAGTCCACGTACACGGCACCGAAGCGCTTCGAATAGCCGTACGCCCACTCGAAGTTGTCCATCAGCGACCAGAGGAAGTAGCCGCGCACATCCGCGCCGTCGGCCACCGCGCGCTGCACGGCGTCGAGGTGGCCGTGCAGGTAGGCGATGCGCTCGGGGTCCTGCACCCGGCCCTCGGGCGAGACGTAGTCGTCGAAGGCGGCGCCGTTCTCGGTGACCATGAGCGGGACGCCGGGGTGCTCGCGGGTGACGTCCATGAGCAGGTTGTAGAGCCCGTTGGGGTCGATCGACCAGTTCATGGCGGTGGTCGGCTTGCCGTCGGCGAGATGGAAGGCGACGTGCTCGGAGCCGGGCCAGGGCGAGTAGTCGCTGGCGCCGTGGCCGTCGTTGCGGGTGTCGCCGGCGCCCTCTGCGGGCGTGGAGACCAGGGTCGGCGTGTAGTAGTTGACGCCGAGGACGTCGACCGGGCGGGAGATCGCCTCCAGGTCGCCGTCCCGCACCAGCTTCGACCAGTCCACCACGTGCGCGGTGTCCGTGAGCAGGTCCTCCGGGTAGGCGCCGTGCAGCATCGGTCCGGTGAAGACCCGGTTACCGACCGCGTCGATACGGCGGGCGGCGTCCGCGTCCTCGGGGCTCGGCGTCAGCGGGCGCACCTGGTGGAGATTGAGGGTGACCGAGGTCTGCGCGGTAGCGGGGAGTTGACCGCGCAGAACCTCGATCGCCCGGCCATGGGCGAGATTGAGGTGGTGGGCCGCCCGCAGGGCGGAGGCGGGCTCGGTGCGTCCGGGGGCGTGCACCCCGGAGCCGTAGCCGAGGAAGGCCGAGCACCACGGCTCGTTGAAGGTGGTCCACATGCCGACGCGGTCGCCGAGGGCGCCGGCCATGATCGCGGTGTAGTCCGCGAACCGCTCGGCGGTCGCGCGCTCCGGCCAGCCGCCGGCGTCCTCCAGCTCCTGGGGCAGGTCCCAGTGGTAGAGGGTGGCGACGGGCGTGATGCCGGCCTCCAGCAGCTCGTCGACGAGCTTGCGGTAGAAGTCGAGGCCGCGTTCGACGGCGGGGCCGCGGCCGGTGGGCTGGACCCGGGACCAGGAGACGGAGAAGCGGTACGCCTTCAGCCCCAGCTGCTTCATCAGGGCCACGTCGTCGCGGTAGCGGTGGTAGTGGTCGGCGGCGATGTCGCCGGTGTCGCCGTTGCGGACCTTGCCGGGGGTGCGGCTGAAGGTGTCCCAGATGGAGGGCGTGCGCCCGTCCTCGGCGGCGGCACCCTCGACCTGGTAGGCGGCGGTGGCCGCTCCCCAGAGGAAGCCCGTCGGGAACTCGGTGGTGGCCTCGGGCGCCGGCTTCGGGGCGATGTCGGGTCGTACAGCAGTCATGCGGGAGCGCTCCCAGGAAGGTGACGGACAGGGGCGTGACGGGTGGGGCTGCGGAGCCCGTACGGCCCGCGGGGCGGGCGGGGGCCGTACGGGTCCGGTACGGAGAGGTGGTGGCGAGCGGGCGTCAGCCCTTGACGGCGCCGGACATGATCCCGCCGACGATCTGCTTGCCGAAGACCACGAACACCACGAGCAGCGGCAGGGTGCTGATCAGCGCGCCGGCCATCACGATGCTGGTGTCGGGGGTGTACGAGGCGCTGAGCTGGCCGAGGGCCACCTGAAGCGTGGGGTTCTGCTGGTTCAGGGCGAGGTAGGGCCAGAAGAAGTCGTTCCAGGCCTGCACGAAGGTGAGCATGCCGAGCACCATCATCGCGGGGCGGGCCACCGGCAGCACCACGCTCAGCACGATGCGGAAGTTGTTCGCGCCGTCGATCTTGGCGGCCTCGATCAGCTCGTACGGCAGTGCCTCGCTGAGGTACTGGCGCATGAAGAACACGCCGAAGGCGCTGACCAGGGTCGGGAAGATCACCGACTCCAGGTTCCCGCCCCAGCCGAGATCGGCCATCATCATGAACAGCGGGACGACGCTGAGCTGCGGCGGGATCGTCAGGGTCAGGATGACCCCGGTCATCAGGGCGCCGCGGCCGCGGAAGCGCATCTTGGCGAAGGCGTAGCCGGCCAGGGTGCAGAAGAAGAGCGTCGCCGCGGTGATGCAGCCGGCCACGATGACGCTGTTGACGATCGCCTTGCCCAGGTGGGCCTGGGTCCAGGCGGCGTCGAGGTTGTGGAAGAGGCGGTCGCCCGGCAGGAACGGCGGGGTGGTGGCCAGCACCTCGTCCTGGGTGTGGGACGCGGCCACGAGGGTCCAGTACAGCGGCAGCAGCGAGCCGATGCCGACGACGGCCAGGGCGATGTAGGCGAACGGGCCGCCCTTCAGCTGCTGCCCGGCACCGGGCTTGAAGCGGCTCGCGCGCTTCGGCGCGCGGTGGGCGGAACGCGCTGGGAGGCCGAGCTCCGGGGCTTTGGTGGGGCTGGTGATGGTCATTGGATATCGCTCCCGGTCAGACCGCGGATGTGCGTACGAAGCGGCCGATGAGCCAGTTGACCGCGGCGATGATCAGCAGGAGGGCGAGCATCGCCCAGGCCACCGCGGCGGCCGGACCGAGATGGCCCAGGTTCCAGCCGTAGTTGTAGAGGTAGACGCTGAGGGTCTCGTACTGATTCTCGTTGCCGCCGGTCGCGCCGAGCGTGCCGCCCTCCAGCAGCAGGGGCTCACCGAACAGCTGCATGGAGCCGATGGTCGAGATGACGATCGTGAAGAGGATCGTGGGCCGCAGCGAGGGGATGGTCACCTTGCGGAACTGCTGCCAGCGCGAGGCACCGTCGAGCGAGGCCGCCTCGTACAGGTCGGACGGCACCGCCTGCATCGCGGCCAGGTAGATCAGGGTGTTGTAGCCGGTCCAGCGCCAGATCACGATGACCGAGATGGCGATCTTGGACGTCCAGTGGCCGTTGGCCCAGTTGGTGTCGCCGAGACCGACGAAGTGCAGCGCCCAGTTCAGCAGGCCGCCGTCGGCCCGGAAGACCAGGGCGAAGACGAGGGCCGCGGAGGCCACGGAGGTGGCGTACGGGGTGAGGACGACCGTGCGCCAGAAGGTGCTGGCGCGCAGCTTGTAGTTCAGCAGGTGCGCCAGGCCGAGCGCGACGAGCAGCTGCGGGACCGTCGACATGACACCGATCAGGAAGGTGTTGCTGACGGCCGTCCAGAACTCGGAGTCGTGCAGGATCCTGTCGAAGTTGTCCCAGCCGACCCACTCCATCTGGTTCATGCCGGTCATCTCGACCCGGTGCAGGGCGATCCAGCCGGTGTAGACGAGCGGGTAGAGCCCGAACGCCCCGAAGACGAGGAAGAACGGGGCTATGTAGGCGTACGGCGACGCCTTGTCGTCGAACCGCCAGAGCCGGCTCCGCCACGTCTGCCGGCGGGCGTCCGCCGGTGTGTGCTGGGAGCCGCGGGGTGGCGGCGCGTATGCGTCCCGGGTGGGAGTCGAGGTGGCCACGAGCGGGAGTCCTTCCCTGGATTGCTTGAGTTACCCGGGTACGGGGCGGGGGCCGACTGGGCCGTCGCGTCGCACCCCTCATCAGGAACACGCAGGTGCGGGCGGCCCCGGAGGGCCGCCCGCGCCGGGCGCGTCCGGCGGATCGGGCCGGACGCGCCCCGGCGAACGTCAGCCGATCACCTTGTCGATGGCCTTGGTCGCCGCCTCCCAGGCGTCGTCCGGCTTGGTGCCGCGCTGCTCCATGTTGTTGATCTGGGTGGAGATGGTGTCCTTGATCGCCGCGTCCTTCGGGCCGAGGATCGTCTCGGGGATGGACTTGGCCTCGTCGGCGTAGATCTGGCCGATCGGGGCGTCGTTGAAGTACGGCAGGGTCGCGGTCTTCACGTCGGGCAGCTCGTACGCGCCCTTGTTGGACGGGAAGGAACCGATCGCCTTGAAGACGGCGGCCTGCTGCTCGGGGGCGGTCAGCCACTTGACGAGCTTGGTGGCCTCGTCGACGTTCTTGCCGGCCTTCGGGACGCCGAGGAAGGAACCGCCCCAGTTGGCGGCGGTGGCACCGGGGGCGGTGGTGATGTCCCACTTGCCCTTGTTGGCGTCACCGGCGTTCACGGAGATCTGGCCGGCCATCCAGGCGGGGCAGACCACGGTGGCCATCGTGCTCTTGCGCAGCGCGGCCTTCCACGGGTCGCTGAACTGGGCGAGGCCCTGGGTCAGCTTCTTGTCCGCGGCCTCGGCCGCGAGGTTCCAGCCCTGCTGGACGCTGGGGCTGTCCTTGTAGACCGCCTTGCCGCTCTCGTCGTAGTACTGCTTCGCGTTGGAGCTGACGACGGCGTTGTACATGGCGCTGGCGGAGTCCATGAAGTACGTGCCCGCCGGGGCCTTCTTCTTGAACTCCTCACCGAGCTTGAGGTAGTCCTCCCAGCCGCCGGAGATCTTGGCGGCGACCTCCTTGCGGTCGGTCGGCAGACCGGCCTTCTTGAACAGCTCGGTGTTGTAGCAGAGCGACATCGGGCCGATGTCGGTACCCGCGCCGATCACCTTTCCGTCCGCCGTGGTGGCCTGCTTCTCCTTCCACGACACGAACTCGTTGACATCGATGACCTTGCTCAGGTCGGCGAACTGGTCCGCCTTGGTGTCGACGAGCTCCTTGATGCGGCCGACCTCGAGACCCTGGACGTCGGCGAGGCCGCTGCCCGAGTTCAGCTGCTGGAGCAGCTTGGGGTAGTAGACCTTCTCATCGGCGGTGGTGTCCTCCTTCACCGTGATGTTCGGGTGCAGCTCGTGGTACTTGGCGAACAGACCGGCTTCCTTGTAGCCGAACTGGCCGAAGTCGGCGACGGTCAGCGTGATCTTCCCGTTCGCCTCGGAGGACTCGTTCGAGTCGGAGTCGTCACTGCTGCAGCCGGTCAGCAGCAGCGCCGAAGCGGTCAGGCCCGTGGTGGCCAGAACCGCGACTCTGCGGCTCCGGCCGGCGACGGTGCGGGTGATACGCATTCCACTACTCCTTGTTCCAGGGTGGGACTGGCTCACTGCGTGGCATACGCGCTGGTGGGTGCGGGTGCCGGATGGGGTTGGGGGGAGGACACGGGCAGTGCCGTTCACGCGGGAAACCCCGTGCGATGTGGGAGCGCTCCCATGCGTCGATGTCGGAAGATTGCTGCCTCGGAGGGGTGGGTGTCAAGAGTTGAAGACGCTTCCGTTGCGCGAGCGTGTCCTGCAAGTCACGAGACCGTGTCCGCCCGAAGGCTTGCCAAAGCACTGCGCCGCGTTGCGGCCTCGGCCGCGATTTTGAATTCCCGCAGGTGGCAAGCGGGTTGGGGTTGGATCTTGATCGGATGCCCGGGAAGAACCGGCAGGCGTGCCGGTTTTCCGGCATCCCCCGGAAACGGGCCGCCCCAGCCTCGGGGGCCCCGCCGGGAAGTGAACGGGGTACGGCGCGGAGGGGGCGGGAATGCGGAGTCGCGCGTTCTTTGCCCGAAGCCGGGGCGGTGCCGGCCGGAGCCGGCGGGCGGGGGTGGCCCGGGGACCATCCCGAGCTTGCCCTCTTCCTCTGTCTCGCCCTCGGCTACCTCGTGGGGAAGCTCCGCGTCGGCCCCATCACGCTCGGCGGCATCTGCGGAACGCTGATCGTCTCGCTGCTGATCGGTACCCGGCACGTCACCGTCGACGACGACGTCAAGACGGTGTTCTTCGCCCTGTTCATCTTCTCGCTCGGCTATCTGGCCGGGCCGCAGTTCTTCGCCAACCTCAACCGGCGCAGCCTCCGCTTCCTCGCGCTCTGCCTGATCGAGCTGGTCTGCGTCCTCGGTATCGCCTTCGGGCTGGCCAAGGCGTTCGACCTGGACGTGGGGACCGCGTCCGGCATCCTGGCAGGCGCCGCGACGGAGTCCGCCGTGGTCGGTACGGCGACCGAGGCCATCGGCAAGCTCGACGGGCTGACGTCCGCCCAGATCACCCAGTACCAGGGCCACGTCGCCACCGCGTACACCGTCTGCTACCTCTTCGGCCTGGTCACCATCGTGCTGTACACCAGCCAGATCATGCCGATGCTGATGCGCATCAAACTGGCGGACGCCTCCCGCGAGCTGTGGGAGAAGATGCGCGGCGGCGCCCGCGGCCTGGAGGCCGACGAGCGGGAGGCGCTGCCCGGCACGGTGGGCCGTACCTACCTGGTGACCCTGGCCGACGGCCTCAGGATCGGTGAGCTGAAGGCCGTACGGGCGGGCAGGGTCACCGTCGAGGGCGTCAAGCGCGGCAGCAAGCTGCTCACCCCCTCCCCCGGTCTGGAGCTGACCCTGAGCGATCTGGTCCAGCTGGTCGGCCGGCGCTCCTGGATCATCGAGGCCGGCCGCGAGATCGGACCCGAGACTCCCTCGGTGCCGGGCCTCGACACCCCGCTGGCGACCCGGCAGGTCGCGGTGACCGAGAAGGCCACGGCCGGCTCCACCATCGCCCAACTGGAGCGGGACCACCCCGAGTTCCTGAAGGACGGGGTCTACGTCACCGATGTGCTGCGCAACGACCAGCATCTGCCCGCCTCCGCCGAGACCACGGTGCAGCGCGGCGACGTGCTCACCCTCGTCGGTGCGCGGGCGGGCCTGAACAAGCTGGTGGCGAAGATCGGCGCGGTCGTGAAGAACGACGCGACGGACTTCATCTACCTGGGCTTCGGCATCGTGGCGGGCTCGCTGCTCGGACAGGTCGTGGTCCGGTTCGGCGACATCCCGATGTCGCTCGGCACCGGTGGCGGCTGCCTGGTCTCGGGGCTGCTCTTCGGCTGGTTCCGCTCCCGCAAGCAGACCTTCGGGGCCTTCCCGCCGCAGGCCGCCAACACGCTCAAGGACCTGGGCCTGGCCGTCTTCATCGCCTGCACCGGCCTGACCGCCGGACCGCAGGCCTGGCCGCTGCTGAAGGAGTACGGCGCGCTGCTCCCGTTCGCCGGGATCGCCATGGTCCTCATCCCCGCCACGGTCTCCCTGATCGTCGGCCTGAAGCTGCTCCACATCGAGAAGCCGCTGCTGATCGGCGCCATCGCGGGCCAGCAGTGCTCGACCCCCGCGATCACCTCCATCACCCAGGTGGCGCAGAGCTCCGTACCGCTGCTCGGCTACACGATCACGTACGCGCTCTCGAACTTCCTGCTGCCCCTCACCGGCCCCGTCCTCGTCGGTGTCCTGGGATCCGGATGACCGGCTCCCCCGGCGCCACCACCGTCACCCTCGACCACTGACCAGCGGGAGCACGGACATGCCCAAGGAGACCCTCGGCCGCGCGCAGATCCACGCGTACGCCCAGCTCAGCCCGTTCGAGCTGAAGGACAAGTTCATCAGCATCGCCCAGGCGGAACAGAGCGGCAAGCCCGGCCAGAAGGGGAAGACGACCCGGGTCATGCTCAACGCGGGCCGCGGCAACCCGAACTGGGTCGCCACCGGCCCCCGCGAGGCGTACCACGCGCTCGGCTACTTCGCGATCGAGGAGTCCCGCCGGGTCTGGACGGCGGACAACCTGGGCGGGATGCCGGAGGAGGCGGGCTGCGCCGAGCGCTTCGCCCGCTTCACGCGTACGCGCCCGGGGCTGCCCGGCATCGAGCTGCTGAAGGCGTGCGTCGACCTGGCGGTCAAGCGGTTCGGCTTCACGCCCGACGCCTTCGTGCACGAGCTGGCGGACTCCTCGATCGGGGACAACTACCCGGTGCCGGGGCGCATCCTGCCGCACGTCGAGCAGATCGTACGGGGGTATGTCACGGACGAGATGTTCGACCACCGGCCGCCGGAGGGGCAGCACCTCAGCCTCTTCGCGACCGAGGGCGGCACCGCCGCGATGTGCTACATCTTCGACTCGCTGCTGAAGAACGGCATCCTGCGCCGGGGCGACCGGATCGCCCTGATGGTGCCGGTGTTCACGCCGTATCTGGAGATCCCGGAGCTGGACACGTACGGCTTCGACGTCGTGCACGTCGAGGCGAACCTGTTCACCGAGACCGGGGTGCGGCAGTGGCGCTATCCGCCGGAGGAGATCGCCAAGCTCGCCGATCCCTCGGTGCGGATGGTCTGCTGCGTCAACCCGAGCAACCCGCCCTCGCTCGCGCTCTCCCCGCAGGTCGCCCGGCAGATCGTGGACATCGTGGCCGGGCAGAACCCGAACCTGATCGTCGTGACGGACGACGTCTACGGGACCTTCGTCGAGGGCTTCCGCTCGCTCGCCGCCGACCTGCCGCGCAACGCGCTGCTCGTGTACTCCTACTCCAAGCACTACGGGGCCACCGGCTGGCGGCTCGGGGTCATCGGGCTGCACGACGACAACGTGATCGACGACCTGCTGGCCGCGCAGGGCGCCGAGGAGAAGGCGCGGCTGAACAAGCGGTACGGGTCGCTCTCCCTGGAACCGGAGCGGATGCGGTTCATCGACCGGCTGGTGGCGGACTCCCGGCAGGTGGCGCTCAACCACACGGCGGGCCTGTCGCTGCCGCAGCAGGTGATGATGGCGCTGTTCTCGCTGTTCGACATGCTGGACGAGGGCCAGGAGTACAAGCTGCGTATCCGCTCCCTCGTGCAACGGCGCCTCGATCTGCTGCTCGAAGGCGCGCAGATGAAGATCTCCGAGGACCCGAAGCGGGCCGCGTACTACATCGAGCTGGACCTGCTGGCGGAGGCGGAACGCACCCTGGGCAAGGAGTTCGCCGCCTATCTGGAGGCCAACTACGAACCCGTCGACCCGCTGTTCCGGCTGGCCGAACAGACCTCCGTGGTGCTGCTGAACGGGGGCGGCTTCGACGGACCGGAATGGTCGGTGCGGGTGTCCCTGGCCAACCTCGACGACCTGGACTACCTGAAGATCGGCCACCAGCTGCGGGTCGTCTTCGACGAGTACGCGCGGGAGTGGCGGGCCGCCCAGGGCTCCTAGGCCGCGCGCAGCCGGGACAGCGTGCCCTCCAGCTCCTCCTGCGCCGCGCGCGCCGCCGCCTCCGCGTCGCCCGCCACCACCGCCGCGACCAGGGCCCGGTGGCCCGCATGCCCGTGGTGGGGGTCGTCGCGGCGCAGCCCGAGCAGGTCCACCAGGTCGATGAGCCCCTGGCGCAGGGCCGGGACGAACTCGGCGAAGAGGTCGCTGAGGACCGGGTTGTGCGCGGCGGCCACGACCGCCCGGTGCACCGCGATGTCCGCGTCCACGAAGTCCGCGTCGTCGGTGCCCGTGCCCGCCGCCAGCCGGGCGGTGAGGGCCGCGTCGAGGGCGGCCAGGTCCTCGTCGGTGCGGCGGCGGGCGGCGAGGCGGGCGGCCTGGACCTCGATGAGCATGCGGACCTCGTAGACATCGGTGACCGACGCCCTGCGCAGCCGTACCGGCCAGTCCTCCGTGACGTGGTCGGCGACGACGAAGACGCCGGCGCCCTGGCGGGAGCGGAGGAGGCCGAGCGTGGCGAGCGTACGCACCGCCTCGCGGACCGTGGAACGGCCCACGCCCAGCTCGCGGGCGAGGGTCGTCTCGCCCGGGAGCTTCGTGCCGACCGGCCAGTGCCCCTCGGTGATCCGCGCGCGCAGATGGCTGGTCGCCTGTTCGACGAGGGGGCTGGGGCGGAGGGGGCCGGGCGCGGACACGGGTTTCACCTGTCAGGTTGTCTGAGGGGTTGCGTTCTGGTTACTGTACCGCTCATGACGTACCGCGGTCTCCTTCTTCTCGGCTGCCGCGGCGGGGCCTGAAGCGATCGGCACCCTGCCGCGGGGTGCCGTGCTGTGCCGGTCGCATCCGGCGATGCGAGAAGAGACACCGTTCATGCCCGAGTTCATGCCCGCGGCCCCGTCCGGCGCCCGGTCCCCGATGCACGGCTTCCCCACCATCTGCACGCCCCGCGGCCCGGTCCCCGAGGCCGCGCCCCGCTGGAACCCCCAGCGCTCCAGCTCCATGCCCTCGCACCGCTACCGCTCCGCGTACGACCGTGTCGCGGTCCCGCTGACCGGGCGGAGCTGGCCGCAGGCCCGTATCGAACGGCCCCCGCTGTGGGTGCCGGTGGACCTGCGGGACGGCAACCAGGCGCTGGCGGAGCCGATGGACACCCCGCGCAAGCGACGGATGTTCGATCTGCTGGTCGCGATGGGCTTCAAGGAGATCGAGGTCGGCTATCCGTCGGCGAGCCGCACCGACTTCGACTTCGTACGCCACCTGGCGACCGGCGGGGCCGTCCCCGACGACGTCACCGTGGTCGTCTTCACCCCCGCCAGGGCGGACCTGATCGAGCGGACCTTCGAGTCCGTGGCGGGCCTGGACCGGGTCGTCGTCCACCTCTACATCGCGACCGCGCCCGTCTGGCGCGAGGTGGTCCTGGGCCGCGACCGGGCCGGGGTGCACGGCGTGGTGCTGGAAGCCGCCCGGCAGATGGACCGGCTGGCGCGGGCCAGGCCCGGCGCGGACATCCGGTTCCAGTTCTCGCCCGAGGTCTTCAACCTGACCGAGCCGGACTACATCCTGGAGATCTGCGACAGCCTGACCGGGCTGTGGGACGCCTCGCCCGACCGGCCGGTCGTCCACAACCTGCCGGCCACGGTGGAGATCGCCACACCCAACGTCTACGCGGACCAGATCGAGTACATGCACCGCAACCTGGCCCGGCGGGACTCGGTGATCCTCTCCGTGCACCCGCACAACGACCGCGGTACGGGCGTGGCCTGCGCGGAGCTGGCGGTGCTGGCGGGGGCCCAGCGGGTGGAGGGCTGCCTGTTCGGCAACGGGGAGCGCACCGGCAACGTCGACCTGGTCAACCTGGCGCTCAACCTGCACGCCCAGGGCGTCGACCCGATGATCGACTTCTCGGACATCGACGAGATCCGCCGCACGGTGGAGCACTGCAACCGGCTGCCGGTGCCGCCGCGCCATCCGTACGGCGGGGACCTGGTGTACACCGCGTTCTCCGGCACCCACCAGGACGCCATCAGCAAGGGCTTCGCCCGCCGCGCGGACGGGGGCTCCGAGCTGTGGGAGGTCCCGTACCTGCCGATCGACCCGGCCGACGTGGGGCGTACGTACGAGGCCGTCATCCGGGTCAACTCGCAGTCGGGCAAGGGTGGCATCGCCCATCTGCTGCGCACCGGGCATGGCGTGGACCTGCCGGCCGGGATGCGCGCGGAGTTCTCCCGCACCGTCCAGGCGGCGACCGACGACAGCGGTCTGGAGGCGACCGGGAAGGACCTGTGGAACCTGTTCGAGGCGGCGTACCTGGTCCCCGGGCGGGACGGCGGGGTGGCCCTCACCTCCTGGTCCGCGCAGAGCGGTCCGGCCGGTGAGCACCGCTTCGTCTGCACCTTGCGGGTGGATGAGCGGGAGGGCGATTACGAGGGGACGGGCACCGGCCCGGTCACGGCGTTCGCGGACGCGCTGGCGGCGGCCGGGGTGGCGGCGGCCGTCCTGGACCTGGTGGAGCAGGCGCCGGACGGGACCGGGACGACGACCGCGTACGCGCGCTGCCGCGTCGGTGGCGAGGAGCGCTGGGGCGCGGGCCGGGACGCCTCGGGCGTGGCCGCGTCGGTGGCGGCGGTGCTGTCGGCGGTGAACCGGGCGCGGGGGTAGCGGCTCGCGGGCAGCGGCTCGCGGGCGGGAGAAAGGGGCGCGTGCCCCGGCCAGGGGTGGGGGGAAGGGGGCCCGGCCGGGGCGCGCGGAGGGGGGTTGGTCCTACTTGTAGGTGCCGAACGCCTTGGTGAAGGCGAGCGGTTCCTGCGTGATGGAGCTGCACGAGGCGTCGGCGGTGGGCTTGGCGCCGCCCGCGCACTCCTTGTCCCGGGTGCCCGACCACATCGCGAGCCAGGCAAGGCCCTTCTCCTTGGCGAAGGTCACCAGCTGGGTGGCGTCCTCGACCTTGAAGACCTCGGTGCTGACGTCGTTCACGCCGATCATCGGGGTGACGGCGACGGCCTTCCACGCCTCGGCGTCGGAGAGCCCGAGCACGCCCTTGATCTGGGCCTGGGTGGCGGTGGCCGCCTGGATGGCGTACGTGCCCATGTCGCCGCTGTAGGAGGCGCCGTAGTCCATCGCCATGATGTTGACCGCGCCGACGTCCACGCCGTTCTTCTTCGCGTCGGCGATCAGGTCGACGCCGGGCTGGGTCAGGCCCTCGGGCATCACCGGCAGCGTGAACGACACGTCCAGGCCGGGGTGCGCCTTCTGGAGCTGCGCGATGGCCTGCGAGCGGCGGGTGTTGGCGGCGGTGTCGGGGAGCGCGCCGCCCTCGATGTCGAAGTCGACCTTGGTCAGCTTGTACGTGTCGACGACCTTGCCGTACGCGGCGGCGAGGTCGGCGGCCGAGGAGCAGCGCAGGGCCAGTTCGGAGCCGGCGGCCCCGCCGAAGGAGACCCGGACGTCGCCGCCGGCCGCGCGCAGGGCGCCGATCTGGGAGGCGACATGGTCGTCACCGAGGCCGGTGACCCCGCCCCAGAGCGGGGCGCAGCTGCCGCCGGAGGTGATGAAGGCGAGGTTGAACTGCTTGACCCCGGTCTTGTTCGCGGTGTCGACCAGGTCGTACGCGGGGTAGAGCGAGGTGTCCACGTACGGGGCGAAGCCGGCGCCGCTCGCGGTGCCACCGCCGCCGTCGGTCTTCGTGGGCGTCGGCGTGGGGGTGGGAGTGGGGGTGGGAGTGGGGGTGGCCGTCTCGCTGGGCTTGCCGGTGGGCTTGCCGGTGGGGGTGGCCGTGGGGGTCGGGGTCGCGGACTCGGTGGGGCGGCCGCTGGGTTCGGGGGTGGCGCCGGGGTCCACGGAGCACGTGGCGCCGTCGATGAGACAGCCGGTGGGGTCGGCGGCCGTGCCGTCGGACGCGGCGACGAAGCCGACCGTGACGGACTGCCCGGCGGCGAGCTGCTTGTTCCAGCTCGCGGGCCTGACGGTGACGTGGCTGCCGCTGACGGTGTGCTCGCCGTTCCACAGCGAGCTGAGCTTCGTGCCCGCGGGCAGGTCGAACTCGAGCGTCCAGTCGTTCTTCGCGGCGGCGGTGTCGTTGGTGACGACGTACTGCCCGGTGTACCCGCCGGTCCAGCCGCTGGTCCGGGTGTACGCGGCGCCGACCGCCGACGCCTGGGCCGTGCCGGTGAGGGCGAACACCGTCCCGCCGATCACCGCGGCCGCGACGACCGAGCCGATCACCTTGGTCCTGGTGCCCATCGTGCGCCGGTGCGTTCTGGTGCCCATCGCGTTCCTGCCTCGTCGTACGGGAGTGGGGGATGCGGGAGCACGCTAGCGGCTGCGGAACGGGCAAATGGGGTGAGCCGGGCCCGGGTTGATGTTCTTAGGGTTGGCTTAAGGAGCGCATCGGCCGCGCTAAAGGTTCGCGCGTCCCGAGCCCCGGTGGCGCCGCTGCAGTCCCACCCGGTGGCCGCGCCCGCGTCGTTCCGGGCGCTGTCCGTCGAGCCCGATCCAGACCCGGACCTCCGTACCGCCCAGCACCGAGCGGCCGATGCGCACGTCCCCGCCGGTGGACTCCGCGACCCGGCGGACGATGTCGAGCCCGAGGCCGGTCGAGCCCACCGCGTCCCGGGCCCCGCCGCGCGCCAGGGCCGCCTTCGGGTCCGCGATGCCGCCCCCCGCGTCCGAGACCAGCACGATCACCGCGTCACCGCTGTGGTGCACGTCGACCGCGAAGGCGGTGCCCTCCGGGGTGTGCCGGAAGACGTTGCCGAGCAACGCGTCGAGCGCGGCGGCCAGTTCGGGGCGGGCCACCGGAATCCGCAGCGTGCGCTCCACCCCGGCGAGGCGCACCTCGCGGCCCTCGTCCTCGGCCAGCGCGGACCAGAAGTCCATCCGCTCACGGATCACCTCGGAGGCGTCGCAGCCGGCGCCCGGACCGCCCGGCTGGGTCTGCGGGCGCTGCTCGCGGGCGGTCCGGATGATGGTGTCGACCTCGCGCTCCAGCTGTTCGACGGCCGCCCGGGTCTGCTCGGCCGCCGGGCCCTCGCCCAGGGACGCGGCGTTCAGCCGGAGGACGGTGAGCGGGGTGCGCAGCCGGTGCGAGAGGTCGGCGGCCAGCTCGCGTTCGTTGGCGAGGAGCTGGACCACCTGGTCGGCCATGGAGTTGAACGCGACGGCGGCGGAGCGCAGTTCGTCCGGGCCCTCCTCCGGCACCCGGGTGCCGAGCCGCCCCTCCCCCAGGTCGTGCGCGGCGCCCGCGAGGCGCCGGGCGGGCTCGACCATGCGCACGCCGAGCCGGTCGGCCACCGCGACCGAGCCGACGATCAGCGCGACGCCGACGCCCGCCAGGATCAGCCAGGCGGTGGTGACCCCGTGGGAGACCGCGTCCTCGGGGACGAACACCTCGACGACCGCGATGTCGTGGGGCCCGACGGCGGTCGGCTGGAGCAGCACGGAGCCGCCGGTGACCTCGGTGATGGCGGCGCGTCCCGAGGTGCGTACGGTCTCCAGATCCTTGGCGGTGGCGTGCCCGTGGCCGATGTCCACCGCGAGCCCGTCGGGTTCGCCGGAGGCCGGGATGTGGACGGCCATCCGCCCGGCGGCGCCCGGTTCGGTGGTGAGCACCGCCTTCTGGAGCTGGGCCCGGTCGGTGGTGATGGAGAGCGTGGGGCCGATCGTCGCGGCCTGCCGTTCGGCGTCCGAGAACGCGCGGTCGCGGGCCATCTCCTTGACGACGAGGCCCAGCGGCACGGCGAAGGCGAACACGACCATGGCGGTGACGGCCAGGCAGACCTTGACCAGCGCCCATCTCATGCCGGCCGCTCCGGCGCCGGGGCCTGGAGCTTGACGCCGACACCGCGCAGCGTGTGCAGATAGCGGGGCCGGGCGGCGGTCTCGCCGAGCTTGCGGCGCAGCCAGGAGAGGTGGACGTCGATGGTCTGGTCGTCGCCGTAGGACTGCTGCCAGACCTCGGCGAGGAGTTCCTTGCGGGGGACGACGACGCCGGGCCGCCCGGCCAGGAAGGTCAGCAGGTCGAAC